>JBFWYI010000011.1:0-136000 GCA_050186575.1 Sandaracinaceae bacterium | reverse complement strand
TGCATGAGCTTCGAGATGATGAGGGCGAAGGCCATCGAGCAGTGGTAATGCGCGATCCGCTCGCGGCGCCGCGACGTGATCCGGAAGTACGCGAGCGCCGAGACGCTGCGCGTGAGCCAAACGAGCGGCGACATCCGCGAGGTGCATCGCGCGTTGCGCGACTCCGCGCGGCAGCTCCTCCGCGAGCTGCACGCGGTGCGGCCGATCCCGTGCCGTGCGCGCGCGCGCGGCCGGGGCGCGCGGCGTGCGCGCGCGTCGCGCACGAGCTCGAGCTCGTCGACGAGCACGCGCCGCAGTCGGCCGCCGCCCGACGACCCCCCAGGCCCACGCGCGCCCCGACGGTTCGGGCTGACACGCGTACTCCGAGGTGCCCGATGACGTTCGAGCACGACGACGACTACGTCCGTTCCTATCTCGAGCAGCTGTCGGAGAAGCGCCGCGCCGAGCTCGCGCGCGAGCTGCTCCCGAAGTCGGACCGCGCGGCGTTCGGCAAGCTCACGGCGTCACGAAAACCTGTGTCGCACGACGACGCCCTCCGACGCATCACGATCGGGCTGGACGCGCGCGAACGCCAGGCCCGTTCCCTTCCGGGCGACGAGGGGGCCAGTGAGCTGCTCGAGGTCGCGCGCCGCCGCTCCGATCTCGTGCTCGTCCAACGCGCGCTCCGCGAGGGCGTCGACCTCTTCAGCGACGACGGAGAGGCTATGGACGCGTTCGGCGAAGCGCACGGCGCTTCGCCCTCATGGATCGACGTGGTCGCGTTGGTTGAAGTCCAAGTCGACGGCCGGCTCGGCTGGGGACCCTACGACGACGTGACGCGATGGGCACTGGACGGCCCGCTCGTACAGGAGCCGACCGGCTTCGCCGAGCTCGACGCGCTCACGGGAGGTCTCGGCTACGGCTCGCTATGGGTTTTGGCCGGCCCGCCCAACGCGTGGAAGACGCTTCTCTTGGTACACCTCGCCGACACGCTGGGCCTGCGCGAGCCGGTCGGTCTCCTCGCCGTCGACGACACGCAGATCACGACGCGGCTGTTGCAGCGCCGCGGGTTCGCCCGCGCTCGCGTGCAGCGCTGTCTCTATGCCGATCTCGAGGACTTCAACGAGAGCCTGTCGACCGCGCTCGAGGTGTACAAGGAACCCGAGACGATCGAGAGCGCCGCCGAGCGCGTGGCGCGCCGTTGCCGCGGTGGGCGCGGCGCCCTCTTCGTCGACTCGATCCAGACCGCCAAGTCGGAAGCCGTCGCGCGCGGAGAGCGCGGCGACCCGACCAGCGAGACCGCGATTCGGGCGAACTGCGAGGCGCTGCGGAACGTCGCACGCCGTCACAACCTGATCGTCGTCGCGACGAGCGAGATGCCGCGCTCGTCGTACACGGGACGCCGCGGTGACGCGATGGCGGCCGGCAAGGGCAGCGGCGCGATCGAGTACTTCGCGACCGTGCAGATCGTCTTGACGGCGATCGAAGACGAGACCGCAGTCCGCGCCGAGGTCCCGAAGAACAAGCTTGGGACCGGGCGCCGCGCGATGGGCGACGCCGCCCCGATCCTCGAGGGCGACCGGGCAACCCAGACCGTGAGGGAGCGGGACCGCAGCTCTGAGGATCGAGCGGTCGCGGCCGCCGACGCCACCGACGCCGAGCAGGACCGCGAGCACGCCGAGCGCGTGCAGGCCAGCGTCGACGAGCTCGTTCGGAAGCTCGCCGCCAGCAAGCAACCCGTCACGACCGACCGAGGGCTGCGAGCGTTATTGGGAGGGAACACCGGCATCAAGGTCGAGGCGATCAGGCTGGCGAAGGCCTCGGGTCTCATCGTCCAGGCCCGACGCGGCTCCGCGTGGACGACTGGCGGAAAGACCAATGATTCCGGGGGGCGATGTGTCCCGGGACACATCGCGAAATCGAGGCCTCGCGGGGACACGTTTTCAAGTGCTGCGCTGCGGCTTGTGTCCCCGAAGTCGGGGACACAACGCAAACCGCGCAAGAGTCCGGAATCATGAGCGTTATAGCCGCTCCTCTGCCGTTGTGTCCCCTGTGTCCCAATGTGTCCCCGAATGTGTCCCGGGACACGGCCGGGACGATGTGTCCCCGTGTCCCCTCTCCCCTTAAGGGGGAGGGGCACTGGGGGACACGTCGGCCTCGCGCGCGCGAGGCAACCACCGGGCTGGGGTGCCTCGATTCCCTTCGCCCACACCCGGCGCCGGGGCTTACCCCCCTCGCACCAAACCTAATCCGGGACGGGAAAGCTAATCGTGGCGCCGCCGGCCGAGCCTGAGTCGCGCTGGGGACGCTGGACCGTCGTGAAGCGGGCCGCGCCGGCCGCGCGCTACGGCGAATCCGGCACGCGAGCGCGTGTGTACGTGCGGTGCGTGTGCGGGCACGAGCAAACCGTGTTCGTGAACGACTTGCAGGCGGGCAAGAGCTCGGGGTGCCGCAAGGGGAGCTGCTCGGCGCGGTGGACCGCGGTGACGCAGCTGCGCGCGTACCTGGACGCGGCGATCGACGCGTTCCTCGAGGGGAGGGCGCCGTGATCGCGCGGTGCGAATCTGGCCCGTGGGGTTCGGGCCGGAACCGGGGGCACCGTTGGGGCATGGGAAGCAACGCCGCGCACGCCGAGACGTTCGACGCCCCGCAGCGTCGGCACCCGCTCTTGACGGTCGCGAGCGCGGCGCGCTGCCTTCCGCCGGACCTCCAATCGGAGAAGACGATCCGGCACTGGATCGCGCGCGGGCAGCTGCGCTCGCACTTGGTGGGTCACCGCCGATTGATTCGGCGCGAGGACCTCGCCGCGTTCCTCGGGATCGAACCCCATGAGCTGCCGGTATGATGCTGCGCGTCGACACGACCGAGCGCATCGACCGCAGCGCGTTGAGGAAGCGCCGCGTGCGCGCCGTCGTCGCGCGCGTGGGCATCCTCGACTACCCCGAGGAGAGAGAGTTGGTCAGCGCGGACGCGCTGTGGGACGCCGATGGGCTGGTCGGCGTTCCTCTCGTTGTCGGACACCCTCTCCCCGACGCGACCGGGTCGCAGTTCGTCCGCGCTGACACCCTGATCGTGGGCCGCGTCGCGGCCGCGCGGTTCGACGCCATCGCAGGCGAGCTCGTCGCCGAGCTCGAGATCCACGATGCGAGGGTGATCGCCGCGGTGGCCGGGGGCGAGCTCGCGGAAGTGTCGCCCGGCTACCTCGCCGCGACCCGCGATGAGCGCGGTTGGTGGAGCGGGCGCACGTACAACAGCGTGCAGATCGCGCGGCGTTGGGATCCCCGCAAGACGAAGTGCGAGGTGCGGCAGCGGGTCGATCGGCCCTGCGCCCACCTCGAAGATGTTGCGCAGGGCCCGACCGAGCTGTGCGGAAGGCTTGGCCACCTACTTGTGGAGGTACCGTCCGGAGAGCGCCGGCGCGGTCCGTCCGTCGGTGTGCGGCGAGCTGAACACCGGCGCGCCGTGCGGCCCCGGCCGCTCGTGCAACTCGTACGGCGCCGGCGTGAACGGCATCGGGGCCATCTCGACCTTCGGCTTGGCGGCGTCCGCGGTGAGCCGCGCGTCGACGCGCTCGAGCACCGATGCCACGCGCTCGAGCGCGGCCGTGGCCGCGGTGAGCACCTCTTCCGGACTCTTGGGCTTGGTCGCCGCCGGCGGCGCCGGCGCGTTGTTCGCACTCTCCATCGCATCCTCCGTTCGTTTCATCAGCGCGCCGAGGGCATCGACGCGACACGAGCACGCGGCACCACACCGCGCATGACCTGGCGGGAGCAACGCGACGTGATCGAGGCGCCGGGCGGCGCCGCGTTCGACGAGCTCGTCGCGGACCGCGATGCGCTCGGGGTGTGCACGCTCGCGGCGCACGAGATGTACGCCGTCGGAGCGAAGCGCTACGCCGACGAGGCGCGCGGCGAGCTGTTCGAGAACGCGCTCGGCCGCGTGCGGTTCCTGATGGCGCTGGGGTTCATCGGTTCGATGCAGCTCGAGACGGTCGAACGGCCGATCTCGTTGTTCACGAGCGAATGGTACACGTGAGGGAGAGGTGGGAATCATGTTGACGGATGAGAATGGAACGACGGAGCTCGAGGCGCTCCGCGCCGAGGTGCGTGATCTGCGCGAGACGTTGACGGACGTGATCGCGTTCGTGATGCCGCGGACGAACAGCGAGTACCAGTGGGGCACGGCCCCGCGCGACCCGTACGCGACGCAGGAGAACCGGCGCGCGCGCGACCTCGGGAACCCGCCCAAGGCGTGGCCGCTGGATCTCGGGCGTGGCGACGGCACGACGTTCGGGGGCTATCCGCTCACGGCCTACGAGCTCGAGCGGCTCGAGCGAGCACGCGCGCTGTTCCTGCGCGAAGGCGCCGCGATCCGCGCGGCCGTCGACGCGGAGCTCGCGCAGCGCGAGGCCGATCGCGCGGCGATCGAGGCGGAGCGCCGTGCGCTGCGCGGCGACGCGACGGCGCTCGAGGCGATCGATGCGTTCTGCGCCGAGCTCGCGTCGGGCGGCGAGGCGATGGAGCGCCTCGAGGGAGAGATGCTCGTCGCGACGGACGCCGAGGTCGTGCTCGTCGCCGTCGAGCACGAGCGCCGCCGCGGAAGCGGCGATGCGCTGATGAGCATCAACGAAGCCCGCCGCCGCGCCTACTTCGACGAGAAGCGGAGCGCGCCGACGTGGACGCCGCCGGTGCGCGGCGCGCGACAGCGCGACGGCGAGTCGCCGCGGTGCCTCGTGGCATGCCTCACCCTCGCCGACGCTCGCGAGCTGCTCGGGCGCGATCTCCCGACGCCGCCGAGCGGGCGCGTGCTCGTCGTGCTCGAGCGCGCCGGCGCCGAGCCGGTGCTCGTCGACGGGACGCTCGAGCGGCGCTCCTGATGGCGCTCACCGTCAACGGCCTCGAGGTCCCCACGGAAGACGAGCTGCGCGAGCTCGTCTCCGCCGCGGTGCGCGAGGCACTCCCCGGAATCGACGTCAGCGAGGGGCCCGAGGCCAAGCTGATCGGCGCGGTGGCGGCGCAGTGCTCCGAGATTCTGCAAACGCTCCGCGACGTCTACGGGGCGGCCTACCCCGACAGCGCGAGCGGGATCCTCCTCGACATGGTCGCGGCGATGACCAACACGTATCGCCGCGAGGCGACGCGTTCGAGGGTGACGGTCACGTTGACGATTGAGGCGGGCAAGAGCGTGCCGACGGGTTCGATCGTCGCCGTGATCTCGGACCCCGACGCCCAGTTCAGGACCACCGAGGACGTCACGAACCCGACGGCGGGCCCTGCAACGTTCGATGTCGTGTGCGAGTCCATCGAGACCGGGCCCGTCGCCGCGCCGGCGGGGACGCTCACGGTGATCGTGACGCCGGTGTCGGGCTGGGCCGGCGCAACGAACGTGTCGGACGCGACGCTCGGCCTGCCGATCGCGACAGACGAGGAGCTACGCGAACAGCGCATCGTGGAGCTCGGCACGTTGGGGCATGGAACGTACGGCGCGATCCGCGGGGCCGTCGGACGCGTCGCCGGCGTGAGCGAGGTCGCGGTCTACGGCAACGAGACGCTCGGCACGGACAGCGAGGGGCGGCCCGGCAAGACGTTCGAGGTCGTTGTCTGGGACGACGGCGCGGCCGACGACGACGAGATCGCGCAGGCAATCTACGATCGCAAGCCGATGGGCATCGCCTCGCACGGCGGCACAAGCGGCACGGCGACCGACGAGACGTCCGGACAGGGCGTCACCGTGCCCTTCACGCGGGCGAGCGCGCTGCGCACCTACGTCAACGCGGAGGTCGTGCTCGAGCCCGGCACCGACCCCGGATGGACCGCCCTCGCACAGACGGCCGTCGCCGCTACCACCTTCCCTGTGAGCGGGACCGCCTTCGCGTCGCAGCTGATCTGCGCGCTCCTCGAGGTGCCTGGGATCGTCGCGGTGACCACGGTGACGATCGGTACGGCGCCGCTCCCGGTGACCACGAGCGTGATCCCGGACTACGACGAGATCGTGCGCATCGCCTCCGGCGACGTGAGCGTCACGGAAGCTTGACGAGGGAGATCGGACATGGCGCTTCGGGAGGTTCTGGCGTTCCTCGGCGTGAAGGTCGAGGGCACCGAACAGATCGACAAGGCCGAGGCCGCCCTCGACGACTTCAAGGGCTTGCTCGCCCCGACGATCACGCAGGTCGAGCAGCTGCGGATCAAGTCGGCCGAGTACGGCGAGGCGGCTGGGCGCGCGGCCACGCGCATCCGACAGCTGCAGCGCGCCGAGGGCGACCACTCCGCCGAGATCCGTGAGCTCCGCGTCGCGCAACAGAGGCTGACCGCCGAGTCGCGCCGATACGCGGCCGAGGCGACGCGGCTCGAGGCCAACCAGACGCGTACCACCAGCGCCTCACGGGGGTTCGAGAGCGCGCTGACCAGCGTCGCCCACGCCCTCAGCTCCATCAGGGACGCGGCCGCGATCGCACACCGCGCGATCACGGTCGTCGAGGAGCTGATCGTCGGCGTCATCGACCTCGGCGATCAGCTCGACAAGAGCTCGCAGCAGCTCGGCGTGAGCCGCGCTGCGCTGCAGGAGTGGCGCTACGTCGCTGAGCGCTCCGGCGTCGAGGCCGAGCAGCTCGACACCGCGTTCATGACGCTGAACCGGAACGCGTCGGCGGCGGCGCACGGCGGCGGTGAGGCGGTGCAGGCGTTCCGGCAACTCCACGTGCAGCTGCGCGGGACCGACGGGCAGGTGCGCTCGACGGAGGAGCTCTTCCAGGAAACGCTCGAGGCGCTCGCCGGCGTCACGAGCGAGACGGAGCGCGCGGCCATCGCGTCGCGGATCTTCGGCGAGAGCGGCGCGAGGTTGCTCCCGATCGTGAACGAGGGCAGCGAAGGCCTCGCGCGTCTACGCGAGCGATTCCGCGAGCTCGGCGGCGGGCTGTCGGCCGACGTCGTTCTCGAGGCCGCCGAGGCGCAGGACGCGTTGACCGACTTCCGCCTCGCGTCGACGGCGCTGCAGGGCGTGATCGCGGTCAACGTGCTGCCCGTGATCACGCGCCTCGTCACGACGTTCGCGAACGGCGTCGCGCAGCTCGTCGAGTTCGGGCGGACGTCGAGCGCGGTGCAGGTGATCCTCGGTGGCCTCGCGGCGGCGCTCGGGCTCATCGCGTTCGCCGCGCTCGTCACGTTCCCCGAAGTCGTCCTCGCGGGGCTCGCTCTCGGCGCTGCGCTCGCGTGGCTCTTCCTCGTCGTCGAGGACGTCGTGACCGCGTTCCGCGGCGGCGACTCTGTCTTCGGTCGGTTCGTCGAGCGCATTTTCTCCGCGATGGGCGCGACCCTGACGTTCACCGGCATCGTCGAGGCCTTCGGCGTCGCATGGGATCAAGCGACCGCGGATGCGCGCGAGGGCATCGCGTCGCTGCTCGAGGGCCTCGTGAGCCTGCAACGCGCGGCCGGGTTCGACGTGTCGCCCGGGTTGCAGCGGGCCGCGACCGACGCGCGACGCGAGGCCGGCGCCGCGCGCGGGCGTGCAACGCGCTCGACGCGCGGACTCGTCGAACGCGAGCGCGATCGCCAGCTCGAGCGCACCGAGCTCGATCGGCGGCTCAACGCCGCGCCGCCGGTCGTCGAGACGCGGCAGTCGCGGCGCGAGCGGCGTGAGCGCGACGCGAGCGGACGCCGCCTCGGCGCCGGCGAGGTCAACGTGCACGCGCCGATCACCATCAACGGCGTTCAGGACGCCGACGCGGTGGCGCGCGTCGTGAGCCGCGAGCTGAGCAACAGGTTCCGCGACGCGGCCGAGACGCTGCCTCAGGCGGCGGAGGAGGGCTGACGTGGCCGACATCGTCTTCGACGACGACGGCACGCTCGTTCCCGTCGTGATCGACGCGACGCCCGAGGAGCGCCACCGCATGAGCGCGATCGCGACCGACCACGACGTCGAGCGCGGCGTGACGATCACCGATCACGTCCGGCCCGAGCCGCGCACGCTCACGCTGCTCGCGGTCATCAGCGACACCCCGATCCGCGCGACCGATGCGCTCGGCGGCTCGCTGCAGACGTACGAGCTCGAGCTCCCCGCGCGCTCGGCGCACTCGCGGTCCGCGCGCCAGACCGGTCCGTCGTCGTGGGAGCCCGCCGAGGTCAGCGAGCGCGCGGCCGACCCGGTGCGCGTGCAGCTCTTCACGCCGGATGTCGAGAACCCCACCCGCGTCGTGGACACCTGGGCGACGCTGCTCGACGCCCGCGATCGAGCCTTGCTCGCGACGGTCACGACGCGCCTCGAGACCTACGAGAGCATGGTGCTGCTCGAGGCGACGACGACACGGACCGCGGCCGACGGCACGTGGATCCGGTGCGAGCTCACCTTTCGTCAGATCCGCCAGGTCGCGCTCGAGCTCGTCGACGATCCGGTGCCGGCACGGCCGCGCGATCGGGCGCGTGTCGACCGCGGATCGCAGAGCACCGAGGAAGCTTCGCCGCAGCTGACCTCCGTCTTTCTGGACTCGGCGCGGCTCGTTGCGCGCGCCACCGGTCGCCGCATCATCGGCGACTGAGTCGTGATGTCGCGGCGGAGCGGCCGACGATCCGGGAGGGGCTCGACGACGAAGCCCGCGCCCCCCGAGGAGCTCGAGGCGCCCCCGCCCGAAGCGCCGCTCGCGCCGGAGGCCGAGCCGCCTGACGAAAAGATGCCGGGTAACTATTTTTCCGGATCTCGTGACGGTTGACGTGACGGTTGGGGACGGTTCCGGAAGGACGACGCGCAACGTCCCTCGCTCGTAAGAGGCTGGAATCCTTCGGAACCGTCCCGCCGTCAGACCGCCTCCGCGTCTTCACACGGTGGAAGTCACTGGTTCAAATCCAGTATCGCCCATCCCTCGCTCCGCTCGTGAACGCTTCGCGTTCGAGCGCGCTGCGCGCGCGGCGACACTTCCTCTGGCTCCATCCAACGATTCCGGCTCCGCCGACCGAGGTCCGCTCCGCTTCGGAATCGTCGCATGTCGAGCAAATCCAGTATCGCCCATCCCTCGCTCCGCTCCGCGCGTATTCGACCGCGGGGTCGCCATGACGCGATCAATGACCCTTGCCTGGTACGATAGTGGCCTGATGCGCGGTCGAGACGCTCCCTTCGCGATCCAGATCGGACCAACTCGCCACAACTGGGTCGACGTCGAGCTGCGATTGGGCGAGCACGTGGAGGCGTTCAGGGCCTCGGGCGCGACCAGCGCAGAACCCGTGAAGTCTCTCGTCGACGTGGGAATCATGGCCGCATCTTCCGTGGAGGGGGCGTACGATGTGGGCTTCTGGCTTGAGCCCGCTGGTTGGTGGCTGGCGTCGAGCATGCGCGACGATCACGTCGCGCTGCGCCTGCTCTTTGCACCGAGGATGTTCCCCGGCGCGGCGCGGACGGAGCCTGACGCAACACGCGAAGTCGCCTCTTGTTCGCTGGAGCGTCTGTCGTTCGCGCTCATCGTATGGCGGGCGGTCCGTCGCGCGGCGGACGATCTCGTCGAGGCAGAGAGGACGGGTGGTTGGATGCACGCCGTTCCCAACGCGGACCTCGACACTCTTCGAATCGGATTGGTGCGCAGCGGCGCTTTGCGCGAGTGAGCCATCGGCGGCGGCGGCCGAGCACGACGCCGCGGGCCTGGAAGGCGTCGCTTCGATGTGGCTGACGCTCAGGCGCGCGGACGGTTGGCCAGCGACGAGCGGTGATGGCGCCTGCGTCTCGCCTGTGCGACGCCAGGCACGTCCGTGAACGTGACCTCACGCCGACGCATCCGAGCCCGCACCTTGCGGGGCTGGCTCATGATCGGCGCCTTGCTCGCCGCCGCGAGCGGGGCGCGTGCGCAGGACGCGGACGTCACCGCTCGGCTCGACTACGCCATCGTCGGCGCGGAGCGCTGCCCGGATCGCGCGGCGTTCGCGGAGCTCGTGGAGGCGCGGCTCGGGCGGTCGGCGTTCGATGACGCCGCGGTCGAGACGGTAGAGGTTCGGCTCGAGGGTGGGGCGCGGGTGCGCGGGAGCGTACGCTGGATCGATGCGCAAGGCACGTTGCAAGGCGAGCGCGCGATCGAGGACGCGGGGTGCGCGGAGGTCGCGGAGTCGCTCGCCGTCGCGGTGGGGATCCTGCTCGAGGATCCGCCGCGCGCGCCGGAGGTCACCGGGCCGGACCCTGCGCCGGAGGTGACGCCACCGCCCCCCGCCGTCGTCGCTTCTCCGCCGGTCGTGGCGGCGCCGACCCCCGAGGAGCCTGGGCCGCCGATCCGCTTCGAGCTCGCGGCGAGCGTGCACGGGGGAGTCGGGTGGACGCCCGAGTTCGATCTCGGCGTGGAGGCGCGCGTGGGGCTGCGCGTCGAGCTCTTCTCGGCCCACCTCCTCGGATCGATCGAGGTGCAGCCGTCGACCGCGGTGCTCCGATCCGGCGATCGCGTCGACGCGTTCCACGGCCGCCTGGGGATCGGCGGGTGCGTGCGGCCCGACTACGTGAGCATCTGTCTCGAGGCGGGCGGGGGCGCGTTCCAGTCGACGGTCCACACGGTGGCGGAGCCCGAGGCGCGCACCAGCGCGTCGATCTTCGTCGGCCTGCGCGGCGCGGCGCACCTCGAGCTGGCCGACGCGGTGGCGCTCGAGCCCTGGGTCTCCGTCTCGATCTTGCCGCTCCGCCCGGCGCTGCGGGTGATGGAGGAGAACGTGTGGGAGTCTTCGATCGTCACCGGTCGCCTCGGGTTCGCGGTGGTCGGCGTGATCCGGTGACAGAAACCGGATCGAGCGCACAAGCACGAGGGGGATGGTGTCTTCGCCGAGCTTCGAGGCCGTGTTCGCCGCCGAGTGCGGCTACGTGGTGCACTCGCTCCGGCGGCTCGGGGTGCGCGAGCGCGACCTCGAGGACATCGCGCAGGACGTGTTCATCGGCGTCCACCGCGCCTTCGGTGCGTACGACCCCGCGCGGCCCATCCGGCCGTGGCTGTTCGCGTTCGCGTTCCGCGCCGCGTCGAACTATCGGCGCTCGGCGCGGGTGCGGCGCGAGTCGGTGTTCGAGTCGGGCCAGCCCGACACCGCGGTCGAGGCGACGCAGGAGGAGCGGCTCGCCCTCGAGGAGCGCCGGCGCGCGCTCCACGACGCGCTCGACACGCTCGACCTCAAACACCGCGCCGCGCTCATCCTCGTCGACCTCGACGGAGTGTCGCCGAAGGACGCGGCGGCGAGCCTCGAGATCCCGCTCGACACCGTGTACTCGCGCGTCCGCAACGCGCGCCTGAAGCTCAAGGAAGCGCTCGCCGCCGCGCGCGAGCGGAATGGAGCTCGCCATGCATGAGCTGCCCCCGGACCCCGAGCTCGAAGCGTTCTACGCCGCCGACCGCGCGATCCCCGCGTTCGATTCGAACGCCGCGGCGCGGATCCTCGCGCGCGTGGAAGGCGCCGCGGCGGCGAGCGCGGCGGCCGGGCTCGGCAGCGCGGCCGCGAAGTCGATCACGGCGAAGGCGGCGACCGCGATCGCGGTGGCCTGCTTCCTCGGCGGGATGGTGGCGGGCGGCGCGATCGTAGCGTCGGTGCGTCCGGACCCCGTGCCCGTCGCGTCCATCTCGGCCTCGACGAGGAGCGAGCACGCAGAGTTGCGGCCGACGATCACGGAGGCCGACCCGACGCCCGCGCCGATCGAGCCTCCGCCCCCCGCGGTCGCGCCGGCTCCGCGGGTCGAGCCGAGCGAGCCCCCTCCGCGCGTCGAGCCGAGCACGCCGCGTGCGTCCGATCTTCCGGCCGAGCGTCGGTTGCTCGAGGCGGCCCGCGCCGCGCTCGCGCGTGACCGGGCGGACAACGCGGAAGAGTCGTTGGCGCGCCACCGACGCCGCTTCGAGGAGGGCGAGCTCGCGGAGGAGCGCGACAGCCTCTTCGTCGAGGTTCTGTTCGCCGAGGAGCGCTGGGACGAAGTTGGACGCGCGGCCGACGCGTTCGTCGCCCGCTACCCGAGCAGCCTCTACCGAGGGCGCGTCGCGCGCTTCGCGCGGACGGCGCGTGAGCGAGCGCACGCGCGGCCGAGCGAATCTGACAGACCGAGCGAGCCACTCACGAGCGATGGGCGAGACGCTCCGCGCGGCGCGGAGTGAGGAAGGGAGCCCGAAGCTCGATGCTTGTCACCACTCTTCGAACCGAACGCCACCGCGTGATCCTCGCCCTGACGATCGCGCTCGCCTGCGCCGGCTGCATCGAGCCGCAGGATCACGGCGGCCGCGACAGCGGCGCCGACGCGGGCCCGAGCGGAGACGCCGGACCGCCCTCGATGGTCGATGCAGGACCGCCGAGCGGCGACGCAGGGTCGACGATCGACGCCGGCGACGTTCTCGCGCCACCGCCGCTCCTCATGATCGCGATCAGCTCCGGCGAGCGCGTCGAGGTGCGCAGCATGGGGAGCTCGCTCGTCCCCACCCGCGTGCCGTCGCAGACGATCCAGGTCGGCGCCGGCATCTCGGACGCGTCGATCACGCTTCACCCGAGCGGCACGCTCGACGGGTGCGACCTCTATCCGCCGGTCGGCACGTCGAGCTGGCCGCCGTCGACCATCGTCCCGGGTGAGTCGCTCCCGCTGCCGCTCGAGTACGTGACGATCACGGTGGACGGCGCGCCGATCGTGGCCGAGGCGGGACCGGGCGACACCGTGTTCGTACGGCTCGCGGAGGCGCCGGGGGCGCGCATCGCGGTGACGGTCGCCTATCCCGGGCAAACCCCGATCCATCGTGAGGTCGTGCTCGGTCCGCCGATGGCGGTCACCACGCCGGCGAACGCGCCGCGCGTCGACGGCTACCTCGGCGCCGACTACACCGCGGGCACCGACCTCCACGTCGTGTGGGACGTCGCGCACGACCCGAGCGCCACGCAGATCGTCGACCTCACCGGCGGCTCGCGCGGCGCGGTGCGCTGCTCGCTGACGCACGGCGACGGGATGCTCACGTTCCCCGGTGCGGACATCGGCGCGCAGCTGCTGGCTCCGTCCGACCCGTCGCTCTCGATCAACCTCTACTCGACGCGCGCCGTCGAGGCGATGGAAGGGAGCACGTTGGTGCGCGTGCGCGAGAGCTGGTCGGGTCCGAGCATCGTGGCCGCAGTTCAGTAGACACGCAGCGCAGTAGACACGCAGTTCAGTAGTCACGCAGGGCTGCGGGTGTGCTCGCTAAGCTATGTTGTCGGCCCGTGCTCGCGGTCCGCGCGCCTCACCCGCAGAGCTGAGCGATCCCCTCGACCGTCGGACCGGCCAGCTCCATGTGGGGGCTCGTCCGTTCGGTGTGCCAGTAGTCCTTGTGGGTCTCCTCGGCGACGAACGCGACGCCCACCGCCCGGCACTCCGGGCAGTGCTCCAACGTGACGAGCGCGCGACGAGGGAGCGCCTCCAGCGTGCGGTGCGGCGCGAGCTGCTGCACCGCCTGCGGCGTGGGCTGAGCGACCGCTTGGGCGAGCGCGTCGTAGAGCTCGGGCCGGTAGACCCCGACGCGGGTCGTGAGCAGCTGACCACACCGCTTGCATCCGTTGGGGAACACCCACGCGAGGGACGCGAGCGCGCCCAAGACCAGGAACACCACGAGGATCGGCGCGCCGATGCGGACGCGATCCCACAGCAGGAAGTCGACGGTGATCTGAGCGATGACGAGGAGCGCCACGAGCAAGATCGCGCCCGGCAAGAGGAGGCGCTTGGGGCGAAAGAACCGGCCGATCGAGCTCATCGTGGGTCGCCTCCCGAGGTCCCGACCACGGGACTTCCGAGCTGCATGCTACGCGTCGAGGGGGGTCGACGCAAAGCCGGTCCGGCGAGCGCGTGATCAGGTCGCGAGCCGGAGCACGACGCCTTCGGGGAGGTGATCGGTCACGGGGCAGTCGTCCGCGTCGGAGCGGCTGTGCGGGCCGCGGAACGTGTGGCGCAGCACCGGCCAGCGGAGGAACGACTCGACGCCCATCGCGTCGAACGCCCGGCGGCGGTCGAGCCGGCCGTCGATCGCGATCTCGTCGGACGCGAGCACGAAGTCGACGCGGCGCGCGATCGGGGTGGTCGGCGGGGCGCCCTCGCACGCGTCGCGGAGCCGGCCTCGTGTCAAGGTGTCGTACGCCTTGCGGCCCGGCCACGTGTTGAAGTCGCCGAGGACGAGGAGCGGGCGATCCGCAGGGAGGGCATCGACGAGGCGCCGCGCCATCGGGTCGTTCTCGATGTGCCACGCCATGTGCACCGCGACGATGGTCAGCGGCTCGCCGTCGCTGGTGCGCACGTCGGCGCGGAGCGCGCAGCGCGGGTGGTCGGGCCAGATGCGGCCGAGCTCGACGCACGACTCTCCTTCGAGGGTGAGCCGGTCGCGCGCGATCCCGATCGCGACGGCGCTGCGCAGCGTTCCGTCCTTCTCGTGCGCGCACTCGCATGACAAGAGGTCATGCGTCGGTGCGACCGCATCGCGGAGCGCGTCGGCCGCCTCGCGGGACTCGATCTCCTGGATCGCGAAGATCTCGGGGAGGCGGGCGGCGGAGCCGGTGGCGAGGAGCTCGGCGGAGCGCTCGAGCCCGTCGACGAGCTTGGTGACGCGCGCGGGGTTGGCGAGGCGCCACGCGTTGAGGGTGACGGCGCGAAGCTGGTCCCGCTCGAGCGCGGGCGGCGGCGGACCCGGCGGTCCGAGATCCTCGGGTCGATAGCCGACGCGCGACGCGAGCGCGCCGCCGAGCAGGAGCGAGCCGCCGGCGAGCACCCCCCAGCGAATCCGCGGTCGGTCCATGGGGAGGCCCACGCTCCGGCTGCGGTGCTTATTCCTCCGCCACATCGAGCGTGAGGATGCGGAGCGGCTCGGACTCCGACTCGCGGCTCAGCGCGCGCACGACCCCGAAGCGATCCGACGAGGCCCCGCCCGACTCCGCGGTCACGCTGACGATGAGATCCTCGGCGCCGTCGCCATCGACGTCGCCGCGCCCGAGCACCTCGAAGTCGATGCAGGTGCGGTCGCCCTCGTCCTCGCCGGGAGGGCAGACGCGGAGCAAGCCGTCGGTCGCGGGGAGGACCTGCTCGCGCGGGTAGCGGTCCGCGAGCACCCCCTCGCTCGGGGCGTCGCCGTGCGCCATGTCGACGAGACCCGCGGGGAGGGCCGCGAGCCCGTCGCGCACGACGTCGAAGTCGGCCACCGCGGATCGATCGGGCGTCTGGCATCGCGTCGCCAGATCGAGGGCGGCGCAGAACGCCGAGAGCCGCACGGCCATCCACGCGTCGATGGCCGGGACGTCCATCGCAAACCCGTTTGCGGAGAGAGCGCGATACTCCGCGCACGTGCCAAACGGCCGCCGCTCGCCGGTGTCCCAGTTCGCCATCTCGACGTTGGGATAGTCGAACCCCAGCGAGGCGATCGGAGCATCGAGGAGGGCGCGCGCGTCCGGGACGGATCGGAACGCGCGCCCCAGCGCCTCGGCCTCCACGGTCTCGGCGGTTCCCGCTGTCTCGCCCGAGGTGTCCGCACGCTCCATGTCGGCCCCCGCGTGCAGAGGCGCGGGACGCGGCGAGCCCGCGCAACCGAGCGCGAGGACGCAGACCATCGGGAGCAGCGTTCGCATTCGAGTGACGGCATAGCGCCGGAGCCGAGCGCTGCAACAGCGAGAGGGACGGCGACGCGTAACGGAAACGGAAACGGAAACGGAAACGGAAACGGAAACGGAAACGGAAACGGAAACGGAAACGGAAACGGAATCGGAATCGGAATCGGAATCGGAATAATCGGAATAATCGGAATCGGAATCGGAAACGGAATCGGAAACGGAATCGGAATCGGAAAACGGAATCGGAATCGGAATCGGAAACGGAATCGGAAACGGAAACGGAAACGGAAACGGAAACGGAAACGGAATCGGAATCGAGTACGGAAAACATGTTGCGATGTCGTGCGCATCGCTGACGAGACTCTCCGCGTCGCGCCAAAGATCGCTGAGGAGTCCGAGGACGCGATCGAACGACTCGCGCGGTCGCCGGCCGGCTACGCGTTCATCGGTTCAACAACAGCAGCGCGACCACCACCGCGAAGAGCGCGACGCCGATCGCCACCGCGCGCAGCTCGAACGTCCCGTTCCCCGGATCGGGCGGTCGCGGGGCGCGCCACGCGGCATCGAGCCGAGGCACCCGCGAAGGGATCTGCGCGAGCTGGGCGAGCTTCGCGTAGGCCGCGCTCATCCGCTCGAAGCGCTCGGCCGCCGCGGGGTCGTCCGGGTGCCGATCCGGGTGGTGCTCGGCCGCTAGCGTTCGGTACGCCGTCTGGATCTCCGCGAGCGATGCACCGGGCGCGACGCCCAAGACCTCGTACGGATCCTCCTCCGGGTCGTCCTGGGTCAACGCCACCACGACGAGGTCGCCGCGCGTGTCGCTCGCGCTGCTCCGGTACGCGCCCCCCGGGGCCGGCGGCGCCGTGTACGGTTGGCCGAGCTTCGGCATGCCCCAGCCGCGCACGCGGATCTCCGTCCGGTGCGCACACCCCGCTGGGATCGCGACCGGCACGTCCCGGTCGATCCACGCGACGCGCAGCTCGCCGCCGGACTCACGGAGCGCGTCCTTGATCCGCACTCGCGTGACGAGGTCGTCGCCGCGCCGCTGCAACGTAGAGTGCATGTCTACATGGACGACGACGTACGCGTCGCCCGGGCCGTCGCCGAGGTCGTTGCCTTGGCCCTTGAGCCGCAGCTTGTGGCCGTGCCCGACGCCGGGTGGGATCTTGACCGTCCACGTCCCCGGCGTGGTGCGGGCGCCGAGGCCGTCGCAGGCCGCGCACGGGTCCTCCCACGTCCGGCCGGCGCCGCGGCAGCCAGCGCACGTCGTGTTGATCGTGAACGCTCCGCGCGCCTCCGCGCGCGTGCCGGCGCCGGCGCACTTCCTACACACGCGCGGCTCATCCTCGCGCGGCCCGCCGCGACCCTCGCACGCCTCGCAGGGGATGCGCCGCGTCGCCTCGACGGCGCGCTCCACGCCGCGCTCGGCCTCTGCGAGGGTGAGCACCACCGACATCTGGACGTCGCGCGTCGGCCCTCGCGCTCCGAACAGGTCCGCGAAGATGGAGTTGAACTGCTCCATGATGTCTTGCGGCTCGCCGAAGTCGGGCACGCCGCATGATACGCCCGAGCCGATCGATCCCCACCCGCCGGCGGCGTATGCTCATGGCCATGATTCGCGCCGCCCACACCATCCTTTATTCGAAGGACGCCGAGGCGGATCGCGCGTTCTTCCGCGATGTCCTCGGCTTCTCCCACGTCGACGTGGGCGGCGGTTGGCTGATCTTCGCGCTGCCTCCGTCGGAGGTCGCGATGCATCCGTCGGACACCGGCGGCAAGCACGAGCTGTACCTCGTGTGCGACTCCATCACCGCGTTCGTCGCGTCGATGAAGGAGCGCGGCGTTCCGTGCACCGCGGTGCACGAGGAACGCTGGGGGTCGCTCGTGCGCGTCACGCTCCCGAGCGGGGCCGAGCTGGGCGTGTACGAGCCCAAGCACGCGCTCGCCCACGGCTGACGGCGGGGCCGCGGCGGTGGTACACCCGCGCCATGCTGCTGCGCCCCGTCCATGAGGTCGCCGACGAGCTAGGGCTCGCCGGCTCCGAGATCATCCCCTACGGCCAGGCCGCGAAGATTCCGCTCGAGGCCATCCGCCCGCCGCGCGGCAAGCTCGTGGCGGTCAGCGCGATCACCCCGACGCCGGCCGGGGAGGGCAAGACGACGGTCAGCATCTCGCTCGGGATGGCCCTGCGTCAACGCGGCGTGCGAACTGCGGTGTGCTTGCGCGAGCCGTCGCTCGGGCCGATCTTCGGCATCAAGGGCGGGGGCACCGGCGGCGGGAAGGCCACGCTCGAGCCGTCCACCACGATCAACCTCCACTTCACCGGGGACCTCCACGCGATCGGGTCGGCGCACAACCTGTTGGCCGCGCTCACCGACAACGACCTCCACTTCCGCGGCGAGACCATGCTCGACCCCGCGCGCGTGACGTGGCCGCGCGTCGTCGACATGAACGATCGCTCGCTCCGCAACATCGTGGTCGGGCTCCACGGCGAGGGCGTGCCGCGCGAGACGCGGTTCGACATCACCGCGGCGAGCGAGGTGATGGCCGCGCTCTGCCTCGCCGAGGGTTACGACGACCTCACCCAACGGCTCGGCCGCATCGTGATCGGCGCGCGCCGCGATGGATCGTTCGTCACCGCGGGCGACCTCGGCGCGCCGGCCGCGATGACCGCGCTCCTCCGCGACGCGCTGATGCCGAACCTCGTGCGCACCGCGGAGGGCGGCCCCGCGATCGTCCATGGCGGTCCGTTCGCGAACCTCTCGCACGGCTGCTCGAGCGTGCTCGGCACGCGGCTCGGCCTCGGCTACGCGGACGTGGTGGTCACCGAGGGCGGGTTCGGCTTCGACCTCGGCGGCGAGAAGCTGCTCGACCTCAAGTGCCGGAGCGCGGGCCTCTGGCCGCACGTGGTGGTGCTCGTCGCCACGCTCAAGGCGCTCCGCATGCACGGTGGCGCGGCGGTGGCGGATGCGTCCAAGCCGGACCCCGAGCGGCTGCGCGCGGGCCTCGTGAACCTCGACGCGCACCTCGACTCCGTCGCGCGCTTCGGCATCCCGGCGGTCGTCGCGATCAACCGCTTCGGCAATGATCCGGACGACGAGCTCGCGATCCTGCGTGAGCACGTGGAGGCGCGCGGCGTCCCGGTCGGCCTGAGCGATGGCTTCGCCAAGGGCGGGGAGGGCGCGCTCCCGCTCGCCGACGTGGTGATGGGCGCGCTCGAGAAGCCGGCGACGACGCCGACGTTCAGCTACCCGCTCGAGTCGACGATCGAAGAGAAGCTCCAGGCGCTGACCACCAAGGTGTATGGTGGAAAGGACGTGGCGCTCTCCGCCGCGGCGAAGAAGACCGCCCGCGAGCTCGAGGCGGCGGGCTACGGCCAGCTCCCGATCTGCGTCGCGAAGACGCACCGCTCGTTGTCGGACGACCCGAGGCTCCAGGGCCGGCCGCAGGGCTTCACGCTGAACATCGCCTCGCTCCGCCTCTTGGCGGGCGCTGGCTACATCACCGCGATCGCCGGCGAGCTCATGACGATGCCGGGCCTCCCGCGCGTCCCCGCGTCGACGAAGATCCGCATCGGCGCCGACGGCGAGATCGAAGGCGTGTAGGCGTCCCCGATCAGTAGGGGCCGTGCTGCTCGTAGAACGAGCCGGGGAACGCGGTCCTGCTCGCGTCGTCGGCGATCTTGTGGACCTCGGCCGCGCAGACCTTGTACTCGGCGGTGCCGGTGATTGGGTCGCCCTCGTCGATGGTCAGTAGATTGGCGCGCGCGTCGGGGAAGTGGAGCGGCATCCAGATGCAGCCCTTCTTCACCTGACGCGAGACGATGGCTCTGCAACGAACCTTGCCGCGTCGCGTCGTCACCTCGACGAGCTCGCCCGTCTCGATGCCGCGCATCTTCGCGTCCCTCGGGTGCATCTCGATGAACGCGGACGACTGCTTCGTGTGGAGGCCCGTCTCGCGGCGCGTCTGGGTCGCCGCGTTGTAGTGATAGAGCGTGCGGCCGGTCGAGAGGACGAGCGGATACTCGACGTCGGGCGCCTCTTTGGATGGGCGGTACTCGACGGCCTGGAAGAGACCCTTGCCGCGGAGGACCCCGCCCTCGTGGAGGTACTTCGTGCCCGGGTGGTCCGGGGTGGGGCAAGGCCACTGCAAGCCGCCGTGCTCGATGCGCTCGTGGCTCATGCCCGCGAACTTCGGCGCGTGCCGCGCGAGCTCCGCGTAGACCTCGGCCGCGGTGTCGTAATGCCAGTCGGCGCCGCAGCGCTTCGCGAGCTCAAGGAGGATCTCCCAATCGGCACGCGCCTGACCCGGCGGCTCGACCGCCTTGCGCACGCGCTGGAGGCGCCGGTCCGAGTTCGTGAACGTGCCGTCCTTCTCCGCGAAGCACGCGGCGGGGAACACCACGTCGGCGAAGCGGCAGGTCTCGTTCAGGAAGATGTCTTGCACGACGACGAAGTCGACCGCGTTCATCCCCTCTTCGAGGTGCGAGACGTTCGGCTCGGAGATGAGGATGTCCTCGCCCATCACGAACAGGCCTTTGATGGACTTGCCGACCTCTTTCATCATCTCGTTGAGGTTGAGACCCGGCTTGCCCGGCAAGGTGACGCCCCACGCCGCCTCGTACTTCGCCCGCGCCTCGTCGTCGTCGACCCGCTGATAGCCGGGGAGGAACACCGGCGACGCCCCCGCGTCGTTGGCGCCCTGCACGTTGTTCTGGCCGCGCAGCGGGTTCATCCCCGCCGACGGCACCCCGAGGTGGCCCGTCATCAGCACGAGGTTCGACAAGGCATAGACGTTGTCGGTGCCGTGGCTGTGCTCGGTGATCCCGAGCGTGTAGTAGATGCCGGCCCGCTCGGTCGTCGCGTACTCGCGCGCGGTGATGCGGATGTCCTCGGCGCTCACGCCGCAGACCTTCTCGGCTTCCTCGGGCGTGTAACGACGCACCGTCTCGGCCACCGCCTCGAAGCCCTCGGTGTTCCGGTCGATGAACGCCTGGTCGACGAGCCCCTCGGTGACGATGACGTTCGCCATCGCGTTCAAGAGCCACACGTCGGTGCCGGGCTTGAGCCGCAAGTGCCGCTCCGCCATCGTCGTCATCCACACCTTGCGCGGATCCGCGACGACGAGCTTGGCCCCGCGGTGGACGGCCCGCTTCATCTCCATCGCGATGATCGGGTGCGCTTCGGACGTGTTCGATCCGATCACGAAGAGGAAGTCCGCGTCGCGGATCTCCGTGATCGAGTTCGTCATCGCCCCCGCACCGAACGTGGTGACCAGACCGGCCACCGTAGGAGCGTGTCAGGTGGCGGAGCACTGGTGACAGTTGTTCGTGCCGAACGCGGCACGAGACAGCTTCTGCACCAGGTAATTCTCTTCCATCGTGCAACGAGACGAGGAGACGAAGCCGAGGCCGTCCGGGCCGTACTCGTCGCGCACCGCTCGGAGACCGGATGCCGCCTTGTCGAGCGCCTCGTCCCAGCTCGCCTCGTGGAGCTGCCCGTCCTCGCCGCGGACGAGCGGGACGGTGAGGCGGTCGGGGTGCGAGATGAACTCGTACGCGAAGCGACCCTTCACGCAGAGGTTGCCGTCGTTGGGCGGCGTCCCGGGCGGCGGGCTCGTGACCTTGACGACGGTGTTCGTCGCGCGATCCACGTTGAGGTCCATCTGGCAGCCGACGCCGCAGTAGTTGCACGTCGTGCGGACCTTCTCGAGCTGGCGCTCGGGCTTGGCGAGCGAGACGAGCGGCTTCTTCTCCGCCATCGCGCCCGTCGGGCAGACGGCGATGCAGCCGCCACACATCTCGCAGCTCGTGTCGAGGAGCGACTTCTCGTCCGTCGTCCCGATCGTGGTGAACGCGCCGCGGCCGGTGAGGCTGATCGCGCTGACCGACTCGACCTCGTCGCAGTAGCGCGTACAGCGCGCACAGAGGATGCAGCGGTCGGGGCGGAACTCGATGTACGGGTTCTTGTCCTCGCGGCCGCTCCGCATCGGCGCCATCGGCATCCAGTCGGTCGGCGCGTCGTACTCCGCCGCCATCGCGTGGAGCTCGCACGGTGCGTTGTCCTCGCACGCGTCGTGGCCCTGCACGTGGTCGGCGAGGTAGAGGCCGAGGAGCGCCTTGTGGTGCCGGTCGATGCGCTCGCTCTCTGTGCGCACCTTCATCCCGTGGGTCGCCTTGGTCGCGCACGCGGGCGGCATGCGGCGCCAGCCGTCGACCTCGACCAAGCACGTGCGGCACGCGCCGGCCGGCTCGAGGCGCGGGTCGTAACAGAGGGTGGGGATCAACCCCTCGCCGCGCGCGCGCGCGACGATGTCGAGGATCGTCTCGCCGTCCTCGAACTCGAGGACCTCGCCGTCAATCTCGATGGTCATCGAAGACCTCCGGAAATCGTTGTAGCACGCTGGTCAACGGGAGCGGAGCCGCCTGCCCGAGCCCACAGATGGATCCCTCGTTCATCTCCCAGGCCGCCTCGGCGACCTGATGGAGGTGCACCTTCTCGCCCGCGCGCTTCTTGTCCACCGATTCGCGGAGGAACCGCGTCCCGATGCGGCACGGCGCGCACTGCCCGCAGCTCTCGAGCTCGAAGAAGCGGAGCTGCTCGCGCACCGCCCAGCCGAGGTCGACGGTGTCATTCAGCACCACGAGCCCCGCCGAGCCGAGCATGGAGCCGACCTTGGCGAGCGACTTGAAGTCGAGCGGCGTGGTGCGCTCCGACGCGGGGAGGAACCCCGAGCTCGCTCCTCCCGGAGAGAACGCGTAGAGCTCGCCGTCGTAGCCGCCCGCCGCTTCGACCAGCTCGTCGAGCGTGACCCCGAGCGGCAGCTCGTAAATCCCGGGCCGCTTCACGTGCCCGCTCACGCAATAGAGCTTGCTCCCTGGCTCGGTGCGGCCGAGCGCTTTGAACCAGTCGCCGCCGCGCAGCACGATCGCGGGCACGCACGCGATCGTCTCGACGTTGTGCATCAGCGTCGGCTTGTTCCAGAGCCCGTGCTCGGTGGGGAAGGGCGGTTTGAGCCGCGGCATCCCGCGCTTGCCCTCGAGCGCCTCGAGCAGGGCCGTCTCCTCACCGCAGATGTACGCGCCGTGCCCGGGGTGGAGGTGGAAGTGGACGTCGCCCAGGCGATCGGCGAAGCGGGCGATCGCGTCCTCGAGCGCGCGCCACGGCGCCCCGAACTCGCCGCGCAGGTAGATGTAGACCTCGTGCGCGCCGACCACGTGCGCCGCGATCGCGAGGCCCTCGAGGACGAGGTCTGGACGACGCAAGAGGACTTCCCGGTCCTTGAACGTCCCCGGCTCGCCCTCGTCGGCGTTGAGCACGACGTAGCGCGTCGTCTCGGGCTGGTTGAAGACGCCCTTCCACTTGATGTGGGCGGGGAACCCCGCGCCGCCGCGGCCTTGCAGGCCCGAGCGCTCGATCTCCGCGATCACCGCGTCGGCGCCGAGCTCGCGCGCGCGCGCCATCGCGGTGGCCTCGTAGGTCGGCGCGACGGCGAGGTTCATCGCCAGCGAGTCGAACGTCGCCGGATCGGTCGGCCCGATCGCCCCGTCCCAGTCGAGGCTCGGCTCGCGCGCGCTCACGAGCTTCGTCCAGTCTCCCTCCGCGCGCGCCACGTCTTCCGTCGAGACCTCGACGAGCACGTCGCGCTCGCGCAGCACCGCGGGCGGGCGATCGCACGCCGCCAGGCAGGTGCACGCCTCGGCCGGCATCCCCGCGTCGATCGCGGCGTCGAGGACGGCCTGCGCGCCAAGCGCGAGACAGGAGAGCCCGGTGCACACGCGCACCTTGGTGTCGGGCTTCGCGAGCAGATGGAAGAACGACGCGGAGCCATACACGTGCGCCTCGGGCACGCCGAGCTCGCGCGCGACCTGGGTCGCGACGCCGTCGTTCAGGCCTCCGAGCGCGCGGACGCGATCGAGGATCTGAGCGCGGACCTTCTCGTCGACGGGCACGGGCGGAGCCTAGCAGGATGGGCCGGTGAGGCCGCAAACGTGGCGTAGGAGGGCGGATCGGGATCGTCGGACTCCGACTCGGAAGCGGACTCGGGCTCGGAGTCGGACTCAGACTCGGAATCGGACTCGGATTCGGATTCGGATTCGGATTCGGATTCGGAATCGGAATCGGAATCGGAATCGGAATCGGAATCGGATTCGGAGTCGGAAACGGAAACGGAAACGGAATCGGAATCGGAGTCAGAATCGTGCGCGACCTCGACCCCGCTCGCGCGCGGCGAGGTCCGGCTCCGACGGCGATCGGAGTGGTCAGTGAAGCGCGGTCAGGTCGACGCGAAGGGCAGAGCGCAACGCGGGTCGGTCGAGCGCCGGCAGCGCGGAGAGATCGGTGACGGTCTCTGCCCACCCTCGCTTCATGCAGAGCTGCACGAGACCGAGGCTGCTGCGCCCGTCGAACACCACGACGAGGAGCAGCCGCGCCGCGCCATCGGAGCCACGAAGGAGGGAGAGACTCACATTGCGGTCGGTCTCGGCGAGATACTCCGCGCCGTGGCCCCCGTGCAGGACCGCGTCCAGGGTTGCAAGCGTGGTTGCGAGCTTCACCTCGCCGAGATCGAGATCAGGCCCCGCGGACCACGCGCGATCGTCGGCGGCGAGGATGCGCACCGACGCAGGCAGGCGCTCCGCCAGGCCGACGGCGAACCGGTGGAGCGCGTGGTCGAACGAGGACATGGCGGTTCAGCGCTCCGGACAACGCGTGACGAGATCGACGATCCGAGAACCGATCGGGCTCGCTTCGTTCACCCGGTACTCTGCGGCGGGCCAGTCGCGGAACGCGGGTTCGACGTCCTCCTGACTCCGCGTATCGGCGAGCCGGACGACGATGGTGGGGTCGGCGTAGGCGGGTTCGGGCCAGGGGCCATCGTATGCGGGGACCCCCTCGACCAGCGCGCGCACGAACGCGGCGCGGTCGTCGTCGTGGAACGCGTCCGGACAGGCGGGCGGCGTTGGCATGTCAGGAGCGGGATCGATCAGGACGTCTCGTGTCCATGAGCCGCTCGGGACGTCGCCCGGTGGCACCCGCAGCTCGAACCGCATCTCACCGCGCAGGTCCCACAGGTATCCCCGCACGACGATGTCGATCCGCTCGGGGTCCGGAGGAAGGCGTGCGCAGGAGGGCCCCACCCGTTGCGCGAACCGTTCGAATAGATCGAATGCGCCGTTTGCCGCGGGGGACGACGTGCCGAACACGCGGGCACGCGTGCGCGATGGGTCCGACACCTCCACGGTGATGACGCCGCAGTCATCGCACGGACGCGGGTCGAGGGCGCCGTGCCGCGCCAGGATTCCAAAGTCCTCGATGTAGGTGAGCCACGCGAGTTGATCATCGGGCGAGAGCGTCCCCTCGCAGCGCTCGAGCTGGTGGAAGCGGCGTGCGACGTAGGCGGCGTCGGTGTCGACGTCGAGGCGCTGGCTCTCCGCGAGCCCGCGAGACTCGACGTGGAGCTCCCACCCGGTCCAGTCGACCGGCTCGTGGCTCAGCGCGCAGCCGGTCAAGAGGAGTGTCACCGCGCAGATCCGAGGCACGTCACACGATATCTCGGTGTCGCATGCGGCGCACTACGGCAACGGCGACCACTCAGATTGCGATTGCGATCCCGTGGCCGAGGCCGATTCCGTACCCCTGCCCCTGCCCCTGCCCGCGTAGTCCGAACCCGACTCCGATTCCGACTCCGATTCCGACTCCGATTCCGAGTCCGATTCCGACTCCCATTCCGATTCCGATTCCGACTCCGATTCCGACTCCGACTCCGACTCCGACTCCGACTCCGATTCCGACTCCGATTACTCCGATTCCGATTCCGACTCCGTTTACTCCGTTTCCGACTCCGATTCCGTTTCCGACTCCGATTCCGTTTCCGACTCCGACTCCGATTCCGATTCCGTGTCCGATCCGCCTCCCCGCGTCGTCCACACCCCAGGGCTCAGCCAGCGCGGACCATTGCAGTCGCGCCGGACTGGGTGCACCCTTCTCGGGTCCGTTCCGTGGATGCGCACCCACGGGACCCACGCGCGAGGAGCAGAGCGGTCCGACATACGTAGAAGGCCGTTCGCTCAGGGGGTTCTGATGAGTCGCAGCTGGTTCGGTGGGTTGGCCCTCTTGGGGGCCTGCGCAGCGCTGTGTCCGCTCACCGCGAGCGCGCAGCCGATGCCGCCGTTCGAGGCCTGGCACTTCGGGGCCGACGCGTCGCGGCACGCGCGCGTCGATGATCGCGGCGGCCTCGGCGAGGGGTACTCGTTCAGCATCGAGTACGACGAGACCGACGGGAACAGCGAGGACTTCTGCCCGCACTGCCGGTTCAACGTGCTCGTCTCGGATCCGGGGATCGATCTCGCGGAGCTCGAGGCGGTCGGGATTCAGCGTAGCGATCTGGGTACCGCGGCAGGCGTGTTGTCGGCGCTCCAGTCGGTGACGACGATGGACCCGACGGGGCTCGCGATGATGCTGAACCCGGGCGTGAGCCTCGACGATCTACAGGACGTGATCGCGGAGATCACGGCGACGCAAGAGCGCGCCGCCGCGGCGGTGACCGCGCTCGAGACGCTCGCGACGATCGCGACGACGTTCGACTGGTCCACCGCGACGATCGACACGCTCATCTCCGAGCTCGCGCTCCACATGGACACCGCGTTCCGCGGCGACTTCAGCGACCCGAACGATCCGCGGATCCACAACTCGGGCGTCGCGGTGTACGGCGTGCCCGAGCTCGTGATGGCGCTCGGCGCGATCGGCGTCGACATGTCGACCCAGATGGCGATCCAGGCCGCGCTCACGAGCATCCCTGGCGCATCGGGCACGCTCGAGATCAGCGGCGACGACTCGAGCCCCACCGACCCGATCCAGTTCCACGGCTACCACACCGACGTGACGGTGCGCCTGCGCACCTACGCGGTGAACGGGGTCAGCGCGTACCTGCTCGTCTACACGCTGGTGAACGAGACGTCGCGCGTCTTCCCGTTCGTCGAGACGGCGATGATCGCCGACTTCGACATCCCGCCGCTCGGCTACGACACTTCGACGGAGTTCGATCCAGCAAACCAGATGGTCGCGCTCTACGACCAGATCCCGTACACCGATCCGGAGGTCCACTACTGGTTCGGCCTCGCTCCCGCGCTCGCGACGCCCGGCGGTCCGGGCGGGTTCTCGTTCGCGAACTGGAACGTCGACAAGAACTTCACCCTCGCGCAGTGGGGCTCGAGCACCACGCAAGACAACCGCTACCGCTTCTTCCTCTGGGATCCGGCGCTCAGCGGCGATCACGACGACGCGGTCGGCAAGAGCGAGAAGCAGGGCGCGATCTCGATGGTCCTCGACGGACCGCTGTTGCCCGGCGATCAACGCAGCGTCGCGTTCTGCTACGCGGCGGGGACGGGCGGATCGAGCGGAGCGGCGCGCGCGGAGCTCACCGCGATCATGGCGTCGTGCCGCGCGATCTATACGGCTATCAATCCGAATTGCGGGGACGGCGTCGTGCAGTTCCCCGAGGAGTGCGACGGCGGACCGGACTGCACGGCGCGCTGTCAGGCGCTCGTCTGCGGCGACGGCCGGGTGGATGAGCCCGAGCAGTGCGACGACGGCAACACGATGGGCGCGGACGGATGCACCGCGACCTGTCAGCGCGAGGAGTGCGGCAACGGCGTCGTCGATCCGCTCGAGGAGTGCGACGACGGAAACGCGTCGAACAGCGACGCGTGCCTCAACAGCTGCCACGTCGCGAGCTGCGGCGATGGCTTCGTGCGCGCCGCGATGGGTTGTACCGGTCCGGGCTGCGGTTGCGCCGGCTACGAGTACTGCCTGAGCGGCCGGTTCACGGTGGGCACGGCCCCGCGCGGGAGCCACTTCTATGCGCTGGCGGGCACGCCGGTCGACTTTCAGATGGGGTTCGACGCCGCGATGATCGACACGACGGCGCTATCGCTCGAGAGCGGGATCCGGATCACGACGGGCCCCGTGCACGTGGAGATGACGGGCGGGCGCGACGCGACCGCGATCGCGAACGCGCTCGAGGGGTCGACGTGGCGCTTCGACATGCGCAATTCGCCGCGCCCGCTCAGTCACCGCTTCAACACCTCGGTGCTCAGCGGAGCGTACGACCACGGGATGGTGGGCTTCGAGCTGTGGTCCGACGACACGCGCGGCCTCACGTGGGGGATCCGGCGCGATGGGCTGCCCGACCTCGCGGGCCTGCGCATGACGGTGGGCACCGCGCGGCTGACCTACACGCAAGCCGGCTTGCCCGCATCGGACACCGTGACGGGGACCGCGCGCGCGAACATGGGGAGCATCCCGGTGGGGATGGGCGGCGAGCTGTGCGACGACGGCAACGCGTCCGACTTCGACGCGTGCACGAACTCGTGCGTACCGGCGGCGTGCGGTGACGGGATCGTGCAGGCGTCCGAGGGCGAGCAGTGCGATGTCGGATCCGGCACCGCGACGTGGTGCGTCGGGTGTCTCCGCGTCGGATCGAGCTGCGGCAACGGGACGCTCGAGCCGACCGAGGGCGAGGAGTGCGACGACGGCAACACGACGGGCGATGACGGGTGCAGCGCGACGTGCGTGACCGAGATCTGCGGGGACGGCGTTACGCAGTCGGACGAGGAGTGTGACGACGGCGCCAACGGCGACGGGGATGGCTGCACCGACGGGTGCGTGCTCGAGGTGTGCGGCGACGGCGTGCTCCAGCCGGGGCTCGGCGAGGTCTGCGACACCGGCGCGATGATCGCGGACACCGCGGCGTGCACGGCGGCGTGCCAGGACGGGGTGTGCGGCGACGGGCTCGTGCTCGCGGGCGTCGAGGAGTGCGACGACGCGAACGACGTCGACGGCGACGGCTGTACGAGCGGCTGCGTCCTCGAGGTGTGCGGCGATGGGCTCCCGGGGCCGGACGAAGAGTGCGACGACGGCAACGACGTCGAGCGCGACGGGTGCAGCCCGGTGTGCACGTACGAGGTCTGCGGCGACGGACGCCCTGGCCCGATGGAGCAGTGCGACGACGGGAACCTCTTGGACGGCGACGGCTGCGACAAGGACTGCATCCTCGAGAACCCCGAGGCGTGCGGCGACGGCAACGTGACGACCGGCGAGCAATGCGACGACGGCGGCAACGCGAACGGGGACGGCTGCAGCGAGTTCTGTCAGCTCGAGGATCCGGACGCGTGCGGCGACGGGACGCAGGGCCCCGGCGAGGCGTGCGACGACGGCAACCACACCGGCGGTGACGGCTGCAGCGCGATTTGCGCGCTCGAGGTCTGCGGCGACGGCATCCAGGCGCGCGGCGAGCAGTGCGACGATGGCAACGATCGCAACGGCGACGGATGCTCGTCGAACTGCGTGCGCGAGCCGACCGAGTGCGGCAATGGCGTGCAGGAGTACGGCGAGCAGTGCGACGGTGAATCGAACTGCGACGACATGTGTCGGGCGACCGACCGCGCGCCGCTCGGCGAGACCTGCGGCAACGGCATGCAGGACTACGGGGAGCAGTGCGACGACGGCGGGCGCATGGACGGCAACGGGTGCGATGAGCTCTGCCAGCTCGAGGCGAGCGTGTGCGGCAACAACCGCATGGAGTTCGGCGAGACCTGCGACGACGGCAACGCCGACGCGGGAGATGGTTGTGGCTCCGACTGTCTGATCGAGGGCCGCGAGCCGCCCGTCGTCGTGGTGGTGCCGCCCGCCGATGGCTGCGGTGGATGCGCGGTGCCGCGCGAGGGCTCGCGAACGCCGTGGATCCTGGCTGGCCTCTTGGGTCTGGCGCTGCTCCGTCGTCGCCGCGGCGCCTGAGGTCGGTCCCGGCCCCGCAGGTATGATTGCGGGATCGAGGCGCGGGGCGCGCTGCCCGTAGACGGCGCGCCTCGCGAGTCTCTACCATCGCGTCATGAGATCGATCGCGGCGCAGCTCGTCGGGATCGCGTCGCTGGTGGCGCTGGCCACCGCGTGCGAGGCGGGCTCGCTCCTCACCGTGGATCTCGTCACGGATCTCCATCCGAGTCGCGAGGTCGACGTCGCCCGGGTCGACGTCCTCGAGGACCTCGGGCTCGCGGCGAGCCCGATCCGTACCGAGACGACGAGCCTCGACGAGGCCGACGACGCGCTGTCCGGGCTGCGGGTCGCGGAGCTCGACGGGCTCGCGCGGCGCACGTACGTCGTGCGCGTCCGGCTCCAGCGGGGCGGCGCCGAGGTGGCGGAGGGGCTCACGTTGGCGGAGCTCACCGGCTCGGCGCTCGCCGTCACGGTGCGCGTGACCCGCGACTGCGCCGGCGTGAGCTGTCCGATGGACGGCGACGAGCCCGCCGCCATCGCGTGCGTCGGCGGACGCTGCGTCGATCCGCGCTGCAGCCCCGAGAGCCCGGGGGCGTGTCCGGACCCCGAGTGCGCGACCGACGACGCCTGCGCTGCGGATCCGTCGCTGCCCGCGTGCGCGCGCGGCGTGTGCCTCGGCGGCGTCTGCGCGAGCTACCTCGACGACGCCCGGTGCGGAGGCGGGATCTGCGCGCCCGACGTGGGGTGCGAGAGCGCGATGGACGGAGGCTTCGATCGCGACGCGAGCGCCGCGGATGCATCCGTCGATGCGGCCTCGCTCGACGCGGGCGTCCCGATCTACGCCACGCAGCTCGCCGCCGGGGGCCACCATACTTGCGGTATCCAGCCGACCGGCGAGACGATCTGTTGGGGGAGCAACACGTCCGGCGAGCTGGGCGACGGGACGCGGACCGACTCGCCGCTCCCCGTGGTGGTGAGCGGGCTGACCGACGCGGTGGAGGTGAGGGCGGGCGGCGTCCATTCGTGCGCGCGGCGCGCGTCGGGCGAGGTGGTGTGCTGGGGCGGCAACGCCTATGGCCAGCTCGGCGACGGCACGAACACGCAGAGCTCGGTCCCGGTCGCGGTGGTCGGGCTGCCCGCGGTGACGCAGCTCGCGCTCGGTGAGGAATTCAGCTGCGCGCACTCCGTCGCCGGCGAGGTCTGGTGTTGGGGCCGCAACCGCTACGGGCAGCTCGGCGACGGCACGACGATGTCGCGCGCGACGCCGGCGCGCGTCGTCGGGCTCAGCGACGCGACGTCGATCGGGACCGGGCTGTGGCACGGGTGCGGGTACCGCGCGGTGTCGGGCGACATCGCATGCTGGGGTTGGGGAGCGGAAGGTCAGCTCGGCGACGGGACGTTCGGCGCGTCGGGGACGACGACGGTCACGGTGGTCGGCTCGACGGGGGCGCTCGACGTCGCGGTGGGTGGCCGCCACGACTGCGCGCGGTTCGCGAGCGGCGCGGTGGAGTGCTGGGGGGAGGGCACGTCGGCGCAGCTCGCCGACGGAAGCGGGATGAACCAGGGCACGCCGGTGATGGCGCGCGGGATCACCGCGTCGGACTCGCTCGGGCTCGGGGATCGGCACAGCTGCGCGGTGGTCGGCGGCGAGGTCTACTGCTGGGGGCTGAACCAGGACGACCAGCTCGGCGATGGGAGCTCGTCGAATCGCTCGATGCCGGTGCGCGCGCTGACGCTCAGCGACGCGATCGAGGTGGTGGGCGGCTCGCGGCACACGTGCGCTCGTCGCACGGGCAACCTCGTGACGTGCTGGGGCATCAACGACCACGGCGAGCTCGGCAACGGCACGATCACGCCGTGAGACCCCGGGGCGCGTGGCTCGGGTCGCGCGACCGCGGTCGTCAGAAGGGACGGGGGTTACAGAACGCTACGCAGACGTCGGCCTCGCAGCTGCGCGTCTCGCACTGCGTGCCATCGTCGCAAGCCGCGCCCTGCGATGCGGTGGCTACGCAGGTTCCGCTCGTCTGGTCACAGTAAGACGTGATGTCGCACGTCGAGCCGTCGCACGGCTCTCCCGCGCCGGGCCAGGCGCGGCAGGTCCCGTCCTCGCAAACCCCATAGAGAGGTGCGCAATCGACGTTGCCGGTGCCGCACGCCTCGCCGGGGCCTACGAAGCGCGGGAACGCCTCGCAGCGATCCTCACAGGTCAGCGTGCCGCTGCCGAGGTCGACGCACTCGAGCCCCGGCGCGCAGTCGGTCGCGAGCAGCCACGGGTTCGTGCAGGGCTCGCCGCGCGCGACGCTGCCGTGATAGAGGCTGCAATACTCGCAGCCGAGCTCGAGCGGGCGATAGCCGAGGCATCCGACGACCTCGATCTCGCGGACGACTCGGGCCGCGCACGATGCGTCGTACACCAACCCCATCGCGGCGAACCCGCCTCGGCGCGACTCCACCGACGCGGTCAACGAGCGCGCACACTCGGCTTCGTCGGGATACACCGACTGCGCACAACCGCACTCGAACGCGGTCGCGCACCACGTCTCGGCGAGCACGCCCGCGTGCTCGTCCTCGGGGATCGGACCGACCGCCCCGGCGTCACGTCCGGGGGCGGCGCCATCCCTCGTCGTCGCGTCGGCTCCGCCATCGGTGCCGCTGCCGTTGCCCGAGCCACAGGCGCACAGGCCCACTACGCAGATCAAGTATGTCAAGCGAGTCATCGGACACGCCTAGCATGCACATGCGCGTCACCAAAGGGCCCACGCGGGATGGCCGATCCGTCCGACCACCTCGCGCGACGCCGGTAGACTTCCGCGCGTGACGCGCCAGCCTCGATGGAACCTGGACGCCGACCCGGACCGTCGCGCGACTCGCCGCGCCGTGCTTCGCGCGTTGCAGAGTGAGGGAGCGGTCGGGCTGGTCGGTGAGCCGGGGATGGGGCTCGCGGACTTCGCGGAGCGCGTCGCGGCTGCGTGGCGCCGCAGAGGACGCGTGGTCCATGGGCTCGTTCGCTCCGGTTCGCTCGACGGGACGCTCGTCCTGCTCGATCCGCCGCCGAGCGCGCGCGTGATCGCGCGGTGGCGGCGCGCGCACCCCGAGGCGCGCGTGCTCGCGGTGGGTGCGCCGATCGCCGGGGCGCCCACGGTGCGTCTTCGACCGCTCGACGACGACGCGTCGCGCCAGCTCGCTCGTCGTGCGTTCGAGCGAGGCACTCTCGTGAGAACGAGTCCCGCCACGGACGGAGAGCTCGACGATCTGCTGGTCGCGGCGGAGGGCGCGCCGGCGATCATCGAGCGCCTCGCCCAGCGAGCGGCGCGACTCGGTATCGGTCGCGCGGTCGCGATCGCCGACGGGCTGCTCGAAGAAGGAGACCTTGGAGGATCGAACGAGGACGATGCGTTGACGCAGCTCCGAACGTGCGACCTCGCGACGGTGGCCGACCTCGCGGCGATCGGCGCATTCGCGTCGGCGGCGCGGGCGGACGAGATCGACGCGGCGCTCGGGCGCGGCGAGGCCGTCGAGGTCCTCGCCGAGGCAGGGTGGCTGCGGGTCAGCGAGGACGCGACGCCGCTCTACCGTGCATCGCGGTTCGTGGCGCGTTTGGCGGCGCGGCTCGATCCGACGGCGCGGGCGGAGGCCGAGGCGCGGCTCGCGGCGTGGGGGCGGCAGCTCGCGCCGCGCGTCACGTTCCTCGGATGCGCGCGGAGCGCGGAGTCACTGCGCGCGCACGCCGACACCCTCGCGCGGATCGCGCACGGCGGCGTGACGATGGTGCGCGCCGAGGCGATCGATGCGCTGATCGCATGGGGCGCGGCGTCTCCCCGCGGCGACGCACTGCATGACCACTTGGCGTTCGCGTGCGACACGCTCTCGCGCGCAGCGGGACGTGTCGACGCGGTGCGGATCGGTGAGCTCGCGCTGGCGGTCGCCGAGTCGGCGCGCCTCACTGGCGAGGGCGCGACGGCGCGCGAGGCGCTCGCGATGGGGCGCGCGTGCGACGACCCGAGGATCGCGGCGCGCGCGATCGCGCTCGATGGGCGCGCGCGCTTCAACGCGGGGGCGCTCGACGAGGCGTCCGCGCTCGCGGCGAGGGCGCGCAAGGCCGCGCGGGCGGCCGGAGACCCTGAGTGCGCCGCGTTCGCGCTCCTCGTGCGCGCGTGGGTGGACCGTGAGCGAGGCGAGGTCGAAGCCGCACGGGAGGCGTCGCGCCGCGCGGGGGTGGAGCTCGACGAAGCCCTCGCGCTCGCCGACGGCTCGCGGAAGGTGACCACGAGTCATGCGAGATCGAGCGTGCCGATGGGGAGCACGCTGGCCTCTCAGGCGCGGCTGAACGTCGCGCTCGTAGAGCTCGCGCTCGGCGACCCGGTGGCGGCTCGCGCGATCCTCGAGGCGGAGCTCGACCGGCTCGCGAGCGCGGACGCGATCGGGCCGGCACTCTCGTTTCTGTGCCTGAGCTACGAGCTCGAGGGGCGGTACGACGACGCGGAGGCGGCGATCGTCGCCGCGTTGTCGCTCGACGCGCCGCCGTTCTTCCGCGCGCTGTGGAGCGCGTATCGCGGTCGGGTCGCGCTGGCGTCGGAGGATGACGAGCTCGCCGAGCGCGCGCTGACCCAGGGGCTCTCGGAGCTCACGCCGCTCGGCGCGGGTCCATCGATCGGGACGGTGCGAGCGCTCCGCGCGATCGTGCGCGCGCGGGTCGGGGCGATCGAGGCGTCGCACGCGGATCTCGAGGCCGCGCGCGACGCGTCGCGCGGGGCCGGCCGCGCTCGCGAGGCGATCGTGGAGCTCGCGGCGGCGATCTCGCGCCACCTCGTCGCGAGCCGCCCGGTGCCCGGCGATCCTCTGCGGGTAGACAACGATGCGTTCTTCGTCGAGGTGGCGGCATCCCTCGCTCGGCCCCGAGGAGAGAACGAATCCATCCACCTCCGGACGATGGACGCCGCGGTCCGAGCGGTCGCGGCCGGGGTCGATGCGCGCGCGCGCGCCCACGAGCGGATGATCGTGGGCGACGGCGGCGCTTCGATCCGTCATCGCGGGCAGACGATCTCGCTCGCGAGCCGCGCGATGCTTCGCCGCCTCGTTCGCGCGCTGGTCGCCGGGCATCGAGAGGGCAGGGCGGTGCCGGACGCGGATCTGATCCGCGCGATGTGGCCACGGGAACGCATGCTCCCCAACGTCGCGAAGAACCGGCTGCGCGTGGCCATCGCGGAGCTGCGGGGCCTGGGGTTGCGGGACGTCGTAGTGAGAGACGGAGAAGGATACCGGCTGGCGGCCGAGGTCGAGAGCGGCTGAGTCGGGTGGGAATCGGAATCGGACTCGGAATACTCGGAATCGGAATCGGAATCGGAATCGGAAGTCACCTTGCCCTTCGCTTCCGGCGATCGAATCCGCTACGGCGCACAAGGATCGCCGCCGCCGTCGACGACCGACAGCGTCGCGCTCGGTCCCGCCCACGGCACGCCGTGCGGGAAGCTCGACGCGTCGTCCCGCGTGGGTGGCGCCGCGAGCAGCAGCTCCGCCGTCGAGAGGAAGAGCCCAGCGCCCATGTTGTTGCCGCCGGGCACGGTCCCCTCCGGCCAGTCGATCGTGAACACGTCGTCGAACGCGCCGTGCATGTCGGGGTGGCGCAGGAGCATCACGCGATCCCCATCCCCCGTCGCCGAGGAGAACGGGTTCGCCTCCGCGAGCGTGTCGAGCGCGGGGAGACACGCTCCGTCGCTGCCCGTCACGGCGGTGTGCGCGTTCTCGATCGTGCCGTAGAGCGCGTGGCGTGGGTAGCCCGTCGCGTCGTCGAAGCTCGCCTCGTCGGGTGCGGCATCGAAACGGATGCGCATCGGCACGGTGTGGTCGTCGTACGCGAAGCGCACCTCTCCGCTCGACGCGTCCACCGTGCGAGCGGAGGCGAGCCCCTCGATCGCGCGGCCGCCCAGCACCACCGCGGCGAGCACGCTCCCGAGCACGCGGTCGTCGACTCGGACGACCGGCGTGAGCTCCTGGACCGCGCCGCCGTCGACGCGCGCGCGGTACAGATAGTAGCCGTAGCGGATGTCGCCCGGCAATGCTTCTTGACCGACCCACGCGGGCGGCGGGGACGCGATCGGGTTCGACGTGTCGCGCGTCATGAACACGAGCTCGAGGCCGGCGTCGAGGCGCCGCACGATGCCGCCGTACACCTCGCTGGCGCTGTCGGCGGGCAAACGGACGAACGGCGCGCTCCCGTACGCCTCGTCACACACCGTGATGTCGCGGCCGGCCGCGTCGGTCTCGCGGTGGACCACGGGGCACGCGTCCGAGTCCGCGCCGCCGTCGCTCACCGCGCCGCCGTCACGGTCCCCGCTCCCGCCGTCCGCGCCGCCTGCGTCGCTCCGGCCGGCATCCTCGTCTGCGCCGTCCGGCCCACAGCCGAAGGCCGCGAACGCCAGCACGACGTGGACCGCCGCCAAGGTGGATCGGAGAGGCGCGGGCGAGCGAGACGGGAAAGTCATGGTCTCGGCGTAGCGCGCCCCGGTTTACCGGCAATTAGGTGGGCCAGCTAATGGGTCGGTCGTCGTATCGTGGGCGGGTGCCCGATCCCCTCATGCGCGCGAGCCACCTCCTCTCGAACGTGCACGCGCTGAGCGACCTCGGCGCCGACGTCGAGGAGCAGGTGCGGGAGCGATGCGGGGACGTGATCACGGAGATCGAGGGCGCGGTCCGCGTCGCGTGGATGCCGCTCGAGCTCGACGTGCGGCTCACCCAGACGGTGTACGACCTCTGCGGTCCGGAGCGCCTGCGCGAGTGGGGGCACGCCGCGATCACGAAGTCGACGGAAGGTCCCTTGCTCGGTCCGATCGTCGAGGGCCTGCGCCGCCTCGGCATGACGCCGACCACCGCGCTCCGCCGCGTACCCTACGGATGGGACCTCATCTACCGGCACTGCGGGGAGGTCCGCTTCGAAGGCGAGGAGGAACCTCCGGAGCACGGCGAGCACACGGTGAGGCTGACCGTCGCGCATACGCCTGCGCTACTGCGCGGGCGCAGCTACCTGATCGGGATCGCCGGGGCGTTCGACGGGGTGATCGCGTTCGGCGGGGGGCGCGAGGGGCGTAGCGATCACGTCGTCGATGGGGACGTCGTCACGTTTCATTGTCGATGGCAGACGTGACCATCACCGGCAGCGGTCGGGCTCGCACTCGCATCCGCACCCGCGGTCCTGGTGGCAGTGGCACTCGCCGGTGCGGCGCACGTGGTGACAGCCGCATCGATTGAGGCCACCGCCGTGCGCCTCGGCGCGGCCCTCGCCGAGCGCGATGCCCGCGAGGAGCGCGATCGACGCGGCGAGGCCCGCGGTGAGGAAGCGACGACGCATGGCTCGACCAGTCTCGGGGCGCGCGGGGAGCGCGTCAACGTCTGCGTCCGCTACTCTGCGTCCGCTACTCTGCGGCCCTCGATGCGTCCGCCGTGACCTCGTCCCGGTCGCGTTCGGCCCAGAAGTCGGCGATGAGCGGCCAGAGCTGCGCCTTCGCCGCGCTCGACACCACCGCGCCGACGTGGCCTCCGGGGAGGTGCAGGTGCTGCTTGTCGGTCGACCCGACCAGCTCGACGAGCGGGGTCGCGCTCTCGGGCGGGACGATGTTGTCGTCGGCGAACGTGATCGCGAGGACGGGGCAGCGGATGTCCGAGAGCGCGACGCGCCGACCGCTCAGCGCCATCTCGCCACGGACCAAGCGATTACCTCGGTAGAGCTCGCCGATGTACGTCGCGTAGCACGCGCCGGGGAAGTCGACGTTGTCGTTGCCCCACGTCTCGGTGGCGAAGAAGCCATCGAGGAAGCGGTCGTCCCACGCGCGGTCGACGAGCTTCACTGCCTTCCAGAGGCTCAGCGTCGGCCTCAACATGTGGAAGCTGGCTTGGAGGAGCTGCCACGGCACGTTGCCGAAGCCGCCCACCAGCGCGTGCACGTCGAAGCCGTCGCTACGGGTCCACTTCTCGAGCAAGCCGTAGTCGCCGAACTGGACGGGGGCCGCGAGGGTGAGGAGCGAGGCGACCCGCTCGGGGTGGGCGGCCACGTGGATCGACGAGAACGTGCCGCCCATGCAGTAGCCGAGGACGTGGGTCTTGTCGCGATAGCCGAACGAGGACGCGACGCGGATCGCGCGGCCGATGTAGCGGTCCACGATGTCGTCGAACGAGAGGTAGCGGTCCTCGTCGCTCGGGGTGCCCCAGTCGATGCAGAAGACGTCGAAGCCCTGCTTCGCCATGTACTCGGCGAAGCTCTTTCCCGGAAGCAGATCGAGGACGTAGTGCCGATTGATCAAGCTCGGCACGAGGAGCACCGGGGTGTCGTAGCGAGGCTCGCCGCGGTAGCGGAGGAGCCGCCACTTGTTTTCCCGATGTACGACGTCGGCGGGGGTGCTGCCCACCTTGGGCCGGCCCTCCGAGACGCGTCGTGCGAGGTTGAGCAGGCCTTTCATGATCAGTGCCTCGCGCGCTCCGCGGCGGGGGCGGTCTTCGCCTCAGCGTACAGCGCCTCGAGCCGATCGCCCCAGCGCTCCAAGATCGCTTTGCGCTTGGGCTTGAGCGTGGGGGTCAGCATGCCGCCTTCGACGCTGAGCGGCTCGTCGATGATGGTGAACTTCTTGATCGTCTCGTAGCTCGCGAGTCCGGCGTTGCCCGCGTCGACGCGGGTCTGGACGAGCGCGCGGATCGCTTCGGTGCGCGCGCCGGGGCCGACGCCCTTCTGCTCGAGGTGCTCGGCGACCACCGCGTCGTTGAGCCACACCGCGGCCGTCACGTACTTCTGGCCATCGCCGAACGCGATGACGTGGGCGATGAACGGATCGTCCTTCCAGCGGATCTCGATGTTCGCCGGCGCGACGTTCTTGCCGCCCGCGGTGACGAAGATGTCCTTCTTGCGATCGACGATGCGGAGGAACCCATCGTCGGTCCATCGACCGATGTCGCCCGTCTTCAGCCAGCCGTCTTCGGTGAACGCCTCGCGCGTCGCCTCGGGATCCTTGTGGTAGCCGCGGAAGATGCTCTTGCCGCGCGCGAGGATCTCGCCGTCCTCCGCGAGCATCAGCTCGACCGACGGGAGGGGCTTGCCGACGCTGTCGAACCGGAACGCGTCCGGCCGATTGAGGGTGAGGGTGGGGCTCGCCTCGGTGAGGCCGTAGCCCTCCACGATGAGGAGACCCGCCGCGTGGAAGCGCTCCTTGACCTCGCGCTTGAGGCCCGCGCCGCCCGAAAGACAGAAACGGAGGTTGCCCCCGGTGAGCTCCTTCAGCTTTGCGTTCTGCGCCGCGCGCGTCTCCGGCTCGGCCGCCCACGTCGCGAGCTTCTCCCAGATCGAGGGCACGCTCATGAACACCTGCGGCCGTACGGTCGGCAGCTCGCTCACCACGGTGCGCGGGTCGCTCAGGTAGCTCGTCCAGCCGAGCGTGTTGCCGATGCACGCCTCGCCGAAGCCGAAGATGTGGCTGAATGGGAGCCAGAGGAGATCGACGTCGCCCTCCTCGACGAGGGGCGCGTTGCAGCGCAGCCAGTCAGCCCCGTTGACCGCCACGTTCTCGTGGGTGAGCGGGACGCCCTTGGGCCGGCCGGAGGTGCCGCTCGTGTAGAGCATCACGCCGGGTTGCTCGAGGCTCACGCTGTTCATCGTGTGCTCGAACGCGCCGGGCTCCTCACGATCGCGCGCCGCGCCCGCCGCGAGGACGCGTGAGAACGTGATGAGGCGCCGCTCGACGTCGGCATAGGAGGGAAGCTTCGTGGTCGCGCCCGTCTTCTTCCGCTCGTCCTCCGCGCGCTCCCGCGCGGCCGAGGCGTCGAGCGCGTCGTCGAGCAGCACGATGCGGCGGACCCCCTCGAGCTGCGGCCACGCCTCGATGAGGCGCGCGAGGAGCTCGACGGTGTCGACGAACACCACGCGCACGTCGCCGTGCTCGAGGATGTAGCCGGCCGAGTCCGCGGTGCTCGACGCGTAGATGGGCACCATCACCCCGCCGGCCGCCTCGATGCCGAGCGCGGCGGCCATCCACTCCACGCGGTTCGGCGCGAAGATCGCGGCGCGCTCGCCCATCTTGAGCTCGCTCCCGAGGTAGAGCGCGACGCGGCGGATCTGCTCGGCGTGCGCCTTCCACGTGACGGCGCGGTAGTCGCCGTGTCCGTCGGGCACCATGTAGCGCACGCGGGTCGCGCGCTCCGACAGCGTGTCGAAGATGGCGCGCGGAGCGATCCGAGGCTCGAGATAGCGGGCGGGGTCGACCATGAGCGATTCCTGGAAGGCGGTTGATGTGAACGGGACTACGCGAACGCCGACGCGGCACCGTGCTCGTCGACGTGCTCGTCGACGTGCTCGTCGACGTGCTCGTGCGCGTGCACGTACTCGTGCTCGTCCACGTACACGACGACCAGTCGTGAAGCCGGGCCCGACACGCCTAGCTCTCCGGCGTCGTGGGCAGCCGGTCCTCGATCTCCGCGAGGCGCTCCTCGAGGTCGATGAGCCGACTCTGGATCTGGTTGAGCGCGTGGAGCTCGCGCTCCTGATCGCGCTTGGTCGGGAGGCCCCAGCCGCCCCAGAACTGGGCGAGCGCGTCGGCGCCGGCCGCGCGCGCCTTCATCGCGCCGCTCAGGATCTGTCCGCTCGGTCCGAGCACGGCCGGGCTCTTGAGCATGGTCTCCATGTAGTCGGCGGTCGCCGTCTCCCACGCGAAGAAGCCCTTCTTCCACTGCTCCCACATATCGGTCATCGCTGTCGTCTCTCTTTCTGTTCTTCGTCGAATCGGTCGTCAGTCCATGTTGCGTACGTCGTCTACGTTGCGGCGGCGGGAAGCGGTTCGGTGTTCGTCGGCGCGCCTGCGGCGGGCAACCGGGAGAGGGGGAGAGTAGGAGACGGGGAGAGTGCGTCGGCTGCGCCGCCGCGGAAGAGAGAAATGAAAATTGCTCGCGGCCGCGAAGCGGACGCACTCTCCCCCTCTCCCTGTCTCCTCGTCTCCCGGCCGCCCGCCGCAGGCGCGCCAGCGAAGGCCGAGCCATGCGGCGTGCCCATCCAACCGCTCGCGAAGGCCGACCCCATCACGGCTCCCTCAGGGTGAGGCGGCGCAGGCTCACCGCGTCCGTGAAGTCGCCGGTGACGCCGTTCGCGCTCTCGGCGCGGGCGACCTCGCCGAAGCACTCGAAGAACCAGCTCGCGAGGTGACGGGTGACCGGCTCGCCGATCGCCGGAGTCACTGTGACTTGCTGATCCACACGCCAGGCCTGCCCGAAGCTCCAGTCGGGGAGATCGATGCGGCCCGCGCCGACCACGTCCACCTCGTAGGTGTCTTCGCCGCGGTACGCGAGGCCGAGGAGCGTGCCCTCGCTGATCGTGCCGGTGACCGTGTAGCGGTCGTTCGGCTCGAACGGGAAGCGGTAGATCGGGACGGGCGCGTCGTAGGGCAGGAGCGTCTGTCCCTCGGCCGGGTTCTCCTCGCGGCTCGCGACGCCGTGGAGCCAGAGCGCGCGCTCGTCGAGGTGGTAGACGCCGAGGACGGTACCCTCGAGGTCGACCGGCGCGACGTAGTCGCCGTCGGGGAACGCATACGCGAACCACTGGTCGCTCAGGGCGCTCGGGCCGATCGCGACGATGCGGTCGTCCGCGAAGTCGCTCGCGAAGTCCCAGCTGCGGCGGCCGTCCAGGTCGACGTCGCCGTCCAGGCGCACCGGGCGGGTGACGCCGCTCGGGCTCGCGAGGTAGCTCACCGTCTCGCCGATCGCGACGGTGACCTCTCCCGCCTCGAGCATGCCGTCGAGGTTGGGGATGCACGCGAGGCCGGGCTCGGTCCCTGGCGCGTAGAACGAGGGGCCGGGCAACGTACGGTTCTCTCCACACCCGGGCACGAGCGCGATCGCGGCGAGCGCGAGGATCGACGTCAGGCGCGTGTTCACAGCGTCACCCACAGCTGGAGCCGCGCGAGCTGCGCGGGCTGGGCACGGAGGCCGAGCGCCGGGTTGTCGAGCCCCGCGAACGGGACGAGGAGCGCGTAGTTGGCGACGATCGACCAGCCCTCGTCGTTCTCGTAGCTGAGCGTCGGATCGAGCTCGAGGCCGAGGAGGTTCGCGTTGCCCGGCGTGCTCGACGCCTCGAGGGCCCAGCTCATCACCGCGGCCAGCGAGAGCACGAGGCGCCCCGAGAGGTGGCTCGCGAGGGTCACGCGCCCGTGCGGACGCAGGTAGAACGCGTCGGTGACGGTGCCGATGATCTCGCGGAACAGGATCTGATCGATCCGGTAGTTGGGATGGAAACGGAAGTTGTCGGCCCGCATGTCGAACGGGGGAACGATCTGCGCGCCGTCGCGATCGCCGGGCCGCCCGGGGCCGCGCGTGACGCCGGGGAACGCGCCGAAGCCGGGCGCAGGATCGCCCGAAGCCGCGCCGAGATCGAGGCCGACCCAGAGCACGTCGGGCACCGGGATGAAGTCGGACTCGACGGCGAAGCCCCACTGGAGTGACTCCGCGGGTTGGCGCAGGAACACGCCGGGGATCACCGACGCCTCGTCGAAGTGGCCGTAGGTGACGGCGCCCTCCGCCGCGATGCGGCCCCACGGTCCGGTGAGCCGGACGAACGCGTCGCCGACCACCGCGAAGTAGCCCCGGCTCACGATCTGAGTGCGGCTGAGCTGGTAGTCGTCGGGCGTCGGGAGGTAGCTCGGCGAGCTGTCGTACTCCTGCCAGCGGTAGCTCGCGACGGCGCCGTACTCGAAGCTCGTGTAGCCGGCGCGAGTGCGGCGCTCCCGCGCGATGTCGTCGCGGATGTTCATGAACGCGAACGTCAGCGTGTGCGTGTCGTCGAGCGGATCGACGTCGAGGAAACGGACATTGTCGCTGCGGGGGACGATCGGACCGATCGAGGTGAAGTCGAACGCGAGGGTCCAGATGTGGTCGGCGAACGCGGTGGCGAAGAACACGCGATCCGCGTTGTCGTCGGTGTCGCAGTTGGCGCAGTCGCCGCTGTTGCTCAGCATGCCGAGCCCCCAGTGCGATCCGATGCGGCCGGCCGCGATCAGGCCGAACGGCGTGAGCACCTGAGCCCACGCGCGCTTGAGGACGAACGCGCTCCCGGGGCTGCGCTGACCGCGGGTGTCGGCCGGGGTACCGACGGGGAGCGAGCCGACGCTCACGTTGTCGACGACGTCGATCCTCGCGTGGACGCTGACCGTGGTGTCGGGGACGTTGAACGCGACGTCGGTCCGGAGCCGGAGGTCACCGTGGGTGAGGAGCTGCGAGAGCGGGTCGGCCTGCGGGACGGGGAACAGCGGATCGCCGCTCGGGGTGGGGCCGCGGTCGAGGTCGAGGTTGTAGAAGAGCTCGCCGCGCGAGCGGAAGAAGATGCGGTAGTCGACGAGGCGAGGCTCGCCGGGCAGCGGCTCACGGCGGACCACGGCCTGCGCGCTCGCGGTGGTAGGGGGGAGCATCGCAGCGATCGTGGCGAGGAGCGAGAGCAGGGGGACGCGGGAGAGCCGAGCCGGGAGACGAGGAGACCGGGAGACGAGGAGAGTGCGTCCGCTGCGCGGACGCGGGGAATCGGAAACGGAATCGGAATCGGAATCGGAAACGGAAACGGAAACGGAATCGGAAACGGAAACGGAATCGGAAACGGAAACGGAAACGGAAACGGAAACGGAATCGGAATCGGAAACGGAAACGGAATCGGAATCGGAATCGCTCTCGCGTCCGCATGGCGGACGCACTCTCCTCGTCTCCTTCTCTCCTCGTCTCCCGGTCTGGTCGGGATCCGACTCAGAATCGGGAACGGGGCGAGCTCCGTCGCTCGCATGTCGTGTTGCGCGGTTCACGGCGCTACCTCGGTCGGCTCGACCTCGTCGTGGGCATCGGGCGCCGGCTGCGTCGCGCCGCCTTCCCACCAGCCGCGGGACGGCTCTGCTCCGCTCGGTACCTCGGGCGCGCGGAGCTGCGGCTCGGGCTCGCGATCTTCGACCGGCGGGGACACCTCCGGCGTCGCCTCGCCGAGGAACGCGACGAGGTCGCGGCGGCTCGGGTTCAGCGCCTCGATCATCGGGAAGTGACCGCAGCGCGGGTAGACGCGCAGGCGCGCGTTCGGCAGCTCGTTCTCGAGCCGCTCGCCGTAGCCGATCGGCGTGACGCGGTCCTCGCGGCCCCACAAGAGCAGCACCGGCACGTCGATGTCGCGGTAGCGCTCGTGCTCGAAGTGCATCCCCCGCGCGGTGCGCAACGCCGCTTCCGCGGTCCCGGGACGCTCGAGCCCGCGCTCGGTGCGGTCGACGAACTCCTGCGTGAGCGCGCGCGGATCGAAGAACGCGAGCGCCATCCGCTCCTCGGGGCGCTGGTCGTAGAAGAGACCGTAGAGCGCCTCGCCGATGCCGTCGGCCTCCGCCCACTGGAGGAACGTGTTGCGCTGGTCGGGGTAGACGAACGCGTCGAACAGCGCGATGCGGCTCACCCGCTCCGGCGCCATGAGCGCGATCTGGAGCACCACCGAGCTGCCGTAGCTGTGCGCGACGAACGACGCGCGCTCGATGCCGCGCTCGTCCATCAGCGCGAGGACGACGCGCGCCTGTGCCCTCACCGAGTAGTCGCCCTCGGGGCGGTCGCTCCAGCCGAAGCCCTTGAGGTCGAGCGCGAGCACCCGGTGACCCGCCTCCACGACCGCCGGGCGCACGGAAGACCAGTTGTCGAGCGACGAGGCGTAGCCGTGTACCATCACCACCGCGTCGCCCTCGCCCTCGTCGACGTAGCGGATGCGCGCGCCCTCGACGCTCGCGAACGTCGCGTCCTCGGGCTCGCCGGGGATCGGCCCGGTGTGGAGGCCCAGGCACCCGCTCGACGCGCACGCGAGCACGGCGGCCACGGTCAGCGAACCGTGCGTCCTCCATCCTGCGCGCACGCCGAGGTTCACGGTGCGATCCTCCAGAGCTCCGACGGCATGGTCGGCTCGATGGTGGAGTCGCCGTCGACGCCGAACACCTGCACCACCGTGCCGACGCACGGCTCGACGTAGGACAAGCGCCGCACCTCGACCGGGGTGAACCCGACCGTGCGCGTGATCCGCGAGCTCAACCGGAGCACGTCTCGCACGCCGGCGGGGGTGCCGACCTGACCCACCGCGTCGACCGCGACGAGCCAACGCTCGGTGTAGGTCCCGAACACGCCGGTGTTCACGCCGGTGACCGTCGCGGTGGTCTCCCAGCTGTCGCCGACGTCCATCGGGAGCTCCCAGATCGCGATCGGCGGGTCGTACGCGAGCTCGGTGCGCGTGATCCCGCCGCTCGGCGATACGATGCCGAGGAGGAGCAGCCGATCCGTCTGCAGCTCGAATACACCGAGCAAGTCGTCTTCGGCGCTGAGCGGGAGCGAGTACGTCGCGGTGGGGAACGACGACGCGTACCACTCGCCGCTCGGCGCGGTGCGCGTGAACGTGTGGTCGGTGTCTCCCGTGTACGGGCCCTCGAAGTCCCAGAGGCGCGTGCCGTCCGGCTGCTCGACGCCATGGCTGTCGATCGATGGATCCATCGCGACGCGGAACACCGTCGCGACGCCGAGGGGGAGCGGGACCTCCGACCGATCGATGCCGTCGCTCACGAGGCACGTGCCGGGGCCGCCGTCGCTCGCGCCGCCGCCATCGCTCGGTGCGCCGCCGTCGATCCCGCCGTCGGAGCCGCCCGCCGGCCCCGCGTCGCGACCGCCATCCGCGCCGCCGGCGTCCGATCCGGCCGCCGGCTCGCAGGTGCCGTCGGCGCGACAGACCCCCGACGCGCACTCCGCGCCGAAGCGACACTCGGGGGACGCACCGCCGTCGCAGCCGACGAGGGAGAGGCCGATCCCGAGCACCACGAACCGTACCGCGCAACGAATCATGACGGACCTCCCACCTCTCTCCGCTCAGCGTGCGACGGTCGCGCCGATCGAGCTCCGGCGCACGAGCCGTCGCGCCCCCTCGAGCACCGCGAGCACGCCGAACGACGCGAACATCGCCACGGTCGCGCTCCGCGCCGGCGGGATCACCTCGCCGAGCCCGTACACGCTGCCGAGGTAGTAGGCGAAGTGGACGACGAGCCCGACGATCGCGGCCGCGAACACCGCGCGCGCGTCGAGATCCTTCACGAAGATCCCGCAGGCGATCGGGGCGAGGGACGCCGCGACCAGCCCGTAGATCCCGACCTGGGCGAAGATGCCGACGAGCTGCGGCGGGTCGAGCGCGAGCAGCGCGCTGAGCACGCCCATCGCGATGAGGATCCAGCGGCTGGCCTTGAGCGCGATGCTCTGCCGCGCTTCCTCGGACTTCGTGGTGAGGAGGCGCTCGCCGATCGGCCCGAGGACGAGGTCGTTCGCCGCGATGGTCGACGCGCCGACGAGGAGCCCGTCGAGCGTGCTCATGCCGGCCGCGAGGAGCGCGACGCTCACCAGGACGCCGGTGACGGGGCCGAAGGCCTGGGAGAGGTAGATCGGCATCACCGCGTCGGCCTGCTCGATCGTGGGGGACACCACGCGCGCGAACAGGCCGGCCAGCAGTACGAGCGCGAACGTGACGCCGATGACGCTCGCCACCACGAGGTAGCGGCCGAGGTCGCCCTCGCGCTTGAGGTAGAGGCTCTTGGTCAGGATGTGCGGCTGGCACATGAGGCCCGCGCCGACCACGAAGCCGCAGAGGTAGACGTCGAACGCGGTGCCGAAGAGCGAGGACGACTCGTTGACCGGGCTCACCAGGTTCGGGTCTTGCGCGGCGAGCTGATCCATCAGGTGCGACCAGCCGGCGGGCGAGACGATCGCGAGCGGTCCGTCGCCGAGGAGGTGCGCGCCCGTGCCCACGATGGCGAGCGCGACCACGATCATCAGCGAGCCCTGGAACGCGTTCGTGAACACGTGCGCGTAGGTGCCGCCCATCAGGATGTAGCTGAAGACGAAGCCGACGATCGTGAGGACGCTGACCCAGTACGAGAGGCCGAGCGTGTGCTGCATCACCAGGGCCGAGCCCTTCACGATGAGCACCACGAACGAGATCGCGAGGAGCAGGTTCGCGAGCGCGAAGAAGGTCCGCATGCCGCGGTGGCCGTACCGCGCGCCGATCCAGTGGGGGAGGGTGAGCGCGCGGGTCTTCTCGCCGAGGCGGCGGAAGCCTCTGCTGAACAGCACGAGCGCGGTGATCGCGCCGAGGTTCGCGGCGACGCCGAGGTGCATGAGCGCGCTGACCCCGTGCGCGTAGACGAACCCCGGGTTGATCACGAACGTCGCGGTCGACGCGATCGCGGCGGCGAGCGTGATGCCGACGAGCGAGGGGCCCATGTCGCGATCGCCGAGCGCGAACGAGCTGAAGTCCTTCGTCTTCCTCATCCCGTAGAGCGCGAGGCCGCTCGTGAGGACCACGTAGGTGCCGAACGCCGCCCACGCGCAGGCGCTCCGCAGCTCGACGCCGAACGCGAGGAGCGCGTAGACGACGCCGACGTTGACGAGGACGGTGGCGGCGGCGCCGATCGCGAGCTTGATGAGGGTCGGCTTGTCCATGGTTCTTCCTCGCGTGCACGCGCCGACGGTCGGAGGGCGCGGTCGTTCGGGGGCTCGGGAGCTGACTAGAAACCGAGCCGACGGATCTCCGCCGCTCGATCGAACTCGACTTGGGTCTCTCCCTCTTCGGACACGAGCGTGGCGATGGTGCCGAAGCACTCGGTGACGAAGAGGAGCTGCCGCACCGTGACGCGGCTGAACGTGAGGTCGCGGGTCAGCGTCACGCGCACGCGGAGCGCGTCGAACGGCGCGTACGGCGTGATCACCTCGCCCGCGGCGTCAACCTCGTTTTCGTAGACCTCGCCGTAGTTGACCGCGAGGCCCTCGGCGAAGCCGGTGACGCGCACGTCGCTCGTCCAGCGCGCGCCCGCCTGGAGCGGGAACACCAGGACCTTCACGGCCGGCGCGTAGGTGAGCTGGGTGCGGGTCACCCCGTCGGTCGGAGAGACGACGCCGAGCAGCTCGAGCGACGTCGCGGTGGTGCGGAAGACGCCGAGCAGCTCGCTCTCGCCGCTGAGGCGCACGACGTAGTCGGCGCCCGGATAGCGATCGGCGAACCAGCGGCCCGCGATCTCGCCGGTGTCGAGATCGAGGTTGCGATCGCCTGGCAGCGAGCCCGCGTAGTCCCACGTGCGGGTGCCGCCGACGGTGCTCCCCGCGCTGTCGACGCCGACGTCGAGCGCGGTCACGTAGCGCGCCATGAGGTTCGGACCGAACGGCGCCTCCTCGCGCGTGATCACGCCGTCGCCGTTCGGGCGGCAGAGGCCGCTCGATCCACCGTCGAACGCACCTGCGTCGGTCGCGCTGCCATCGGGGAGCGACCCCGCATCGGTGCGCGGTCCAGCGTCGCGGTCTTGCGGCGCCGCACAAGTGTGGTCGGGGAGGCAGATGCCCGAGGCGCAGTCCGCACCCACCGTGCAGCGCACCGGACCCGGCCCCGCATCGCACCCCCACGCCGCCGCACAAAGCGCGATGGCGAGGAGCGAGGACGATGAGGGGGTGCGCTGCATCGGACGGCGGTGTGCTTACGCCCGGCCCCGCGAGCGGTCAAGCGATTTTTGTGCAGAGCAGCATCCAGGTCCCCGTGCGACCTGCGGTTCTGGTCTTTTCCACGTGAGATATGCGGGCAACCGACGCTGGATTGTGCGTCGCAGCAAAAATCGGTTGACGGGGCCTCCGGGGAGGCCTAGGTTCCCGCTCGTCCGAGGGATGGAAGCCCGGCAAACCAACGAGAAGAGAGACACGACGATGAGCACCGAGACCACTTCGCAGCCGCAGCAGACAAACCCCTTCTTCCCCCCGATGCCGAACCTCCCTGCCGTGCCCGGCATGGACATGTGGAAGACGATGATGGAGGCGCAGAACGAGCGCTTCGTCGCGATGCTCGGCGAGCTCGAGCGCATGGAGACCGAGCGTCACGCGCGCACCGTGAAGGCGCTCGAGGAGACGACCAAGCTCTTCACCACGAGCCTCGAGTACCAGGCGAAGCTGGCCGCCGACGCGCGCGCGCAGTGGCGCGCGATGTCGGAGGAGGCGATCCGTCAGGGCACCGCGATGTTCGCGGCGAACGGCGAATGATCCCAGGTATTTCGATGGAGGCGGAGGTCGGGCCGACGCCGCGGGACACCATCCTGCGCGACGGCACGGCCTCGCTGGTCCGCTTCGTCTCCGAGGCCCCCTCGCGCGGGCTGCCGGTCCTCCTCGTGCCCTCGATGATCAATCGCTGGTACGTGATGGACCTACGCCGCGGGGTCAGCCTCGCCGCGTCGCTCGTCGACGAGGGGCTCGACACCTGGCTGCTCGACTGGGGGGTTCCCGAGGACGAGGACCGCTATCGGACCTGGGACGAAGGCGTCGAGCGCATCGCCCGAATGGTGCGGCGCGTCAAACGGGAGACGGGAGCCGACAAGGTCGTGCTCCTCGGCTACTGCATGGGCGCGACGATCAGCAGCGTGTACGCGGCGCTCCACCCGGACGAGCTCGCGGGGTTCATCAACCTCGCGGGGCCGATCGACTTCTCGCACGCCGGGCTGTTGGGCGAGCTGGTGGACCGGGCGCACTTCGATCCGGAGGCGCTCACGCGGTCGGGCAACCTCCCGGCCACGATGATGCAGAGCGGCTTCGTCGCGCTGCGTCCGACCGGGCAGGTCAGCAAGTGGATCGCGCTGATGGATCGTCACGACGACCCGGAGTTCAAGGACGCCTTCGCCGCGCTCGAGACCTGGTCGGGTGACAACATCCCGTTCCCTGGCGAGACGTACGTCACGTACATCCGCGATCTCTATCAAGACAATCGGCTTGCGAAGGGGAGCTTCCGGTCGCTCGGCCGTGCGGCGGACCTTTCGAGCATCGAGTGTCCGGTCCTCACCATCACGGCGAGCCGCGACACGATTTGTCCACCCGCGGCGGCGAACGCGCTCAACGAGCTCGTCGGCTCGCGCGACACCGAGGCCCTCGAGGTCCCCGGCGGCCACGTAGGCGCCGTGGTAGGCAGCAAAGCGCCTCGCGCGCTCTACCCCAAGATCGCGGACTGGATCCGTCGCAAGACGGGCGCGTCCACGGTCGATGCGGTCGAGGTGGTCGTCAGGCCATCGCCGCGTCTCTCGAAAAAGAAGCCCTCCCGTAAGTCCAAACCGAGGTCAGACCTGTCATGAAGTTGGATTCACTGAAGATCATCGTCACCGGCGCGGCCCGCGGGATGGGCCGTCACTTCGCCGAGCGCCTCTCCGAAGCGGGGGCGCAGGTCGCGGCGGGCGACGTCGACGAGGCGGCGCTCCGAGAGCTCCCGAGCGCGATCCACAAGCGCCGGCTCGACGTGAGCGACGAGGCGAGCGCGACGGAGTTCGTGGCGTGGGCGAACGGCGTGATGGGGGGCCTCAACGGGCTCATCAACAACGCCGGCATCATCCGCGACGGCCTCCTCGTGAAGAAGGATCGTGAGACCGGCGCGGTGCAGAAGCTGTCGACCGACCAGTGGGACGCCGTCATCGGCGTCAACCTGACCGGCGCGACGATGATGGTCCGCGAGACGGTGGCGAAGATGGTGGAGACGGAGTCGCGCCCCGGCGTGATCGTGAACGTCTCGAGCATCAGCCGTCACGGCAATCGCGGTCAGTCGAACTACGTCGCGGCCAAGGCCGCGTTGGCGGCCAACACGGTGACGTGGGCGCGCGAGTTCGCGCGCTTCGGCATCCGCGTGGGGGCGGTCGCGCCGGGGATGGTCGAGACGCCGATGACCCAAGGCATGAACCAGAAGGCCCGCGACGGTCTGGTCGCTGCGATCCCGGTGGGTCGCATCGGCCTGCCCGAGGACATCTGGCTCGCGGTCCGCTTCATCCTGGAGTGCGACTACTTCGATGGCCGCTGCGTCGACGTCGACGGCGGCCTCGTGATGACCTGACCTTCGTGGGCGCGGACCGCATCCCCGTCTTCCATCCCCCCGGCCTCCACTCCACGCCGGCACGGGGTGCGGTCCGCGTCGCCTACGTTTTGTGCTACGCAACACGACGCGAGGCATCGAGGTGAGCGGCACACGCATCGTGAAGCGCTACGGGAACCGTCGTCTCTACGACACGACGGAGAGCCGGTACATCACGATGGAGGAGCTCGCCGGGTTCGTGCGCGAGGGGACGCGCGTGTCGGTGCAGGACGCCAAGACGGGGCGCGACCTCACCCAGCAGACGCTGGCCCACATCATCTTGGAGAGCCGCGGGGCGTCGCGTCTCTTGCCGATCCCGCTGCTCGAGCAGCTGATCCGGATGGGCGACGACTCGCTGACCGAGTTCTTCGGGATGTACGTGTCGAGCGCGCTCGAGATGTACTTCCAGGCGAAGGCGAACGCGCGCGCGTTGATGCCGTACGGCAACCCGTTCCTCCAGGTTCCGATGGCGGCGACGAACGCGCTCGCGCGGATGATGGGCAACCCGATGATGGGTGGGTGGAACGCGCAGGTGCCGCCCGCGCAGCCGGGCATGCCGCCGCCGTCGATGCAGCCGATCGACGCGCCGATCGACGACGCGGAGCCTGAAGAAGACGACACGAAGGATCAGGTCGCGGCGCTGCGCCGCGAGCTTCAAGAGCTGAAAGAGGCCTTGCGGTCGGGTCGCAGCGAGTAGGCGCGCGCCACCTCCAGGGATCGCGTCGGGGTCTCCGACTCAGCGATCTACCGGGAGAAGAGGAGACTGGGAGACGAGGAGAGCGCGTCCGCGGCGCGGACGCGGGGCAAGAGGGTTTACTGATCTTCGAGCCCGATTCCGATTCCGATTCCGATTCCGTGTCCGATTCCGTGTCCGATTCCGTGTCCGATTCCGTGTCCGATTCCGATTCCGTGTCCGATTCCGATTCCGTGTCCGATTCCGTGTCCGATTCCGCGTAGGGCCTTCCCAGTTCCCCCTCGCCCTGTTCTCCTTCGCGCGTGCGGTCCTGCGTCCTCTCGCTGTCGCTCTGCCTCATCACCGTCGCGTGCGGCGAAGAGACGACCCCCTCGACGCCGACGCCGACCGTCGAGCCGCCACCCGACCCCGTGCCGCCGCCCGAGCCGGCCGCTGAGCCGCCCGCTCCGCCTCCGCCCGATTCGCGCATCGAGCCGGTCGGTCCGTACCAGGCCGACGTCGGGCGGGACTGCGACGGGCTCCCCGCGCTCGGGCTCACGACCGCCGAGGGGCTCTGCGTCGGGATCGCGCTCCACGCGGACGTGCCCGCGATCGCCGCCGAGGGCGGGCGCTTCCGGCCGCGCACCATCGCGCAAGATCCCGTGCGAGATACGGTGTTCTGGATCGCCGACAACGGCGCGCGTCGAGCGAGGGCAGGGCGGCTCTGGCGGATCGAGCGCGGCGCCGATGGGGCGTGGTCGGCGCGCGCGATCCTCCGGCGGCTCGATCGACCGCATCAGGTGCGCGTGGGACCCGAGGGGAGGCTCTACGTCGGCGAGGTGCACCGGATCATCGCGATCGATCCGGCGGCCGACGATCCCGCGGCGACGCTCGCGGTGGTGATCGACGACCTCCCGTTCGCGCTGCCGAACCGACCCGTGCGGTTCCATCCGCTCAAGGCGTTCGTGTTCTCGCCGACCGGCGACGTCGTGCTGAACATGGGCTCCGGCACCGATCGCTGCCTCGAGCACGTCGCGCTCGATCGGTGCGCCGACGAGACGGAGCACTGGGCCGGCATCTGGCGCTTCCGCTACCTCGGCGAGGGTCGCTACGCCGACCGGCCGGAGTACGTCGCGCAGGGCCTCCGCAACTCGGTCGCGCTCGCGGCGCACCCGAGCGGGACGATCCTGCAGGGTGAAAATGCCGTGGACTACCGCGAGCCCGACTCGCCACACGAGGAGCTCAACGTCATCCGCGACGGCCGACACTACGGCTGGCCGTATTGCTTCGACCGCGACGGGCGCGATCCCGACTGGGCGCACAGCTCGTTCGGGTGCGATCCCGCCACGAACCCGGAGTACGAGCCGCCCCGCCTCCTCCTGCCGCCGCACGGGGCGCCACTCGACTTGCTGTTCTACACTGGCCCGCTCGCGCCGATCTCGGGCCGGCTGCTCGTCTCGTATCACGGCTATCGCGACCTCGGGCACCGCGTGCTCGCCTATCCGATCGACGCGCGGGGCATCCCGCCGATCGACGCGACCGCGTCCGACGTGATCGTCGGCTGGGAAGCCGGCGATCGCGGTCCACGCGGCGCGCCGGTCGGGATGACGCAGGCGCGCGATGGGAGCGTCTGGCTCGTCGAGGACAACAACGGCACCGTGCTACGGCTCGCGCGGGACGCGTACGCGGCGCATCGCGCGGGCGGGCCCGCCATCGGTTCGGTCGCCCCGGAGCCGGACCCGGGCTTCGCCAGCGTGCATCGCGAGGTGTTCGCCGTGCGCTGCGCGCCATGTCACGAGTTCCTGCGCGGCGAGCCGGCGGACGCCTTCGGTGCGCTGTGGCGGGAGGGCTGGCTGCGCGAGGAGGACGGCCGGACCCGCATCGAGGTCCAGCTCGATCGCGCCGGTCCGCGTCCGATGCCCCCCGACGGTCCTCTCTCGCCGGCCCAAGCGCGCGCGGTGCGCGAATGGCTGAGGACGCGCGCGCCCTGACGATGGTGGCCGTCGAGCGCTCGAACGCGCATGCTGCGGCTCGCACTCGATGATGGCAAAGGCCCTCCGCATGCTCCGCGCCCTCTCGCTCTCCCTCTTTGCGCTCGCGGCGCTCCGAGGGACCGCGCACGCGCTCCGCATCGCGATCCCGACGCCGCGGGGCGCGCCGGTGCTGCTCGTGTCCGACACGCCCGGCCACGACGAGCACCTCGCGACGGCGCTCCGCATGGACGGGAACATGGTGACGGTGGTCACCGGCGACTTCGCGCAGGGGAACGCCGCGCTCCGCGCCGACCTCTCGCAGTATCGCCTCGTGGTCTGGATCGCGTCGGGCTCCGACTACGGCGACGCGCACGGCGACCCCGCGGTGTTCTCGAACCTCGAGACGTACGTGCAGAACGGCGGGCGCGTGCTCGTCACGGGCTACGACGCGATCGCGAGCCCCACCGATCCGCTCCTCATCCAGTTCCTCGGCGGGACGGACTCGCGCGACGTTCCCTCGCCACCGGGTCCGATCGTCGGCGACGCCAACAGCCTCACGATGGGGCTCGTCGACATCCGCAACACCGTCCCGACGGGGATGGCCGGCGATCGCGACGCGCTCACCGGGGTCCTCCCGGGCACCGTGATCGTGTGCCCGTCGAGCGATGATCCCACGCAAGGGCAGTGGACGCTCCGCACGCTCGGTCGCGGCGAGATCGCGTGGGTCAGCAACGGCAACGCGTCCGCGCTCCAGCACGAGAGTTGGATCCAGACCGCGCCGGGCCCGACCGGCGTCTACAACGCTGCCGTCCGCAACTTTGCGTACGCGGCCCTGCGCGGCCCGCCGATCGCGGTCGTCCAGCCTCCGCCGGTCGACGATCCGCCCGTGGAGCCGCCGACGCCGCCGCCGGTCGGACAGGAGCCGCCGCCGCCGCTCGCTCCGCCGGGCGCGCCGCTCCGCTTCAACGCGGACGATCGCGCGGGCCCCGGCTGGGCGATCTCCGCGCACGCGCTGGCGGCGCACACGTTGGAGGAGCAGCGCTGGTTCGTCGGCGGCTCGCTCAGCGCCATGCTCACCCTGAGCCTCGACATGGACGGCGCGGACGAGCATCGCCACGGCGCGCTCAACGGGCTGCTCGGAGACAGCTTCGGGCTCGCGCTTCGCGGTCACTTCTTCGGCCGCGTCGATCGGGGCGCGGACGCTTCCTACGCGGTCGCGATCGGCGGGCAGCTCGTGCTCGTCAACGCCCTCGGTGGCGGCGACGTGCGCATCCCGAGCCTCGCGGGGCTGGTGTCGCCGGAGGTAGGCGTGATGATCCGCTCGGATCGCGATCCGAGCTTCTACTTCGCCTGGCACGCGCCCTTCGCGCTGCTGCTCGAGAGCTGGTTCTCGCTCGAAGCGCGGGTGAGCATCTTCTTGATCGAAGACTGGCGCACCGTGCAGGGCACCGAGGCGATGGTCGCGATCTCGATCGGCGCCGCGATCCGCTGAACGCGGTTCCTCGACCGGGCGTCGGCTGGCGTCGGCGCGCGGACCGGGGCAGACATACGGCCATGGAGCGCGCCGCAACTCTTCGCTCCGCGACGCTCGCCGCGGTGGCCCTCGCCTCGATCGCGCTCGTCACGTTGACACCGAGCCGGAGCGCCGCCGCGATCATCCAGGTCGGGCCTGGCTGCTCGCTCGCCAACGCGATCTACGCGGCGAACATCGACCTCCCGGTGGGCGGTTGCCTCACCGGTCGCGGCATCGACGAGATCCGCGTGCCGGACGGCTCGATCGGGGTGCTCTCGCGCATCGATCACGCGGACGCCGACGGGGCGGGCGCGAGCGGGCTGCCGCCGATCCGCAGCGAGTTGACGATCCGGCCCGCGGCGGGCATCGCGCCGATCACGATCGTCCGCCTCGACTCGGCGCCGGACTTCCGGATCTTTCAGATCGAGGCGGGCGGGCGCCTCACGCTCGAGCGCGTGATCGTGCGTGGAGGCCAGCTCAGCGGATCGAGCGGACAGGATCGCGGCGGCTGCATCGAGGCGCGCTCCGGTGCGGTCGGGCTCACGCTGATCGAGGCGACGATCGATCAGTGCGGCGGCTACGCGGACGGCACCGCGATCTACTCCCGCGCGGCGCTCACGCGGATCTGGCGCTCCGCGATCACGGGGAGCCGCGTGACCGGGCCCGATCCCTCCGCGTCGAGCGCGGTGTGGATGAGCGGGTCGGCGCAGCTCGACGACAGCACGTTGGCCGACAACGAAGGGATGACGTTCCTCCAGCAGGGCGGGGTCGTACGCATGACGCACTGCACCCTGGCCGGCGATGCGCCGGCGGTGGTGCGCGCCGGGCTGAGCGCGACGGTGCAGCTCCAGAACACGCTGCTCCGCGGCACGACCGAGTCCGACGGCACGGCGACGTTCCAGCTCGACGGCGTCAACATCATCGACCCGTCGCTGGCGCTCGAGCCGCTGCTCGACAACGGCGGTCCGTCGCCCACGCGACTGCCGATGAACCGCGGCCCCGCGATCGATACGGCGGCGTCCGCCTACTGCTCCATGTTCGATCAGCGCGGCGTGCGGCGCCCTCAGGGGTCGGCGTGCGACGTGGGCGCGGTCGAGCGCGTGGCGCCCATCCTCGAGACCTGCGGCGACGGCACCGTCGAGGCCCCCGAGGAGTGCGACGATGGTGCGATGACCGCGAGCTGCGACGTCGACTGCACGCTCGCCGTTTGCGGCGACGGGCTCGTGAACCCCCTGGCCGGCGAGACCTGTGACGACGGGGTGGCGACGCGCCTCTGCAACGCGGATTGCACGATCACGCGCTGCGGCGATCGGGTGGTGAGCGCCTCGGCGGGCGAGGACTGCGACGACGGCCGCGAGACGAACAGCTGCGACGCGGACTGCACGATCGTCGAGTGCGGCGACGGGGTGATCAACGTGTCGGCCGGCGAAGAGTGCGAGGACGGTAACCAAGTGGACCACGACGGGTGCTCGCGTCGGTGTCGCGCCGAGCGCGACGCGGGACCGCGGCCCGACGCGGGATCGCGGGGCTGGCGCGATGCGGGCGAGGCGGCCCCCGACGCTGGCACCGACGAGGGCGGGGGCTGCGCGACGGGCCACGGTGGTGGCCTCTCTCCGCTGTGGGCGCTCGGGCTGCTCGCGCTGGTGCGTCGGCGTCGCGCGCGCCGAGCGGCGCTCTAGCTACGCAAGAGAAGTAGCGCGACCACGAGCGCCATCAGCACGCCTCCGACGACGAACACGACGCTCGCGCCGATCACCGCGAGCATCAGCGGCGAGAGCTGACGCCTCGGGGGTGGCGGAGCGTACGGCGCCTGTTGCGCGTGCATCACTTCGGTCGGGGGAAACGCGCCCGGGCTCGACGCGGCGGGGAGCACGTACGGGGCGGCGGAGGGCGCGGGCAGCGGGGTCCCCGGCGCGGGGGTCGCGCTCATCGCGACGGTCGGCGCCACCCCCCACTCGCGCTCGGCCCGGCGCGTCCCGCTCAGATCGGGGAGCGGGAGGCTCGGCGCGCTGGACGGCGGCGCGTCGAGCTTCACGGCCGCGCGCGGCTCCTGCATCGTCGGCGCGAACGCCGGCTCGTCGAGCTCGTCCTCGTCGGCGAACGGGGACGCCACGATCTGGGTGGGCGCGCCCGGGACATCGTCGAGCTCGTCGTCCGCGTCCAGCCCCATCTCGCGCAGGCGCTCGTCGTAGGAGGGCGCCGCCATCGCGGTCTTGCCGAACGGATCCGCGTCCGGGCTGATCGTGCGGTCGTGGCTGGCATCCCCCTCGGTGCCCGGGGTCTCGGCGACGGTCGTCTCTACCGAGTCGAACTCGTTCTCGCTGCCGGGCGGCGCCACGCAGGGAGTGTGCCCCGTATCGGGACCTGATCCCAACTACGAAGCAGGCGCGGAGGTGGGCGCCCGCTCGGTCGGCGGCGAGCTGTCGAGGCAGCGCAACGATCCGTGCGTCGTGAGGTCTCGCTCCCCCCTCTGGTCCACCCGCGTGCCGCCGTTCTCCGTGTGCAAGACGCGTCCCGACCACCGGCGCAGCGGCGCCCGCAAACCAGCGTTCACGCTCGCGTAAACTCCCGTGTACACTCGAAAAAAAAGTGGGCGTCGATGAAACGAAAGCTCGCGATGGGGCACCTACCCGACATGCGTCCCTCCGCCGCTGCGCTTCGCCTCGCCGTCTTCGTCCTCTCGCTCGGTCTCGCGCATGGCCACGCCGACGCGCAGCTCGTGCGCGCGCCGCTCATGGGGCAGAGCCGCGCCGCGGTCTCGGCGACCGCGCTCCGTACGGTCGGCGACGCCGCGGCGGGGGGCGGGACGATCGCCGCGATCCACTTCGACGCCGAGGTCCTCGTCGGGGGGCAGCGCGTGAGCTCACTCGGAGGCGGGCGAAGCGTGGCGCTCGCGCGGTTCGATGCGCGCGGACGGCTCGTCTGGATGCGCCGCTTCGCCGAAGAAGCGGGGGCCGGGCGCCCACATCTCCGCATCATCGAGCGCGTGATCGGCCTCGCCGACGGCGGCGCGATCATCGCGGGCACGTTCGGCGATGGTGGTCTCGATCAAGGGGTCTTGCTCCGCATCGCGCCGGACGGTCGGACCACCTGGGAGGTCCATCCGACCGAGCACTCGGACTATTCGTGGTTCACCGCCGAGCTGACCCGCATGGGTACCGTGGTGGTCCTCGGCTCGTTCTTTCGCGGCCACTTCGCGCTCCCCGGGTCGCCGTCGTGGTCGTCTCGGCAGCGCTTCACGACGTTCCTCGCGGAGGTCGGCATCGCCGATGGCGCGGTGCGGTGGGCCGAGCGGGTCAACGGGGAAGGGCGCCATATCGCCGTCGACGCGAACGGCGGGATTTATGTCGCGGGCACGTTCCGCGGCCGCCTCCGCAATGGGGATTCCGTGCTTCAGGGGGATCGATCGGACGACACGTTCGTCGCGCGGTTCGGCCCGGACGGTGCGGCGATCGACGCGGTCCAGGTCGCTACGCCGAGCGACGACACCGCGCGCGGGCTCGCCGTGCTCGCCGATGGCACGTACGCCGTGTTGACGTCGAGCGGTCCCGGCGCGCTCGAGCGGTACGCGATCACCGGCTTCGCTCCCGACGGGCAGCGAGCGTTCTCAGAGCCGCTCGGTCGAAGCGCGGCCTTGGTGACGGCGCGTGGCGCCGAGAGGTTCGTGGTCGCGCTCGCGGGCCCTCAACGTCCCGTGCGGGTCTCCGGGATGGCCTACGACGCCACCGATCGCGTCGAGCTCCTCTCGGTCGAGTCGGATGGCGCGCGGGGTCAGCCCCGCGCGATCGGCTTCGGCGGCCTCGCGATCCTCGTCCGCTCGCTGCGGGCCGGCTCGGGGAGCGGCAGCGTGCTCCTCTCCGGCACCCTCGCCGATCCGGGTCAGGCCGGCGTCGGCGAGTCGTTCTACGTCTGGCTGGACCCGCCGGCCCGCCTCGCCCCCACCGTGCAGGCGGTGGCAGGCGCCGTGCTCTGAGCCGCCGCCTGCGGCGCGCTACGCGGGAGCGCTGAGCCGGAGCGCTGAGCGGGGTCGGGTGGGGCGCGCACGCGCATGACGTGTCGCTCGCCGCGTTTGCTCGTCGAGCCCCACGCCCCGCGGCACGGTACCGCGGGGTCGTGGTAGGGTGCCGCCGTGATCGGCCCAGCTCGGGTGTTCGCTCTCGCCTGCCTCCTGCCGGCGGCGTTCGCCGCCTCGGGGTGCGACGGCTCTGGACCGCGCGCCGACATCACCTTCGAGTTCGCGTGCCCCAACGACGGCACCGAGTGCATCCGCGCGCCGGCCGCGGAGCACTGCCTGTCGATCGCGGCGTTCGTGGTCGGCGCGAACGGCGAGCGGACGCGAGTGCGCGTCTACAACTCCGTCCCCGGCGACGACGTCCAGCCCGACGCGGGATACGCCGAGTTCCGCGTGATGGGCCGGATGACGTTCCAGTTCGACATCGATCGCATCGACGAGGAGACGCCGGTCGATCTCGAATTCCGGCTGTACCCGGACGTCTCGGAGGCCCCCGTGCTCGGGGCCACCGTGGAGAACGTCACGCGACGCCTCCTCCGAAGCGAGCCGCTCGTCGTTCGGCTCTACCCGATCGGCCGCTGGTCGGACCCCGGCCTCGGAGCGCCGGTGCCCCGCGCATTGCACGAGGCGGTCTCCCTTCCGAGCGGCGATGTCCTGATCCTGGGCGGCGTGGCGGGGACGAGACTCAACACCGGACAGGATGCGACCGTCCGACCGACGCTGGTCTACGAGCTCGAGCTGTACGAGCAGGCCACGCATCGATACGTCCCCGTGGAGGCGGATTCGTCGCTGTCGTTCGGCCGCGTGCTCTTCGCGACGCGCTACCTGGGACACGAGGATCGCGGGCACCGGATCCGGGTGATCGGCGGCGTGACGGCCGATCCTGGGCAGCCGGTGATCAGGTTCGATTCGAGGGGCGTCTTCAACGTCGGCGGCGCGCCGGTGCAGCCCACCGACGGCACCGAGCTCGGGGCGACCGTGGACCTCATCGTCGACACCGACGGCGAGACCCCACGGCTCGTCGCCATCGAGGACGTGGGGAACGAAGGCGAGCCCCGGGGCGCGCTCGTGGTCGTGTCCGAGCCGCAGCCGAACCCGTCCGAGAACCCCGAGGAGAACGACGCGACGGGCGTCGTGCTTCCGCAAATGGTCTTGCGAGGTGCCAGCGATCCGGTCCCGGCGCCCACCGCGTACCGGCTCGGGACCCGGGGCGAGGCCGTGGTTCCGGACTACGAGCTCGCCGCCCCGCGCGTCGGAGCCACCGCGACCCAGCTCGCGACGGGCGATGTCTTCGTCTGGGGCGGCGCCGCCGTCGCCGACACGGTGGATCTCACGACGGTGGCCGGCGAGCTCCACGTCGCGGGCGAGCAGTCCGCGCTCGGGACCGCGGAGGGGGCGCCGCCGATCACGGGCTTCCATCGAGCGGCGCGGGTGGGCGACGATTTCGTGCTGCTCGTCGGCGGATTCCAAGTGGTTCCGGGGGGCGGCTCGGTGGCCACGTCGTTCCTCGCGAACGAGCTGCCGCTCGACCCGATCCAGCTCCTGCGCATCACGGCGGGACCGCGCATCGTGCCGTGGTCGACGATCGGTGGGGATCCCTACGTCTCGACGATCCTGCACGCCCTGACCCCGCTCGACGAATCCCATTTCCTGGTCACCGGCGGCTGCACGCGGCTCGCGACGGACGCGCTCACGCGCTTCGTCGCGCAGGACGCAGCGGGGATCATCGATCTCGGGCGCTACACGGCGATACCGAGCTTGACGCAGGCTCGCTTCGGGCACACCGCCACGCGGCTGCCCGGACATCGCGTCCTCGTGCACGGCGGCTTCGCGTCCAACGACATCGGCGCGGTCGTCAACCCGAACGGCGATGAGACGCCCGCTCCGGAGCTGATCTACCTGGTCGACGTCGACCCGGCCGACCGGCTGGTGGCGGGGCAGTGCATGCCGCAGGCGAACGCCCCCGACGCGGGTGTCCGCCCCGACGCGTCGCTCCCACCGCGGGGCGACGCCGGCGCGCCGGACGCGGGCGTGCTCGACGGCGGTGCGCTCGACGGCGGCGAGGGTGGCGTCCCGCAGGACGCCGGCCCGTAGGCCCCCGCCGGTTGACCGCCACGGGGGCCGGTGCCAGATCTCCGCCCCATGTCTGAGCGCGACGTCTTCATCGTTTCTGCCAAGCGCACCCCCATCGGATCGTTCCAGGGGACCCTCGCGAGCGTCGCTGCGCCGCGCCTCGGCTCGGCCGCGATCCAGGCCGCCGTCACGAACGCCGGGCTCCGCCGCGAGGACGTCAACGAGACGTTCATGGGCAACGTGCTCGGCGCGGGCCTCGGCCAGGCGCCGGCGCGCCAGGCTGCACGCTACGCCGGCATCCCGGACGCGGTGCCCGCGACCACCGTCAGCAAGGTGTGCGGCTCGGGCCTCCAGGCGGTGATCCTCGGCACGAAGTCGATCAAGCTCGGCGACGCGGACGTCGTCCTCGCGGGCGGCATGGAGTCGATGTCGGGTGCGCCGTACCTCCTGCCGAAGGCGCGCGAGGGCTACCGCATGGGCAACGGCGAGATCGTGGACTCGATGATCCACGACGGCCTCTGGGACCCGTACAGCAACAAGCACATGGGCAACTGCGGTGAGCTCTGTGCCAGGGAATACAAGTTCACGCGTGAGGCGCAGGACGAGTTCTCCGTGGAGTCGTATCGGCGCGCCCGCGCGGCCCAGGAGTCGAACGCGTTCGCGGCGGAGCTCACCCCCGTCACCGTCCCGTCGAAGAAGGGCGACGTCACGGTGAGCGTCGACGAGGAGCCCGGCCGCGCGCAGCTCGACAAGATGCCGTCGCTCCGCCCCGCCTTCGACAAGGAGGGCACGATCACGGCGGCCAACGCCTCGAAGATCAACGACGGCGGCGCGGCGCTCGTGCTCGTCGACGGCGAGACGCTGAAGGCCAAGGGCCTCACCCCGCTCGCGCGCATCGTCGGCTACGGCGGTCACGCGCAGGCGCCGGAATGGTTCACCACCGCGCCGGTGGGCGCCGTCAAGAAGACGCTCGAACGTACGGGCCTCCAGGCGAGCGACATCGACCTCTGGGAGGTCAACGAGGCGTTCGCCGTCGTCGCGATGGTGGCGATGAAGGACCTCGGCATCGCGCGCGACCGCATCAACGTCCGCGGCGGCGCGGTGGCGCTCGGCCACCCGATCGGGTGCTCGGGGGCGCGCATCCTCGTCACGCTGGTGCATGCGATGAAGGACCAGGGCGCAAAGCGCGGTCTCGCCACGCTCTGCATCGGTGGCGGCGAGGCCGTCGCCGTCGTCGTCGAGCGGCCGTAGTAGGGACCGCCTGATCCGCGTGCGGAGAGCTCGGCCGGGGGGGAAGATCGGTGCAGGCTACGCCGACTGAGGGGACACCGGCCGAGATCCGATCGATCCGATCGGTCGGGACCGTGGAAGCTTCGTTGCTCGGGGGCGAGGCCGAGGATCTCGAGCGCCTCCGCGAGCTCGGGGTGCCGCTCGCGCGGGGCTGGGTGTGCCCGATCACCGTCGATCTCGGCGAGCTCGCCGACTTCCTCGCCGCACAGCTCCGCGCCTCGGCGCCCCCGCGCCGCGCGAGCATGCCGCCGATCGAGCGCGTCGAGCCGCGGATCAAGCTGCGCCCGTGGTTTCGCACGGTCGCGCAGCGCGAGCGCAGCCGCGCGCACTGGTCGAGCCCCGACGTGGCCGACCCCGCCGAGCTCCGCGCCGAGCTCGAGGGGTTCGTCGAGCGCGCGCGTGCGCAGTCGCGCGGCGGAGCGGTGATGATCCGCGCGCTGGCGTGTGACGCCGGCCTGTCCGGGTTCGCGACGAGCACGTCGAGCACCGACGGCGATCCCGCCTACGTGGCGGTGCGGCTCGCCGACCGGCCAGCGTGGAAGATCGAGCGCAAGTCGATGCGCATCGTCGAGGAGGGCGACGGCGCGCTCGTGCCGGCGCTCGTGGAGCGGGTCGCCGACCTCGCGGATCGCGCGCAGCTCGCGCTCGGTCAACCGGTGGAGATCGAGTGGGTGATCAGCGGAGGCCGTCCCGCCGTCGCGCGCGTCTCTCCGGTCGCGCCGACGTTCCGATTCACCGACGAGACGTACCGCCTCGTCGAGGTGCTGTGGCACGACGAAGGGCCGATGGCGCCGCTCTCGGTCGACGCGCTCGACAAAGCGCTGCGCGAGGACGGCGACCCGGTCGACGAGGCGCGCGTGGTGCGCACGTTCGCGCGGCCGTATCGCCGCCTCGAGGCGGGTCGCTCGCGATCCGGAGAGCGTCGGCAGAGCTTCCTCGGCGCGACGTCGCGGGCGGCGCGGGTCGTCGCCGACGCGACGCGGCCCATCGCGGCGGCGCGCGCGTTCTCGCGCACCCTCGACGATCGGATGAGGGCGTTCGACGCCGACGCGCTCGAGCGGATGGACGACAGCGACCTCGCCAAGGCCCTGCGCGAGCGCCAGCGCGTGGTCGTCGAGGCGTACGTGCTGTTGGATCGCGGACGACAGGCCACCGCGGCCGTGCTCGGCGCGCTCGAGGCCGCGCTCGGAACGATCCCGCAAGACTGCGTGCACGGTCTCGCCGCGATCCGTCGCACCCGCAAGCGACGCCGCCTCGACGAGCGGCTGGCGAAGGCGGCGGCGCGCCTCGGCGAGCTCCCGCGCGAGCTCGACCCGTCGCCCCCGTCGGTGCGACAGACGTTCGCCGAGCTCCGCCGCGAGCTCGCCACCGAGCGACCGCTCGGCCTCGACGTGCTGCCGCCTGCGTACGGCGCGAACGACGCGAGCCTCGTGGCGGGGATGCGCGCCGCGGTGGACGGACGCGCCGAGCGCGCCGAGCGCGAGCAGCGCGGGGCGATCCGGCGCCTGTCGGCGACCGCGCGCGCCCGTCCGCTCGGCAGGGGTCGCTCGGCCCTCGCGAGCACGCTGATGATGATGCTCGAGCGCCTCGCGGTGGCGAAGGGTCGCGTCGCCGAGGGTCTGGCCGACGCGAACCTCCGGCTGCGCGCGGTCGCGATCGTGGTGGGCGAGCGCCTCGTCGAGCGCGGCGTGCTCGATGGCCCCGAGGACGCGCTCTTCCTCCACGTCGCCGAGCTGAGCGACGCGCTGTTCGGCGAGCCGGGTGCGTATACCGCGCGCGTGCGCCTCCGGCGCGAGGAAGACGCCCGCTGGAGCGCGTTCAGCCCGCCGACCCGCTTGCTCGGCCGCCGCCCCCAGTGAATCGCGGCGCAGCGTGAATCGTCGTTCGCATCGAGGCGTGAGAGTGAACTCGCGCTGGCAGGTGATGGGGCCCCGGCTCCCTCACGTCTTAGCGGAAGGCTTGGCGCAGCGGTTGCGTAGATCACGGCTCGAATAGACCTGCCCGGTCTCTTGCTCGCGGCACCCTTCGCGTTACGGTGCCGCGTCCCGCCTTAGGGGGTTACGACGATGCGAAGCTCGATGCTCAAGTGGATGGTCGTGGGTTCTGCGCTCGGCGCGTGGGCGTGCTCGAGCACGCACTATGTCGAGATCCGGCATCCCCTCCAGGTCGGTCAGGTCGATCCCAACTCCGTGCCGTTCGAGGCGCTGCGCGAGGAGAGGCCGCGCGGGCTGCCCGGTGGGACGCTCGTCGACGAGGCGCACCTCACCGAGGTGACCCCCGAGCGCGTGTGCGCGGGCATGAACCTCTGGTCGCTCGACGAGGTCAACGTGGCTCGCGGTGACTACAACGAGTTCCGGATCGCGCTCCTGAACGATCAGGACGGGGTCGAGGTCGACACCGGCACGGTCCAGCTCGAGCAGCCGATCACGCAGGGCTATCAGGGCCACATCGCGCGGCAGGTCCCCGTCGGCTGGCGGAACGTGTGCAACTCGTATCGCAACGGTCGTTGCGTCTCGTATCGTCAGGAGCGGGTGTGGCGCACCATCTACGAGCCGCACGTCTGGCAGGTCACGAACCACCCCGCCACGGTCTGCTTCCCGAACGGCGGCTTCGTGACGCCGTCGACCTCGCGGGTCGCCATCGAGATGGACGGCCACGGCCCCGGGCGCATGGTCTTCGAGTGGCAGTTCCAGTCCGCCGTGCAGGGCGGCCCGCCGCCGCAGCAACAGCAGCAAGCGTCGAACTGAGCGAGCTCGCTCAGCGCGCGCCGAGGACCTCCATGAGGGCCTCGTGGATCGTCGGCCAGCCCATCGGCCCGATCGAGTTCGTCTCCTCGTAGTGATCGCCTGGCGCCTCGCCGATGTACGGGAGGAACTGGTCGAGCTCGTAGTCGAACTCGGGCAGCAAGTAGCCGAGGAAGTCGTTCGTGAGGCCCAGCAACCAGACTTGCTGGGCATCGCTGCGGGCGAGGTCACGGAGGTACGGCCCGCTCGGCGCCATCGTGAGGTCGGGCGGGTTCTCCTGCGTGGTATCCACCACCGGTACGCCGTCGGGCGCGTACGATCCGTCGTAGCCGCCGACGAACAGCGCCGGGTCGAGCTCGCCCGGGATCGTGATCATCGTCGCGTCGCCCACGTCGATCACCGCGACCTCGGTGAGCGCGAACGGGATGTTCTGGGTCGGCCGGATCGCGTAGTCCGGGTTGTAGCAGTACACGTCGCGTACGAAGAGCTCCTGCAGGAACGCGATGTGGTATCGGCGGTTCTCGATCGGCGCGAAGAACCGATGCCGCCGGAAGCCGAGCGATGCCGTCATCTGGGTCGTCGATCCTCCGGTGGGTCCGAGCGCGGTGAGCACGAACGCCGCCATCTCCTCTCCGACCGTCTGAGACGCCTCGATCGTGCCGCGCGGAACGTCGGTTCCGTCCCACGTCTGCGGCTGCACGCGGCCCGGTCCGATCTGCGCGCCGAGCGCACCGTTGATGAACACCGCGATCCCTCCGACGCCGGCGAGCGGACCGTCGGGACCCTCGACGCCGTTCTCGATCCCGAGGCGCAGCCAGTTCGGGTAGTCGCTCGACAGCGCGGTGTTGCGGCTGCCCGCGTACTCGGGGTGCGACGCGAGGTTGACCAGCGTCGCGATCGTCGGACCGTCGCCCGCCTCCATCAGGCGCAGGATCCGCACCTCGTCATCGATCACCTGCGGGTCGCGCGAGTCGCCGACGTAGCGCAGGAGACCGCCCGGTTGATCGCGCAGCCGCAAGCTCGCGTACTGGATGTTCGCGGGCCGCAGCGCACCGACCGCGTCGCGCACCGCCTGGGCCGCGCGCTCTTGGACGTGGGCCATGAACGCCGGGCTGCGCCCCGACTCGTCGAGCGTGCGTCCCCAGATCCCGATCGTGTCGCGCGCCTCGTGGGTGTGCGTCGCGGAGATCGACAGGTGATCGATCTCGAGGTCCGCCGTCATCTCGCGGATCGGATCCGAGTCGCCGAAGAACCAACCCACCGCGTCGAGCGAGACGAACACGATCGTGACGTCGTTCTCGCGCAGCGCGATCGCGCGCGCCCACTGCGGGTTATCGACCGAGCGGGCCGCGCGGCCGTTTCCGAAGCCCGCGATCCAGACGGCGTCGTACATCCCGTTGCCGTTCGTGTCGGTGAACTGATCGCCGTCGGCCGAGTCGAGCTCGCCGTCGCCGTCGACGTCGACGGTGAGCGGCTCCGCCTCCGCGGGATCGGGCGTGAACTCCACCGCCGCCGCGCCCGCGTAGAGCATCCCGTCGCCGGATCCGTCGCAGCCCGGCGCGCCCGGACACGTGAGGTCCACGTCGTCGGGGAGATCGCAGTTCACCGCGCCGGCGTCGGGCCCCGCCATCCCCGCGTCGTGACCCGCGTCCGGTGCGCCGCCTCCGTCGCACCCGGCGAGCGCGGCGAGCCCGGAGAGCAAGACGATCGACATCCGCATCGCCCCATCGAAGCACTCCCCCACGCGCATTCCAAGGGCCGACTTGACGTGTGCGCCAGCGCTGATAGTTCGGCACCGCGAGGAGGATCGATGGGCGACATCCAGAAGATCGGTGTGGTCGGCGCGGGCCAGATGGGGCGCGGCATCGCGCAGGTGGCGGCGGCGAGCGGGATCGAGGTGCAGCTCCTCGACGTCGACGTCGCGACGGCCGAGAACGGCGTCGAGCAGATCGCCAAAGCCCTCGGTCGCCTCGTCGAGAAGGGCAAGCTGGACGCCGACGCGCGCACCCAGCAGCTCAAGCGTATTCATCCGCGCGGCGACTACGCCTCGCTCGACGCGTGCGACCTCGTGGTCGAGGCGGCGACGGAGAAGATCGAGATCAAGCTGCGCATCTTCGCGGCGGCGGAGGAGGCGATGCGCGCCGACGCGATCCTGGCGTCGAACACGAGCTCGATCTCCATCACGAAGCTCGCCGGCGCGACGAAGCATCCGGAGCGGGTGGTCGGGATGCACTTCATGAACCCGGTGCCGGTGATGACGCTGGTCGAGCTGATCCGCGCGCTCCAGACGAGCGACGCGACCTACGAGGCGACGCGCGCGCTCGCCGAGCGCATGGGCAAGACGGTGATCACGAGCAAGGACATGCCGGGCTTCATCGTGAATCGCATGCTGATCCCGTTCCTCAACGAGGCGTGCTTCGCGCTGCAGGAAGGGGTCGGCACGCCGGAGGACATCGACACCGGCGCGAAGCTGGGGCTCAACCATCCGCTCGGCCCGCTCGCGCTCGCCGACTTGATCGGCCTCGACACGTGCCTCTTCATCGCGGAGGTGCTGCACGAGGATCTCGGCGACGACAAGTACCGGCCCGCGTCGATCCTGCGCAACCACGTCGCGGCGGGGTGGCTCGGCAAGAAGTCCGGTCGCGGCTTCTACGACTACGGGAGCGGGCGATGAGCGACGCGCTGGTCCTCCGGAAGGACGACGGACCGGTCGTCACCCTCACCATCAATCGGCCGGACAAGCTCAACGCGCTCAGCGTGGAGCTGCTCGCGGCGCTCCGCGGCGAGATCGAGCGGCTCGGTGGAGATCGCAACGCTCGCTGTCTCGTGATCACCGGGGCCGGCAAGGCGTTCGTCGCCGGCGCCGACATCGCGCAGATGGAGTCGTTCGGCCCCGACGAGGCGCGCGAGTTCTCGCGGCGTGGGCACGACGTGCTGGCAGGGCTCGAGGCGTTGCCCATCCCCGTGATCGCGGCGGTCAACGGGTTTGCGCTCGGCGGCGGCTGCGAGCTCGCTCTCGCGTGCGACTTCATTCACGCCTCTGTCAAGGCGCGTTTCGGTCAGCCGGAGGTTCGTCTCGGCGTCGTGCCGGGCTTCGGCGGCACCCAACGGCTCGCCCGGCGCGTCGGTGTCGCGCACGCGCGCGAGCTCGTCTACTCCGGGCAGGTGATCGGCGCCGACGAAGCGCTGCGCATCGGGCTCGTCAACCGCGTGCACGAGGCGGAGCAGCTCCTCGACGCGGTCAACGGGCTCGCCGCGCAGATCGCGAAGATGGGTCCCCTGGCGGTGGCCGCGGCGAAGCGGGTGATCCGCGATGGCGAGGGGCGAACCCTGCCCGAGGCGAACGCGCTCGAGATCGAGGCGTTCGCGGGGTGCTTCGCGACCGCGGATCAGAAGGAAGGCATGAGCGCGTTCCTCGAGAAGCGAGACCCGAGCTTCCGCGCGGAGTGACGCACCGCGAGCGGCGGGAACCCGCGAGCGAAGCGAGCGCCGAGCCGGGAGCAAAGACGCGCGCAGCGGGTCGGCGCGAGCGGCGGGATCTTCAGAGCCCGCCGCACTCCGTGACGAGCGCGGGCGGCAGGTGGTAGCCGCCCAGCACGAGCGGCTCGGCGTCGCTGAACGGGTCGTTCTCGAACGCGTCGGCGGCGCGCGCGCGCAGCGCTCGATCGAAGAGTTGGTGCGCGAGCGCGCAGTCGCCCTCCGAGGCGGCGAGCTCCGAGAGGAGCTCGAGCGCCGGGCCCTCCGGGATCCCCATCCGCCTCGCCTCGGCGAGCCGGGCGCGCGCGCGCTCGGGCGCGCCGTCGTCGTGGCTCGCCCACGCCGACGCGAGCATGGCCGCGCCGTCCCACGGATCGATCCGGAGGCGCCATCGCGCCATGCCCCCACCCGCGTGCGGCGCTGCGTCGACGTCGATCGCGGTGAGGTGCCACGCGAGCGCGAGCGCCGCGACGACCATGACGCTCGTCGCGACGCCGAACGAGAGCTCGGTCGCGTCGCGCGGTCGCTCGCCTCGCGTCGACGCGGCGAGGAGGATCACGAGGCCGGCCCCGGACTCGATGGCAGGGCGCGCGGGGAGCTCGAGCGCCGACCCGATCGCGGTGGCGAAGAGGATCGCGGCCACCGACATCGCGAGCTCGCCGGTGCGGGTGAGCGGCGCGAGCCCGAGCTTGCGCGCGACCTCGCGATCGGCGGCCCACGCGGCGAGGAGGCCGACGATGCCGAACCCCACCGCCGGCAGCGCGTCGCGCGAGGACACCCACATCGGTCCGAGGGCGGTGCGCCCGAGCGCGAACGCGATCACCAGTGACGTCGCGCGCACGATCGTCGAGCCCCGGCGCGCGCGCTCGCGGTCGTCGAAGAACCGAGCCGTGCCCGCGGCGGCCGCCCACGGCAGGAGGGCCGCGAGGAGCAGGCTGAGCCCGGGCCGGAGCCACCCCTCCTCGATCGGCCACGCCTCCACGCGCGTCATGTAGCTGAAGGATCGTGGCGCGCATCCGAACATCGAGGATCCGAGCTCTGGCACCATCGCGGCGTCCTCGTGAAGGGCTCGCGCCACATCCTCTTCGTCCTCGCCGGGCTCGTTTCGTACCTGCCGGCCGCGCTCTGCCTCGCGTTCATCCATCACCACGCGGTGAACCTCCCGTGCGGCGACGAGTGGGACGGTACGGTGCCGATGCTCCTTCGCTTCGCGGATGGCGAGATGCCGTGGCGCGAGATCTGGCAGCTCGACAACGAGCATCGCCTCGTCCTCCCGCACCTCGTGCAACTCGCGTTGGCGATCCTGACCCGCTACGACAACCGCGCGGAGCTCTACGTAGGGTGGGGCTGTCTCGTCGCGATCAGCGCCGTGTTCCTCCGCGAGCTCCTGCGCCAGCGATCGTTCGCGCCGGAGACGCTGCTCCTGATGCTGCCCGTCAACGTAGCTATCTTCACGCTGCGGCAGGCGGAGAACCTGATCCTCGCCTATCAGATCAACGTGATGATGTCGGTCGCGCTCGCGCTCGGCAGCTTCGCGTGGCTCGCGCGGCCCACCCCCTTGCGGGTCGGCGTCGCGCTCGGGCTCGGCGTCGCCTCGCTCTACTCGCACGCGCTCGGCCTCGCGGTCCTCCCGATCGGCGCGCTCCTCCTCGCGCTCCACGTGTGGGCGTCGCGCGATCGTCGCCTCGCGTTCGCCCTCGCGGGCTGGGGCGTCGTCACGGCGGCAGCGCTCGTCGCCTACTTCCACGGCTACGAGGCGCCGTCCTACCACCCCGATCCGCTCCGTGCGGTGGTGCACCCGGCGCGCGCGGCGCAATTCTTCTTCGCCGCGCTCGGCACGGCGTGGTCCGTCGATGCCACCGGCGCGATCGGGGTCGGAGCGCTGCTCGCGGCCGGCTATGCGCGCGCGCTCTTCGGGCCGCCGCACGCGGACGACCGCACGTTGGTGCGCGGCGCGATCCTCTTGTCGATCGCGTGCGCGGTGCTCGTGGCGCTCGGTCGCTCCGGCTTCGAAGACCTGCGCATGGCGATCCCGCATCGCTATGCGACGTACGCGACGCCGGGCATGGCCGCGCTCTTCCTCTACGCGGTGGGGCGTCCGCGGCGCGACGAGGTCGCGCGCCACATCGCGGCCGCGTGGTGCGTGTTGCTCGCGGTGCTGACCCCGCTCGCGAGCGTCGACGCGATGAGCTACGCGGAGACCGCGTCGGCGGAGCGGCGAGCGCTCTCCCGAGCGATGAGCGCGCACGCGGGGGTCACCCTCGAGCGGCTCGAGGCCATCAAGCCGTGGATGCCGCTCACCATCCTCGAGCGCGCCCCGCACCTCGAGCGCATCGGATGGAGCGTCTATCGCGACCGCCCGATGCGGCCCGCGCTCGCGAGCGTCGCGACCGACCGCTACTCCATCGACGTGATCGACGGCGCCGAGGTCGCGCCGCGCGCGCCGGTGCGGATCGATCGCGCGCACGGCGCGATCCCGATCGAGGGCTGGGCGCTCGACCCGCGGCTCGACGCTCCGGCTTCGCGTCTGTTCGTGCGCGTGGGCGGGGTGCGGGTCGTCGCTCAGACGGGGCTGACCCGCAACGACGTCGCGCGCTCCGCGGGCGATCCGCGCCTCACCGCGTCGGGCTTCCGAGCGCTCGTGCCGGCCGCCGAGCTAGGGCGCGGTGTCCACGCGGTGTGCTTGGAGCTGCCAGCGCGGGACGGCGATCGTGGCCTCCTCATCGCGACGTCCGCGATGCTGGAGGTGCCGTGATCGACGGGCTCGTGATCGTCGCGGTCGGCGTGGTCGCGCTGGCCGCGCTGAGGATGCGCACGCACCTCGGGTACGGCGTGGTGTGGGCGCTCGTCACCGGCCTCGTCGCGGTCGGCGCGCAGCTCGGTGAGCTCGGCGCGTCCGAGCTGGATCGATGGCTCGCGGTCGCTTCGATCGCGCTGCTCGGCCCGGGCATGTACGGCATCCGCGTGATCCTCGAGCGCAGCGTGAGCGTCGCGATGCTCGCGTCGGACGGGATGGATCCCGCGGCGGTGTCTCGTCGCTTCGCCTCGCGGATCGGCGAGCTCGAGCGCACCGGCCTCGCGCGGCGCGACGCGTCGGGGACGCTCTCGCTCACCGCGCGCGGGCGGGCCGTCGCGCGGCTGGTCGGGCTGCTCTACTTCCTCGGAGGGCACACCCGATGACCGCGCTCGTCGCCGCGCTCGGCGTGCTCACGGTCGTGGCCCTCGTGGCGGAGGTCGTGGTCCGCGGCGCCACCGTCCTCGCGCGTCTCCCGACCGTGGTCGCGATCTTCTTCGCAGGGGCGGCCATCGCGATCGCGGTCTGGATCCCGCTCGGCGGCGGCAGCGTCGCGTGTCTGCTCGCGCTCTGGCTCGCCGGTTTCACGCTCTGGCTCGTCGTGCGGAGCCACGTGTCCAGCTCGATCTCGCTCCGCATGGCGTGGATGCTCGCGCGGAGGCCGATGAGCGAGCCCGAGCTGCTCGCGCGCTACGACGAGGCCTACGGCGCGGTGCACCGCGGCGCGCAGCTGAGGAACGCGGGGCTCGGGGAGGGCGCAGCCGACGGGGTCCGGCCCACCGCGCGAGGACGTTGGATCGTGCTCCTCGCGAGGGCGCTGGCTCGCCGCGACGGTTGACCCGCGACGATCCAGCACACGATCGGTCGTCAGCGCAGCGCGATCATGTCGATCTCGACGCGCGCGCCCTTGGGCAGACGCGAGACCTCGACCGTCGCGCGCGCGGGCGGCGTCATCCCCTCGAACCTCTTTGCGTACGTCTCGTTGACGGCCGCGAAGTCGTCCATGTCGGCGAGGTAGATCGTCGTCTTCACGACCGACGCGAACGATGCCCCAGCCGCGGCGAGGACGGCGGCGAGGTTGTCCATCACGCGCTCCGTCTGCGCGCGCACGTCGCCGTCCAGCATCTGTCCGGTCGACGGGTCGAGCGCGATCTGCCCGCTCAGGTACACGGTGTCGCCCGCGGCCACCGCCTGGGAGTACGGGCCGATCGCGGCGGGAGCGTCCTTCGTAGCGATCACGTCTCGTTGCATGGTGTGCCTCCTGGTCTCAGTAGATGCGGATGGGTGCCGTCTTGGCGTAGAGCGTCGCGCTGAGGAGCGTCATGCCCACCACCGCGAGCCAGCCGACGGTCACCGGGACGAGCTCGAACAGCGGCGAGCCGAGCAGCGCGGCCGTCGACTGGATGGTCTCGATCGGAGGGAGCCACGGCGGACGCTCGGCGACGTTCGCGAGGAGCTCGCCCGCGATGCCGACGACGGCCTGGGCGAGGAAGATCGCGAGCCGCAGCGCGAGCGGCACGATGAAGTAGCCGAGGCTCACCAACCCGAACACCGCCGCCGCGCCGGGGTGCTTGCGCATCCGCCGGCCGCTGGCGCCGAGCGCGTGGAGGCTCGTGTCGCGGTCCTCGAGCAACGCGATGGGGAGCGCGAGGGCGAGCCGGCCTGCGCGCCACCACGCGAGCCCGAAGCCGGCCGCGAGCGCGACGAAGATCATCGCCGCCATCCATTCCGTCGGGACGATCGCGATGCCGATGACCCAGAGGATCGGCGGGGCGAACAGCAAGAACCCGACCTGCAACGCGCTGAGCACCCCCACGATCGCGAGGGGGATCGCGCGCGGCGCGACCGCGGCGAGGCTCTCCATGAGGTCCGCGCGCTTCTCGGCCACCGCGCGCGACGCGAAGTGGAGGAGCGCACCGAGCAAGAAGAACTGCACCGCCCAGTAGGCGAGGATCGGGACGTAGAGGTCGAAGCGGTACGCGACCATCGCGACGAGCACGTGGCCGACGGTGAACACGGCCACCGGCAGCGCGATCCGCACCGCGAGGCGGCCCGCGTCGACGAGCAGGATGCCGAGGTGCGCCGGCCGGCGCTCGAGGTCGGTCAGCCGGGAGTGGCAGTCCGCGCAGACGCCGTCCGCATCGAGCGCCGCCACGTCGTCGTAACGCTCGCATCTCGCGCACGCCTCGCGCTCGGCCGCCATCGCCCCCTCGACCGACTCAGAACGTGTCGCGCAGCCGGATCGTCTCGTCGCGGTCTGCGCCGACGCTCACGATCCCGATGGGAACGCCGCTGAGCTCCGCGATCCGATCGACGTACGCGCGCGCGTTCGCCGGCAGATCCGCCATCCCGCGCGCGGACCCGACGTCGTCCGTCCACCCGGGCAGCGACTCGTAGATCGGGGTCGCGCGCTCGAGGCCGGTCGCCGGAGGGATGTCGAGGCGCTGGCCGTCTCGCTCGTAGCCGACGCAGATGTCGATCCGCTCTCGGCCCGTCAACACGTCGAGCTTGGTGATCGCGAGCTCCGTGAGGCCGTTCACCCGCGCGGCGTGGCGGAGCACCGGGATGTCGAGCCAGCCGCAGCGTCGCGGGCGGCCGGTGGTCGCGCCGAACTCCGCGCCGGCCTTGCGCAGCGCGTCACCCTCCTCGCCGAACAGCTCGGTCGGGAAGGGCCCCTCGCCGACCCGCGTGGTGTACGCCTTGGTGATCCCGATCACCTTGCCGACGTGGGTCGGCCCGAGCCCGCTCCCCGTACAGGCGCCGCCCGCGGTGACCGAGCTGCTCGTGACGAACGGGTAGGTGCCATGATCGATGTCGAGCATGGTCCCTTGCGCGCCCTCGAGCACGATGCGCTCTCCGCGCTCGCGCGCCGCGTGCGCCTCGCCTTCGGCGTCGCCGATCCACGGTCCGAGCTCGTCCGCGTACCGGAGGAGCTCCTCCGCCGCCTGGGTCGGGTGGGGCGGCTCGCCGCCCATCGCCTCGATGTCCGAGCGCCACGCCGCGAAGCAGTCGGCGATCTTCGCGCGCAGCACCGTCGCGTCGAGGAAGTCTCCGATCCGGACGCCGAGCCGCGCCGCGCGATCCTCGTAGCACGGGCCGATGCCGCGCTTGGTGGTCCCGATGGCGCGAGGCCCGCGCTCGCGGAGCGCGTCGACGAGGAAGTGGACCGGCAACACGACGTGCGCGCGCTCCGAGATCAGCAGGCGACCCGGCCAGAGCAACGAGCGGCTCGCGAGCTCGCGGAGCTCCTCGGTGAGCACCTTCGGATCGATCACCATCCCGGCGCCGAGCACGCAGCGCGGACGACGGTGGAGCGCGGCGGACGGGATGAGGTGGAAGACCACCTTCTCTCCCTTGACCACCAGCGTGTGTCCCGCGTTCGCCCCGCCCCCGTAGCGGATCACGAGGTCCGCGTCGGCGCTGACGAGGTCGACGATCTTGCCTTTGCCTTCGTCGCCCCACTGCGCGCCCACGATCACCACGGCGCTCATCGTTCGCTCCCTCCGCGCGCCCAGCGCGCGATCGCATCCCAGTCCGGTCGGGCGGCGCGTCGAGTCGCTCCGTCGCTCACGCGCGTGACTCGATCGCCCTCGCTCACGACCGCGTCGTATCCCCACGCGCGGCCGTAGTCGAGCGCCGTTCGCAGGCCGCCATCGTGCTGGGCCGCCACCCATCCGCGCTCCCTCAGGCTCGCCGCGAGCGCGCTCCGGCGATCTCGCTTGCCCACGACGAGGAGCTTCACCGGTCGATCCGGGGTCCCACGTGAGCCCGCCTCGTCGAGCGCCCACTCGAGGTGCCCGAGGTCCATCGCAAATCCGGTTGCGGGGAGGTCCGCCCCGAACTTCCCCAGCAGGCCGTCGTAGCGGCCGCCGCTCGCGATCGGCTCGCCCGGTCCGCGCGCGAGGAGAGCGAAGCTCGCGCCGGTGTAGTACGCGGCGCCGCGCACCTCGCCGAGGTCGAGGAGGACGTCCAGATCCCCCGTCGCGCGCACGATCGCCCGCAGCTCCGCGAGGATCCGTCGATCCTCGGGTGCGTCGAAGCGTCGCGCCGCCGCGCGGAGCACGCGCGCCGGCTCGCCGCACAGCTCGGTCGCCGCCGCCTCGAGCTGGCTCGCCGTCCGCGCCTCCACGCGCCGGAGGCGGAGCGCCCGCTCTAGACCGGCGAGATCCTTCAGGCTGAGCGCCTCCTCCGCGCTCTCCGCGATCCCCTCGGGGAGGCGACCCAACGCGCGGCGCACCAGCCCCACCGCGGCCAGCTCGACGCGGAACCGATCCAGGCCTGCGGCGCGTGCGGCCTGCGCGGCGAGTCGGATGATCTCCACGTCCGCGTCCACCCCCGCGCTTCCGATGTGCTCGACCCCGACCTGCGCGTGGAGCCGCTGCGTGCGCGCGCGAAACCGTCGACGTCTCACGACCGATCCGCGGTAGCAAAGCCGATACGGCGCAGGACGGGATCGCAGTTGAGTCGCGACGATCCGCGCGATCTGGGGCGTGATGTCTGGGCGCATGAGCGCGACCTCGCCCGACTCCGGCTCGACGAAGCGGAACAGATCGCGGCGGTCCACGCCGGACGAGAGCCCGCGCTCGATCACCTCGGCGTGCTCGAACGGCGGCGTGGTGACGAGCTCGTAGCCCCAGGCCGCGAAGCCGTGGGTCAGCCGCGTGGCCAGCGCATCGCGGAGGCTCGCGTCGGGGGGCAGGAGATCGCGCATGCCCGCGGGCGGGGCGAGGGGAGCGGTCATCGTCGGGCCGGAGTGTTGGCGTCCCGTGCGATCCGTCAACCGGATCGGTCAGCGCGGTTCCCGCCAGCGCACGAGGCCGAGCGCGAGCGCAAGCCGGATTGCGCGATACGGCCGGTGCCGGTCGCGGTTCGTGGGATCCTCGAGGCTCTCCACGACGTCCTGGAGCGGCGCGGCCCGTCGCGTGCGGGTGAGGACGTCGAGCACGGTGCCGGGGACCGAGTCGGGGGGCGACGCGGCGGTGCGCTCGAGGAGATCCAACATGTGGAGCGCGAACCGGTCCTGCTCGAGCCCGGCCTCGAGCCGGCGATCGATCCCGTCGCTGAGCACCCGCCACGGATCGAGCCGGAGCGGGAACGATCGCTCCGGCGGCGCCACGCCGGCATGGAAGCGGGCCGCCCCGCCGTCCCACTGGAACAGCTCGAGGAGCTTCTCGCGGACCTGCGCGGCGATGTGCCCGAAGAGCTCGACCGGCTCTACCAGACCGAGCGCGGCGAGCGTGTCGCCGAGCCGGCCCTCGAAGCGCGGGAGCACCGCGAGCGCCATGTCCAGCTCGCTCCGGGCGAGGACGCCGCTCGTCACGAGGAACTCGCCGAGCATCTCGGACGGGAGGTTGGAGCTCACGAACTCCGGGCTCCCGTCGATGAGGTAGACCTCCTTCTTCACGTCGTCGTTCGCGCAGATCCAGACGCCGGTCGCGCGCGTCGCGATCGAGAGCGCGAGCCCGTCGAGGAACTCGCCGCTGTTGATGTCCAGCACCGTGCCGAGCGCGTCGTGCTCGCCCGACTCGGGGAAGTGGCCGGCGAGCTCGGCGAACGTCCTCAACGGTCGCAAGGGGCCTTTCCCGACGCGCACCCGATCGTTGCGCGAGACGCGGCCGGTGGTCACCGACTCGACGAGCTGCGCGAACGACAGCGGGCCGACCGTCTCGCCGTCCTCGTCCCGCACCACGAAGTAGTCGTCGAGCGGCGGCTCGAGGGTCAGCGTCTGCGCCTCGGCGTGCGTGTCGTCCTCCGGCTCGTCGCCCGCCATCTCCGCCACCAGGGCGCCGAGCTCGGTCCGGAGCTGCGACAGCGGACGATCGAGGATCGGGCTGAGCGCGATCCGCATCGACGCCGCATCGGGGAATCGCTCGCTCGGCTCGCGCGCGAGGCCTCGCAGGAGCGCGGCGAGGAGATCGTCCGGCATGTGCGCGGCGTGGTCGTGGAGCGCCTGCACGTTCGCGTCGCGGACCGCAAGCAACGTGGACAGCTCGCTCCCGCGCGAGAACAGCGGCTCGGCCATCGCGAGCTCCGCGATGACCACCGAGGCGGCGAACACGTCCGATCGTCGGTCCCGCTCGTCACCTCGCACGTGCTCGGGCGACAGATACGCCAGCTTGCCCTTGGTGCGCCCCGCCGCCGCCTGCGGGAAGCTCTTGCGGAGGCGGGCCTCCGCGATGCCGAAGTCGCCGAGCTTCACGTCGCCACGGCTCGAGACCATCAGGTTGCTCGGGGACACGTCGCCGTGGACGATCCCGAGCGGCGAGCCATCCGAGTCGCGCGCCTCGTGCACCGCGTGCAGCCCCGCGAGCAGCTCGACGCCGATGAACACGGCGAGCATCGGGTCGAGTGCGCGCTCCTCTTCACGCAGCCAGCGCACGAGCCGCGCGACGTCGCGCCCCGGCACGAGCTCGAGCGCCAAGTAGGGTTGCCCTTCTACATCTCCGCGGTGGAGCACCCTCACGACGTTCGGGTGCTCCACCTGCATCGCGAGCCGCGCCTCGTCCTCGAACATCTGCGCCGAGCCGCGCTCCTGCGCGATGTGGGGGAGCATCCGCTTGATCACGATCGTGCGCGGGGCGCCCGCAGCGGGCCTCGTCTCGGCGCGGAAGACTTCCGCCATCCCGCCGACCCCGATGCGCTCCACCAGGATGTAGTCGCCGAACGGGGTGGGCCCCCGGATCGGCGGCGGTGGCGCGGGGGGACGGCTGGGGCGCACGCGGGGGATGATACCCGCGGCCGATCCGTTTCGCCTCGGACGATGACGCGTCGACGCCGTTTGTCAGCGGCGCGCGCGGTCCCGCGTGCACTCCCGTCCCCTCGCGCGTACGGTCCGCGCATGGCGGACTCCGATTCACGCGCGGGCGCTCGGTATGCGACCGATGCGGTGCTGCGCTTCGTCGACTCGCTCCACGCGCCCCACGACCCCGCGCTCGCGGCGGCGTTCGCCGCGCCCGAACGGAACGGCATGCCGGCGATCCAGGTGGGACCCTCCGAGGGGAAGCTGGTGGAGCTGCTCGTCGGGATCCGCGGCGCCACGCGGGCGTTGGAGATCGGGACGCTGGCCGGCTACTCCGCGATCCGGATCGCGCGCGGTCTCGCGCCGGGCGGCACCCTCATCACGGTCGAGAAGGAGCCGCGCCACGCCGAGGTCGCGCGCGCGCGGATCGCGGAGGCAGGCTTCGCCGATCGCGTGGAGGTGCGGGTCGGTGACGCGGTGGAGGTGCTCGCCAGCCTCGAAGACGAGGCCCCGTTCGACGTCGTGTTCCTCGACGCCGACAAGGGACGTTACGACGTATATGGGCGCTGGGCGTACGATCGCCTCGCCCCCGGGGGGCTGCTCCTCGCCGACAACGCCTATTTCTTCGGGCGTCTGACCGATGCCGACGACCCGGACGCCGCGGCGATGCGGCGTTTCCACACCGAGGCCGCGGCGCGGCTCTCCACCGTCTGCATCCCCACCCCCGACGGGCTCGTGCTCGGGTGGAACCACACGCGATAACCCGCGGGGCGGGGCTGGCGCCGCGCACCCTTGACCGGCCGAGGCGTGACCCTACGGCCCGCGCGGACCCGCGCCTCGGGCGTCGGGGACAGCGCGATGCCGGACCCGTGCACACGATCCGGCGCGGGATCGGATCCGTCCGATGACGCGCCCTTCCTCCGAGAGCCCCACCTCGCGGGCTCCGCTCGCCCTCTGGGCGATCGGGGGCGGCGTGGCGTTGGCGGCGCTCTTCTTCGCGCTCCATGCGCTGCTCGGCTCGCCGACGGAGCTCGGTCCGATCCGCGGGGTGCGGCTCGGGCTCGCGCCGGCGATGGCGCGGAGCCGGTTCGCGCCCGGGACGACGGGACGATTTCGGGTCGAGTCGGAGGGCGCCGATCTGACGTTGGTGTGGGATCCGTCGAATCCGGAGGCGAGCGATCTGCAGGAGGCGCGGCTCGAGTTTCACGAGGGGCTGCTCGTCGCGGTCCGCCTCGAGGTGACGGATTCGTCGCCGGAGGCGGCAGGCCCGGCGTTGGTCACGACGGAGACCTCGATCTTGTCGAGGGATCCGATAGGTCCGTCGCTCGTGCGCGTGAGTTGGCTCTCGCGCTCGTGCCCGACGCACGCGGACGAGGTCGCGCGTCGGATCGCGGAGTCCGGCGAGGGTTGAGGCGCGCGCGCGTCGCATGCGCTGGAGGTGGCTTCGCTCCTGACTTTCGGGAGCGGATCGAGGTTGTACGAGCCAGGGCGACCACGTATATAGCGCCCGCCGCGAGGTGGGAGTCCGACTCGAGGTCCTAGCAACAAACGCACGTCGAAGCGCACTTCGAACCGCGCTCCACAACCCATCGAAGGGCCGTCCGCGAAACGGAGGACCTCGAGACGGGGGCGAGACGAGCGCGTGGTCCCCGTCCTTCGCCGACCTCCTCGTGAGGCGCGCTGAGGGGAGACGGCCGCGCGATGGGCTCGCCGAATCGAAGCCGAGAACGAGCGAACCATGCAGATATTTCCCAAGCCGCTCAACTACCTGCCGCTGGTGGCCGCCCTCGCCGCCGCGATAGGCGGGGGCGTCGTGACGTTCGTCTTCGTGTACTACTTCTCGCCCCGCTTCCTGCAGGTCGGATACGCGCCCGAGCAGCCCGTCCCGTACAGCCACCGGCTCCACGCGGGTCAGCTCGGCATGGACTGCCGCTACTGCCACGCGAACGTGGAGCGCAGCTTCGAAGCGATGATCCCGCCGACCCAGACGTGCATGGGTTGCCACTCGCAGATCCGCACCGACTCCGCGCGCCTTTCGCCGGTGCGCGATAGCTGGGCGACCGGACAGCCCGTCGAGTGGGTGCGCGTGCACAACCTGCCCGACCACGCCTTCTTCGATCACTCCGTCCACCTCGCGGGAGGCATCGGCTGCGTGAGCTGCCACGGCCGCATCGACCGGATGGAGGTCGTCACGATCCAGGAGCCCATCTCGATGGGTTGGTGCTTGGACTGTCACCGCGCGCCGGATGAGCACATCCGCCCGGTCTCACGGATCACGGACATGAACTGGACCGCGGAAGACGCGACGCCCGAGGAACGCGCCGAGATGGACGGCCTCCTCGCGCGCGCCACGCCGCCGGAACACTGCTCGGGGTGCCACCGATGAGTAAGCGAGCTCCCACGACGTACGTCGCTCACCCCGACGATGGAGAGAAGCCGATCTGGCGCTCCCTCGCCGAGAAGGCCGATCCCGAGAAGCGCCAGCGTGAGGCGGCCGAGGAGATCGGTGTCCAGGTAGGTTCCTTGCTCCCATCGAGCAGCCTCGTGTCGCGCCGCACGCTGTTCAAGGTGACGGGGGCGACCGCGGCGGCGGTCGGGCTCTCCGGCTGCCTGCGTCGCCCGGCCGAGCAGATCCTCCCGTACACCCAGGGCCCCGAGTACTCGTTGCCCGGCGCCACGCTCCACTTCGCGACGTCGACGTCGCATCACGGCGAGGCGATCGGCCTCCTCGTGGAGAGCCACGAGGGGCGCCCCACGAAGATCGAAGGCAACCCGAACCACACCCGCAGCCTCGGCGCGACGGACGGGCAGCTGCAAGCTCGCGTGCTCGATCTCTACGACCCGGATCGGAGCCGGTCGGTGAGCCAGCGAGGCGGCGGGGGCGAGTCGGGCGCGGGCCGCACGGGCGCGCGCTGGTCGGACTGGGACGCGTTCTGGCGCGAGCGCGCGCAGGCGCACGAGCGCACCGAAGGTCGCGGGCTCCACGTGTTGGCGCCGCCGTCGGACTCGCCGAGCTGGCTCCGCGCGCGCGACGAGCTCGTCCGGCGCTTCCCGGCCGCGAAGATGCACCGCTACGCGCCGATCTCCGACGACAACGCGCGCGAGGGCAGCCGGCTCGCGTTCGGTGAGTACGTCGCGTCGAGCGTCGACTACCACCGCGCGAGCTGTATCCTCGCGCTCGACTCGGACTTCCTCGGCCTCGGCCCGAGCGCGATCGCCAACGCTCGCGGCTTCGCGGATGGGCGTCGCCTGCGCTCGCCGAGCGACTCGATGAACCGCCTCTACGTCGTCGAAGGCGGGCTCACCGTGACGGGGATGAACGCGGACCATCGGCTCCGTCTCGCGCCCTCGCGCATCGGCCACTTCCTGCGCGCGCTGGGCAGCGAGATCGGCCGCGTGGGGCGCTCGTTCGTCACGCTCCCCATCGACCTCATGGCGGACCTGTCCAACGTCCCGCCGCTCGAGGGCGTGGACGAGCACTGGATCCGCGAGGTCGCGCGCGATCTGCTGCACAACCTGGGGCACGCGGTGATCACCGTCGGCGCCTCGCAGCCGCCGTACGTGCATGCGCTCGCCCACGCGCTCAACGTGCTCCTCAACGCCGCGCCGAACGAGCCGTCGCCGATCGCCTACCAGCCGGACGTCGACGGATACCAGTCGGGCACCATCGCGGAGCTCGTCCGCGCGATGAGCGCCGGCGAGGTCGAGACGCTCGTCATCCTCGGCGGCAACCCCGTCTACGATGCCCCGGCCGACCTCGGGTTCGCGGACGCGCTCGAGCACGTGCAACACAGCGTGCACCTCGCGGATCGCCTCAACGAGACCTCGCAGGCGTGCGCGTGGCACCTGCCGATGACGCACGAGCTCGAGTCGTGGGGCGACCATCGCGCGAGCGACGGGACCCTCTCGCTGCAGCAGCCGCTCATCGCGCCGATCTTCGGCGGTCGCTCGTCGGCGGAGGTGCTCGCGCAGATGGCGGGCATCCGCGGCTGGCGCGGCTATCACCTCGTGCGCAACACGATGCGCGCGATGGTGGGGAGCGAGGCGCTCGACCTGGTGTGGCGCCGGAGCCTCCATCAAGGCGTGTTGCTCGGGATGTCGCGGCCGGAGCCGATCCGACCGTCGGTCATGGCCGCGGCCGTCGCCGAGGCGCTGCCGACCGGCGGTGCGGAGGCCGGCGACGGCTGGGAGATCCAGTTCGCGCCGAGCTATCAGGTCTACGACGGCGAGCAGGCGAACAACCAGTGGTTGCTCGAGATGCCGGACCCCATCACGAAGCTCGTGTGGGACAACGCGGCGTGCATCAGCCCGTCCGCCGCGGAGTCGCTCGGGGTCCGCGAGGGCGACTTCCTCTCGATCTCGGTCGGGGAGCGCTCGATCGAGATCCCCGCGTTCATCCTCCCCGGTCAGGCCGACCGCGTCGTCACGCTGAACCTCGGGTTCGGTCGCCACGCGGCGGGGCGCTACGGCACCGACGTCGGCTTCGACGTCTACCCGCTCCGCACCGTGGAGACGATGGGGTTCGCGGGCGGCGCGTCCGTCCAGAAGGGCACCGGCGTCCACAACCTCGTGCAGACGCAGGAGCACCACTCCATGGAGGGTCGTCCGCTCGTCCGCGACGCGACGCTCGAGGAGTACAAGGCGACGCCGAACTACGTTCAGTTCCCGAGCCACCACGGCGAGCCGGATCCGGACCTCAGCCCGCTCTGGACGCAGGTCGACTACTCGGAGCCGCTCCCGCCGGCGCACGGCGGTACCTCGTACTCGTTGATCCCGGGCTCGCGCGAGGCGCGTCCGGGCGCGCCGGCCCGCTACAAGTGGGGTCTCGTCGTGGACCTCACGACGTGCACCGGCTGCAGCACCTGCATCATCGCTTGTCAGTCCGAGAACAACGTCACGACGGTCGGCAAGCGGCAGGTGGAGCTCGGCCGCGAGATGCACTGGATGCGCCTCGACCGCTACTTCATCGGGGAGGACGCGAACGATCCCCAGGTCGCGATCCAACCGATCGCGTGCCAGCAGTGCGAGGAGGCGCCCTGCGAGAACGTCTGCCCGGTCGCGGCGACGGCGCACTCGCCCGAGGGCCTCAACGACATGGCCTACAACCGCTGCATCGGCACGCGGTACTGCATGAACAACTGCCCGTACAAGGTGCGGCGGTTCAACTTCCTCGACTTCTACGGCGAGATCCCCGAGACGCGCCGCATGCAGTTCAACCCGAACGTCACGGTGCGGATGCGCGGCGTGATGGAGAAGTGCTCGTACTGCGTGCAGCGGATCCAGGCCGCGCGCATCGAGTCGCGTCGTCGCACGACGGTGAACAGCGAGGGCGAGATCACGGAGGTGCGGATCGGCCCGCGCGACGTGACGCCGGCGTGCGCGCAGGCGTGCCCGAGCCAGGCGATCACGTTCGGTGACCTCAACGACACGGAATCCGAGGCGCACCGCCTGGCGCACCTCGACCGCCGCTACAGCCTGCTCGGACAAGTGGGGACGCAGCCGCGGACGACCTACCTGGGCAAGGTGCGCAACCCGAATCCGGAGATGGTCTGATGGCTTGGCATGAACCCATCGAGGAGCTCGGCGAAGAGCGCCTCGTCTCCAAGGGAACCGGCTTCCGCGAGATCACCGAGGTCGTCGCGAGCGTCACCGAGAAGAAGGCGCCTCGCCTCTGGTGGATCCTCTTCTCCCTGAGCTCGACGTTCACCGCGATCCTCTTCAGCGCGATCGGCTACCTGCTGTGGACGGGCATCGGCATCTGGGGAAACAACAGCCCGGTCGCGTGGGCGTGGGACATCACCAACTTCGTTTGGTGGATCGGCATCGGCCACGCGGGGACGCTGATCTCCGCCGTCCTCTACCTGTTCCGGCAGTACTGGCGCACCGCGATCAACCGGTTCGCGGAGGCGATGACGATCTTCGCCGTCATCTGCGCGCTCATCTACCCGAACATCCACGTCGGTCGGACTTGGCACATCTATTACGCGATGCCGATCCCGAACCAGATGAACATGTGGCCCAACTTCAAGAGCCCGCTCGTCTGGGACTTCTTCGCGATCAGCACGTACTTCACGGTCTCTCTCCTCTTCTGGTACGTGGGCCTCGTCCCCGACTTCGCGACGCTGCGTGACCGCGCGACGAACAAGATCCGCAAGTGGATTTACGGCTTCGTCGCGCTCGGCTGGCGCGGGAGCAACCGCCACTGGAGCAACTACGAGCGCGCCTACCTGATCCTCGCCGCGCTCAGCACCCCGCTCGTCCTCTCCGTGCACTCGATCGTTTCGTTCGACTTCGCGACGAGCGTGCTGCCCGGCTGGCACACCACGATCTTCCCGCCGTACTTCGTCGCCGGCGCCGTGTTCAGCGGCTTCGCGATGGTCATGACGCTGCTCCTCGTGGCGCGCACCGTCTACGGCCTCCACGACGTCGTGCGCATCCGGCACCTCGAGCTGATGAACAAGATCATGCTCACGACCGGATCGCTCGTCGGCTACGCGTACGCGATGGAGTTCTTCATCGCGTGGTACTCCGGCAACCCGTACGAGAAGTACGTCTTCATCAACCGCGCGACGGGCGACTACTGGTGGGCCTACTGGTCCATGGTCAGCTGCAACGTCATCAGCCCGCAGTTCTTCTGGTTCAAGAAGATCCGCACGAACATCCCCGCGATGTTCATCATCTCGATCGTCATCAACATCGGGATGTGGTTCGAGCGCTTCGTCATCATCGTGACGTCGCTGCACAACGACTTCCTGCCGAGCTCGTGGGGCAACTTCAGCCCGAGCATCTTCGACATCCTGACGTTCACGGGGACGCTCGGGTTGTTCTTCACCGCGTTCCTCCTGTTCCTCCGGTGGTTGCCGATGATCGCGATCGCCGAGGTGAAGATGGTCATCAAGGATGCCGACGCCCACGCCGGGCACGACCACGACGATGACCACGACGAGCACGCGGACGACGAAGACGAAGACGAAGACGAATCCGATCACGGCCTGGAACCGGCCATGGCGGAGGAGTGAGTCCGATGACTGACCACAACGTGGAGAAGGTCGCGGTCGGGGAGGGCGGAGGTCGTCCGCTCCTCTACCTCGCGGAGTACGACTCGCCGGGCGACGTGATGCACGCGGCCGAGACGGTCCGCGACGCCGGCTACGAGAATTGGGATGTCCACACGCCTTTCCCGGTCCACGGCATGGATCGCGCGATGGGGCTCAAGGACTCCTCGGTCGGTTGGATCGTGTTGGCGATGGGCCTCACCGGCTTCACCACCGCGTTCCTCCTGATGTGGTGGACGAACGGGATCGATTACCCGCTGACGATCGGCGGCAAGCCCGGCTTCTCGTTCCCGTCGATGGTCCCCGTCATGTTCGAGCTGACCGTTCTGCTCAGCGCGTTCGGCGCGGTGTTCGGGATGTTCGGGATCAACCAGCTGCCGAAGCACTGGCACCCCATCTTCTACTCGGACCGCTTCGAGCGCTGCTCGGACGACAAGTTCTTCATCTCGATCGAGGCCGCGGATCCCTCGTTCGATCTCGCGGACACGCGCTCGCTGCTCGAGGGCACCCACCCGTCGAACATCGAGCTCATCCAGGAAGACGCGAGCGAGGAGAGCGGGTCATGACCGCGTCGTCCAAGGCTCTCGCCGCGCTGAGCGCCGTCGCGCTCTTGAGCGCCTGTCAGGGCATGACGAGCGAAGAGCCGCCGATCGTGCCGATCCGCGGGATGCACGAGCAGCCGCGCTACGACGCGCAGGAGCGGAGCCCGTTCTTCGCGGATCACCGCTCGATGCGCCCGCCGGTGCCGCACACGCTCCCTCGCGAGGCGACGGTCGACGAGGCGATCGACACGGGGGTCGCGCTCGACGGCACCTACGTGATGACGGTGCCGCAGCCGGTGGTGACCGCGGGCGGCGGGCTCGAGGCGCTCACGCGGCGCGGGCATGACCGCTTCAACATCTACTGCGTCCCGTGTCACGGCGGGCTCGGCGACGGACAGGGCATGGTCCCGAACGTCTCCGGGGTCGCCACCATCCGGCCGCCGACCTTCCACGACGAGCGGCTCCAGCACGCTCCGGACGGTCAGATCTACGCGACCATCCGCAACGGCATCCGCAACATGCCTGCCTATGGACAGAACATCCCGGTGCAGGACCGTTGGGCGATCGTCGCCTACGTCCGCGCGCTGCAGCTCAACCAGGCGGCGACCCGCACGGCGGCCGTCGACGGGGCAGGACGATGAGCAAGTCGGAGAGCAAGTCGAGCCGCAAGAAGGGCGTCGCCGGCCCCACGTACCGCATCCCTCCGGGCAGCCCGTGGGCCAACGCCTGGAAGGTCGCGGGGGTGCTCGGGGGCGTCGGTCTCGCGGCGTCCCTGTTCGGTTGGAGCGCGGACCCGCATCGGTTCGCGTACAGCTGGCTGTTCGCGTTCATGGCGGTGCTCGCGCTCGGCCTGGGCTCGCTCTTCTTCGTGCTCGGTCAGCACCTGACCGGCGCGGGGTGGGGCGTGTCCCTCCGCCGGACGGCGGAGTTCCTCCTGAGCGGCCTGCCGATCATGGCGATTCTGTTCGTCCCGATCTGGATGAACCGAGAGACGCTCTATCCCTGGATCGCGCATCAGCGCGAGGCGGCGGCCCACGAAGCCGAGCACGACGCGGGGGAGGCCGGCGAGCACGGTGGCGACGCCGCGCACGAGGAGCACGGTGGCGCCGAAGGCAGCGACGAGCACGGCAGCTGGCTCAGCCCCGGCGGTCTGTTCGCGGACGACGGTCGCGCGAGCGCGCAAGAGCCGGTGCCCCCCCAGGACCTGCACCCGAACGAGCGCGAGCTCGGCGAGGAGCACGCGGCTGGCCACGACCATCACTCCCCGGACCACGAGCTGCACGAGGTCACGCTCGGTCAGAAGACGTGGTGGCTCACCGATACGAAGTTCTCGATCCGCGTGCTCATCTACTTTGCGCTGTGGATCGGGCTCGTGATCCTCTACGTCTGGAGCTCGCGCCGCCAGGACAAGGAGAAGGGCCTCGCGATCACGAAGCGGCTCGAGACGCTTGCGCCGCTCTCCACGTTCGTCTTCGGCCTCACGCTCACGGGGGCGGCGATCGACTGGACGATGTCGATGGAGCCGACCTGGTACTCGACCATCTTCGGGGTCCAGTACTTCGCGACGTCCGCGGTCATCGCGCACGCGACGATCATCCTCATCACGATGGGCCTCTACCGCGCAGGCCTCCTCCAGAACGCGATCAGCGTCGAGCACTTCCACGACATGGGGAAGCTGCTCCACGGGTTCATCGTGTTCTGGGCGTACATCAGCTTCAGCCAGTTCATGCTGATCTGGTATGCGGGCATCCCCGAAGAGTCGACGTACTACCACCTGCGCTGGTGGGGTGGCGGAGGCTTCCTGAACCTCAGCGGTCTCCTCGTGATCGCCGGGTTCATCCTGCCGTTCCTCATGCTCATGTCGCGCAACGCGAAGCGCAACTTGACCATGCTGACGTTCTCGGCGGGATGGATCGTCGTGATGCACATCGTGCAGTGCTACTGGCTGTACATGCCGTACGCCGAGCAGACGGGGCTCGTCGAGACGTCGCTCCGGCTGCACTGGCTCGACGCCGCCTGCCTCTTCGGCGTGGCCGGCACGTACCTCGCCTTCGTGTTCTGGAACATGACGCAACACCCCTTGATCCCTGTGGGTGATCCGCGCCTCAAGCGCGCGCTCCACCACGAGGTCGCGTAAGGAGGCCATGATGTCGGACCACGAACACGAAGCCGCCTCCCCGAACGATGCGCCGCCCGGCGGGTCGAACCCGAACAACCTCGTCATCTTGGTTCTCGTCATCCTCTCGGCGAGCACCCTCATCCTGTTGGCGCCGCTGTTCGTCGCCTACTACGACGGGATGCGTCAGGAGGCGGTTTCGGATCGCCTCGCGCGCTACGACGATCTCCAGCCGCTGAACGAGGCCCACGCGGCGTGGGAGGCGGGGAGTCGCACCATCGACGACGACATCGTGCGCTTCGCGGCGGGCCGGCCCGGCCTCGTCGCGCCGCGTCAGACCGAGCCGATGAACCTCGATCCGCTGCGTGGGTGGAACCAGCTCCCGAACGAGATCGTGGAGCCGGAGCCCGAGCCGCCGCTCGAGGAGCCGTCCGAGCTTCAGCCCGACACCGTGAGCCCCGAGGCGATCGAGCGCCTCGAGGACGACGCGATGCCCCCACCCGGTGCGCCGGCGGAGGCGCTGCCGCAGCCGGAGCCTCCCCCCGAGCCGCGCACTGGGGCGGTAGCGCCGGAGGCGGGATCGCGTCCGACCGGAGCTCGTCGTGCAGGCGGAGGCGCGGCGGATGAGCCGGCCCCGGCACGGCGACGGGCGCCGCCCGCCGCTGCGCCCGAGGAGGAAGAGGAGCCCGCGGCCCCGGCGGCCGACGGAGAGTGAGACCGCGATGAGCCTGCGAGCCGCGACGTGGATCCTCGCCATCGCCCTCGGGGCGAGCGGCGTGGTCGCGTCCGTCGGTCGGGCGTCCGCGCAAGACGGCGTGCCTTCTGCCGAAGGCGGCCCCGTCAGCCCCGACGCGCCGCCCGGGCTCGAGAACGTCGGCGTCGACGAGCACCTCGGTCGCTCGCTCCCGCTCGACCTCCGCTTCCGCGATCACACGGGTCGCGTCGTCCGCCTCGGGGATCTCATCACCGGTGAGCGTCCGGTCGTGCTCAACCTCGTCTATCACCAGTGCCCGACCTTCTGCTCGCTCGTGCTCGACGGCACGGTGGCGGCGCTGCGCCAACAGGCGTGGACGGTCGGGCGCGAGGTCGACGTCTTGACGATCAGCATCGACCCGCGCGACACGCCGGAGATCGCCGCGGACCGACGCCGTCGCACGCTGTTCCGCTACTCGCGGCCCGACGCCGAGCGCGGTTGGCACTTCCTCGTCGCGGAGCACACGCAGGACGAGCACGATGCGATCGCGCACTTCGGGGTCGACCCCACGATCACGCGTCTCGCGGACGCGCTCGGCTTCCGCTACCAGTGGGTGCCGCGCCAGGGTCAGTTCGCGCATCCGGGGGTGACGATGCTGCTCACGCCCGAGGGGCGCATCGCGCGTTACCTCTACGGCCTCGAGCTCGATCCCACCGACGTGCGCCTCGGGCTTTTGGAAGCGTCCGAGGGACGCAGCATGTCGAGCGTGGACCGCGTGATCTTGTATTGCTTCCGCTATGACCACGAGGCGCAGGGCTACACGCTCGTCGCGTGGCGGGTCATGCAGGTCGGAGGCGGCCTCACCGCGCTCCTCCTCCTCACGTTCTTGGGCACGCTCTGGTGGCGTGACCTCCGCCGGAAGAAGCGGACCGACGCGACCGAAACCGAAGCCAGATCAGCGACCGCCTCCAGCCCCAATCTCGCGGGGGCCAGCAGGATGAACCGATGAACGAAGAAGCCTACGACGCGACGATCCAGATGCCCGAGGGTGCGTCCACCCTCGCGCACTCGGTCGACTCGCTGTACTACGACATCTACTGGATCAGCGTCGCGTTCTTCGTCGCGATCGTCGGCGCGATGGTCTGGTTCGCGTATCGCTTCCGGCGCCGCCCGGGCGTGAAGTCGAAGCCCCCCGGACACCACAACGCGCTCGAGCTCTTCTGGACGTTCTCGCCACTCCTCTTGCTGGCGTACATGTTCCACCAGGGCTTCTCCGGGTTCATGACGATGGCGATCGCGCCGGAGAACGCGATCAACATGCACGTGCGCGGGTATCAGTGGCGCTGGGAGTTCGAGTACCCGAACGGGATGGTCGACAGCGAGCTTCGCGTCCCGGTGCACCGTCCCGTGCGGATGATCATGAGCTCCGTCCCTCGCGGCCCGAATCCCGAGGACGGCGCGGTGCTCCACAGCTTCTTCATCCCCGCGTTCCGCGTGAAGCGCGACGTGGTACCCGGCATGTACACCTCGCTCTGGTTCGAGGCGACGCGCGAGGGGACGTTCGACATCTTCTGCACCGAGTATTGCGGGACCGGTCACTCGGCGATGCTCAACCACGTCATCGTCATGCCGCAGGCCGACTACGACCAGTTCATGGGTGGCGGGCCCGCGTGCCCAGACGAGATCGAGAACGATTGGGAGTGGGGACAGCAGGTATTCGCGGAGAACGGCTGTAACGCGTGCCACTACGTCGATGCCGCGCAGGGGGTCCTCGTGGGACCGAACCTCGCGAACGTCGCGGGCACCGAGCAGCCGCTCGAGGGCGGCTCTACCGTGCTCGCCGACCTCGAGTACATCCGCAACTCGATCCGCAGCCCCCAGCAAGACATCGTGCGGAGCTTCACGAGCGCGGCGATGCCGCCGTTCAACCTCCCGCAGCGGAAGTTCGACGCGCTGGTCTCGTACATCGCGCACCTGAGCAGCTCGGGTGATTCCCTCGAGATCCCGTTGCACTGCGGCGCGGCCGCCGAGCAGGAGTAACCATCATGACCGCCCAAGCCGGTACGCACTCGGGCCACGCGGGCCACGACGAGGAGAGCTTCTACAAAGCCTCCCGCGGGCTCGCGAGCTGGCTCGTCACGCTCGACCACAAGCGCCTCGGGATCATGTACCTCATGGGTACGACCCTGATGTTCTTCATCGGGGGCATCTTCGCGCTGTTGATCCGCACCGAGCTGCTCTATCCGGGCCGCACGATCATGGACCCGGACACCTACAACCAGGTGTTCACGCTCCACGGCGCGATCATGGTGTTCCTGTTCATCATCCCGTCGATCCCGGCCGCGTTCGGCAACTTCTTCTTGCCGATCATGCTGGGCGCGAAGGACGTCGCGTTCCCGCGGCTCAACTTGATGAGCTTCTACATCTACGCCCTCGGGGCGGCGTTCGCGATCTACAGCCTCGCGGCGGGGCCGGTCGACACCGGCTGGACGTTCTACACGCCGTACAGCCAGACCACGAGCACCTCGACCATCTCGATGACGCTGGCCGTGTTCATCCTCGGCTTCAGCTCGATCCTCACCGGCGTCAACTTCGTCGCCACCGTACACAAGATGCGCGCGCCGGGCCTCCACTGGCGTCGCCTCCCGCTCTTCGTGTGGGGCATCTACGCGACCGCGGTCATCCAGGTGCTCGCCACGCCGGTGCTCGCGATCACGCTGTTCATGCTGCTGATGGAGAAGGTGCTGACGATCGGCATCTTCGATCCGCGGCTCGGCGGCGACCCCGTCCTCTTCCAGCACTTCTTCTGGTTCTATTCGCACCCGGCCGTCTACATCATGATCCTGCCCGGCATGGCGATCGTGAACGAGCTCATCGGCACGTTCAGCCGCCGCAAGATCTTCGGGTACATGTTCGTCGCGATGAGCTCGGTGGCGCTCGCGCTGCTCGGCTTCCTCGTGTGGGGTCACCACATGTTCGTCGCGGGGATGAGCGAGTACGCGACGATGGTGTTCAGCGCGCTGACGTTCCTCGTCGCGATCCCCTCGGGCGTGAAGGTCTTCAACTGGACCGCGACGCTCTACAACGGCTCGGTCAGCTTCCAATCGCCGATGCTGTACGCGCTCGCGTTCATCGTGCTGTTCACGATCGGCGGGCTGACGGGGCTCTTCCTCGGCACGCTGTCGGTCGACGTCCACCTCCACGACACGTACTTCGTCGTCGCCCACTTCCACTACGTGATGGTGGGCGGCACGGTGATCGGGTTCCTCGGCGGGCTCCACTACTGGTGGCCGAAGATGACCGGGAAGATGTACGAGGAGGGGCTCGCGAAGGTCGCGTTCGGCCTCGTGTTCCTCGGCTTCAACATGACCTTCCTGACCCAGTTCGTGCTGGGCAGTCAGGGCATGCCGCGCCGCTACTACGACTACCTCGATCACTTCCAGCCGCTGCACGGCTTCAGCTCGGTCGGCTCGTACGTGCTCGGCGCGGGCTTCCTCGTGATGGCCGTCATGTTCATCCGCTCGCTGATCCGCGGGGAGAAGGCGCCGCCGAACCCGTGGGGCAGCGCCGGCTACGAGTGGCAGACCGCGTCGCCGCCGACGCTCCACAACTTCCATCACACGCCGGTGATCACCCGCGGTCCGTACGACTACCACCTCGCGACCGACGAGGAGCTGTTCGACGGATTCCCCGAGGGCGAGGAGCCCAAGGCGGCGCCGGCGCGTCCGGCGGCGAAGGTGGAGCCGAAGGTCGAGGCCTCGAAGGTCGAGACCAAGCCCGAGCCGAAGAAGATCGAGCCGCTGCGCTCGCCGCTCGCCGATCAGGCGGACGACGACGACGCGGACGACGACGAAGACGAGAACGACCACGAGTCGGCCGACGCTGAGTCCCTGCGCGGCAGGGCCCCTGGCGCGAGCGCGTCGCGGGAAGAGGAGGAGTGATGTCGACCGGTAGCCGCAAATACGGCTCGTTCCTCGCCGGCCACTTCGAGACGCCGCTCCAGCAGTTCGAGTCGGCGAAGCTCGGGATGTGGCTCTTCCTCGCGCAGGAAGTCTTGTTCTTCTCCGGGCTCTTCGTCGCATACGGGGTGTTCCGGATGAACTACCCCGAGGCGTTCGAGGCGGGCTCGGCCCAACTCGACCGCCTCATCGGCGGCTTCAACACGTGCGTGCTGCTCGTCTCGAGCTTCACCGCCGCGATGGCGGTGCGCTCCGCCCAGCTCGGCGAGCGCAACAAGGTGTCGATCTACCTGGTCGTCACCATCCTCTGCGCCATCGCGTTCCTCGTGGTGAAGTACTACGAGTACAGCGCGAAGTTCGAGCACGGGTTGTTGCCGGGCGAGCACTTCCATCCGCACATGGAGCACATCCACTCGTGGATCCCGGGCGTGGCGAGCTCCGAGATCACGGCGTTGCCGCCGAAGACCCACGTGTTCTTCGGCATCTACTTCGTCCTCACGGGCCTGCACGGCCTCCACGTCGCGGTCGGCATCGGCATCCTCGCGTTCATGCTGTTCAAGAACCAGCGCGGAGACTTCAACAAGCAGTACTGGACGCCGATCGATATCGCGGCGCTCTACTGGCACTTGGTGGATCTCGTCTGGATCTTCCTCTTCCCGTTGCTCTACCTCCTCTGTCCCCCCTTGCCCTGACCTCTGACGGACGGCGATCATGTCATCAACTTCGAACGCGGGTGATGGTCACGAGGTGGAGGACGGCAACGTCCATGTCCATGTCCATCCGACCAAGTTCTACGCTGCGATCCTCGGTGCGCTGCTCTCGCTGACCGTCCTCACGGTCGCCGCCTCCTACGTCGACATCGACCTCCTGTTCTCACTCGGGAGGCCGTTGACCGGCGTCGGCCCATGGAACCTGTCGATCGCGATCGGCATCGCGGCGGTGAAGGCGTCCCTCGTGGTGCTGTTCTTCATGCACCTGAAGGAGGACGCGCGGTTCAACGCGCTCGTCTTCGTAGGGTCGCTCTTGTTCATCGGCATCTTCTTCACCTACACGATGAACGACACGTTGACCCGCGGGGAGACCGGCGATCCGTTCAACGGCGTGCACGTCGACCCGCAGACCGGAGAGCGCGCCCCCGGCGGCATCGCCGGTCCGATCCCGGGAGAGGTCCTCGAAGAGGGCTTGGCCGCGCCGGACTCGCCGGCGGAGGTCGAGGCGCGCGACCTGGCCGCCGAAGAGGCGAGCCCGGAGGAGCCGGACCTGGTCGACCAGGTGCTCGGCGAGGAAGCCGTCGAGCCCGAGGTGGTGGCCGACGACGGTGCCGAGGACGACTTCATGGACGCGATCCTCGGCGAAGAGGGCGCGGAGCCCGAGCCGGGCGACGAAGCTGGCGAACCGGAAGCTGGCGAACCGGAAGCTGGCGAACCGGAAGCTGCCGAACCGGAAGCGGGCGACGGCGAGCCGGTCGAGTAGCGCGCTCGCGCTCGTCGCGCTCGCGGCGCTCGTCTCCGGGTGCTCGCGATGCGAGGGGCATCGTGATGCGCTGAGCGAGGTCCCGGCGATCCCGTATCCGGTCGCCGACGATGGCCGTCTCCTCGTCGAGCGAACGCTGAGGGCGGGCTCGTTCATGCGCGAGCAGGACGTGGTCGAGCGGTTCGAGCTCCGCGAGACCGACGATGGGCACTCGATCGTGCGGGTGCGCCAGGCGTGGTCGCTCGGCACCACCGACTACGACGCGGTCTACGACGCGGACGGCGCGCCGCTGCGCGTATGGCGTCGCACGACCATGCCCGACGCGAGCGGACCGATCGGTCACGTCGACGTGCGCATCTACGACCTGGCGAGCGAGGGCGGCGTGCGCGTGGCGCGGCGCGGTCCGACCGGCGCCCGCGAGGGGGTATTGATCCGGGGTGCCCGTCCGCGCGTCGTCATCGCGCCGGGGCGCGGCGGGCTGACGCCGTGGATCCAGCGCGCGCATCTCGCGGTGGGTGAGCGCGTGCGCGAGCTGGCGTTGGATGTGCGCGAGCCGCTCGAGCTCCTCCGCGAGGTGACGCTGATCCGCGAGGAGGATCGCGACATGGAGGACCTCGGCCGGGTCCGCGTGTACACGATCTACGGGCGCGAGCCGGTGTTCACCGACGACGACGACGTGGTGGTCGGCGACATGTTGGGCATGCGGACCGCGGAGGTGGTGGAGGGACCGGTGCCCGACCCGATGCCGGACCGGGGGCCATTCGATCCGCGTGCCCCGTTGTAGAAAGAACCGGGCCCCAGGCGGACTCGGAGACAATACGACGACCGGTCTCCGATCCCGAATGCTCCGAATCCGATTCGCTCCCTCCCGCCGCACCGACCCGACGCCGACTGTTGCCGCGCAGTCTTCTCCCCGCCAAGCTCTGGCCGCGTGCGCGCTCCGCTCCTTCGCTTCGCTGTCCTCGCCCGATGGGTCGTCCTCGCGGCGTGTCTCAGCGGCGCATCGGCGCTCGCCGCGCAGGATCGGCCGGACGTGCGGGTCACGACGCGCGTGGAGCGGCCCGCCGAGCCCTGGCGGCGTGGCGGATGGAGCGTGGACCGCTGGGTCCCGGTGGCCGGCGGCACCGCGATCCTCCTCGTCGCGGCGGGCGCGCTCGTCTATCGGATACGCAGGCGGGCGCGGTGAGCACCGAAGGGTCGACCGACGCGGCGGCGGCCGAGCGAGCGCGCAAGGCGACTTCCGGCCTCGTCCGGCGCGTCCTCATCGGCGCCGTGCTCGGCGCGTTCGTGTTCGCGGGGTTCAGCCTCTACGCGGACGTGGACGCGCTACGGCACAACCTGTCTCGCTTCGCGTGGCCGAGCTTCGGCCTGGCGGTGATCCTGGCTACCGCGAACTACGCGCTCCGGTACGTACGATGGCAATACTACCTGACGCAGCTCGACGTCCGTGTCCCTCACGGTACGAGCGCCCTGATCTTCTTGAGCGGCTTCGTGATGAGCGTGACCCCCGGCAAGCTCGGCGAGGTGCTCAAGTCGCTCCTCCTCTACGAGGAGCGCGGCGTCTCGATCGCGCGCACCGCCCCGGTCGTGATCGCGGAGCGGCTGACGGATCTGATCGCGCTGGTCCTCCTCACCGCGGTAGGCAGCCTCGCGTTCGAGGGCGGGGCACCGATCGCGGCGGTCGGCGCAGGCGCCGCGGGATTCGTGTTGCTCGCGTGCTCGGTGCGCGCGATCGGTGAGCTCCTGCTCGGCATCGCCGCGCGCCTCCCGTTGATCCGGCGCATCGAGCCGCGCTTGCGCGAAGCGTACGAGAGCCTCTACCTGCTCTCGCGCCCGGCGCCGCTCGGGCTCGCGACCGCGCTCGCGACCGCGAGCTGGTTCCTCGAGTGCGTCGCGCTCTGGGTGATCGTCTCGGGCCTCGACGCGCCGCCGCTCTCGCTCGCCGCGAGCAGCTTCGCGTACGCGGCGAGCACGGTGGTCGGCGCGCTCGCGATGATGCCGGGCGGGCTCGGCGTCACCGAGGCCGGGATGACCGGGCTCATCACCTCGCTCTCGGACGGAACGATCGACACCTCGGCGGCGACCGCCGCGACGCTGCTCTGCCGCCTCGCGACGCTCTGGTGGGCGGTCGTGGTCGGCGCGGTCGCCCTCGCGTGGCTCCGCGCGCGCAAGGCCTCGTCGCGCGCCTGACCCGGTGCGTCAGCTCATCGCCGCGTCGCCGCGGCCGGCTCGTCGCGGATGGCGCGGCGCCCGTTGCTCGACGAGCACGAGTCGCCTCGCAGGCCCGTCTCGCGCGCTACCAGCCCATCGCGGCGCACGCGTCGAGCGCGCGAGGCAGCCGCGCCGCCCACGCCGCCTCGTTGTGCTGCGCGCCCGGCTCGTGCCAGTGCGACAGATCGACGCCGAACTCGTACCCCAGGGAGGCGAGGTGATCGCGCATCTGGTTGGTCGTGCAGAAGTTGTCGGAGTCGGACGAGTCCTCCATCACACCGTCTCCGTCGGCGTCCGCGCACGTCCCGCCGCCGCCGCTGTCGAGGTAGATCGACACCGAACCGTGCGTGCTCCATCGCTGGACGAGCGCGTCGGTCGAGCTCCCCGCGAACGCGCCCCAGCCGAGCGTCGAGCTCATCGCGATGGCGCAGGCGAAGTCGCCGTCGTGTGCCTCGGCGAGATAGAGCGTGACCAACCCGCCGAGCGAGCTCCCGCCGATCGCGAGCTTCGCCGCGTCACCGGAGAGCCCGTAGCGAGCGCGGAAGAAGGGCAGGGCCTCCTCGAACACGAGCTGCGCGTAGTCGTCGGCCCGCCCGCCGATCGGCCCCCCGCCGAGGCCCGGATCGTCGGGCACATGCGTGTATGCGTCGAAGCGATCCGGCGCGTTGTCGATCGCGAGGATCACCACGTCCTCGAAGCCGGCCCGAGAGACCGCGGCGTCGGCCTGCCAGCCTCCGAACGGCGCGTCGGGGTGAAACACGTTTTGCCCATCGTGGAGGAGCAGTACCCGCGCGCTCGCCGCGGCGACTCCGTGCGGCGTGAAGCCGGCCGGCAGGTAGGCCCGGATTCGCCGAGGCTCGTCGAGGAACGCGGAGCGCAGCGGTCCGAAGCGCTCGCGATACGCCGCGTCGATGGGCGGCGCCACGTAGCCGAGCTCACCGAATGTGTCGTAGCCGTACGCGGTGATCTCGGGTCCAGCACGATACGTAGACGGCGCCGCGAACCACTTCACCCCCGCGCCCGCAGGTGCGACGTCGAACGTGCTCTCGTCGATCACGACAAAGTAGTGGACGCCACTCGCCGCGCGGTTGGCGGGGGCGCGCGCGCTGTCCCAGCCGTTGACGTCGGAGACGAGCGACACGCTCGCCCCCGCGCCGTCCCAACGCGTGGCGAACAGCCAGCGCGTGCCGTCACGGAGCGGCCATCGTGCCTCGAGCGAGACGCGCTCGATCAGGGCGTCGAGGTCCGCCGCGCTCGCGGTGCCGTCCGAGAGCTCGGCCACCACATCGTCGAGCCGCAGCGCCGGCCCGGCGTCGGGGAGCGCGGCGTCGATCGCCGCGCCTGCGTCCGAGGCACCGGCGTCGTCGACGGTCGCGTCCATCTCCCCGCCGTCCGTCCCGCCATCGCGGGTCGGCTGCGCCGCGTCGGTGCGGCCCGCGTCGCTCGTCGGCGCGGGATCGCAGGCCAGGGCGAGCGGAAGCGAGACGAGGAGATAGGCGTGCCGGAAGGACATCGGGCCGGCTATAGCATCTCAGGTAGGAGTGACGAGGCGCCTGGGCGGTCGGGGTCGGAATCGGCGGTCGGAAGTCGGACTCGGAATCGGAAGTCGGACTCGGACTCGGACTCGGAATCGGAATCGGACTCGGAATCGGACTCGGAATCGGACTCGGAATCGGACTCGGAATCGGACTCGGAATCGGAAGTCGGACTCGGACTCGGAATCGGAATCGGAAGTCGGGTCGGAATCGGAATCGGCGATCGGATCGGAATCGGCGATCGAAAGCGGAATCGAATCGCGCTTCGGATTCGGCGCGGAGCGGCTCCGGGGCTCCGTCTTTGACTCGACACCGGGCCCCGCATACCTTCCGCGCGGATGCGCGAGACGCTGAGATCCGGAGGGAAGCATCGCGTAGGACCGTTGCGGAGGGACGACGAGGCCCCCGCCAACGAGGACTTTCTGTTCCATCTCTCGCGCGGTAGCGAGCTGCTCGTGCAGAACCGCGTCGTCGAAGCCAAGGAGGAGCTCGAGCGCGCCCTCACGTTCCGGCCGCGCGACGCGCAGAGCCAGGATCTCCTCGCCGGCGTCTACTTCCGCCTCGGCGTCTATCCCACCGCCATCCGCCTCTGGAACGCGTTGCTCCTCGACTTCCCTGGCGACGCGACCCTGCATGTCAACTTGGGTCTCGCGCTGTTCAAGACCGGACAACCGGGCGACGCGCGCGATCACCTCGAGCGCGCGCTCGAGCTCGATCCCGGTCACGAGCGCGGCTGGGGCTATCTCGGCCTCGTGCTGTGGCGGCTCGGCAAGCTGGATGCCGCGCGCGAGGCGTTCCTCCGGGGCGGTCAGCTCTCGATGGCGCGACGGATGGAGGAGCAGTCGAGCGCCGGCTCGCTCCCCGCGCCGGCGCCCACGCCCGAGATGGTCGAGGCGCCGCTGCGCCGGGTGCCCGACGAGGAGCTGAGCGCGATGCGCGACGCCGCGTCCGAGGCCGAGGAGCGGCTCGCGGGAGCCGGCGTATCGCTGCACATCGAGCAGGAGCGGCCGCGGAATCCGACCGGGGCGTGGCAGGTGCTCGAGACGGGCGTCGATCCAGTCCCGCGCGTACGGCGCGCGAGCCGGCCCGTCGTCGCCCTCGGTCCGCCTCCGCTCGGCGCGGTGGCGGAGACGTGGGCCGTCGAGCTCCCGGACGACACTCCCCTCGCGGTGGGTCCCGAGGGAGAGTTGCTCGTCCAGACCCAAGGCGCGATCCATGCGCGGATGAGCGGGGTGCGCGCGGTGCGCGGGCTCGTCAAGACGGATCTCGTGCTACGGCGCTTCCGAGGCCGCTCGCCGCGCGAGGTGCTGGGCGGTGACGTCGAGCCGATCCGCCGCTGGCACGGTCCGGTCGCGGCGGTGCTCGGGGCCGAGCAAGGCCGGCGCTTCCATGCGCTTCGGGTGACGAGCGCCCACCTCTACGCCCGCGAAGAGTATGTCGCCGCGTTCGACGATCGCGTGAGCTACGAGTCCGCGCGCCTCCCGTTGGCGGGCGAGCCCACCGTGCTGTTGTCGTTCTACGGCGAGGGGGTCGTCGTTCTTCGGCTTCCGGTCCGTCCCAGCGGGCTCGAGGTACGACCTGATCTCGAGGTGCGCGTGGATCCGCGCGCGCTCGTGGGGTGGACCGGCCGGCTCTTCCCACGCGAGGTCGAGGATCCGGATCCGCCCAGCGTTCGCCTCGGGTTCAAGGGGCAAGGGATCGTGCTGGTCACATGAGCGAGCGGCTCCCATGAGCGAGAAGCCAAGCGAGGACGCGCCCGCGAAAAAGCCGCGGCGGACGAGCATCCGTGAGGACGCGATCAACCTCCCGAACCTGCTCACGTTCCTCCGGATCGCGCTGATCCCGGTGGTGCTCTGGTTCATCTCGATCGGGACGCCCCGGGCGAGCTTCTGGGCGACGCTCGTGTACGGAGTCACCGCGGTCACCGACTTCTTCGACGGTTGGCTCGCCCGGCGCCGCAACCTCGTCAGCGTGCTCGGCAAGTTCCTCGATCCGCTCGCCGACAAGCTCCTCGTGATGGCGGTGCTCGTGTATCTCGTGAGCCTGGGCCACGTGCCGGCGTGGGTGGTCATCCTGCTCCTCGCGCGCGAGCTCTCGATCACGTCGCTCCGCGTCATCGCGATGAGCGAGGGCGTCCTGATCGCGGCGGGCAAGTGGGGCAAGGACAAGACCGCGCTCCAGATGGTCGCGCTGCTCTTGCTGATCGTACACCACAGCTACGAGCTGAACTTCGGCTTCGGCACGGTGGACGTGAGCTTCAATCGCATGGGCCTCTACATGCTCTACGTGAGTCTGTTCATGGCGTTCTTCAGCGCGGGCGAGTACGTGAAGCTCTTCGTCGACGCGGTGGAGGCGAAGGAAGCGCGGCTCCAGCAGGCGTCCGAGTCGAGCGACGGAGAGACCAAGACGTGAAGGTGAGCGTCGGGGCGTCCTCCGAGCGCGTGCGGGTGACGCTGCGCGACGGGGCATCGATCGCGGACGCGCTCGCGGCGTTGACGTCGGAGCACGGCTGGCGCGCGGGTTGGGTCCGTGGCGTCGGATCGGTGTCGTCGGCGGAGTTGGCGGGGGAAGGGCGGCTCGCCGGCGCGATGACCGTGGCGTCGCTCGAGGGCGTGCTCGGGCCACGATCGACGCTGTACGTCGTGTTGTCGAAGCCGGACGGGCGGGTGGTCGCCGATCGGTTGATCGACGCGCGCGCCACGTCGGTGGAGCTCTGGCTCGAGCCGCATCACGACGCGCCCGCGCCGAGCAAGCGGTTGGTGGAGGCGCGCGAGCCGGCGGAACGAGAGCTGGAGCAAGACGCGCCGAGCGAGGCGCCAGCCCTGAGCTGGGCCGACGTCGCCGCCGCGAGCGTGGAGGAGACGCGCACGGAGGTCGCCAAGGCCGCGTGGTCTCCCCCCGCGACGCCGAGCACCCCGCGGCGGAGCCGCGCGCCCGCTCCGCGCGACGTCCTCCCCGAGCTCCTCCCGCAGAAGGGCGACTACGTGCACCACCGTCAGTTCGGCCAGTGCCGGGTCGACGGCTTCGGCAAGGGTGGGGGCCTGGTGATCCGATTGCCGAGCGGCGTCCGCAAGACGATCCGCCTCGACTTCATGGATGTCGGCGAGCCACGCAACGACGGCGGACGTCGCGTCTTCCCCGTGCGCCCGAAGCCGAAGTGATCGCGCGCCGTCCCACGTTGCAACTCGTCTTACGATCTCGATGCGACGCGTGATCCGCGCGGGCCCGGTCGCTCTCCTCTTCTTGCTCGGGTGCGACCCGGGGCCGCGGGCCGGCGCGGTAGCGCGGTCGATCAGCCGGGTGGCGGAGCCTGCATCAGCGTCTGCGCGCTGATGGCCGGGATCTCGGTGAACGCGATGGTGTAGGGCGCCTGCTCGTTCGGCGAGAACGTGCCGACGAAGATGCTGTAGCTGCCGGGCGCGAACGCCGCTTCGATGAGCGGGTTCCGGTCCTCTGGATAGTGCACGTCGTCATGACAGCGAATCGAGCCGTCGGATCCGCGGACCACCAGCGTGGTGTCCGCGGTCGACGCGACGACGATCCGGAAGTTGGCGAACGAGTCCGAGAGCACGACGGTGTGACTCGGCTGCTCGGGGATGTATCCGGCGCAGGTCACCGTAGGTGGGACGGTGGTGCTCGCTTGGATCGAGCCGCCCGCGATGCCTTGTTGGATCGCGGGGTCCGGTTGGAACCCCGGCGCGAGGGTGACCGGCATGCCCATCGGCTGCATCGCGCCGCCGCCCGGAGGCACCGCGCCCGGAGGCACTCCGCCGGGCGGCACGGCGCCCGGAGGCACTCCGCCGGGCGGCACCGTGCCCGGTGGATAGCCGCCCGGGGGCATCTGCGGCATCTGGGGCACCGGCGGATCGGGGATCTCGGCGCGGCCCGGGATCGCGAGGGGCGGATCGAAGTCGGTGCGGGTCGCGCCAGGCATCATGATGGCGCTGGCCGGCATCCCCGGCGGCGGGGCGGGCGGCTCGCGCAACGTGGCGTGGCCCGGTACGGTGAGCGGCGGATCGTCGGGCAGCTCGGGATCGGTGTCGCACCCCGCGGCCAGCGCGAGGCTCGCGAGCCCGATCGCCGCCGCCCAAACCCCTCTGTGTGGTGTGGCCATGCTCGGCGGCAGGATACGCCAGAACGCGGTATAGCGGGCCGGTGTCGACGCCCAACCCCACGCCGCGCGCCCCGCGCGCCTCCTCTCTCTCCGACCTCGTGGCTCGCGCTCGCGCGCCGCTCGCGCTGGCTCTCGTCGCGCTCGCGTGCGGCGGGCCCGGCGGTGCCGAGCACGAGTACACCGCCGCCGAAGGACGATCGCGAACCGGGGGCGGCGACGCGACGGCCGAGTCGATCGACGTCCCGATGGGCCGGCTGCCCGCGGGCGTGACACCGACGAGCTACTCGATCTGGCTCGAGGTGATCCCGAGCCGCGAGCGGTTCCGGGGGCGCGTCGAGATCGACGTCGAGCTCGCCGAACCGACGGAGCGAATCTTCTTGCACGGCCAGGACCTCCACGTGACCCAGGTCGAGGTGCTGCCCGCGGACGACGAGCCGGTGGTCGGGCGCTATCGCCAGATGAGCGACACGGGGGTGGCGATGGTGTCGCTCGACGCGCCGCTCCCCGCCGGCCAGGCGACGCTCGTGTTCGACTACGACGCCCCGTTCGATCGACAGCTCAAGGGGCTTTACCGCGTCGACACGGGCGGCGAGTCGTACGCGTTCACGCAGTTCGAGGCCACGAGCGCGCGTTACGCGTTCCCCTGCTTCGACGAGCCGCGCTTCAAGACGCCGTTCTCCGTGACGCTCGCGGTGCAGCAGGACCACGAGGCGATCGCGAACACCCAGCCGATGGGCCTGCGCGAGGTCGAGGGTCTGCGCGAGGTGCGGTTCGCCACCACCGAGCCGCTGCCGACCTATCTCGTCGCGATCGCGGTGGGCCCGCTCGACGTGGTCGAGCACGCGCCGATCCCGCCGAACGCGGTGCGCGACCGTCCGCTCCCGTTCCGCGGGGTCGCGGTGCGCGGTCAGGGTCCGCGGCTCGCGTACGCGCTCGAGCACACCGCGCCGCTCCTCGAGTCCCTCGAGCGCTACTTCGGCATCGCGTATCCCTACGACAAGCTCGACATCATCGCGGTGCCCGACTTCGCGTCGGGCGCGATGGAGAACGCGGGCGCGATCACGTTCCGGGAGACGCTGCTCCTGCTCGATCCGGATCACGCCCCCGAGGGCCAGCGGCGCGCGATGGCGTCGGTGATGGCACACGAGCTCGCCCACCAGTGGTTCGGCAACCTCGTCACGATGCCGTGGTGGGACGACATCTGGCTCAACGAGGCGTTCGCCACGTGGATGGGCGCAAAGACGATTGCGGAGGTCCATCCCGACTACCAGGCCGACGTCGGGCGCGTGCGCGGCACCCAGTACGCGATGGGCACCGACAGCCTCATGAGCGCGCGCCAGATCCGGCAGCCGATCGAGAGCGATCACGACATCCGGAACGCGTTCGATTCGATCACCTACAGCAAGGGCGGCGGCGTCCTGTCGATGTTCGAGCGCTGGATCGGCGCCGATACGTTCCGGGACGGCGTGCGCGAGCACCTGAACCGCCACCGCTTCGGCACCGCGACGAGCGAGGATCTCTTGGACGCGCTCAGCCAGCTCGCCGGGCGGGACGTCTCGACCCCGTTCACCACGTTCCTCGAGCAGCCCGGCGTGCCGCTCGTCGACGTCGAGATGAGCTGCTCGGGGAGCGACAACCACCTCACGCTGCGTCAACGACGCTATCTCCCTCTCGGCTCCGGCGGGACGCCCAGCGGCACGTGGCAGATCCCGTTCTGCGCGCGGTGGGGTCGCGGCGCCGCGAGCGAAGATCGCTGCGAGCTGATCACGGAGCCGGAGGCGACGTTCGATCTCGGCGCGCGCTGCCCGGAGTGGGTGATGCCGAACGCGGAGGCGGCCGGCTACTACCGCTACACCGTGCGTCCCGAGGAGGTCGATCGTCTCATGACGCGCGGATGGGCGCGGCTGAGCACGCTCGAGCGCATGAGCCTCGCGTCGAACCTGTCCGCCGCCTACAGCGCGGGCACGCTCGACACCCCGGCCGTCTTCGGCACGTTCGCGCGGATGGCGTCCGATCCGTCGATGGGCGTCGCGACGTCGCCGATGGGCCTCGTGCACTTCGCGCACGACGACCTCGTGCCAGAGGCGTTGCGGCCGAACGTCGAGCGCTTCGCGGCGGGCCTGTACGCGGGTCGGGTCCGCACGCTCGGCTGGGCGCCGCGCCGTGGGCGAACCGAGCCGGGCGAGACCTCGCTCCTGCGCGCCGAGGTGCTCGGCTTCATGGCGTACATCGCGCGCGACGCGGCGGTGCGCGCGGAGGCGGCGCGGCGCGGTCGCGCCTACCTCGACGCGGAGGGCGAGGCGTCGGAGCGGACCGTCGACGCGAACCTCAGGGAGATGGTGCTCGCGGTCGCGGTGGAGGACGGCGACGCCGCGTTGTTCGATCGGTTGCTCGAGCGGGCGCTCGCGAGCGACGACGCGTTGTTCCGCACGCACGCGCTGTGGGCGCTCGGACGCACCCGCGATCCAGAGCTCGGCGCTCGCGTGCTCGCGCTCGGTCTCGACCCTCGCCTGCGCGCGAACGAGATCACGATCCCTCTCTCCGCGCAAACCTCGTTTCCGGAGCGGCGCGACGCGGCGTTCGAGTGGCTGCGCGCGAACTGGGACGGGCTCGCGGAGCGACTCGCCACTACGCGCGCGGGCTCGCTACCGTGGACGTTCTCGCCGTATTGCGCGGAGGACGACGCGGAGGCGGTGCAAGCCTTCTTCACCCCGCGGGTCGACGCGTTGCCGGGCGGACCTCGCAATCTCGCGGGCGCGCTCGAGGTGATCCGCCTCTGCGCGGCGCGGAGCGCGCATCAACGCGAGAGCGCCGAGCGCTTCTTCGCGCGCTGAGGAGTGCGTGGGGTTTCCCTGACACACCCTTGCAACCGCCCGCGCGAGGGCGTACCACAACAGACCCCGTCGACTCCTGACGCGCGCGCGACGTTTCGAAGCCGCCCGGAGCCGGGGAGCCACCGATCTCCGCTCGCCAACCCCACGGTTCGGCACGAACCAGAAAGAGTCCGTCATGTCGCTCACCAGCACCCTCCTCAAGGCCGGAGCCCTCTACGCGCTCGGCCGCGCCGCCTCCAACGTGAAGAAGGAAGACCTCGAGAAGGTCGCCGGCATCAGCACCGATGACCTTCGTCGTTACGGCTTCGACCGCCTCGACACCGCCCTCCATGCGATGGGCTTGCAGCGCGAGTCGACCGTGCCGAGCGGCACCGCGATGATCCTCAGCGGCTTCGCGGCCGGCGCCATCGTCGGCGCGGGCGCGACGTTCCTCTTCTATTCGGAGCAGGGCAAGGACGTCCGCAAGAAGATCGCGGAGTACTTCGCCGGCAAGGGTGAGGCGACGAGCGAGTCGAAGGAAGGCGCTTCGGCGAACGCGAACGGCGGCGCGAGCGTCAACGTCTGATCGCCGCTTCGGTTCGCGCACGGTGCGCGCGGATCGCGGTCCTGGTCAGCCATCGAGCCGTATGGCAGAACGGCGCGGCCGATGGCTGACTACATCTATTCGATCAAGGGCCTGACCAAGGTCCACCCGCCCGACAAGCGGATCGTCACCGACCTCTACCTCTCGTTCCTGCCGGGCGCGAAGATCGGCGTCATCGGGCCCAACGGGATGGGCAAGAGCAGCCTGTTGCGCATCATGGCCGGCGAGGACACCTCCTTCAACGGAGAGGTCTGGCTTCGGCCCGGCGCGACGGTGGGTTACGTCCCGCAAGAGCCGGACATCGGGCAGGACCGGACGGTCAAGGACGTCGTCGAGGAGGCGGTCGCGCCGCTCAAGGCGGTGCTCGCGCGCTTCGAAGAGGTCTCGATGAAGCTCGGCGAGGTGTCGAGCGACGACGAGATGAACGCGCTGCTCGAAGAGCAAGCCAAGCTGCAGGATCAGATCGACGCAGCGGACGGCTGGAGCCTCGATCACACGCTCGAGCTCGCGATGGACGCGCTGCGCCTCCCGCCCGCGGACGCGAGCGTCAACCACCTCAGCGGCGGCGAGAAGCGCCGCGTCGCGCTGTGCCGCGTGCTCCTCGCGAAGCCGGACATGCTGCTTCTCGACGAGCCGACCAACCACCTCGACGCCGAGAGCGTCGCGTGGCTGGAGAAGCACCTGGAGCAGTACCCGGGGACGGTCGTCGCGATCACGCACGACCGTTACTTCCTCGACAACGTCGCGGAGTGGATCCTCGAGCTCGATCGGGGCGACGCCTTCCCGTTCCACGGCAACTACTCGGCCTGGCTCGAGGCGAAGGAGAAGCGCCTCGCGGTCGAGGAGAAGCAGGACTCGGCGCGCCAGCGCAAGGTGAAGGCGGAGCTCGAGTGGGTGCGCGCGTCGCCCAAGGCGCGGCACGCCAAGAGCAAGGCGCGCCTCCAAGCCTTCGAGGCGCTCGTCGTCGAGTCGGGCAAGAAGAAGCGCGAGGCGAACGAGATCGCGATCCCGCCGCCGCCCGAGCGGCTGGGCAACGAGGTCATCGAGGCGCGCGGCGTCAGCAAGGCGTACGGCGACAAGCTGCTCTACGAAGACCTCAACTTCCGCATCCCGCGCGGCGCGATCGTCGGGATCATCGGTCCGAACGGCGCCGGCAAGACCACGCTGTTCCGCATGATCATCGGCCAGGAGACGCCGGACTCCGGCGAGCTCGTGATCGGCGAGACGGTGCAGCTGATGTACGTGGACCAGAGCCGCGACGCGCTCGACGCGAAGAAGACGGTCTACGAGGAGATCAGCAAGGGCCAGGACACGATCGTGGTCGGCAAGACCGAGATCAGCGCGCGCGCGTATGCGGGCCTCTTCAACTTCAAGGGCGCGGACCAGCAGAAGTCGGTGGGTGTGCTCTCGGGCGGCGAGCGCAACCGCGTGCACCTCGCGAAGACGCTGACCCAGGGTGGCAACGTGTTGCTCCTCGACGAGCCGACGAACGACCTCGACGTCGAGACGCTGCGCTCGCTCGAGTCGGCGCTCCTCGAGTGGCCGGGCTGCGCGCTCATCACGAGCCACGATCGCTGGTTCCTCGATCGCGTCGCGACGCACATCCTCGCGTTCGAGGGCGACAGCCGCGTGGTCTGGTTCGAGGGCGCGTACGCCGAGTACGAGGCGGACCGCAAGAAGCGCCTCGGTGAGGACGCGGACCGGCCGCATCGCATCACGTATCGGAAGTTGACGAAGGGCTGAGCCTCTCCTTCGAGCGCTCACGCCCGTGCCTCGTCGCTGGGTTGTGCTAGGTTCTTCGCGGCGCCTACCCTGGCGCCGACCATGACCACCACTCGCTGAACAACGAACGTTCCTTCTGCGCGGTGGCCTGCGGGCCGTCGTGGCGATTCGTTTCCAGGAGTGGCTCATGGCACGCGTTCGATTCGAGCGCGTCGGCTTCGCGTATGCCGGCGCGCCGCGGGACGTCCTCACGGACGTCGATGTGGTGTTCGACGAGGGGTGGACCGCGCTCGCGGGACCGAACGGGGCGGGCAAGTCCACGCTGGTGAAGCTCGCGGCGGGCGAGCTCTCGCCGAGCGAGGGCCACGTGCGCGTCGAGCCCGACCGCGCGCGCGTGGCGTTCGTGCATCAGGCCGCGGAGGCGCCGTCGGACGACGTGCGCGCGCTGGCTGCGGCGTGGGACGCGGAATCGGTGCGCGCGAGGGCGGAGTATGATCTCGATCCGCAGATGCTCGAGCGCTGGAGCACGCTCTCCTACGGCGAGCGCAGACGATGGGAGGTGATGGGCGCGCTCGCCCGACGGCCCGACGTCCTCCTCCTCGACGAGCCGACGAACCACCTCGACGAGACCGCGCGCGCCGCGCTGCTCCGGATGCTGCGCGGTTACGATGGCGTGGGCGTGATCGTCGCGCACGACCGCGCGTTCCTCGATGCGCTCGCCCACCGCGTGGTGTGGGTGGAGCGAGGAGCGGCGCACGTCTGGCCCGGTCGCTACAGCGAAGTGCGCGAGCGCATGCGCGCGGCACGGAGCGCGGCGGCGGGGGAGCGCACGCGAGCCAAGCGCGAGCTGGCCAGGCTCGAGGGTGAGCTGGAGACCCGCGCGAAGAACCGCGCGGCCGCGCAGAAGAACGTGTCGCCGCGCCATCGGAGCAAAGGCATCCGAGACAGCGACGCGCGCGAGGCGGGTCGCAAGGGGCGCGCGCGCAACGCGGAGAAGGCCCTCGCCAAGGGGCAGGGCCGCATGCGCGAGCGGGTGAGCGAGCAGCGCGACCGCCTCGACGCGGCGCGCACCGTCAAGGACTACGCCGGCTCGATCGTGCTGGAGGAGGTGCGGCCCGACGTGACCTCGCTGTGGCGCGGCGAGCTCCCGCCGCTTCCGATCGGCGGGCGCGAGCTGCCGGGCCGGACGCTCCGTATCGATCGCGGCGCGCGCATCCGGATCGCGGGGGACAACGGAGCCGGCAAGTCGACGCTGATCCGCGCGCTGGTCGACGCGTGGCAGCACGACCCGTCACGCCTCCTGTACCTGCCCCAGGAGCTCGACGAGGTCGAACGCGTTCGCGCGCTCCGTGTTCTGCGCGAGCTCGAGCCGGCGGCGCGCGGCCGTGCCCTGAGCCTCCTCGCTTCGCTGGGCGTCGATCCGAAGGCGCTCCTCGACTCCGAGAGCCCGAGCCCCGGTGAAGCACGCAAGATTCGTTTGGCGGATGGCCTCGCGCGCGCGGTGTGGTGCGCGGTGCTCGACGAGCCGACCAACCACCTCGACGTGCCGTCGATCGAGCGGCTCGAGGACGCGCTCGTCGCGTACGGCGGAGCGTTGATCCTCGTGACGCACGACGCGAGGTTGGCGGAAGCGACGACCGACGAGACGTGGTGGCTGGGGGAAGGCGACTGACGAACCGGAGTTCGGACACGGAATCGGAATCGGACACGGACACGGAATCGGACACGGAATCGGAATCGGAATCGGACACGGAATCGGACACGGACACGGAATCGGACACGGACACGGAATCGGAATCGGACACGGAATCGGACTCGGACTACTCGGACTCGGACTCGGACTCGGAATCGGCGACGGACTCGGACACGGACTCGGAGACGGACATCGAGACGAAGATCGAGATGGAGAATGGACGCAGTCGGAATCGGGGCGGAAGGGATCTCGCCCCGCCGACCGCGTCAGTCGAGGTACGTCCCCGAAAACACCTCGTACGTGACCGTGCGTGGCCCGACGTCCGCGTGATCGGGGAGCGACTGAGTGACCGCGAACGGCGACTCGCCCGCCGGGAGCTCGAGCGCGAGGTGCCGGAATGAAGGGTGGGCTCGGCTCGGTGTGCGCATGTCCTCGTCGTACTCGAGGTGCACCGTCGAGCCCTCGACGTTCCATCGCAGCGACGCGCCGAGCGACGAGCGCCGACCGCTGATCGGATCCGTCCGATCGAGCAAGCTCGCCTCACCGTTCACCACCCCGCACTCGTGTTGGTAGCCACGCAAGTTGTCGTAGAGCTCGATCCACGCGCAGCGTTGGAGCGGCTCGATCTGACCCGTCGCCGCGCCCTCGAGTTGCACCATCGTCCCCTGGCTCGACGCGCGCTGCGGGGTGTCGTCCCCCATCGCGACCCATGTTCCGGCGAGCGCCCGCTCGATCTCGGACGGCTCACGCGCGGGCGGCTCACCGCGGATCGCCGTCGCGCTCGGCGCCTCGACGAGCTGCGGTGGGACGTCGATCGGCTCGTAGTGCGGCGGGCTCGACCGGTTCGCGAGGCGGAGGAGGCCCGCCCCGATCGTGAGGACGAGAGAGAGCACCGCGAGCCAGCGACCGCCAGACATCCCGCTCGACGTTGCCTCCGGGTGCGTCTCTGCGCGCCGCGGTGGCTCTCGGGTCGGTGGCTCCGACGGATCGGCCTCGCCCTCGGCGTCGGTCAACCGACTCGCGCACGCGGAGCAGAAGATCGCGTCGCCGTCGTTGTCCGCGCCGCACGTCGTGCAGGAGCGCATGGCCCCGCATCGTACGCGTCGCGCGACGAGACGTCCCTCCGGTGCTCAGTGCGCGAGCCGTACGCGCGGATCGAGCGCGGCGACCGCCACGTCGGCGACGATGTTGCCGAGCTGCACCGCGATCGCGGTGATCACGACCGTGCCCATGATGATCGGCACGTCGAGCGCGCGGATCGCCTCGATCACCAGCCGACCCATCCCGGGCCAGTTGAAGATCGACTCCGTGATGATCGCGCCCGTGACGAGGAACGGGATGCGCAGGCCGAGCAGGGTGACGATCGGCAGGAGCGCGTTGCGCGCCGCGTGACCGAGCACCACGCGCCACGGACCGAGGCCCTTCGCGCGCGCGGTCCGCACGTAGTCGGCATTCAAGGTCTCGAGCATCTCCGAGCGCATGATCCGCGCGAACGTCGCGGAGCCGATGATCGCCATCGAGAGCGCGGGCAGGAGGGCGTGATAGAGGTGGTCGACGAACGTGACGCCGTACCCGCCGATCGGAAACCAACCGAGGCGGAACGCGAACACCATCATGAAGATCGGTCCGCTCACGAACGAGGGGACGCTGATCCCGAGGAACGCCGCGCCCATGAACGTGGTGTCGATCCAGGTGTTGCGTCGAAGGGCCGCGACGATCCCGAACCCGAGCCCGATCACGAGCTCGAAGAGGAGGGTGATTCCCATCAACAACATCGTGCGCGGGAGGCGGTAGCCGATGACGGTCGACACCGACTGTCCGTCGCGCAGCGACTCGCCCAGGTCCCCGACGGCGAGCTTGCCTATGAAGGTGCCGTACTGCTCGAGGATCGGTCGATCGAGCCCGTGGGCGTGGCGGAAGTCGGCGAGCCGTTCGGCGCTCGCGTTGGGTCCGAGCGTCGCGATGGCCTGATCGCCGATGCCGTTCGCGAGGAAGAACACCGCGCTCGTGGCGACGAACACGATCACGAACGCCTGCACGCCGCGGCGCAGGAGGAGCTCGACGACCCCTCGGGGAAGGATGCGCGCGAGCCACGTCATCGCGCGAGCTCCGAGCCGACGTTCGCACCCCACGACGCGTCGGCGCGCGTCGCGCCTCGCGGCGTGAACAGCGCGGCGAGCGCGCGGTCGGGGCGCATGAGTCGGTCGAGACCAGCGACGCGCTCTCGGGGCAGATCGAGCCAGACGTCGCGGTAGAAGTTCGTCCACACCGGGTTGGGCCTGTAGTTCCGCACGTAAGGTTGCCAGAACTCCATCGCGACGTCGCTGAATACGAAGCCCCACGGCGCGTCGTCCACGATGATCTCGGACGCCCGGCGATAGAGGCCGAGCCGCCGAGCGCGGTCCCGTTCGACGCGCGCCTCGTCGAGGAGGCGGTCGACTTCGGGGTTGGAGTAGAAGGCCTTGTTCTGGGAGTCGACGTCGTGGATCGACCGTGAATGGAACAGGATGTCGAGGAAGTTCGACGCGTCGGGGTAGTCCATGCTCCACCCCGCGAGCCAGGCCTGCACGGTTCGGCGGGTGCCCGTCTGCTGGAGGTAGACTGGGAAGGCGACTTGTCGAATGTCCACCTCGATGCCGATCGCCTCGAGGTCGGCCTGCACGAGCTCGCCGTACGAGCGCCCGGTATCGCCCTCGCCGACCCAGAACTGGATGGGCTCGTCCAAGCCGTCGGGATGACCTGCGAGGCGCATCTCCTCGCGGGCGCGCGCGAGGTCGTAGTGGTGTGCGCCGGGCAAGTCCGGGTCGTAGCCGGGCAGCGTGCTGGGGATCGGCTGTCCGCTGAGGAACATCCGCCCGGCCCGCGCGCGCTTCCAGCGCTCACCGTTCAGCGCGAACGCCACGGCACGACGGATGTGGCGATCGTCGAACGGCGGGAGCTCGCAGTTCATCCCGACGCCCCAGATGATGGTCTGCACCGCCTCGTCGCGGTACGGCTCCCAGGCGGGCTCGTGTCGCAGGCGCTGATAGTCCGAGGGCGTCGTGCGGTGGAGGTGATCGACCTCGCCGTTCTGAAAGCGCATCGCTGCGCTCAGGCGATCCAGGTTGACCTCGAACACGATGCGATCGGGGTAGGGCTGCCCTTCGCTTGCGAGAAAATAGTTGTCGTTGCGAACGAAGTGCAACGCGATGCCCGGCTCCCAGCTCTCGAGGCGGAACGCGCCGGTGGCGACCGGGCGTCGCGTGACTTCATCGCCCCAGCGCTCGTAGGCCTCGTGGGCGACGGGGTAGGAAAACGTCATCGCCATGGCGTAGAGGAACGTCTGATCCGGCTGCGTGAGGCGGACCTCCACCGTGTAGCGATCGACGACGCGGATCCCGCTGACGTGCGAGGTGTCTCGGTTGCGGAACGCGTCGTAGCCTTCGATGAGGGTAAAGAAGGTGACGCCCGGGGAGTTGGTGTCGGGGTGGAGCATGTGCTCGAGCGACCACCTGACGTCCTCCGCCACGATCTCGCGGCCGCGGCCGCCCTCGAACACCTCGGAGTCTTGAAACCGGAGACCCCGACGGAGGCGGAACGTGAACGTGCGTCCGTCCTCCGAGACGGTCGGCATCTCCTCGGCGAGCCGAGGCACCAGCTCGAGCGTGTCGCGGTCGTAGTCGAGCAGTCCCTCGTAGAGGAGCTTGATGACCTGCCCGGAGAGCGCGTCGAAGCGGACCTGAGGGTCGGTTCCGCGTACGTCGACCTCGTGCCAGACCACGAGCGTCCCGCCGCGATGTGGCTCCTCGGCGCCGGCGCCCATGTACCTCGGGCCGGACGGCGGATCGGGCATCACGAGCGCGACCGCGAGCGTCGCGACGGCGAGGACGCCGAGCCCGGCGAGGCCGGCGATGTTCTCACTCCTTCGGGTCGAACGCATCGCGCAGCCCTTCACCGAGGAGGTTGAAGCCGAACACCGTCGCGACGATCAGCGCACCGGGGAGCAGGAGGAGTCGCGGCTCGTACTGCAAGAGCTCTTGCCCATCGCGCAGCATGCTGCCCCAGCTCGCGATCGGTGGCTTCACACCGACCCCGAGGTAGCTCATCGCGGATTCGACGAGGATGATGTTGGCGATCATCGTCGTCGCGATCACGATGGCCGGTCCGAGCACGTTTGGGACGATGTGGCGGGCGATGATCCGGGCGTGCGTGGCGCCGAGCGCGCGCGCGGCCTGCACGTACTCGAGCTCGCTGACCTGGAGGACCTTGCTCCGCGTGACGCGGGCGAGCGTGGTCCATGAGAGCGCACCGAGGAGGAAGCAGAGCCAGAAGAGAGACGGGTCGTCGATGACGCGGTTGAGCGCGATCGCGACGAGCAAGAAAGGGAGCGAGAGGACGAGATCGACGATCCCGACCAGGGAAGCGTCGATGACCCCGCGGAAGTAGCCGCCCAGAAGGCCAGCGCCGAAGCCGAGGAAGCCGGCGATGGCGACGGCGATGAACGCGACCGACAACGAGACGCGTCCACCTACGAGGAGCCGCGAATATTCATCGCGGCCGAGGTTGTCTGCGCCGAGGGGAAACGGGCGGCCGTCGTCGGCCAGCGCGCCGGGGCCGACGGGCGTGCCGTCGGCGGCGAGGCCCGCGTCGTGGATGTGGTTCGGATCGAACGGCGCGGCGAGCGGTCCTACGAAAGCCAGCAGCGAGACGGCGCCGACGAGCACCGCGCCGAGGATCGCGCCGCGATTCTTCGTGAAGCGTCGGAGGGCGCGCGGATCGGCGAAGGGGAGGCCCGTCGTGCGCACCGCCCAGACGGTGAGCAGGATCCCGAGCGCGCAGACGGCCAGACCGATGGTCGGTGCGTACCAGGGCGGGACGTCGTCGAGCACCGCCAGGTCGAACGCGGGCAGCGCGAGCGCGAGGAGACCGACCGCCACCGCGCCGAGGCCCACGCGTCGAATGAGCGCGGCTCGCCCTGGGTCGGTCCGCGCCTCCATCGCCGCATCGCTACCACGCATCGCGCACCAGATCATCCGCGGCGAGAGCGAGCGGGACCGCTCACTCGCGCGTGCCCACGCCGAATGGGTTGCCCGCGCCGCGCTGACACACGAGGACGTTGTTCGCGGTCACGCCGGAGCACGACCAGCCCTGCGGGCACTCGGAAGTGGCTGCGCAACTTCTCGTGCAGACTGCATCTTGGCCGACCGAGCCACCGACGCAGAGGCCGTGGCGGCACTGGTCGGGCGAGTCGCAGGGCGAGCCCATCGCACCGTCTCCGCGGCCGGAGCTCCCGCACGCGGTGACCGCGAGGACGAGCAGCCATGCGCGCGCGTGGGTCGGCATCGGCGAAAGGTTGGACCATCCGCCTGCGGTGTCCAACCGCGGCGCGGCGCGCCCCCGATCGAGGGCAGCTGGCTCGGAGGGCCGGAAGACGGTGGTCCAGGGCGATCCGTTCCATTCAATGGAGATCGGTCGCGACGACGACGCAACGGCGATCGCTAGCGTGCTCAGGCGATCGCTTTTTCTCGGGCGGCGCTCGCGAGCGGGTCTCGGTAGCCACGAGAAACGCGGGTTTCAGTGGGTTTTTTGGCTCGGCGCCGAGGCTGTCCGCGGGTTGCACATTTTCTTTGACATGATTCGTTTCGAGAGAATACATTCACGAGCACGACGGCAAGGGGATCGTTGGACGCGATCCCAGTGATTGGCGAAACCGCAGCAAGATGAGCAACGCAGTCGGAAAAGCTGGATGGACGGACGAGGCCCTCAGCGCGGTGGAGCGCGAGAACGCCGAGGGGATGACCGTCCAGCAGATCGTCGAGCTGTTCGCCGCGCACGGCGAGAAGCTCACCGAGGCGACGTTCCGGAAGTACGTGCAGCTCGGTTTGCTCCCGCGGAGCCGCCGGGTGGGACGTGGCCGCCGTCAGCGCGGCTCTCAGGGTCTCTACCCGGCGTCGGTGGTCCGGCAGATCGATGAGATCCGTCGGCTCATGAGCGCGGGGTACACGATGGAGGAGATCCAGCGGGACTTCCTCTTCCTCCGCGGCGACATCGAGGGCCTCGACCGCCGCCTCACCCAGGTCGTCCGGTCCATCGAGCAGGCGCTCGAGAGCCGCGGTCCCGACGAGGACCTCGACGACTTCGCGGTCCACGAGCTCGGCGCGATCCGCGAGCTCGGTCAGCAGCTGCTCACGCGCCTCGTGCGCGTCGAGCGGCGGATGTCGATGCGCGCGCGGATGGCGCGCGCGGTGGTCTAGGGGCGGGCGCGCCCAGGGTTCTCGGTACGGAGGGAGGAGTCATGTCGGAGCAGCAGGAAGATCTCGAGGTCATCGCCCACGAGGCGGTAGGCCAAGTCGGGCAGGAGCCCGAGCACGCGTCATCGGCGGGCAGCGAGGAGGGCGTCCTCGCGATGCAAGGCTCGTTGGCGCTGGCGCTCGAGCCGGAGCCGACGGAGGACGACGGCGCAGAGCCGCGTCGCCGTCGTGGACGTCGCAAGCGTCGTTCACGCGCCCGCGCGCGCACCATCTCCATCCGGCGCCTGAGCAAGACGGAGCTGAACCGCGGGCGGATGCTCTACCCGGAGAACGAGTACTGGAAGCCGCGTACCCGCGCGGACTGCGTCGACATGGAGCGGCCGTGCCCGTACGTGTCGTGCAAGCACCACCTCTACATCGACGTCCACCCGGTGCGCGGCTCGATCAAGGTCAACTTCCCCGACCTCGAGGTCTGGGAGATGACCGAGACGTGCGCGCTCGACGTGGCGGACCGCGGGGGCATCACCCTCGAGGAGGTCGGCGAGATCATGAACCTGACGCGCGAGCGCGTGCGTCAGGTGGAGACGGCGGGGCTCGCGAAGCTCGAGGCGATGCGCGACATCGCGAAGCTCAAGGACTACATCGGCGACTGAGACTTTCGACGCGGGCTGTCCGGCCGACGCGCGCAGAGCGAAACCTCCTCCCCGATCTTCCGCCCGCCGCGTCGGCCGGCGCACGCGTCGTGCGCCGGCCCGTTCGATCGAACGCGCTATTCCTCTTCCTCGCTGCGGCGCTTCGGCTTCGCCGTCGTCGACGCGGCCTTGGTCGATGCGGCCTTGGTCGATGCGGCCTTCGTCGTCGACTCCACCGCCTTCATCATGTCCTTCGTGAGGCGGCCGAGCTCGGCGGTGAGGCCCTTCGCGAGCGGCTCCGCCGCCACGCTCACCTGATCGACGACCCGCCGGACCTCCTTCGTCGCCGACTTCAGCGCGGGGTCGTTGTTGGCGCGGTCGAAGAGGATCGAGGCCGCGTTCTTGAAGTGGTCGATCGCCTCGAAGATCTCTTCCTTGGCGCGGGCCGGTGCGTCGTCACGACCGCGCTTCGCGTCGACGTCGTCGTCCTCGACGTCGTCGTCCTCGACGTCGTCGTCCTCGACGTCGTCGTCCTGTTCGTCGTCGTCCTCGATCGCGTCGTCGTCGTCGGGTGGTGCGGTCATCGAGGGATCATCCGCCACACTGCGGGCGCCAGATCAAGACTTCGTTGTTGCCCTCGCGGCACTCGTTGACGGCGCCGCCGGTGCCCGTGATCGCCGGGTCGTCGAGCACCGCGTAGTAGGACACGACGTCGCCCTCGAGCGTGACGTCGAACGTCACCTCCACGCTGTCGCCGTTGGGCTCGAGGGTGCGGGTCGTCGTCGTCTGATCGACCCGGTTCTCTTCCGAGACCGAGCCCCGGTAGAGCCCCACGACGATGCCCGCGCCCGCGCGCTCGAGGCCGTAGTTGGCGACGGTGACGGTGATGCGGATGCGCCCCTCGCCCAGGCACTCGTACGAGCCATGACCACCCCAGAGGTCGGGCACGACGAGCACGTCGAGGTCGTTGCCTTCGCGCAGGTTCTGGCGATACGCGTTGAGCGTCAGCCAGCTCGGCGACTCGGGCGACGCGATGGACCCGTCCTCGTTGATGTTGGTGATGTGATAGGCGTGCTGATTCCAGATCCGTCGCGCGCCGACCCAGCGTCCGTGCGCGTCGCCCCAGATCTCGACGCCGGGGTCGGTCCAGAAGTCGCGGATGAAGAACGCCTCGGCGTTCGCGGAGAACACGATCTCCGCGTCGCCGTCGTCGTCCACGTCCGCGATCACCGGGTTCTCCGTGCGCGTGCGTGAGCTGTTCCGCTGCTCGAAGAGCGGGCGACCGGTGTTCCCGTCGTAGACGCGGAAGAAGTACTGATCGTTGTAGACGACCTCGGCGTGGCGGTCGCCGTTGAAGTCGAAGACGCTCGAGCCGGTGCCCGACGAGGACTCGTCGCCCGTCGGCTGCGTCCACAGGAGGCCGTTCGCCACGCAGCTCGCCGGACGCGGGGTCGCGGCGCAGTCGAGGTCATACACGCCGTACGCGCCGCCGTGCGCGATCCCGATCTCGGGGCGGCCGTCTCCATCGAAGTCCGCGACCGTCGGCGCGCCGCCGATCCCGTCGGTGCCGCGCCCCTCGATGATCCGGGTGTAGAGGATGGCTCCGGTGTTGCCGTTCAGGATGTAGAAGTAGCCGCGCGAGGTCAGGACCACCTCGGGCCCCGGGGTGCTCGGGTACATGTCCGCGACCGCGCAGAACCCGTCGCCGAGCGCCTCGTTGTTCCAGTAGATGGTCCCGTCGTGGTGGAACGCGGTGCGGCCCGCGATGACCTCTTGGAAGCCATCGCCGTCGAGGTCGGCGACGCACGAGATGGGTCCGAGGAAGTTGTTCGTGCCGCGCGTCGTGAGCGACGAGTCACCCACCCAGCGTCGATCGCCGGTCAACCCCTCGAGGACGTTCCGGCCCGCGATGACCTCGACGGTTCCGTCGCCTTCGAGATCCGCCAACGTAATTGCGGTTCCGATCGTGCGCTCGAACATGTCGCCGCGGTCGCGGACGGTGGGGAACGGCGACTCCCAGAACAGCGTGCCGTCGTGGTGGACCGCATAGGTGCCGCTGTAGATCCCCATCCCGAGGAACTCGACGTCTCCGTCTCCGTCGAGATCCGCGGCGGCGAGATTGCCGGTCGCCTCCATCACCCCGAGCTCGCTCTCGTCGGGGGGATAGCTCACCGTCTCGTGGGTGTGTGGGTTCCAGATCCGCATGATGCCGCGCTCGTCGCCGCGCAGCGTCGCGTAGCTAGGGAACGCGATCACGGTCTGCTGCACGCCGTCGTTCGGATCCGGATCGATCACGACGGGCGTGCTGCACACGTGGACGGACGAGCTGTGCGCCATCGGGCCGTCGGGCCACCGGATCTCCATGACCGGATCGTCGAAGGCAAAGATCGTGGGCTCGATGCGACACGTCGACGGGTCGGGCGGCGTCGGTGGCGGCGGCGGCGTGTCGGGGCCGGCGTCGAACCCGCCGTCGGTACCCCCGTCCGTCCCGCCGTCCGGCGGGCCTCCATCCGGGTAGATGATCTGCCCATCCGGGCCGATGACCGTCCCGTCCGGGAGCCCGATGAGAGGGTCGCGCTCGTGACTGAGCCAGCAGCCGGTCACCCCGAGCGAGACCAGGACCGCGCCCGCCACGAGCGTGACGAGGTGGAGGGAGGGGCGGGGGTCGGTCTCGACCCGAGCGTGAGACTCAAGGGACATCAAAGCGGCTCCGTGAACGGTGCTCGTGTCTACGCCGGGCTCGAGGCCGTCACTCGATGCACGGCGGCGTCGTTTCGCGGGGGGGCGGAGCGGCGCATAGACAAACCGCATGCCAGCGGTGTCCCGATCTCCATGGCCCAGGTTCGTGGGTGATTCAAGCCAGCTGGAGTGCGCGCGGGGTGCGATGCGGCCCACCGTCATGGATCTTACGGCGCGGCGGGTACGGTGGCGCGCGCGCCCATCACGTTGCGCAGCGTCCCCACGCCGCCGACCGTCACCTCGACGGTCTGGCCTTCCACCATCGGCGCGACGCCGGCCGGCGTGCCGGTGAGCACGAGGTCGCCGGGGACGAGCGTCATGATCGAGCCGATGTAGTCGAGGAGCGTCGGGATCGAGAAGATCATCAGGTCGGTCGTGCCGCGCTGACGCTCCTCGCCGTCGACGACGGTGCTCACCTCCAGCGCGTCGAGCGCACCCACGGAGGTCTCGATCCACGGGCCGCACGGGCAGAACGTGTCGAAGCCCTTGCCGCGCGTGAACTGCCCGTCCTTCTTCTGGAGATCGCGCGCGGTCACGTCGTTCGCGCACGTCACGCCGAAGATGGACGCGACGGCTTCGTCGCGGCTCCCGCCGCGAAACGATCTCCCGATCACGACGGCGATCTCTCCTTCGTAGTCCACGCGGTCGCTCGCCGCGGGCCACGCGATGCGCGCCCCATGGGCGACGAGCGAGCTCGGCGGCTTGAGGAAGAGGAGCGGCTCGCTCGGTACCTCGTTGCCGAGCTCCTCGGCGTGCGCCCGGTAGTTGCGCCCGACGCAGACGATCTTGGTCGGCTCGACGGGGCAGAGGAGCTCGTCCACCGGCACGACCGAGCCTTCCTCCACGCCCCCCGCCCACGGCGCGGCGGTCAGGAGGTGGGCCCGCAGCTCGCCGTCGGGGCGCGCGGCGCCTTCCAGGTACGCGTAGTGGACCGCGCCGCGGTGGCGCACCCGAGTGATCCTCACGCCGACGCCATATCACGGGCGTCGCGGGGCGGCATCGTCAGCGCTGGAGGTCACTGCTGGACGTCACTGCTGGACGATCACGAGCGTCGCGTCGTCCTCGAAGCGGACCACGCCCGACTCGCCGTCGCACCCCCAGCACGTGCTGAAGAGGAGCTCGCGTCGCGTCGCGCGGTCGCGCAGCACGGCGAACGTCGCGTCCGGTTCGTCGACTACGAAGCTTGCTGCGTGTACGAACCGGTCCTCGCCGAGCGGGTACATCGCGGCGAGCACGCTCGAGGAACCGTCGCTCCCCGATACGATCCACACGACCTCGCCGGGCGAGGGCGACCACGCGAACGGTCCGCGGCTGAGCTCCCAGTGCATCTCCTCCGGCGTCGCGCCGCCGCGGCCGAGCGCTTGGTTCGCCGCGGTCTCTCCGAACGCGCCGAAGCCTTCGGCGAAGCTCGCGAGCGCTGGGACCGACGCGAGGATCGCGCGCCAGCGGTCGTCGGTGACCTCGAGATCCGCAAACATCGTGGCGAGGCCGACGTCGGGGTAGCTCACGTCCGGGGCGGGTCCTCCGCAACATCGGAACGCGAGCGCACCGCCCGCGTCGGGGTCCACCGCGGCGCGCGCCCCGCAGCGGTGCGACGCGAGATCCGAGTCGGGTCGGCCTCCGCGCGCGACCGCGGTCCGCGTGAGGACCGCGAGGCGCTCTCCGGCGTCGCTCGCGGTCCACTCCGGGCTGCGGAGGCCGAGCTCGAGCACGCCGTCGGGGGACGCGCAGGCGTCGGGATCGGCGAGGCAGGCGGCGAGGTCCATCGCCGCGCCGGTGGGGAACTCGTCTTCGGTGGTCCCGCGGCAGGCGCGCTCCCACTCGAGCTCGTCGCAGAGGCGGCGGCCCACCGACGCGCACTCGCGCGCGGCCTGCGCCCGGGTGGCGACCAGCAAAGGAGGTTGCCCGTCGAGGTTGGGGAACGGACGTCGATCGATGTCGAAGGCGGGGAGCGTGACGGGCGCGAGGTCCGCCTCGACGGACGGGCGCCGCGAGGGGAGCCCGGGTCGACTCCCGACGCGCACGACGCCGGCCTCGATCGGGACGATCGACGCGGTCGCCGCGGGGTGTGCGGCCGGAGCGGGGAGCGCTTCGGGCGGACGCATCGGAGCCGGCGTGGCGTGCGTCGCCTCGGGTGCCGGGACGCTCGACGGGGGCGCCTCGTCGGAGGGCGGGTCTGGCGCGTCGAACGCGCAGCTCAGGGTGAGGAGCGCGAGAGGCCACGCGGGGGCTCGACGGATCCACGGCAGAGGCACCGCTCGACCCTATTCGCGCGCCGCATCGGGTCAACTTTTCGCGTGCGTGGGTGGGCACCGGGCGCTACCGAGAGTCGGTCGGAGCGGTCCGGGTGATCGCTGGCTCGCCTCGGCGAGCGGGAGGAAAGTCCGAGCTCCATAGAGCGGGATGCCAGTTAACGGCTGGTGGGGGTGACCCCGAGGACAGTGCCACAGAGAACAGACCGCCCCGCGTCCGCGCGGGGTAAGGGTGAAACGGTGAGGTAAGAGCTCACCGGGCCGGCGGTAACGTCGGTCGCACGGCAAACCCCATCCGGAGCAAGACCGAATAGGGAAGCGCTCGAGGGCTGCTCGCCCGAGCTTCCGGGTTGCGTCGCTCGAGGCCCATGGCGACGTGGGTCCTAGACGAATGATCGCCATCCGCGCGCCGGTGACGGACGCGGAGACAGAACTCGGCTTACGGTCCCTCCGACCCCGGCGCCCCTCTCCTTCACCGGGGAGGGGCGTCGTGCTTTTGATACCGAGTCCGGCGGGACCCGGGCTCGGACTCGGACTCGGAATCGGACTCGGAATCGGACTCGGACTCGGACTCGGACTAATCGGAATCGGACTCGGAACCAGGCCCGGACTCGGACGGAGTCGGAGTCCGTCCGGTTCTCGGTTCGGCCGCTAACCGACCGACATCACGAGCTTCTTTTTGCCCAGCCGGCGGACAGGATCTGGCGGTCGTCGAGCGCTTCGGCTCGGTAGATGTGCTTCGGTCGGATGCTCGTGAAGCGCTCGAGGCGCATCCGCATCCGCGCCAGCCCGTCGAGCACCGCCGTCCGATCGAGCTCGCTCGGCGCGTCGATCGCATCGAGCAGCTCGTCCATCGCCTCGTGCACCTGGGGGGGATGAAACACGATACCGGGGGCGAGGAGCAGCGAGTCACCCACCGCGAGCAGACGACCGTCGAACCGGTCGCCGGGTCGGAAGCGATCCCCCTCCACCCGGAAGCGACCTCCTCCGAGGCGGTCGATCAACGCTCCGTCCTCGCGCACCTCGTAGAGGCTCCGGGCGGCACCGAGGGCCGCGCGCGCGATCATCGAGACCTCCGCCGGCGCCGCCACCTCGTCCAGCCATCGCCCGGCCGGGCTGGCGCCCTCGCGCGTGCGGTGCTCGACGAGGAACCAGTCGAAGAAGAACTGGATGCGCTCCTCGTAGCAAGCGTCGCCCGGCTCGAACTCGCCGGTCAGCTCGTAGAACGTCGCCCGCGCGCGCTCGAGCTCGGTGCCCTCGTCGAGGGCGATGAGGTCCGAGAGCATCCGCTCGAACGCTTCGGCGAGCATCGAGGTCAGCTTGTGCTCGGGCCGGCGTGCCGTCCAGTGACAGCGCGCGTCTTCCGCGGCGGGTAGACACAACGCCCACGATCCGTCGCGTCGGGCGGTGAGCTCCGCAACTCGTCCTGCGATCGCGTCCGCGGCTCCGGACCCGTTGTACTTGACAGAGTCGGTCGAGCACGCCGAGATCGCGCCGGGGCCGAGGACCATGGACGACCAACCCGAGGTAGCCCGCGCGATCGCGCTGGTGGAACGAACGATCACCGCTCTGGGGGTGGATCCCGCCGCGTCGCGCAGCCAGCGCGACGGGCACGTGGCGTACGCGCTCCGCCGCGGGAGCGCGCGCATCCTGATCGCCGTCCACGCCCCGTCGGAGGAGCTGAACGAGGGACGGCTGAGGGTCATCGCGCCGGTCGTGCATCTCGCCGGCGTCACGCGCGAGGCGGAGCTCTACCGTCATCTGCTCGAGGCGAACGCGCGGGAGCTCGTCGGCGCGGCCTTCGCGGTGAGCGGGGACGAGGTGGTGGTGGTCACCGAGCGATCGGTGCGCGACCTCGACGCGTCGGAGGTCGACGCGATGGTGCGGACGGTGGGGCGGCTCGCGGATCGCTACGATGACGAGCTCGCGGCCGCCTACGGCGCGGCGCGCTCCTCGGATAGCTGAGCATTGGGCCCTGTCGCCCGCGGGAGCCTCTCGTTGGGGCCGCGCGGCCTCGCGCTGCTCGTGCTCGCGGCGACGCTCGCGCCGGCCGGCGTCGCGCACGCGTTCGACGTGCAGCTCGACGCCGACACGAGCTTTTCGATCTACGAAGTGCGTAGCCAAGGGGCGCGCGCGTTCATGGCGCGGCGGCGGCTCCTGTCGCGGGTGGGGCTGCGCCTCTCGCACGATCTCACCGAGCCGGATGACGAGGGCTCCGCGATCCGCGTGCTCGCCGACGTGCAGCTGAGGCTCGAGCAGGACTTCGGCGAGACCTGCCTCGTCGATCGCGACCTCTGCGTCGACGCGATCGACTCGAACGATCTGAGCGCGTACCAGCCGCTCGCCACGGACACGCGGCTCGACGTGCCCGGCGTCTGGGTGGGGCTCGCGGGGCTGCCGCTCGGCCTCTCGGTGCGGGTGGGGCGCCAGCTGGTGCTCGATACGATCGGGTTCGCGCGCTACGACGGCGGCGCGGTCGACTTCGCCCCGGTGCGCTGGTTTCGATTGCAGGCGTTCGGTGGGCTGCTCGTCCGCGGGACCTCGTTGCTCGGGACGCCGCGTAGCGATCCGCAAGGCTCGATCCGGGTCGACTCCCCGGTCGACGTCCCGTTCGTCGCGCCGCCGGTCGACACGTGGGTCATCGGGGTGAGCGCGAACGGTGGGCCGGGACGCGAGCTCCAAGCGTCGGTCGGCTATCGCTACATGTGGGAGTCGGATGGGCAGGTGCTCTCGCGCCTCTCCCTCGCGCTCTCGAGCCAACCGGTGGACGGGCTCCGCATGGACGCGACCGGGGTGCTCGATCTGTTCACGACGGAGATCATCGAGGCGCGCGGGACGGTCCGGATCGGGGACGATACGTTGTCGGGGTACGGGCAGGTGTCGCGCCACGTGCCGCGGTTCGATCCCGGCACGATCTGGTCGTGGTTCAGCGTGGCGCCGATCGATCAGGCGGAGCTCGGCGCATCGTGGACGGTGACCGACGACCTCTCGCTCGGCGGCTCGCTCCGCGGTCGTCGCGCGGAGCTCGGAGGCGAGCAGGGCGAGGATCTCGACGCCGGGTTCGACGCCTGGCTTCGCGCGCGCTGGGAGGGTTTCCGGCTCGAGGCGAGCGGGTTCGCGTGGAGCGGCTCGCTCGGTCCGCTCGCGGGGGTCTCGCTCGGCGTGCGGCGGCCGATCCTCGGCTTCGTGGAGCTCGGCGCCGACGTCAGCGTGTGGCACTTCGACGATCCGCTGCGCGACTACGCGCACGGTGCGGTGGTCTCGACCGCGCTCGAGGGCCGCGTGCGGATCACGGACGAGACGCTGGTGTTCGTCGAGCTCCAGCACGCGGCGAGCGACGCGGTGGGGCACCGCTTCCGCGGGATCATCGCGATCCGCGTGGAGACGTGGCGATGAGGCGCGCGCGTGCGGTCGCGTGGATCGCGCTCGCGATGGGGCTCGGCGGCGCGATCATCCTCGCCTCGCGCGAGGCGGCGCGCGGACAGAGCCGCCCCCCCGCGGCCGCGATGCGCGAGCGTCCGCCGGATCGGACGGGGCCTTCGCCGATCGTGTATCCGCCGCAGCGGATCGCGCTCCGGATGGATCATTCGCTCGAGGTGCACCGAAACTTGCGTTGTGTACGGTGCCACGTCGGCGCGGGCGTCTCCGATCACGCGCGCGATCTGTTGATTCCGCGCGAGGACGCGTGCCGGCCGTGTCACGACGCCGAGCTCGATCGCGGCGGGCCCGACCTCGCGGCGCGCTGCTCGGTCTGCCACGTCGGCTACGCGGAGGGCGAAGCGGTCCCGATGAGCGACTTCCCCACCGCGCGGATCGCGTTCAGCCATCGCGAGCACGTCGACCGCGGGATGCGCTGCCGCACGTGCCACGAAGGGGTGGAGCGCGCGACGGTCGCGGATCGCCGCCACCTGCCGACGATGCGGCAGTGCTTCGAGTGCCACGGCCCGCCGGGCTTCTCGGTGAACGCGAGCGCGCCCGGGCGGTGCGACACGTGCCACAGCTCCCGCCCCGACGGTTCGCTCCACACGCGGTTCGCCGAGGGCACGATGAACCCGCCGAGCTGGCTCTTCGACATGCGGCACGACCACGAGTGGCTCGTGCGGCATCGCTGGGTCGCGGCCGATGAGGGTGGGCGCTGCGCGAGCTGCCATCAGGAGTCGGACTGCGCGGACTGCCACGACGGTCGCGTGCGGCCGCGGCGGGTGCACCCGGGCGACTATCTCTCGACCCACGTCGTCTCGGCGCGACGAGATCAACCGCGTTGTCAGAGCTGCCACGAGGTCGCCCGCTTCTGCACGGAGTGCCACGCGCGGCTCGGGCTCTCGCCGATGGCTGCGCCGGACGTGCGCACGGCGCGCGCCTACCACCCGCCGCGCGCGGTGTGGACCGAAGGGCCGAACCTCCACGCGCTCGAGGCGACGCGCGCGATGAACGCGTGCGCGAGCTGTCACGCCGAGCGGGACTGCGTGGTGTGCCACGGCTCGCTCGGGATCGGCGCCGGGGTGAGCCCCCACCCGCCCGGCTTCGCGATGGGGTGCCGCGACGCGCTCGAGCGCAACGCGCGCGCGTGCGTGACGTGTCACGGCGACGCGAGCGCGCTGGCGACGCGGTGTCGATGAGCGCGCGGCAGCTGGACGTCGCAAGGGACGTTCCGGGGGACGCGGAGCGCGGGTGAGCGACCCACGCGTGCGGTGGGGCCTGTCCGGGCGCGGGTGCGCGGACGAGCACGCGTGCCTATTCGTCGCGACCCGGATCGGTGTCCGGCACCTGCAGAGCGGGCAGGGTGTCGCTGGCGGGACGGCGCGGCGGGCGGCGCGCGACGACGCGCGGGAGGGGGCCCTCTTCGCGCTTCGGCTTCTCCGGCTCGGGGGCGACCTCGGGGGCCGGCGCGCGCGGGGACGTCGCGTCGTCGGGCGCGGCGGACGTCTCACCTTCGATCAGCTCGATCTGCGAGTCGCTGAGCTCCATCAGCGCCGACGGCTCCTCGGCGAGCTCGGCCCACGGGTCTCGCCCCTGCGAGCCGGGGATGATCGACTCGTAGACGGCTCGGATGCGCCGCCGCCGCCCGCCCGTCGCGAGCTCGTCGCGCACGCGCTGGTACCCCGCGAGTCGGATCCGCTCGCGCAGATCGGCGTCGCGCAGGACCTCGAGCACCGCGTCGGCGAGCGCGCCCGCGGTGCCGGCGGGATAGAGCAGCCCCTCCACCTCGTCGCGCACCAGCTCGCTCACCCCCGGCACGTCCGCGACCACCACGGCGCGCGCGCACGCCATCGGCTCGAGCAGGGGGAAGGGGAGTGGACCGAGCCCGTCGACGAGGTCGGGCCGGGCGGACGCGATGAACACGTCGCAAGCCCCGATGACGGAGGGCAGCGCGTGCGCTTTGGGCTCCCCGCGCACCTCGATCGTGTCCTCGAGGTGCGCGCGCTTCACGAGGAGGCGAAGGTCCGCCTTGCGCTCGGGGTCGGCGTCGCCTGCGAACAGCACGTGCACCGGTCGGACCGCACGGATCTTGCCGACGGCCTCGATCACCGTCGCGAGATCGCGGCTCGCCCCGTAGGGCCCGAGGTAGAGGATGCGCGGCTTCGCGTAGGTGTGCGGCTCCGCCATGTCGTAGACGCCGACGTCCACCGCGGGGCGCACCACGTCGTAGGGCGTTCGAGGTCGGAGCGCCTTCGCGTGCGCGTTGCACGAGACGATCACCCGCGTCGCGGCGGCGAGCGTCGCGCGGTGCGCCTCGACCCACTCGTCTCGTTCCTCCGGATCGGGGAGCGTCAGCACCTCGTAGACCAACGCGGCGCTCGAGCGGCGTCGCGCGTGCGTGGCGGCGACCTGGCCGGCCCAGGGATCCATCGCGTGCACCACGTGGTAGGGCTCCGCGTCGAGTTGGCGTGCCACCGCGCGCATGTAGAGTTGACGCCGCTCCTCGCGGCTCGCGTTCGTGACGGGCACGCGGAACATGCGCGCGTCCGCGATGCGCTTGACGTGCGGGAGGTCTTCGGTCTTGAGGGTGACGAGGTCGAGCTCCGCGCGGAGCGCCGCGATCATCGACTCCATCGCGGCGCTGTGTACCGACGCGCTGGGGACCGCCGCGTACGCGGCTCCGAGCACCCGGATGGGCGATGGCCCCATCCGAGGAAGCTACCACGGCTCGGATTGTCCCTTGCCATCGCGCGCGGCCAGGGACTACAACAGGCGGCCATCGCGTACGGAGGAGGATTCGGTGAAGGAACTCGCGCGCTTTCTCTTGCAAAACTGCCAGCTCGACTTTTCGGGTGAGGTCACGATCGACCAGATCCGGCAGTTCTTGCGGGACGACGATTCGCGCGAGGCGCGGGCCCTGCTCGCGAAGCTCATCGAGGACAAGGGCGTGGACGACATGCTCGTCGTCGTCGCGGACTGTCTGAAGGAGCACATCCCGACCGGCGTCGGCGAGGACACGATCCGCCAGCAGCTCCAGTACTACAGCGAGAGCTGAGCGTCGGAGGGGGCGTCGCGATACGCTCGGCTCTGCTTGGCTCGGCTCCGCATGGCTCGCTCCGGGTGGCCGCGCGCCTGGTTCGTTTATGCCTCCGTCGTGAGCGTCGTCGTCGGCGGCGCTGGCAGCGCGCTGCTCGGTTGTGATCTCCCGCCCGAGCGCGCTCCCGGCGGGCCGCGCGTCCTCGGCAGTGACCCCGAGGATGGCGACGAGGGCGTCGATCCCTACGTCGCCCCGCGCGTGTACTTCGATCGTCCGGTGTTCTTCGGCGACATCCATCGCGGGCGCATGTCGCTCCGCAGCGGAGCGCGCGCCGCCTTCCTGTCGGGCTGGTTCGATCCCGTCGATCGCGTGCTGACGATCGAGAACCTCACGCCGCCGATCGCGCCCGACGTCGTTCACCGCCTCACCGTCACGGGAATCCGCGATCTGGATCTCGACGAGATGCCGGACGACTACGTCGTCGCGTTCACCACCGGCGAAGACGGGGGACCTCCGCGGCCGGCCGACGCGGTCGGTTGGTCCTCGGTGGCGCCCATCTTCGAGCGCTGCGCGGTCGACGGATGTCACGGCGGCTCCACCCCGATGCTCGGGCTCGATCTCTCCTCGCCGGACGCGATCGAGCGGACCGCGGTGGGGGTCGGCGCGATCGAGACGCGGGTCGGGACGCAGGGCGACACGGTCTGGCGCGGCTCGCCGACTCTCGGGGGGATGGCCCGGATCGAGGCGCGCGCGGGCCTCGGTGATCCGGCGCGCAGCTATCTCCTCTACAAGGTGATCGGCGATCCGCACGCGGTCGGCGCGCGCATGCCTCCTCCGCCGGATGCGCCGCTCGATCCGAGCGAGCTGCGTGCGCTGTCGCGCTGGATCCGCGCGGGCGCGCCGACGCTCTGAGCGCCGCGCGCCACCGATTCGAGCCTCGAGCGGTGGGCCAGCGAAGGCGCGCGGGACCCGGGGACGAGGTGGAATTGCGCGAGACGGGGGCAGGTGTAAGAGTCCCGCCCGATGCGCCCGTTCTCGCGGCTTTCCTGGGCCCTCGTGGTCCTCCTCGGGCTGATGTCGCTCGGAGCGAGCTGCAGCGGCGGCTCCGGAGACGCGAACGGAAACGGGAGCGGTGGCGAGCGTCCCGACCATGCGTCGGAGGGTCCGCGCGTCGAGAGCCTCGAGCAGGTCGACACCTCCGAGCTCACGGTCGCGGAGCGCCGGGTCTTCACCGAGCTCATCAACGATCAGCTCTCGCCCTGCGGCGAACCGATCAGCGTCGGTCGCTGCGTGCAAGAGAGCCGGGGTTGTCGCAGCTGCGTTCCCGCTGCGCGCTACCTCGCGCGCCTCATCCAGGAGGGCTACGAGCGCCAAGAGATCGAGGAGCTCTACGCCCAGCGCTACGACGCGGATGGCCGCGTGGAGATCGCGATCGACGGCGCGCCGAGCCGCGGCTCACCGATGGCGCCGGTCACCATCGTCGAGTTCTCCGACTTCGAGTGCCCCTACTGCGGCCGCGCGCACCCGATCCTCCAGCAGCTCATGCGCGAGTTCGAGGGGCGCGTCCGCGTGGTGTTCAAGCACTACCCGCTGAGCGCCCACCCGCACGCGATGCCCGCTGCGCGCGCGGCGGTGGCGGCCGGCAACCAGGATCGCTTCTGGGAGATGCACGACCTCTTGTTCGAGCACCAACGTCAGCTCGAAGAGGAAGATCTCCTCGGCTACGCGGAGCAGCTCGGCCTCGACATGGATCGATTCCGCGCCGACCTCGCGGCCACCGAGACGCAAGATCGGATCGAGGAGGACAAGGAGGCGGGCCGCCGCGTCGGAGTCGAGGGCACGCCTTCGTTCTTCGTCAACGGACGCCGGTTCGGCGAGCCTCCCGCGTCGCTCTCCGCGTACGTCTCGGAAGCGCTCGACGAGTAGCTCGCACGGGCGATCGGCGCAGCCGAACACCGGAACGATCGCGGAACGCGAGGCTCGATTTCGAGCGCTTTCCTTTGATAGTCTCCGTGAATCGTCTCGTTGTCCCCTCGTCCAACGGAGTCATGACGCGCATGAGTAAGTCGACCCTTCGCGTTCCGTCCCTGCTGGCGCTCGTCGCGCTGCTCCTCGCCACCACGAGCGCGCTCGCGCTCGACGTCAACGCTCGCGCCCCGGAGATCGGGCTGCGCGATCTGAACAACAACAACGTCACGATGGCCTCGCTCCGCGGGCAGGTCGTGCTCGTCGACTTCTGGGCGTCCTGGTGCGAGCCGTGCGCCGAGGAGTTCCCCGTGCTCCAGCGGCTCTACGGTCGCTACCACGAGCAGGGCTTCACGGTCGTCGCGGTCAGCCAGGATCGCACCGCTGACAATATGCGTGGCTTCCTCCAGCAGCACCAGGCGAGCTTCCCGGTGGTGCTCGACGCGCAACACGCGGTCGCGGGTCGCTATCAGCCGCCGCGGATGCCCTCCAGCTACATCGTCGACCGTCAAGGCGTCGTGCGGCACATCCACGAGGGCTTCCGGAGCGCCGACGCGCGCGCCTTCGAGTCGGAGATCCGCGCGCTCCTCGAGCAGGGTCGCTGAGCCCTCGCTCCTCGGAACGACACGACCTCGGATCGAGATACGGGTCGGGCGACCGGTGCGCCCGGCCCGTTCGCGTCGAGGCTCTCAGGTGCCGCGGCGGCGCTCGTCGGGCCGCATCCGTGCGGAGAACAGGAACTCGCCGAGCTTCTCGCCGATGTACATCAGCAAGTTCGCGTCGGCGCGCGAGAATTGCGACTGATCGACGCGGTTGATGAGCTGCACCATCCCGAGGAGGCGGCCTTGGTGCGAGATGGCCATGAGCGCCATCGTCTGGATATCCACCCCGGGACGCCCGTCGGTCGCGGCGTCGTAACGGGGATCGGATACGACGTCCTCGATGAGCACCGCGGCGTCCGGCGCGATGGCCGCTGCGCCGAGCAATCCACGTAGACGCGGTACGCCGCGGCCTTTCTGCGCTTCGCCGCCCGGCCCCGCGACCGCGACGAACCGGAGCTCGTCGGTGTTGATGTCGTAGAGGCACGTCGAGTAGCCCTGCGCGGGGATGAGGTCGCCCAGGAGGCGGACGACGAACTCGAGGCCTTCGACCGGCGTGGTCAAGAAGAAGAGGTCCTGGAGCGCCTCGAACGCGTTCGCGAGCAGCTCGTCGGTGCGCCGGCGCTCGCGCGGTCGCGGGGCGTCGACCACGTCGTCGCTGATGCTCAGGTCGAGGTCGTCGGACGGCGGTCCGCCGACGTCGACGTGCGCCGGCGCGGGGGCTGGCTGGGGCGCCGCCTCGGCGGGCTCCGGCGTCGCGACGGGGGGCCGGCTCGACGGCGGGGATTCCACCCGGTCTTCGGCTCCGTCGGCTCCGCTTCGCTTTGCCGCCGTCTCCGATTCCGCCCCGCCGTCGGCTCCGCTTCGCTTTGCCGGCGTCTCGAATGCTGGCTTGGGGGCGGGCACGGACACCGGTCCGACCGCGGGCGGTGGCTGCGATCCCTTGGGCCGCCCGACGATCGGCTCGCCGCGCCAGTCCTTCCACTGCAGGGTCAGCAGCGGCGGGCGCTCGGGGCGGCCCTCCCAGCGGTGGTCGAAGAGCGCCATGTTGACGAGCTTGCCCTTCGGGCGCGACGCGAGCTCCTCGCGCAGCTCCTCGAAGCGGGCGCTGAGGATCGCCTCGAGGAGCGGCTCGCTGGTGCCCTCCGCCACCACGTACGTCCGCTCGCGGTAGACGAGCGGCGAGTCCGGGCTCGGCTCGGCGTCGCGCGAGTGGAGCACCTGCCACGCCGGGGTTCCGTCGGGATCCGTCATCCGAGGAGATGAGTCGTCCGAGGCGTCCGAGTTGCTCGAATCGTCTTCGACTGTGGGCGTCGGCGCAGGGTGGGCGGGCGCCGATCCGCCCGGGGTCGCGCCCGCGAGCCCGAGGGCGCGCGCGTCGTAGGCGATCGTCGCGTTGGGCTTGGTGGCCGGTTTCGGTGGCTCGGAGGCGGGCGCGCTCGCCTGAGCGGCGGGCTCGGCGGCCCCCTGGGCGGTCGCGGTGATCGCGCGGATCTGCTCCGCGTCGAACGCGATCGTCCGCTTCGGATCCGCGCCCCCGTTGTTGCCCGCCGGCTCCGGTGCGGCGAGGCCGAGCTGGCGCGCGTCGTACGCGATGGTGCGCTGGGGTCCGGCGCCCGTGGGCGCGGTGGGTGCGGCCTCGGGCTTCGTGACCGTCGGCACGGACGCGACCGCCTTGGGATCGAACGCCTGCGTCGCGTTCATCGCCGGCGAGCCCGGCGACGCGGCCGGCGCTCCGGGCGCGGCGAGGTTCAGCTGAGAAGCGTCGTACGCGATGGTGCGCTTGGGGTTCGTCGGCAGAGACGCACCGCTCGCCGCGGCGGACGGCTTGGGCTCGGGCGCCGAGGCGTCCGACGGTTTGGCGGGCGCGGTCCCCGGCGGCGTGAGGACCATGTCCTTTGCGTTGTACGCGATGGTGCGGTTCGACACCTTGGCGTCGGGCGCCGTCGACTTCGACGCGGAGGGCGGCGGGTCGCTCGGGCGCGGCACCGTGACGCTCGGCGTCTTGCTCCCGGCGGCGGGTGGCTTGCTCTCGGTGCGCGGCACCGGCTCGGACGGGACGCGCGGCCCGCGCGACGGCTTCTTCTCCGCGAGGCTCTCGCTCTCGCCGGGGCCGAGCACGTAGCTCCGACGCGCGGTCCCGTCGTGGATGGTGACGGTGCCGTCGCTCGCGACTTGCACGCTCGCGCCGGACGGGATGCCTCCGGACTCACCCACCGCTCGTCGGGCGAGCGAGAGCGCGGTCATCCAGTTCCCGGCTTCGACACTGGCCTCCGCGATCGGATTCGAACCCCCGATCTCGGTGACCACCAGTCTCCAGCTCTTCGCCGCCAAGATGCGTCCTTCGCCTGCGCGATGAAGCCACGCAGGCTCCGTGCGGTCAAGGCGCACCCGATGCGGGACGGCGCGGCGGGCCTCGAAAACGCAGGCGTTTCACGATCCCGCCGCCGCGCGCCACCGGCCGAGCCCCGGTCGCCCTGCGTTGCGTGGCTCGACGCCCGAGGGTAGAGCGCAACCCCGATGTGGATCCTGATCGTCGGACCCGCCCACCAGCTCGAGCGGACGGACGGCGGAGCCGATGCGTTGCGTCAGCTCGGTTGTCGGGTGCGCACCTGCGATCTGTGGGATCGGTTCGACGAGGCGGAGCTCGCGGCGGAGCCTCCGGCCGCGGTGCTGATCGAAGCGATCGACGAGATCGACGCGGGTCGCGCGGCGGTGACCCGGTTGCGCGCGGTGGCGCCGCTCTCCGACGTCCCGGTGCTGCTCGCGGTCAGCGTGGGGGCGCTCCATCGCATCCAGCCACAGGACGCGATCGATGATCTCGTGCTCGTGCCGTACGTGCCGGTCGAGCTCTATGTGCGGATCCGGCGCGCGGAGTGGCGGGCGAGCGAGTTCGAGAGCGCCGAGCGGATCAAGGTCGGGCGCGTGATGCTCGACGTCGCGGGTCACCAGGCGAGCGTCGAGGGACGAGCGGTCGCGCTCACCCAGCAGGAGTTCGCCCTCCTTCGCTTCCTCGCGAGCCACCGCGGTCGCGTCTTCAGCCGTCAGCAGCTGCTCGAGCGGGTGTGGGGGGTCGACTACTACGGGGGGACCCGCACGGTGGACATCCACGTGCGCCGACTGCGGATGAAGCTCGGTCCCGAGGCGGTGCCCCTCGAGACGGTGCGCGGCGTCGGCTACAAGATGGCGGCGCCATGACCGAGCTCGTAGTGACGACCGGCGATCCGTCGGGTGTAGGTCCGGAAATATCATTGCACGCAGCGCTCTGCGTTCCACCGCCGCATCGCGTGACCGTCGTCGGCGACGTGGCACGCCTGCGCGCCGATCTCGAGGCGCTGGCGGCCGGGAGTGGGATCGACGGCGCGGTCCGCGGGGTCGACGACGTCGAGCTGCTGAACGCGGGGGTGGTCGACCGGTCGATCGTGGCGCGCCGCGGCCCGAGCGCGGAGGGGGGCGCCGCGCAGCTGGCGGCGCTCGATCTGGGCATCGAGCTCGTGCGCGAGCGGGGTGGCGCGCTGGTCACTGGACCGATGAGCAAGGCGGCGGTGGAGCTCTCCGGCACGCGCTTCACCGGTCAGACCGAGCACCTCGCGCGGGCCGCGGAGCTCGCCGAGAACGACGTGACGATGATGTTCCTCGGACCTCGGCTGAAGGTCGCGCTCGCGACGACGCACGTGGCGATCGCCGATCTGCCCGGGTTCTTGCGACCCTGGCACGTCAAGCGAGCGATCCGTCATCTGAGCGATGCCCTCGTCACGCTGCGGGTCGTCTCGCCGGTGATCGCGGTGTGTGGGCTCAACCCGCACGCGTCGGAGGGCGGTCTGTTCGGCCGCGAGGAGGCGACGGTGATCGCGCCTGCCGTCGAGGCGAGCCGAGGCCGCGCCGCGCTGCTCGGGCCGCTCGGCGCCGAGACGTGCATGCGGTGGGCGCACAGCGGCAAGGTCGGCGGGGTCGTCGCGATGTTCCACGATCAGGCGACGATCGCGAGCAAGCTCCTCGACTGGGGGGAGGCCGTCAACGTGACGTGGGGGCTCCCGTTCGTCCGGACGAGCGTCGATCACGGCGTCGCGTACGACGCGGTGGGCCACGCGGACGCGAGCGGGATGCGCGCGGCCATGCGGATGGCGTTGGAGCTCGCCACGTGAGCCACGACGCGGGCGAGCCGCGCCAGCTCGTGGTGCGCGGCGCGCGGACGCACAACCTCAAGGACGTCGATGTGTCGCTCCCGCGCGAGCGACTCGTGGTGGTCACCGGGCCGAGCGGGAGCGGCAAGTCGTCGCTCGCGTTCGACACGATCTACGCGGAGGGGCAGCGCCGCTACGTCGAGAGCCTGAGCGTGCACGCGCAGCGCGCGGTGGAGCGGCTGCCGCGTCCGGACGTCGATCTGATCGAGGGGCTCTCCCCGGCCATCGCGGTGCGTCAGCGCGCGTCGAGCGCGCATCCGCGGTCCACGGTGGGCACGACCACCGAGATCCACGACTACCTGCGCCTCCTCATGGCCCGGGTGGGGCGCGCGAGCTGCCCGGTGTGTGGCCGCCCGGTGCGCGCGTACACGATCCCGCAGATGGTGGGCGCCGTGCTCGCGCTCGGAGAAGGCGCGCGCGTGATCGTGCGCGCGCCGCTCGGACGCCTGAGCGCGACGGACCTAGCGGCACGCGTCGAGGAGCTCGCGAAGGCCGGCTACACGCGCGTCGCGATCGACGGCGCGCCGCACGAGGTCGGCGAACCGCTGCCCACCGTCGCCGAGGCGGAGCTCGAGGTGCAGATCGATCGGCTCGTCGTGCGCGCCGAGCAGCGCGAGCGCCTCGCCGACTCGATCGAGCTCGCGACCGGGCTGTCGGGCGGGCGCGTGCGCGTGGCCCGGCCGGACGGCGAGCCGCTCGAGATGAGCGAGCAGCTCGCGTGCGAGGAGCATGGCCTCGTGCTGGAGCGCCTCGAGCCGCAGACGTTCTCGTGGAACAGCCCGCTCGGCGCGTGCCCCGAGTGCGCGGGTCTCGGCGAGGTGCACACGTTCGACGCCGACGCGATCGTCCCCGATCCGACGCGCTCGATCCGCGAGGGCGCGATCGCGCCGTGGGGACCGCCCGGCGGCGCGTACCACCGCGCGCGCGAGCGCGAGCTGACGGCCAGCGTGAAGGTCGACCTCGACAAGCCGTGGCGGAAGATCGGAGCGCAGGCGCGGCGCGCGATCCTGGAGGGACGAGGCGACTGGATCGGTGTGATCCCGCTGCTCGAGCGGCGCGAGCGAGCGTTCGCGCAGCCGGGGAGCGAGGAGGACGAGGCGAGCATCGCCGAGCTCGAGGCGGAGCTGGCGCGCTTCCGGCGCTCGCGCGTCTGTCCTCTCTGCGGCGGCGCGCGGCTGCGTCCCGAGGCGCTCGCGGTGCGGCTCGACGGACGATCGATCCACGAGATCGCGACGCTCCCGATCGAGACGGCGCTCGCGTTCTTCGACGGCCTCTCGCTCGACGGCGCGGACGCGGAGATCGCGGCCCCGCTGGTCCGTGAGATCGGCGGGCGCCTCCGGTTCCTCGTCGACGTCGGGCTCGGGTATCTCACGCTCGCGCGTCGCGCGGCGACGCTGTCGGGCGGCGAGGCGCAGCGCATCCGGCTTGCGACGCAGCTCGGCGCGGCGCTCGTCGGCGTGCTCTACGTGCTCGACGAGCCGACGGTGGGCCTGCACCCGCGCGACACCGAGCGGCTGCTGGCCACGCTGACCCGGCTGCGCGACCGGGGCAACACGGTTCTCGTGGTCGAGCACGACCCCGCGGTGTGGCGCGCCGCCGATCACCTCGTCGACATGGGCCCCGGCGCGGGCCGCCTCGGCGGCGAGGTGGTGGACAGCGGGACGCCGAGCGAGCTCGCCGCGCGCGCGCTGTCCGCGACCGGGCGCACGCTCGCGACCGCGAGGGGCGTCGAGCCGCGCGTCCCGAGGACCCCGCGCGGTTGGCTCGCGCTCAGCGGCGCGAGGGCCCACAACCTCGCCGACGTCTCGACCCGGTTCCCGCTCGGCGCGCTCAGCTGCGTGAGCGGGGTGAGCGGGAGCGGCAAGTCCTCGCTCGTGATGGACACGCTGCTCCCGCTGGCGCGTGCGGCGGTGGGTGGGCGCGCGGATCTCGACGTGCAAGGTACGTTGAGCGGCGCGGGTGCGTTGGACAAGGTGATCGCGATCGACCAAGCGCCGATCGGCCGCTCGCCGCGCAGCACCCCGATCACCTACGCGGGTTTGTTCGACGGCATCCGCGAGCTCTTCGCGTCGCTCCCCGACGCGCGGACGCGCGGCTACACGGCGAGCCGCTTCAGCTTCAACACCAAGGGCGGTCGCTGCGAGGCGTGCAAGGGCGACGGCGTCGTGCGCGTGCCGATGGGCTTCCTGCCGGATGTCTACGTACGTTGCGACGAGTGCGAAGGTCGTCGCTACGACCCGTCCACCCTCGCGATCCGGTTTCGCGGCCTGAGCATCGCGGACTTCCTCGAGCTCACGATCGACGAGGCGCTCGCCCAGCTGGAGGCGATCCCGAAGCTCAACGCCGGCCTCACGGTGCTGAGCGCGGTGGGCCTCGGCTACCTCACGCTCGGACAGAGCGCGACCACGCTGTCGGGCGGCGAGGCCCAGCGACTGAAGCTCGGCAAGGAGCTCGCCCAGCGCGCGACCGGCTCGACGCTCTACGTGCTCGATGAGCCGACGACGGGCCTCTACACGACCGACGTGCAGGTCCTCTTGCGCGCGCTCGACGATCTGGTCGACCGAGGCAACACGGTGATCGTGGTCGAGCACGACCTCGAGCTGCTCGCGGCCGCCGACCACGTGATCGAGCTGGGGCCGGAGGGCGGAGCGGAAGGGGGAAGGGTGGTGTTCGAGGGCACGCCGGCCGAGCTGAGGAAGGCGGACACGGCGACCGCGAGGTACCTCCGCGACGGCTGATCGGACCCGAACCCGGACACGGAATCGGACTCGGAATCGGAATCGGACTCGGAATCGGACTCGGAATCGGACTCTGACGGCTCCCCTCATTTCGAGGAGGAAAGTTAAGTAGTTCCGATCACTTCGGAGTTTGATCAGCAGGCAGAGCGCGCATGCAGCATCCTGGAGTCTGCAAGAACCACAAGGAGTCGCTGCATGC
>JBFWYI010000010.1:69001-151585 GCA_050186575.1 Sandaracinaceae bacterium | reverse complement strand
CCTCCCGCGACTTGGCGTGCTCATCCTGAGACGGTCATCGCGCGAATCGTTCGACGAGCTCGACGTCCACAACATGCAGCAGAGAATCTCCAGCGCCTAACGCTTAGATTTGAGGGGATCCATCAGACTCGGAATCGGAATCGGAATCGGAATCGGAATCGGAAGTCACCTTGCTCGTGCGTGCGCGTCGCGGAGGCACTTTCCTCGCTTCCTGAGGAAGATCGCCCCGCCGCGGACGATCAGAGCGCGCGGAGCTCGCGCTTGAGCACCTTGCCCGTCGGGTTCTTGGGCAGCTCGTCGAGCACGCGGACCTCGCGGGGGACCTTGTGGTTCGAGATGCGCTGGCGGGCCCACGCGACGAGCTCGCGCTCGTCGAACGGCTGCTCGCGCGGGACCACGTAGAGGCGGACCTTCTCGCCCCACTCGCTGTCGGGGATGCCCACCACCGCGCACTCGGCGACGTTGGGGTGACCGTGGATCACCTCCTCCAGCTCGGCGGGGTAGATGTTCACGCCGCCGCTGATGATCATGTCGCGCTTGCGGCCGTCGAGGTGCAACAAGCCGTGCTCGTCACGGTGCGCGAGGTCCCCGACGCTGAAGAAGCCCTCGCGCATCGACGCGCGCGTGGCGTCCTGATCGCGGTGGTAGCCCGACACGAGCATCGCGTTCTTGACCCACAGCTCGCCCGTCGCCCCGTCCGCGACCTCGTGGCCGCGTTCGTCCAACAGCACGATCTCGTTCTCCGCCAGCGCGTGCCCGATCGTGCCGGGAGATCGGAGCAGCTCATCGGGGGTGGCGATCGTGTTGAGGCCCGTCTCCGTCGCGCCGTAGAAGTTGTAGAGCACGTAACCCAGCTCCTCGATCACCCGCTTGGCCAGCTCACCGCTCAGCGGCGCTCCGCCACTGAAGATCGCGTGCAGGCTCCGCGTGTCGTAGCGCCGTCGCACCGCCTCGGGCAGCTCGAGGATCCGGTGCAGCATCGTCGGTACGACCGCGGTGGTCGTCACGCGGTGTCGCTCGACCGTCGCGAGGAAGCGCTCCGGATCGAACGTCGGCTCGATCACCAGGCTGCCTCCGAGGACCATCGTGAACCCGATGAACCCGAACGCGGTCGAGTGATACATCGGGCACACCGCGAGGTGCCGGTCGTCGCTGCGCATCGGGAGCTCGGCGAGGATGTGGAGCATGTTCCACACGATCTCTTTCGGGAACTTGCGCACCGCGCCCTTGGGCTTGCCGGTCGTGCCGCTCGTGTAGATGACGACCGATCCCTCCTGGCCATCGACGCGCTCGGCGCGCGCCGAGGCGAGGAGCGCGTCGTACTCGAGGTAGCCCTCGCGCGAGCCGCCGACCGACACATACCGATCCGCCGGCAGCGCGATGCTCGCGCGCGCTGCGTCGAGCGCGTCGGCGATGTCGGCCTCCGCGAGGATCGCGCGGGAGCCCGAGTGCTCGGCGAGGTAGCGCAGCTCGTCGGGCGTGCTCCGCCAGCTCACGTTGACCGCCGCGGCACCGACGCGGGCCAGCGCGGCCTGCGCCTCGAGCATCTCGGGCCGGTTGCGCATGACGATCAACGCAGCGTCCCCCGCGCGAACCCCGAGCCGGTCCTTGAGCGCGTTCGCGAGCCGGTCGACCCGGCGGTCGAGCTCGCGCCAGGTGGTGACGCGCTCGCCGAACATCACGGCGGGTGCGTCGGGACGCCCCGTGGCGTGGACGCGCAGGAGGGATGGCAACCCGAGAGGGCCAGCGATGCGTTGGCGGGCTAGCTCTACGATCGCGCGGGGATCGGCGTCGAAGCTCGCGCTCGACTTGAGGCCGACCCGGGCGGCGGCGCGGGCGCGGCCTCGCCAGAGGTTGAGAAAATCGCTCATGTGCTTCCAGCCAGGCTACAAAGACCCGGCCATCCTGGCGTTAAGATTGTTGACCCGCGCGACGCCCCTTTCGTACTGTTCGCCAGGTTCCCCGTCGCGCAGAACCAGCACTAGGAGGCGCTACAAATGTCGTTCTGGGAAGACTCGAGCCCGCTCGTCAAGGTGGCGCTCATCGTCGGAGTCCTCGGGCTCTTGTATTTCGGCGTGGCCTATTTCGTGGGCCTCCCGCCGTTCCCCGGCTCGTGCTCGTACGAGGCCGACGGACAGACCATGGACGGATGCCCGTCCGACTCGTCGTGCGTCGACGGGGAGTGCGTCCAGAATCAACGCGGAATCTGATCCGCGGTCGAGCTGAGCTCGGACGCGCAGGTGAGCGCGCGATCGCCCTCGAGCGGTCGCGCGCTTCTTCGTTCCCAGGGCTCGCCCCGTGATGCGATCAGCGCTGCTCGTAGGGGCGCGCCGTCTCGAGCCCGCGTAGGAACGCGTCCCCCACGGTGACGCAGGCCTCGCGGACCTCCATCGCCCCACCCACGAGGAGCGCGAGGGGGTTGAGCTCCACGCGCTCGACCTCACGCCGGTGGTCGTTGACGAACGCGGCGAGGCGGACGAGCGCGTCCGCGATCGCGGCCACGGTCGTCTTGCGGTGAGCGAGGCCGCCGCCGAGCACGAGGTCCGCGCCGTCCAGCCGCCCCAACACCCGCTCGATCGCCGCGGGGTCGGCGGGCAGGACGGTGAGCGTCCCGTCGCGCGACGCGCGGCCGTGCGGATCGGCGAACGCGATCTCGGCGAGGATCCGGTCCTCGGCGAGCGGCTCCGCGCTCACCCGCAAGAGCGCTTGCGGGGTGGAGGTGGCGGTGACGAGCACGCCGAGGAGGCGCGCGTCGGGCTGGCGCTCGTTGGCGAGCGTCATGATCTGACGGTACACGTCGCGCACGCGCGCGGCGTTGTCGACGTCGTCCACGCTCATGTCGGGGTGGTCCCAGATCCGGATGTCCGGGCTCGCGAGCGAGATCCGCACGGGGAAGCCGATGCGCGCGGCCTCGGAGGCGGCGCGCGACGGGCTGCTGCAGAGCTCCTCGATGGGGAGCGGCACGCCGTACGGCGCGAGCGCGGACTTGCTGGCCGGATCCGAGAGCGCGCGCGGCGGGCCGAAGATCACGTCGTGGACGGCGCGCCGATCCGCGCCCTCGATCACCGCGCGCGCCGGCTCGGTGGCCTCGCTCGCGGCGCGGAGCGCGCGCAGGGCATCGCCGACCGCGCGGGGCGCGCCGATCGGCCGCTCGTCGCCCTTCTGCTGGAGCGCCCACGAGAGCATCCCTCCGTCGGCCCGACCGAGGTGTCCGCCGCCGCGACCCCCGAGGGTCGCGTCGCCGAGCCGCGCCCGATCCAGCGCGGTGAGCGCGCGGGTCGACGCGGTCCACGGGTGATCGGCGCCCGTGTCGAGGAGCGCGATGGCGCTGAGCAACGGCTCGACCTCGTCCACCGCGGGCAGCCCGAGGTCGCCCGCGAACAGCCTCGCGCGCCGGCTGGCGTAGGGGTCACAGATCACCGCGAGCGGCACCGCGCGGCCGACCTCGCGGCTCGCGTCGGCCAGCGTCACGAGCTCCTCGAAGCTCGGCGGCGACGCCATCGCGACGGCGACCGGCGCGGCGTCGAGCACCGCGCTCCGCGCGCGCGACACCGGACGGGGATCGATCGCCGGCTCGGTCTCGATGCCGAGCGTCGCCGCGACCCGCGCGCACTCCACCGCCAGCTCGGCGTCGTCGCAGACGATGAGCCAGCGAGCGCTCACCGCGCCCGTCGACCCGAGCGAGGCTCGGGCGTGCCGGCGGGCGCCGGCCGCACCGACGACGCGACCAGCAGATAGCGGCCCCCCCGTTCGAGGAGGACACCGCGCACCTCGATGCGCGCGCCGAGCTCGAGCTGGAGCACGGTGGACACCGTGGCGTCCGTCTTCTCGACGAAGATGGGGATGTTCGCCTCGCGGGTTCGCAGCTGGATCGCGCGAGCGGGGCTCATGCCGGCGCCGCGCGCGAGGTCGTCGAACTGCGGCTCGATCCGAGAGAGCTCGTCGATCACGCGGAGCCGGCGGCCCGTGTGGCGCTCCGGGATCACGGCGAGCGCGCGGGGCGGCACGAGCGCCTCGCTGCCCTGGAGCGCGCGCGCGTCGGCGAACGGATCCGGGTCGTGTTGCGCGCGGGCACCCGGGGGGAGGGGGAGCGCACCGACGACGAGGCCGGTGAGGCCGACGCAGGCGAGCCAGAGCGGTCGATGGCGCATCACCGATCGGATCATAGCAGCCAGTGGACCGGTCGTTCGCGAGAAGGATACCCTCATGCACGTGCGGACGGCGCTCGCGCTCTCGGTGTTCATCGCGGTGGAGCTCGCGACCCTCGGTCCGGCCTGCGCGCAGGATGCGGGCGGCGAGGGCGCGGCCCCCGAGAACATGCAAGGCGCGCAGCAGGCGCGCGTTCATTTCACGCAAGGCCTGGAGCAGTTCCGGGCCCACCGCTATCGCGAAGCGATCCAGAGCTTCCAGCTCGCCAATCAGCTCGTGCCGAGCGCGGACCTCCAATACAACATCGCACGCGCGTACGAGGAGCTCTCCGACTACGAGCAGGCGATCGAGTACTATCAAAACTACTTGCGTGACCGCGTCGACCCGCCGGACCGCGGGCAGGTGGAGCAGCACATCGCGGAGCTGCGCGAGCGCGCCGAGCGCGAGCGCGAGCGGCTGCTCGCCCAGCCGACGACGGGCACGCTGCGGCTGACGGCGAACCGCGACGGCGCGGACGTCGAGCTCGACGGGGCATCGGCGGGCACCTCGCCGTGGCCGGAGGCGCGAGAGCTGCCGCCCGGCCGTCACCGCCTCTCGCTGAGCCGCGAGGGGTACGTGCCGTTCCGCTCCGAGGTGAGCATCGAGGCGGGCGTGCCCACCGTGGCCTACGCCGACCTCACGCCCGAGACGCGCTATCGCGCGATCCAGGCCGACCGCATCTTCACGTGGATCGCGTGGGGGCTCGGCGTCGTGGCGCTCGGGACCGCGATCGGGCTGGGCGTGGAGGCGGGCTCGCGCTCCGACAACCTGGACGACGCGCGCACGTGGGCCGCGTACTCCGACGTCGCGCTCGCGGCGGGGCTCGGCTTGGGCGTTCTGGGTCTCGTCCTCTGGTTCGTCGAGGGACGCACGGTCGGCACCGAGCGGATCACCGTCGACGAAGACGACGCGAGCGGCGTGCGCACCGCCAACTAGCCGCCGTGCTCACGAGGTCTCGTGCTCACGAGGCACGTGCTCACGAGCTCGGGTGCTGACGAGCTCGCGTCGGCAGAGACACGAGCGGCCGCGCTGCCCGAGTCGAGTCAGCCCGCGGCCGCTGCGAGGGCTCGCTCCGCTCTCGCGATGCGCTCGAGCGCGTCGGGGCGGAGCGCGCCCTCGGGCAGCGCGAGCCGCGCGCCGCGGACCGCCTCCGCGGTGGCCCGGACGGAGGCCTCGAGCGCGAGCAGGTCGTAGCCGCCCTCGAGGACGAACCCGACGCGGCCGTGCCCGAGGTCGTCGGCCGCCGCCATGAGCGCGCTCGCCATCGCGCGGTAGGTGTCCGCCTGGAGCTCCATCGAGGCGAGCGGGTCGGCCGCGTGGGCGTCGTACCCCGCCGACACCAGGATGACGTCGGGGCGATGCCTCGCGATCGCGGGCAGGACGAGGCGGCGGAACGCCTCGCCGTACACCGCGTCGTCGCTCCCGGGGGGCAATGCGGCGTTCACCGTCGAACCGGCGCCCGCGCCCCGCCCCGTCTCCTCCGGCGCGCCGGTGCCCGGGTAGAGCGGATACTGATGGAGCGAGATGAAGAGGACGTCGCTCCGCGCCTCGAACGCGTGCTGCGTACCGTTGCCGTGGTGCACGTCCCAGTCGACGATCGCGACGCGCTCGGCTCCCGCCGCGAGCGCGGCCTGCGCGGCGAGCGCGACGTTGTTGAGGAGGCAGAACCCCATCGCGCGGTCCGGCTCCGCGTGGTGGCCAGGCGGGCGCAGCAGCGCGAAGCCCGTGCGGGCGTCGCCGCGCATCAGCGCGCGCGCCATCCGCGTCGCGCCTCCGGCGGCGCGCCACGCGGCTTCCTTGGTGCCCTCGGAGAAGAACGTGTCGGCGTCGAGGTGACCGCGGGCACGCGCGGCGAGCGCCTCCGACAAGCGCGCTACGTACGTTGCGTCGTGCACACCGTCGAGCTCCGCCGCCTCGACCGGCTCGGCGTCGATGACGAGCCGGTCGGCCTCGGGGATCGCGGCGAGCAGGCCGGCGCGCGCCGCGTGGAGGCGCTCGGGCCGCTCGGGGTGGGCGCCGTCCGCCACGTGCGCGTCGAAGCGCTCGTCGTCGACGATCGCGAAGGGCAGGGGGGCGGCCGGCGAGCTCGTCATCGGCTTCTCGTCCCTAGAACTCGATCAACGGAACTTGCGCGGTGCGGCAGTCGAACGAGCCGCACGGGAACTCGAGGCCCTGCTGCCCTAGGAGCACCACGAGGATGATGGTGGCCGCGCCCGCGAGCAGCGCCACCGCGCCGATCGACAGCCCCACCACGAGCCCGACGTCGACGTCGCCGCCACCGCCACCCGGTGGGGTCGGGCGCTCGTAGCGGGGCAACGCGATGAGCATCGTCGACGCGCGGCCTTCGCGGATGTCGAAGCTGCGGCGCTCGATCACCTGTCCGTTCCGCTCGATGCGAAGCTGGCGGGTGCCGGGGTTCGCCGGCATGTCGGTGCCGATCAGCGCGTGGGCGACCACCGAGTCGTCGATGAGCACGCGGTCGACCGACTCGTCGAGGTTGTCGACCCGCAAGGTGAGCCGACCGACCCGCGGCGCGATCTGCGCGAGCAGCTGCTCCGCCTCCTCGCGCAGATCCGGCGTCTGCGACGACGCGCACCGGCGCAGGAACAGGCGGTAGTTCTCCGCCGCCTCGACGATCAACCCGGTATGCGACTGCGCGGTCGCGAGGTTGTAGACGATGGGCGAGAGCGGGGTGATGTCGGCCGCGCGCGCGAAGCTCCGGCGCGCTTCGGCCCAGCGCGACTGCGTCGAGGCCTCGATCCCCTCGTTGTAGTACGGGCGCGCGGCGGCGCGGGTGACGGCGTCGGGCTCCGGCTCGGCCTCGCACTGCGCGCTGGCGATCGGGGCGTACCCCGCCGTGACGAGCGCGGCGGTCAGGAAGCTCAGCGCGGTCGCGACGAAGAGCGAGCGATGGGCGCGGGACGACATGGAGAGAGGCGGCCGAGCCGCTCCTCGCACCGTCCGCGACCGGTGGCCCGGCTGTCAAGCCGTCCGCCCGCTCACCCCGCGGCTCAGGAGCGTGCCGCCGCCCACCCAGAGGAAGCTGCCTCCGAGCATCGTGAAGAACGCAGCCTCGGCGTAGAGGCCGATCTCCGCCGCGCGCCACGCGAAGTACGCGTGCGCGAGCGCGATGCCGACCTCCACCCACGCCGACGGAGGTCGCGGGCTCCGATAGCGCGGGCCGGGGCCCGACTGCGAGCCCGCCTTGGGCGTGCGCACGAAGTCGGAGCTGGCGCTGACGAGCCCTCGCACGAACGCGACCGTGTACGCGAGCGACATCCCGATCGCGAGCGGGATGACGAGCGGGATGATCAGCGCGTGCCACCACGGCCCGCGCACGTAGCGCAGCGCCGCGCCGTAGAAGAGGAAGCTCCCGAGCCCGACGAGGAAGAACAGCCCCGCGTTGATCGGCACCGTGTAGTCGACGAGGAACGGCAGCCCGTAGAGCGTGGTGAGCGGCGAGGTCACGGTGGCCATCAGGATCAGCGGGTCGATCGCGTGGCGGCCGAGGTGCATGAACATCATCCAGCGGCTCCGCAGCGGGAGCTCGCTCCGCACGACGCGCCAGCTGATCGCGCGGAGGAGCTGCGCGCTCCCCTCCGACCACCTCATTTGCTGGGTACGGAACGCGCCCATCTCCTCGGGGAGCTCGGTGGGCACCGCGTACTGGCGGAGGTGGACCAGGCGCCAGCCGCCGAGGTGCGCGCGGAAGCTGAGGTCCGCGTCCTCCGCGAGGATCTCGCCGCGCCAACCGCCCGCCTCGCGGATCGCGTCGACCCGCCACACCCCGTTGGTGCCGTTGAACTGGAGCGGGAGCCCACGCGTGGCACGCGCGAATTGATCGATCGTGAAGAGACCGTCGAGCACGATCGACTGGATGCGCGTGAGCAGGTTGCGGTCCCGGTTGAGGAAGCTCCATCGCACCTGTACGCACCCGATCTTCGCGTCCTGGAAGAACGGCACGGTGCGGCGCAGGAAGTCGGTCGCGGGGGCGCAATCGGCGTCGAACATCGCGACGAGGCCGCCCTCCACCCGCTCGAGGCCCGCGTTCAACGCGCCGGCCTTGAACCCCTCGGGGCGCTCGCGGTGGAGGTGCTCGATGCGGGTGCCGCTCCGGCGCAGCTCCTCGACGAGGGCGCGCACGAGCGGCGTCGTCTCGTCGCCCGAGTCGTCGAGCACTTGGATGGACAACTTGTCGGTCGGATAGTCGAGGGCGACCGCGCACCGGATGACGCGCTCGGCGACGTAGAACTCGTCCTTCAGCGGGAGCTGGACGGTCACCTCGGGCCACTCGTCGGGATCCGGCGGCCTCTCCGGATCGGCGAGCGAGACGCCGCCCCACACCGCGCGCAGGAAGTGCCAGCTCAGGACGACGAGCATCAGGCGGAGCGCGACGCGCGCGATCTCGAAGACGATCAGGAGCGCGAGGGACATCGCGGCTTCCTTCGTACGTCTCGGCGCGCGGGGATCGTGGCGACGCGGGGCACGGGCGGCGCGCAGTCTACTCGAAGCTCGCTTCGAGGCGATGACGGGTGGTGGCGCCGCTACGGTCGCGCGACGCCCAGCGGCGGGGCCCACCGTCGCGCCGCGTCGAGATCCGGCTCGCGGACGAGCGCGTCGCGCACGCGAGCGCGGGCCTCGTCCTCTCGGCCGATCTCGACGAGGGTCTGGATGAGGAGCGCGAACGCGCGATCGCGGAGCGCCGACTCGCTGGGCGTGATCGCGAGGTCGAGCGTGCGCTCGAGCGGGGCCAGCGCGCGCGCGGGACGTCTCGCTTGCCGGTAGGCGAGCGCGAGGTTCAGGTGCGGCGCGACCCGATCCGGCGCGAGCGCGACGGCCCGCTCGAGCGCGTAGCAAGCGTGGTCGGCGCGGTGCCGCTCGAGGTACGCGGCGCCGAGGTTGAGCCAGACCCGCGCCGAGTCGGGGGCAGCGTGCGACGCGTCCTCGAAGAGCGCGACGTCGTCTCGCCACACCTCCGTGCGCTCCCCCGTCCGCGCCGCCGCGAGCGCGAGCGCGAGCGCGAGGACGAGCGGCCCCGCGTCGCGGCGAGACGCGAGGACCGCGCCCACGATCGCGAGGACGCCCAGGCACGGCAAGTAGAGGTAGCGGTCCGCGATCGGGTTCAGCAGCCATGGGCCGGCGGAGGTCGGCGCGCTCGCGACGAGGAACCACGCGAACGCGGCGCCTCCGGCCGAGCGGGCGCGCGAGGGCGAGCGGGCTGCGAGCACGAGCACCACCACGACGAGCGCGAGCGCGGTCCAGCCGACGGCGAGGCTCAGCGGATCGCGCAGCCAGGCGGTCGGCTGCTCCGCGCTCAGCGGCCAGCCGAGGAGCGCGCGCAGCGCGGCGAACGCGAGCACGGTCGGGACGTCGATCCACCGGCTCGGGTCCGCGCCCATCGAGGCGAGGACCGAGAGGCCGAGCGGGGCGCCGCCGGAGCCGACGCTCAGCGCCGGGAACCCGAGGCGGATCTGAACGATCGCAAAAGGGATGGCGCCGGCGACCGCGCACGCGGCGAGGATCGCCCAGCGGCGTGGTTCGACCTTCGCCGGTCCGAGCCACGCGGGAGAGAGCGCGAGCGCGAAGAACAGGAGCGGGATCGCGAGCGCGACCTCCTTGGCGAGGAGCGCGAGGCCGAGCGCGAGGCCGGCCGCGGCGAGCCAGCGCGGATCGTCTCGGAGGCCGCTGCGCGCGAGGAGGAGCGCCGCGAGACCGGCCGCCGCGGACAGCAGCTCCTCGCGGTTGCTCACCGAGGCGACGGCCTCGGTGGCCGCAGGGTGCACCGCGAAGAGGAGCGCGCCGAGCGCGGCGGGCACGAGCCCGAAGCCGAGCCGTGCCACGAGGAGGAACGCGAGCGCAGCGACGAGCGCGTGGAGCAGGATGTTTTGCAGGTGATAGAGGCCCCAGCGCGCGCCGAAGAGCGAGCGGTCGACGAGGAGCGAGGCGACGAGCAGAGGGCGGCTCTGGTCGGGGAACGCGCGCTCGAAGTAGCTGGTCGGCGTCAGCGCGCGCCAAGCGTCCGCCTCGGCGAGGAGCGGATGGTGGACCACGTGCTCGTGATCGTCGTAGGTGGGCTCGAAGCGGAGCGTGCCCACGTAGGGGAGGGCGGCCGCGGTCGCGACGAGGAGCGCGAGGGCGAGCTCTCGGCGGACGGCGGGGCTCATCGGGGCGCTCCTTCGCGAAAGCGGAGCGCGACCTCGCGAGCGCCGTCCTCGAACGCGATGGGCGGGACGAACCCGAGTCGGCGGAGCGCGCCGGTGTCGAGCGCGCAGTCGCTCGTGAGCGTTCGCAAGCGCGCGCGGTCGAGCGGACCACGACGGCCGAACGGGGCGAACGCCCGCTCGAGGAGCGCGGCGCCGGCGCGCGCGATCGGGAGCGGCACGCGGAGCGGGAGCCGACGGGTGCCCGAGGCGCGGGCGAGCGCATCGACGACCCGCGCGAGCGTGAGGACCGGCTCGTCGGCGACGTGGAGGATCCCGCGCGCTCCCCCGTCGCTCGCCACGAAGCGGATCGCCTCGACGAGGTTGTCGACGTGACAAAACGACATGCGATTCTTGCCGTCGCCGATCACGGGGAAGACCCCGGTCGCGACCGCGTCGCTCAGCGCGCGGAAGTTCCGCGCCTCACCCGGTCCGTACACGGTCGGCGGGCGCAACACCGAGACGCGCAGCGCCTCGCTCGCGCGGGCGAGCGCGGCGAGCTCGCCCGCGCGCTTGGAGCGGCCGTAGGCGGTGCTCGGCGCGCACGGCGCCGCCTCGTCGACGAGCCCCGCGTCCTCGCGCCAGCCGATCGCGGCCTGGCTGCTCACGTAGACGAACGCGCGACAGCCGGCCTCGCGCGCGGCGTCGGCGAGCGTCGCGGTGGCGAGGTGGTTCACCTCGTCGGCCTCGCGCTCCGAGGGCACCGGATCGAGGAGCGCCGCGCAGTGGATCACGAAGTCGACGCCGTCGCACGCGCGCGCACAGTCCTCCGGGCGTCGCACGTCACCGCGCACCACGTCGAGGCGCGACGTGACGCTCTCGCTCGCCGTGAGCGGCGTTCGGAACACGAGCGCGCGCGTCTCGTGCCCAGCATCGACGAGGGCCTCGCACAGCCGGCCGCCGACGAACCCGGACGCGCCGGTGACGAGCCAGCGTGCGCTCACTCGCTCCTCAGCGCGCGCCAGAGCGCCCGCCCCGCGCGCCTCGGATCGAGGAGCGCGTTCGTGTAGCTCGCGTTCGACGACTCGCACCGACAGAGCTCGCTCCGTACGGCGAGACGCGCGCGCTCCGCTTCGGGTCCGCGCCAGAGCGCCGCGAAGTCGAGGTCGTAGTCGCGCAGGCTCCCCATCGGATCGGCGCGGCCGGTGCTCGTGACGACGTCGCCCTTGGGCATCACCGCGCAGCTCGCGAAGCCCGAGTAGCACACGTGGGGCCTCGGGCCGTCGAGCGACGCGAGCGCGTCGTCGTAGTAGGCGCGCCGGAACGCGCGCACGAGCCCCGGCACGCCGCGCCGCGACGGCGCGAGCGCCCGCTCCACCGCGCGCTCCACGCGATCGCGGCTCGGCTTCGCGGGCCGGAGCGTGACGAGGTCGTTGTGGTACTCGGGGCGATGCTGCGCGATCTCGAGCACGTAGGAGTCCGGCGCGAGCTGCGCGAGCACGCCGTCGACGATCGCCTCGATGCGCTCGGCGTTGAACGCGGACACCACCGTGTTGCAGCCGATGGTGAGGCGGCTCGCGTCGAGCCGGCGGAGCTCCGCGATCAGCGTCCGGAGCCGCTCGAAGTTCCCTTCGAAGCCGCGCAACGTGTCGTGCTCGGCGCCGATCCCGTCGACCGAGACGTTGACGACGAGGTGCACCCGCCGCGTGCGCTCGAGGATCGAAGCCACCGCGCGCGTCGTGCCTGCGACCAGCGTGCCGTTGGTCGGGATGTTGATCACCCGCGGGTCGCACGCCTCGGCCAGCGCGACGGCGACGTCGGCGAGGTCCTTGCGCATGAACGGCTCGCCGCCGCTGAGCGTCACCCAGGCGAGCGGCCCGATCGTCGCGATGACGCGCTCGAGCTCGGCCGTCGTGAGCTCGCCCTCCGCGACGCTCGGATCGTCGAGGTAGCGCGCGCCGATCAGGCAGGTCTTGCAACGCGAGTTGCACTTGTCGGTCAGCACGAAGCTCATCGCGAGCGGGCCGACGATCGGGCGGCCGAGCGCGCGGAACGCGCTGTAGAGAGGCAGCCGTCCGAGCAGCTGGGCGTCGCGGGGCGAGACGTGCGGCGTGGGCGCGCGCGGGCTCGGTGAGGTGAGCTGACGCGCGCGACGACCCGCGTAGCGCCGGGCATCGCCGAGGCTCGCGTAGAGCCCCTCGCGGCGCGTCTTGTGGACGAACTGGCGAGCGAGCGAGCGGAGCTCCGCGGTCTTCGCGTCCGGGTCGTCGAACGAGATTCGGACCCCGCGATCCGGAGCCCGCACCGGCCGCTCGGCCCACGCGAGGAGCGGAGCCAGCTGGACGTCGGCGCGGAGCTCCATCTCCGCCACGCGGCGGCCCTTCGCGCCCATCGCCGCGGCGAGCGCCGGCTCGCGCACGAGGCGCAGCAGGTTCTCGGTCATCGCCTCCGCGTCACCGCACGGCGAGGCGAGGCAAGCTCCCTTGCGTTCGAGATCCTCGCTGATCTCGCTCAGCCGCGTCGAGACGATGGGGAGCCCCGCCGCGACCCAATCGAGCATCCGCGTTCGCGCGCCGAGGAGGCCCTCGTAGCCGAAGCGGTCGGTGAGGATCGCGGCGTGCGCGCTCGCGTAGACGCTCGGCAGCTCCTCCGTGTCGACCCATCCCCGCAGGCGGTAGCGCGCCTCATGCGGCGAGCTCGCCACCCGCGCGCGGAACGCGTTCCATCCGGCCTCGTAGTGTCCGCCGATCGGGCCGCCGATCACGATGAGCTCGAGCGCCGGCTCGCGCGCCATCGCGCGTTCGACCACCTCGAAGAGGAGCTCCGGATCCATCCACGTGTTGAAGCCGCCGCTCGACAGCAGCCGGAACGGCTCGCCCGCCGTCCGTGGTGCCCGCTCGATGGCGCCGAGCGTGCGGAGCTCCGCGTCGTCGAGCGAGTTCGCGATCGCGTGCACCCAGTCGAGGTGCGCCGTCTCCTTGCGAAGCCGACCGATCATCCCGAGCTGCCCGATGAGCGCCGCGCGCTGCATCCGCGAGCACGTGGAGAAGCGGTCCGCGCGGGCGAGGATCCGCACGAGGCCCCGGTGGAACTCCGGGGTGAAGCGATCGCTGTCCTCGACGTCCGCCTTCGCTTGCGCCTCCGCCATCGGGTCGCCGTTCACGTCGGCCCAGAACGGGAGCTCGCCGACGTAGCGCACGGCCGCCGCCGCGGGATCCCGGTTCACGCCGATCACGCACTCGGGCGCGCGCTCGCGGAGCAGCGCTTCGATCTCGGCGGGGCGCTCCTTGAGCGCGTGCTCGGAGACCGAGACCACGGTGACCCCGTCATGTACGACGCAAGTCGTCTTTTGCGCGTCCCATCCCTCGAACGCGGCCGTGCGCATCGCGAAGAGCGTCACCGCGTGCCCGCGCCGGGCGAGGGCGCCCGCCACGTGCCAGGTGCGGAGCGGCAGCGCGAACAATCGATCGCTCGCCTCCCATCGCATCGGCCCGAGCCCGAACACCGCGACGCGGGTCACGCCGGGCGCTCCATACCGCGCGCCGCGCGCCGCGATCCCGCCCCGAGCGGTGCGTGCTCGGCGAGGAGATCCCCCGGCCGCGCGAAGCCTTCGCCGCGGCCCCACGCGGTGCGCAGCACGCGGACGAGGGAGCGACCGACGATCGCGCGCTCGTGACGGCCGATCCGCGAGAGAAACGCGAGCTCGGCGGGGACGAAGCGACGCGCGAGCTCGCGCCATCCCATGTTGCGTAGCGCGTACCGCATGCGCCCTTCGTGATAGCGCGCGAGGTAGGCGTCGGACGAAGCGCCGTCGGACGCGGCCGCCTCCGCGTGGTGGGCTCGCGCCTCGGGGACGTAGACGACGCGCCAGCCGGCTCGGCGCGCCCGAGCGCAGAGCTCCGTCTCCTCGTAGTACGCGGGGTAGTACGCGGGGCTCAGGTAGCCGACCTCGTCCACGGTGGCGCGCCGCACCGCGAACGCGGCGCCGCACACGTAGTCGACGTCGCGCACCGCGTCGTGCTGTCCCACGTCGCGCTCGCCGTGGCCGAGGTGCTCGCTGCGCGCGTTGCCGAACAAGACGCCGCCCGCGTGCTGGAGCACGTCCGAGCCGGGGTAGAGGATCTTCGAGCCGACCACCCCCACGCGCGGGTCCGCGTCGAACGCGCGCAGGATCGCGGCGAGCCACCCTGGATCGACCGTGCAATCAGGGTTGACGCCCGCGATCACGTCTCCGCGAGCGCGGCCGAGCGCGACGGTCGACGCGCCCGCGAACCCGAGGTTTCGGCGGAGGTGGATCCATCGGGCGGCCCGGAAGCGCTCGCGCAGGTCTCCGACCGGCGTCGGCGACGCGTTGTCGACGACGATGACCTCGTACGCCTCGCGCGGGAGCGAGGACGCGTAGAGGGCCCTCAGGCACGCCTCGAGGTAACTCGCCGTGCGGAATTCGACGACGACGATGCTGACTCGGATGCTCAACGGAAGGGGCCCGACCGTCGGTATCGTCCTCGGAGGCCGGGGAGCGCGCAAGCCTCGGCCCGATCGCCCACCGCGCGCGTTCCGGAGCGCTCCCTCCGGTCGGGCCGCGAGCCGCCCGCTCCGCGCGCCTCTCGTCCGGGAAGCGGAGCCCCGACTGGGTGCGCCGCTCATCGAAGTCCTCCGGCATTTGCTCTTCGTCATACGCCGCGCTCGCGTCGCCTCGCGGACGAGATCCATCGCGGTCGCTTCCGCGACGGGCTGCTAGAGTGCGGCCCGTGGAAGAGCGCGACGGAGGCGACGACGCGACGTTGGTCGATCTCCCGGCGGTGCCGCCGGCGTACGAGCACCATGGCAAGACCATCGAGGAGCGCGTCTCTCCGTTCGCGTCGCGCGCGCCGCGCGGCCGTACCACGCCGGGGATCGCCGCGGCGCGCTTCGATCCCAGCGCGGCGGTGGACGGCGTGCCCCTGCCGCCGAGCTCGGGCCCGATCCTCGTGCCCCCGGACGAGGTCCACGACTCGCTCGGCGGCTCGACGCTCCCCGACGGCATCCCGACGCCGCCTTGGGACGCGATCGACGAGGACGGGGCGGGGCCTTCGGGGGCCGAGGCCGTCGACTACGCGACGGATCCGGAGGCCGACCTCCCGCCGGCATCGACCGAGGTGAGCACCGACCCGCCGCCGCGCCCCGTCGGGCGCGTGCCGAGCCCCGACGAGCCGCGCGTCCAGGTGTCGAAGTCGCTCGAGCTGGATCTCCGCGCGCTGGAAGAGAAGGGCGAGCTCGACCCGCGCATCGCCGCCGCGGCGCAGGAGCTAAAGAAGAAGCGCCGGCCGCGCGCCGTCGAGGCGCCGACCGAGGTGATGCTCCCCGCGCTCGAGCGCAAGAGAGAGGTGACCAAGGAGGGCTCCGACGTCCCCCTCCTCGTGCTGCTCGCGATCGTGGGCGTCGTCATCGTCGCGCTCGCGTTCGCCGTCGTGTGGGGCGTCCTGCGGATGATGTAGCGAGGCGCCGCGCCGCCGCTCGTTCTCGCAGGGGCTCCGTTCTCGCGGGGGCTCCGTTCTCGCGGGGCTCAGGTCTCGCAGTGGAACGTGGGGCTCGGCGCGCAGCTCCCCGAGGCGCCGTAGCAGTCCGTGTTGATCGAGCAAGGATAGTTGCAAGTGCCGCCGAAGCAGACCCCGTCCATCATGTCGAGGCCGCACGTCTGGCCCGCCATCCCGCACGGCGCCCCGTCGAGGTAGTCGAGCAGCGCAGGACAGGTCGTGTGCGGGAAGCAGAAGGTGCGCGTCTGTGGCGCCGAGCGTCCGCCCAGCGACGCCACGCTCATGTCGTGGAGCCCGCTCGGGCAGTCGGGTGAGGCGGTGGGCAAGCAGAAGCCGCCGAGGTCCGCGCTCCTCCATCGGGTGCGCACGCAGAGGTAGGACGGCAGGCAGTCGTCGTCGGAGACGCACGGCTCGCAGAAGGCCTGCATGCCGAGGGGGTAGCTGCTGCACGTGTTCGTCGCGGGATCGCACGCCGCGTTCGTGCAGGTCGTGGCTTGGCTGGCCGGCGTGCACTGCACGCACTCTTGCGACACGCACTCCGGGGCGGGCGCGCCGCAGTCGTCGCGCGTGATGCACTGGACGCACTGCGCGGGCGCCTCGCTGGTGTCGCAGACGTGGGTGTCGGTGAGGTGGCTGCAGTCCGTGGGACCCTCGCAGGGGACGCACGCGCCCTCGAAGCAGCGCGAGGCTCCCGCGCTCATGCAATCGTCATTGCGCCGGCAGTCCACGCAGCGGCCGGCCACACAGTACTCGTCGGCCGCGCAATCGGGCGTGCAGAGCGGGCCTGCGTCGTCGCGGCCGCCGTCGCCGGTGCCCGCGTCGCCGCGCGCCGCGTCCATCCCGCCTTCGAGCGTGCCGAGCGGAAGGCATTGCCCGGCCGCGTTCTCGCCCTCGCCGTCGGGGCAGGGCCGGATCTCCTCGGCGCAACCCGCCACGAGCGCGGTGAAGATCACGATCGCGAAGCACGCGCGCGTCCGCATCATTGGAACGTACCCGAGAGCGAGAGGGACGCGGAGTCGGGAGAAACCTCCACCGTCACCCGGATCGGTTGGAGGATCAGCCACGTCACACCGCCCGCCAGCGCGGCCAAGCCGAGGCCGAGCAGGAGGCCACTCTGGACGCCGAAGTCGACCCGCGAGACGCAGAGGGCACCCTGCATCTCGGTGCACTCGCCGTTGCGCGCCGCCGTGTGGATCGGTGAGACGAGGGCGGCCATGCCGCCGAGCACCAGCCCGCCGCCGATGATCCAGTTCACCCAGTGCGGCTCATCCGCGTGGTGCCGGGCGGGATGGCGCCGTTGCGCGCGCAGCAGCTGCGCGGAGATCGACTGCTCCTCGCCGGCGATGACCGCGATCGTCTCGGTGTACGGACGATAGCCGTCGGAGAGGATCTCGACGCGGCGCTCGCCGGCCACCACGAGGCGCCGGAGCGGGGTCCGGCCGACAACGCGATCGTCGATCTCCACCAGCGCGCCGGGCGGCTCGCTCTCGACGGACACGAAGCCCATCTGCGAAGCCTGCCAGCGCTGGCGCGCCGTCGTGAGCGCGGCGAGGACGGCGGTCGCGATGTCGGTCTCGACCGCGGCGTCTCCGGCGGCCGACCCCTCGGCGCCCACGAGCGTCACCACCACCGTGGTCGGCGTGCCGCGCGGCGCCCAGACCGTCACGAGCACGACGAAGTCCACCCCGAGCGAGCCGACCACCCCGGCCGCGCACTCGAGCGCGGCGCACTCGCGCGGATCGCCGTCGGGGAGGCGGGCTTCGGCATCGTCCCAGGGGATCACGGTGATCCCATCCCCGGCCAACGCCTCGGCCGCCGCGTCCACGGCATTTGTTTGCACCGGCGGCGGGGCGGGCGGACCCTCCGGCGGGCGGCCCGGCGGGAGCATGGCGCACGTCTGCGCGTGTCCGATGGCGGGGATGGAGGCGCCGAGCGCGAACAGCGCGGCGACGACGGTCCAGCGGGGAGCGAGAGGCATCCGGCGGGAGGTGTACCAGAGGCCCCGAACCTTCGTGAAGTTCGGCACAGCCCAGAAGTGAGGATCTGTAATTCGAAATTTCATCCGCGCGCGGACATCACCGTCGTCGAGCGCGAGCCTGCGCTCGCGGCTGGGAGGAACCAATGACCGATCACGCGCACCACGACCGATCCGTACGCGACCGATCCATCCGGGGGTGGCGCAGGGCATCCGCGCTCGCGCTCCTCGTCGCGCTCTCCATGGCGCCCCGCGCGGCCATGGCCGACGACCTCGTCGATCTCGAGCTCACCATCCCGGTCGGCATCGCGGAGCGCTCGACCGCGGGGACGGGAGCGGCCCCGGACGGGTATGGCTACGCGCGGGAGACCGGACTCCTCGCGGGCGGGGAGGTCCGCCTCCATCTCGCGCCCATGAACCGCTACTTCCGGCTCGGCGTCGTCGCGGGCGCACAACACATGGCGGGTCCCTTCTTCGGTCTGGACGGCGGCTACGCCATGCGGACCACCCTGATGGACGCGGGGCTCGCCGCGCGCACCGTCCTGCCCTGTATGAGCAATGATACGGTACGATGGCACGTGGGTGGCGTCCTCGCGCTGACCGGGATGGTCGCGGACGCGGGCCTCGGGGTGGGCGGCACCGAGAATGGGCCCGATCTCGCGGAGCGCCGCGCGGCCGCGGACGCGCTCGACCATGGAGGGATCGGCTGGCGGCTCGCGTTCGACCTCACCCTTCACGTCGAGAGCTTCCTCGTCGGCCTCGCCCTCGGCGTGCGGCAGTACTTCGGCATCGACACGATCGCCGATCGCACCTGGCTGATGGATTTCGGGCTCCGGATCGGGGGACGGATCGACTTCACCGGCGAGCGCGCGTACTGACGCGGCAGCTCGGCGAGGGTATCAGTCCGTCTCGCCGGCTTCGTCGCTCGCCGTGGGCTCGTCGTCGCCGAGGCTGCTCACGATCCCGATCCCGATCGCGACGATCAGTATCACGATCAGCACCACGACGGCCGCGAGCGCGATCTTGAGGGGGGTGTCCGATGGGGGGACGGCGCCGGCGCTCGGGAGCGGGCGCGAGCCCGGCGCGCGCGGAGCGGCGGGCGCGCTAGGCGCGTTGCCATCCGGGCTGCCGGGCCCGGCGCCGTCCATCACGGGCACGTCGAAGGTCGGCTTGTCGGTGGTCGTCGCCCCGTGATCCACGGACGGCGCGACGGGCGCGGCGGCGGGCACGACGGGCGCCGCGATCGGCGTCGGGGTGGCCGGCAAGGCGGGCGCCGAGCTGGCCCAGGGCGGCGCGATCGGCTGCGACGGAGCGCTGATCGCCCACTTGGGGCCGCTCGCCGCGAACGGGGTCGGCGTGGCGTACGGATCGGACGCGGCCACCTTGGGGAGCGCGCGCGGAGGCGCCGCGGCGGGGGGCGGGGTCGGGTTGGCCACGACCGGGGCGGCGACCATCGGGGGCGCGGCGACGATCGGCGGCGCAGCGGTGGGCACCAGCGGCGGCGGCGCGGCCGCCGCGACGGGCGGTGGAGGCGCGTTCTGCGCCCACGGTGCCGGGGCCGCGGCGTCGGGTTGCGCCCACGGCGCGGGGGCCACGGCGGTCGGTGGACCCGCGAATCCGTCGTCCGACGGACCGTGGATCTCGGGGCGCGTCATCTCGAAGTCGAACGTGGGTCGTCCGAGCGCGGTCTCGCCCAGCTCCTCCTCGGTCGCCTCCAACGTGGTCGAGTCGTCCCACGCGGCGGGGTGGTCGGTGTCGTTCGATTGGCTCACCGCGCGAACATTATGCCACGCGAGCCGCGAGCCCGGGGGATCGCCGCGATCAGCCGCCGTCGGGGGAGCTCGCGTCGGCCGGCCCCGCGTCGGGGATCGCGACGCACCGACCCGCGTCGTCGAACACGCTGGCGTCGGGGCAGCGCTCCGTCTCCGCGCACGCTCCGAGCAGCCAGAGCGCGCTCAGCAGCCCGATCCCGAGCAGCGCCCCTCGGATGGAGAACCGCATCGAACATGGTCGCATCAGAACCGTCCTCGCACCGACGCCGACGCGCCTCGTGCGTCCACGTCCACCTCGACCTGGATCGGCGCCGTCGCGTCGACGATCACCGCCGCGATGAGCGCCGCGATCCCCACCGCGAGCAGGCTCGCCGTCTGAGGGCCGACGTGGACGCGCTCGACGCAACCCACGTTGGCGACCATGTCCACGCACTGACCGTCGCGCGCGAGCGTCTGGAGCGGCGAGATGAGCGCCACCACGCCGCCGACCGCGAGCACGGCGCCGATGACCCAGTTGAACGGGCTCGGCTCGGTGGCTCGCGGTCCACCTTCGGGGCGCGCGTCCTCCGCGGGTTCCTGGCTCGGGCGCGAGAAGTCGAAGACGACGGCCGTCTCCTCGCCGGCCGCGACCTCGACCTCGCGCTCGCGCCGCGCGCCGCCGGAGCTCGTCGCCCGCACGTGGTGGACGCCCGGGGCCACGCTGCGCCGGAGCGGCGCCGTCCCGGCGTCCGATCCGTCGAGTCGGATGCGGGCGCCGTTCGGGTCCGTCCGCACCATGAGAAAGCCGGTACGCGGCGCGTCGGCCGACGCGAGGTAGCGCCGCACCGCGCGGCTCACCGCCGCCCCGAAGTCGGCGTCTTCGACCGGCTCCGTCACCTCCATCGCTTCGCCGTGGGACGGGACCGCGCGTACCGCGACCTCGTCGACGCCGCGCACCGCGACGAGCAACGTGGCGTCGGCCCCCGCCTGCCGCGCGAGCTCCGCCGCGCACGGATCCTCCTCGCACGGCTCGGCGTCCGGCGTGGGCACGAGGCGCGCACCGTGCTCGGCGATCGCCTCGATCCCCGCGGCCCGGAGCGAGGCCGCGCCCTCCGGCGCCGCCGCGTTCGTCACGATGAGCAAGACGCTTTGTGCGTCTGCGACGCTCGCGGTCCCGAGGAGGACCGACGCCACGAGGACGAGGAGCGTCGCGCGCGCGAGGGAGCTCTCTCTAGAGCACCGATTCGCTCGATTCATGGTGAGGGCTCGGAGCGCGACGGGTCCTCGACGTGGCTGGGCGAGACGAGGCGATGCCGGAGGATCGTCGAGGAGCGACCGGCCGCGTCCAGGGCTCGTCCCGCCCGAGAAATCGCTTTGAATCGAATGAATCGGTGCTCTAGGTTCGTCGGCATCGCGGGGCGCGCCATGATGCCACGCGCCCCTCGGGGCGCCAGAGATCGCAGCGACTCCGAGTCCGATGCCCGCCTGCGATCCGTCGTGAAACCGGGGCCGCGCGAAGGCGCGCGAAGTTAGAGTAGGGCGATGGTCTCCGGCGGTTTGCTCGGGGCGCAACGCGATCTGCTCGATGCAGCGCGCGGGGCGGGGGACCGTTCGCGTCGGGCGCGCGCGCTCGAGCTGGCCGAGCGCGCGCTCGCCGCGGTCGACGCGCGTGACCGGACCCGGGAGGCGGTCGGCGCGCTCGACGGCCCCGCCTACGTCTTCGCGTTCGGAAAGGCGGCCGTCCCGATGTGCCGCGGTGCGCTCGACGCGGTCGAGGTCGTGGCCGGCTGCGCGGTCGGGCCGAGCCTCGACGACGCCGGCGCGCTCGGGCCGATCGCCCTCCATCGCGGCGGCCACCCCGCGCCGCGCGACGACGCGCCGGCGATCGCGCGCGCCATGTTGACGGCGGCGGGCCAGGTTCCCCCGGGTGCGCTCGCGCTCTGCCTCGCGTCGGGGGGCGGCTCGGCGATGCTCGAGCTGCCGGCCGATGGGCTCACCCTCGCGGACGTCCGCGACGTCGCCGCGCAGGTCGCGCGCGCGGGCGCGGACATCGCGGAGCTCAACGCGGTGCGGATCGCGCTCAGCGCGATCAAAGGGGGCGGGCTGGCACGCGCGATGGCGGGCGCGCGCGTCGTGACCCTGGTCGTGAGCGACGTCCCCGGACACCCGCCGTCGATCGTCGCGTCCGGTCCGACCTGCGAGCCCGAGGTCGGACCCGACGCGCTCGAGGTCGTCCGTCGCTACGGCCTCCTCGACGCGCTGGACGATCGGGTGCGCGCGCGCCTCGCGGCCCCTCGGAACCGAGAGCCCGTCGACGCGACCACGCGCGTGATCGCGGACAACGACCGCGCGCGGCGCGCGCTCGACGTCGACGATCGCGGTCTCCTCCTCGTCGGTGAGGCGCGCTCCCGCGGCGCCGCGTTCGCGGCCGAGCCGCCGCGCGATCGCGCGTGGGCGGCAGGAGGGGAGACCACGGTGACGCTCCTCGGCCCGCGAGGCCGCGGAGGGCGCTCGCTCGAGCTGGTCCTCGGCGCGATCGCGGCGGGCTGGTCGCGCGGGCTCCTCCTCGCGTTCGGCACCGACGGAGTCGACGGCGACAGCGGCTACGCGGGGGCGCTCGTCGATCCTTCGGTCGTCGTCCGCGCGACCGAGCTCGGCATCGATCCCGCACGCTACCTTGCGCATCACGACGCCGCCTCGTTCTTCGATGCGGTCGGCGGCGGTCTCCCGGCGAGGCCCACCGGGACGAACGTCGCCGACCTCTGCATCTACGTCCCGTGAGAAGAAGCGACGACCCGCCGCGGTGGAACCGGGGCGGGTCGCGTCATCGAACCGTGCGACCGTCTACCGTGCGTCAACGAACCGCGCGATCGTCTACCGCGCGATCGTCTACCGCGCGATCGCTCAGGAGCCTTCCGTCGCGTGACAGTTGAGGCAGCTGAACCCCTCGTGCGTCTCGGGGTTGTACTGCGGCTCGCCGAGCAGCTCCGCCATCCGCGGCCACACGCGCTGCGTCATGAAGACGGCCATCGGCTGGTCGGACTCGAACATGGCGGGGATGTGCTCCGGGTTGAGCGGCGCGAGCCCATTCGGCATCTGGAACGCCACGTCGTGCGCGTTCTCGCCATGACACGTCGCGCAGCCGAACTCGGCGAAGCGCTCGCCGTCGAACTCCTGGAACATCGCCCGCATCTCCGGCATCACCGTCTGCTGCATGAACTGGCCGCGCTGCTGCGGCGTCATGTCGTCCCACGGGATGTCGGCCGACGCGGTCGTCGTCGTCTCGTCACCGCTCGTCGTCTCGGTCGTCTCGTCCGTCGTCTCCTCGGTGGAGCCGCCGCCGCACGCGCCCAAGAGCGCCGCCATCATCACCACGAATCGCGTTCGGTTCATTTCCCTCGTCCTCCGGCGCGATTCCTAGGAAGCCAAACGTCCCGTGGCTGGGCTGCAGCGCCCCACCGTTGGCACACCGCTCTCGTCGAGCGGACGTTCCTCGCGGCGCGCGCGTCAAGGATCGTTGCGAGACTCGATCGTCGGGCCGTCACGACGGTACCCGAATCGGGCCGCTGCCGACTCGGCCAGGGTCACGCGGAGGAGCGCGCGCGCGCCCACGCGCCAGAACCCGCCGCTCGGTTCTGCTAGGGTCCGCGGGCACCCGAGCGGTGTGGGTCACCGATTCGCGACGCGATCGAGCGCGTCACATACGAACCGGCGGTATCGGATCGCGTGCCTGCGGGCGCGCTGGCGCCCGTGCGGGCGGCCCGATCCCCGAGGACGGAGGAGCGACGATGTTGGAGTGGATGTCGAGCATGAGCAGCGAGGCGTGGGCCGTCGTGAGCGGGTACGCGCTCCAAGCCCTGGGCGTCTTGGCGGGGCTGTTGGCGGCGTGGGTCGGCGCGGGCTGGGTGCGCCGCTGGATGCTCGCGGGCTTCGCCAAGGCCAACTTCGATCTCACGTTGGCGCGGTTCTTCGCGAACGTGGTGCGCTACGCAATCCTGGTGGCGACCGTGGTCGGCTGCCTCGGCGCGTTCGGCGTCGAGACGACCAGCTTCGCCGCGGTGATCGGCGCGGCGGGCCTCGCGGTCGGCCTCGCGTTCCAGGGATCGCTCTCCAACTTCGCGGCGGGCGTGATGCTGCTCGTGTTTCGGCCGTTCAAGGTCGGTGACTTCGTGACCGGCGGCGGCGTCTCGGGGACGATCGAGCAGATCGAGCTCTTCACCACGGAGTTCCGCACCCCCGACAACCGCAAGCTCATCGTGCCGAACTCCAGCGTGTTCGGCGGCACGATCGAGAACGTGACCGCGCACGAGACGAGGCGCGTGGACATCGCGGTGGGGGTCGACTACGGCGCCGACATCGACACGACCCGTGCGGTGCTCGAGCGCGCGGTCGCCTCGGTGTCGGGCCGGATCGAGGAGCCGCCGTCGCAGGTGTTCCTCACCGGCCTCGGCGCGTCGAGCGTGGACTGGAAGCTCCGCGTCTGGTGCAAGACGGAAGACTACTGGACGGTCTACGAGGCGGTGATCCGCGCCGCCAAGATGCACCTCGACGAGGCCGAGATCGGGATCCCGTTCCCGCAGATGGACGTGCACTTCGACGAGGACGGGCTGCGCGCGATGGGCGCGTCGCGCGCCGCCTGAGCACGGCCTCGCCGCCGCCGCGCGCGCGTGCGATGAAGCGGCATGAGCGACTTCCGGTACGTCTACCTCCACGGCTTCGCGTCGAGCGCGTTCTCCGTCAAGGGCGTCGCGCTCGCCGAGCGGCTCCGCGGCACGGTGGAGCTCGAGCGCGCGGAGCTGAACCGGCCGTCGTTCGCGAAGCTGAGCCACGCCGCGATGTTGGCCGAGCTGGACGCGCTCTACGCGCGGGATCCGCGACCGTTCCGAGTCGTCGGATCGAGCCTCGGCGGCTGGCTCGCCGCCCGCTTCGCCGAGCTCCACCCCGAGCGCGTCGATCGGCTCGTCCTCTTGTGCCCGGGATTTCGCCTCGTCGAGCGCTGGCCCGCGATCGTCGGGGACGAGGGGTGGGCGCGGTGGGAGCGTGACGGGGAGCTCGAGATCCCGGACGCGGAGAAGCGCCCCGTCCGTGTCCACTACGGTTTCGTCGAAGAGGCGCGCACGCAGCCGGCCGAGCCGGAGGTCACGCAGCCGACCGTGATCGTGCACGGGGTGCGCGACGCCATCGTGCCGATCGCGTTCTCGCGCGCCTACGCGAGCTCGCACCCGAACGTGCGCCTCGTCGAGGTCGACGACGACCACGCGCTCGGCGCCTCGATCGATCGGATCGAGGCGGAGGTGCGCGCGTGCTTCGAGCTCGGCTGAGCCAGGCTCGCCGCGTCACGCATCGAGCAGGAACTCGGCGACGTCGAAGTGGTCGGCGACGAAGTCGACGAACGCGCGCGCGGCGGGCGGGAGCTCGCGGCTCGGGAAGAGCGCGTAGATCCACTTGAGCGGCGCGCGGTAGCCGGGGAGGACGCGTACGAGCTCGCCCCGCGCGATCCCGTCTCGCAGGTACGGGGCGGGGAGGCATCCGATCCCGAGACCGGCGGCGATCGCGCGCGCTGCCACGGGGTGCGAGTTCACGAGGAGCCGCGCGTGCGGACGGATGCGGTGCACCTCACCGTCGTCGCCCTCGAGCACGAAGGGCGGGACGGAGCCGTCCGCGCTGTACATCACCGCCGCGTGGGCGCGGAGCTGCTCGACGTCCTCGGGCGCGCCCACCCGCGCGAGGTAGCCGGGCGACGCGCACGGGTACGTGCCGGCATCACCGAGCCGCCGCGCGATGAACGGGCTCTTCGGATCGGGGTCGCCGATCCGGATCGCGACGTCGATCGAGTCGCCGATGAGGTCGGCCATCGTCGAGTCGAGGCGCAGGCTGAGGTCCACCGCGGGGTGGCGCCCGAGGAAGTCGAGGAGGATCGGGGCGAGGAAACGCTCGCCGAGGCTCACCGACGCGGTGACGCGCAGCGCGCCGCGCGGCTGGTCGCCCTTGGCCCGGACGTCCCGTCGCGCGAGCTGCACGGTGGCCCCGATGTCGCGCGCGTGCGCGAGGAGGCGCGTTCCCGCGGCGGTCAACCCGAGTTGACGGGTGGTGCGCTGGAGCACCCGCACCCCGAGCTCGTCCTCGAGCTCGCGCAGCTTGCGGCTGATCGTCGACTTCGGCACCCCGGTGCGCCGCGCGGCCGCGGCGAGCGATCCGGCGTCGAGCACCTCGACCAACAAGAGGAGGGTGTTTACGTCCACTCGGCTTCCCGTATCGAGTCTTCGGCGACGGCGCCCACGTCGACGCGTGAGGTGTGGATCGCGAGGGCGCGCAGCGCGCCGAGGTCGGTGGGCTCGTCGTCGAGCGCGGGCACGAGGAACGCGGGTTTGTCGTCCTCGGCGGCGAACCGGAGCGCGCGCGATCGCTCCGCCGCGTACCGGTGCGCGACGGCGCGCCCGAGCTCGTGCGCGCGCTCGAGGATCGCCGCCGCGCCCGGCCGGCTCGCCGCGAGCGCCGCCCGATCGCTCGATCGGCTCGACGCGGGGAACGGCCGCGCGGCCCGGTTGAAGAGGTAGGCGTCGATGGGGACGCTTCGCTCGCGCAACCCGCTCGCGAGCGCGCGCGCGTCGCCGAGGTGCGCGCGGTCCGCCACGCTCACGAGCAAGAACCCGGTGTCCGGGGCTCGCAATGTCGTTTGCACGCTGCGCGCGCGCTCGGCGAACCCCGCGCGGAGCGGCCAGAACGCGCCGAAGAAGCGCGCGAGCTCGACGACGAGGGTGTCGCCGACCAACGCGCCGAAGAGGCGCATCGCGACCGCGTTGGTCGCCTCCGCGAGCCAGCCGGCGCCCGAGCTCGCGCGCGGGAGGAACGCGTCGACGACGCGCTCGTTCAAGAACCGGACGAGGCGCTCGGGCGCGTCCAGGATGTCGAGCGCGGAGCGGGTGGGAGGGGTGTCGAGGACGACGAGGTCGTAGCGCCCGCGGTCCTCCTCGTGGAGGAGGTGATGCAGCCGCTCCATCGCGATGTACGCGTGGCTCCGCGCGAGGGTGCGCGAGAACGCGCGGTACACCCGGTTCTCTTGGATGGTGCGCCGCGTCGCCTCGTCCTCGGCGATCCGCGCGATGAGCGCGTCGTAGCTCTCGAACGTGTCGAGCATCGCCGCGTCGAGGAAACCGCCGCGCTCCGTCTCGGTCACCCGCTGCATCGCGTCACCGAGATCCACGCCGAGCGCATCCGCCAGACGCTTTGCGGGATCCACGGTGAGGAGGGCGACCCGCCTGCCCGCGTGCGCCGCGTCGAGCGCGAGGGCCGCCGCCAGCGTCGTCTTCCCGACGCCTCCCGGACCCACCACCACGAGCAGCCGCCGCCCGTCGGCGAGCCCGGCCAGCCCGCGCGGTCCGTCCACCTCGCGGGTGCGGCGGTCCCGCTCGCGCGCCTCGTCGAAGGACGGCGCCTGGCGTTCGGGCGGGGCGAGCGGTGTCGCCTCCGCCGCGAGCCGCCCGAGCGTCGCGAGCCCCGCGCGGTCCATCGCCGCGAGCTCGGGCAGGAGCACGGTCGGCATGGGCAACCGCGCGAGCGCGTCCACCGCCGCGTCGGCGCGCTCGGCCACCCGCTCGCGGCGGGAGAGGAGCGAGAGCTCCGCCTCCACCGCGTCGAGGCGCTCGCGGTCGCCCGCGTCGCCCCGCGGCGGGCCTTCGCCGAGCGTCGCGGCGAGGAGGGCCGCTTCGCCGTCCCGCAACACGTGTTGTGGCACGCGATCGATGAACAGCGCGCCGAGCGCGACCGATCCCCGGCCTTCGAGCCGCGCGTGGAGGTCGAGCGTCTCGCGGACCGCGAGCCGATGGGGGAGCGCCACGAGGTGGAGGCGGGCCGTGGTGGGATCGCGCAAGAGCGCGGAGAAGCCGTCGAGCAACGTGCGCAGCGGACCCGTCGGCGCGAGGTCGTCGAACACGCGCGGGAGCTCGAGGAACATGAGCGCGTGTCCGGTCGAGTCGAGATCGACGAGGATCGGATCGAAGCGCTCCTCCGCCTCGAGCAGGCGGGTCAAGCGATCGAGCGCGAGCACCTCGCCGACGGCCGGCGCGGCCTCGAAGAACCGGCGGAGCGACTCGCTCTTGGCGATGCGGTTCGCGAGCGGCCGCAAGGGGACGTGCGCATGGACGTACTCGTCGAGCGCCGCGCCGAGCTCGAGGTTCGTCGCGAACACGCCCGGCAGGACCTCGCGCACGGTGTGATCGATCCGTCGGACCTCGAGGATCGGCTCCATCGACGCGCGGTGCCCGAGCTCGACGATCAGCGGCTTCTTGCCCTCGCGCGCGGCCTCGAGCGCGAGCGCGGCGACGATCGTCGACTTCCCGACGCCTCCCTTGCCGGTGAAGAGCGAGACGCGCGTGCCCAGCGGATGGAACACCAGCCGACGCATAGCACGACTGCTACGTTCGGCGGCGTGAGCCTCTCCGCGTGGATTCGGGCGAGCCGCCCGCTCGCGCACGGGAACATCGCGCCACCCATCCTGCTCGGGCAGGCGCTCGCGTTCGCGCACACCGGTCGCTTCGCCTGGGAGCACGCCGCGCTCGCGTTCGGCTTCGGGATCGTCGACCACCTCTTCATCGTCTTCTCGAACGACGTGGCCGACGTGGAGGCGGACCGGCTCAACGCGCATCCGTCGTGGTTCAGCGGCGGCTCGCGGGTGCTCGTCGAGGGGCAGATCTCCGTGCGCGCGCTCGCGCTCGCGTCCATCGCGATGGGCGTGCTTCTGCTCGCGGGCTCCGGCGCCGCCGCGTGGGCGCTCGACCGACCGTCGCTCCTCGGCCTCGCCGCCGCCGCCGTGATCCTCGCGCTGGCCTATGGCTTCCCGCCCGCGCGCCTCGCGTACCGCGGCTACGGCGAGCTCGCGCAAGCGCTCGGCACCGGCCTCGTCCTGCCCCTCGTCGGCTACGTCGCGCAGGCGGGCGAGCTCGGCTCGGCGCCGTTCGAGGCGTTGATCCCGTTCGTGATCTTCGGCTTCGCCTCGAACATCCTCACCGCGCTGCCCGACACCGAGGGCGACCGGGCGGGCGGCAAGCGATCGTGGCCGGTCCGCCGCACCGAGGCGCGGGCGCGGCGCGACGCGGTGATGCTGATCGGGATCGGCCTCGTCGGGGTCACCCAGCTCGGACCCGCGATCGATCCGCGCCTCGCCGGCCTCGCGGTCGCGCCGTCCGCGCTCGCGCTCCTCCTCGCGCTGCGCGTGTCGGGCAAGGCGGATTCCACGGTAGACCGCGCGGCGTGCGAGCGCTTCTCGGCGCTCGGCCTCGCCGCGATCACGTTCGCGACGCTGACGATCAGCGGCGCGTGGTTCCTCGAGGGTCGCTAACCCGCCGAGTGGACGCGGAGCGCGTAGACGAGGTGGGTCCGCGCCCCGGGTGACCACGTCCACGCGGGCTCGAGCTCGATCGACGCCGACGGCGAGAGATCGTGCAAGACCTGCGTGACGAGCGCGACCTCCGTCCCCGGCAGGCACTGCCCGCTCGCCTCGAGGCGGTGGAGCAGCGCGTCCGGTCCGTGCGCCGCGATCCACTCCGCCATCACCTCGGGCGGGCGCGCGACCGTGTCCACGACGAGCACGAGCCGTCCGCCCGGCCGGAGCGCGCGCGTCGCCATCGTGAGGTGGGCGATGACGCTGATCTTGCTCACCGCCTCGAGGGCGGGGTGCCCGACGCCGAGCCCGACCATCGCGCTGTGCACGAGCTGACTCAGGACGAGCGAGCTCACCACGCGGTCGAACGGGATCGGCAGCTTGCCGAGCGACGCCGCGGCGCGCTCCGGGACGTCGCGCAGCGTCTCGGGGGAGGGCGGCCGCCGCTTCCACTTCCCGATGCGCTCGAGGAGCCCGCTCACGTCGAGCCGGTGGGTCCGCGTCACCTCGCGCGCGCGCTCGCCCGCGCGGGACACCGCCGCCTTGAGCGCCGACGCGTCGATGTCCACGAGGTGCACCTCGACGAAGCGCTCGGCCAGCGCGTCCAGGTCCACGTCGTTGCAGTTGCCGGCGCCGAGCACGAGGAGCCGCTCGTCGTCGCGCGTCGGCTCGCCGATCAGCGCCATCACGCGCGCGCGCTGATCCCGATAGCCGTCCCACGCGTCGCGCGTCTCGCGGTTCAGCCGGCGGTGGACGTTCGCGAGGTCGGCCATGCTCACGGAGGCGACGAGCTCGCGCGCGCCTCGGCCAGCTCGCGCGCGCACGCGGTCCGTCGCTCCTCGAAGTCCCCGTCCCATCGCGGCTCGGGATCCATCGACCACGCGTGGACGGGGATCCCACCCTCGCGCGCGAGCCGCTCGTAGAGCAGGCGCTCGCTGGCGGGATCGCGCGCGTAACCGAAGGGATTGCGCAGCTCGCCTTCGCGGAGGCGCGGGTACTTCGCGTCGTCCGCCTCGATGAGCTCGAGCAGCTCGCCGCCGCGCGCGAGCATCGTGCGGAAGAACCGCCGATCGAACGGGCCGATCGCGGCGTGCGCCTCCGGATCGCGGGCGACCCAGCGCGCCCAGTCGAAGCCGTAGACGAAGTCGTGCGCGTAGCGGAAGCGGATCGGGCCGCCCACCCCGAACAGCGCGTAGAGCTCTTCGAGCTCGTCGATCGCCTCGCGCAGCTCGTCCGTCTCGAGCCGCGAGAGGGCGGTCGCCAGCGCGTCGAGATCCCAAAATACATTGTCGGGGAAGCAGCGCCGCGTCGCCGCCGCGATCCGAGCGAGCCCTCGCGCGAGCGTGACGTCGTGCTCCTCGTCGCGGGAGCCCAAGAGCGCCGCGCCCAACCCCGACAGCGAGGTCGCGCGCTCGCGCGAGGGCGCGAGGCTGCGGCGCACGATCCCGTCGAGGCTGCGATCCGCCTGACGGAGGATGGAGCGCGCGTCGACTACGGCCAGAGGCTCCGCCACGCGAGGAGCATGGCCAGCCACAGCGCTCCCCGCCAGATCCCGCGATGGAGCTCCGCCTTGTACGCGCGCTGCGCGTCGAACGCGTCGGTCTCGGCCGCGCGCGAGAGCCGCCGCATCGCGAGCGCGTGCACGAGGACGAGGGCTCCCGCGCCGCCACCCGCGAGGCCCGGGGTGGTCGAGTCGAAGATCGGCGCGAGGAGCCAGAGCGCCGCGCCCGCGTAGGTGAGCGACTCGATCAGGGCACGCGCGATCCGGTTGCCGAGCATCGTCACGACCGTCCGCTTGCCGCCCTCGCGATCGCTGCGCTCGTCGGAGAGCCCGCTCGCGACGGCGCTCGCGAGGCTGAGCGCGGCGAGCCCCATCAGGCTCCCGGAGCCGACGCGCGGGACGAGCTCCCCGCTCTGCAAGTAGGCGTGCGCGATCGGGGTGAGCAGCCCGACGCCGATCGTCTCCAGCAGCTCGCCGCCTCCGCGATAGTTGAGGCGCAGCGGCGGGAGCGAGTACGTCGCGAACACGAGCAGGCCGACGATCGTGATCGGGATCAGCCAGGGGCGATCGAGCGCGAGGCTGCCTACCGTCGCGACCGCGAGCGCGCCGAGCCCCGCGAGCGCGCCCGCCGCGAGCAACGCGCGCGCCGAGAGGACGCCGTCGGGGATCGTCTTCTTGCTGCTCCGCGGGAACATCTCCCGCTTGATCCGATCGACGTCGCGGTCCGCCCAGTCGTTGAGGAACACGATGAACAGCACGTCGCACACCGCGAGCGCGACCCCGATCCCGAGCGCGACCGGATCGAGCCGCGCGACGGCCGCGACCCCGAGCGCCTGACCGAGCAGCGCAGGCACGAGGATCTTCGGCCAGCTCGGCGGCTTGGCGGCGAACCTCCACCGACTCCAGCGGCTCATCCGGTGCTCATGTGGCGGTGCTCATCGTGGCGGTGCTCATGCGACTGCGCTCATGCGGCTGTGCTCATGCGGCTGCGCTCATGCGTCCGCGCTCACCCGAGCGCTCGGAGCAGCGCGACCACGCCGTAGGTGAGGAGCATCGCGATCCCGAACACCACGAGCCCGATCACGATGGGGCGCGTCTTTCGCTTCGGCGGCGCGGGCCGAGGGAGGAGCGGGCTCGCGGCGTGGAGCACGCCGGTGTCGGCGAGCTGCGGCTTGATCGGCGGACCCGAAGGAGGCAAGGCGCGTTGCGCGACCGCGGTGTTCGCGAGCTGCGGCTTGATCGGCCCCGGATCGGGCGCCGGTCGCGCGGCGGGCTGGGTCGTCGGGGTCGCCGCGCGCGGCGGCTTCGAACGATCGTGGAGGCTGATCCGCGTCGGATCGGTCGCGCTCCACGACACGTCGCGCTCCTCCGGCGCGGCCGTCGCGTCGGTCGGATCCGCGATCGCGTCGAGGTGAGGGCTCGACGCGATGGTCCGCCCGAACGGGTCCGCGGTGCTCGTGTCGGCGCCCGGATCGGAGCGGCGCACCGCGGGCAACCCGGGGCTCGGGGGCGTGCCCGGCGAGACCGCGGTGATCGTCGAGGTCGGCTCGGCGAGGATGCGGAGCGACTCGCTGAGCGACTCGGTGCAGCTCCGCACCAGCGCGCCGAGCTCGCGCACCACCGTCGGAGGTGGAGCGATGGCGGCGAGCCGATCCACGAGCTGTCCCGCGCTCGACGGACGCCGCGCCGGGTCGGGGGAGAGCAGGGTGTCCACCGCCCGGACCAGCGCCTCCGGGGTGTCGGGGGCGAGCTCGACGAGCGAAGGCCGTCGACCCTCCTGGATGCGTTGGAGCGTGTCGAGATCCGTCCGTCCATCGAACGGCCTCCGCTGCGCGAGCGCCTCGAACAGCAGCACGCCGAGCGAGAACAGATCGGTGCGCGCGTCGTAGCGCCCGCTCAGCGCGTACTCGGGCGCCATGTAAGGAACCTTGCCTCGTACGACGCCGGACACCGAGGCGCCCGCGTCGAGGCTGCGCGCGATGCCGAAGTCGATGAGGTAGACCTCGCCCGCGCGGCTCACCAGCACGTTCGACGGCGAGATGTCGCGGTGGATCACGGGCGGGCGCGTGGCGCCGCGCGTGTGCGCGAAGTCGAGGGCGCGCGCGATCTCGAGCACCACGTGGACGAGCACGGGGACGGGCATGCGCTCGCCGCGCGCGCGCAGCTTGTTGAGGAGCGCGCGCAGATCCATCCCGTCGATGAGCTCGAGCGCGAGGTAGTGCGAGCCGTCGACCTCGCCGAAGTCGACGACCTGCGCGATCGACGCGTGCCGCAGCTGCGCCGCGAGCCGCGCCTCGGTCAAGAACTGCTTCACGAACTGCGGGTCGGCCTCGTGCACCGGGAGGATGCGCTTGACGCACACGTGCTGGACGAACCCGCCCGGGCCGTGCCGCACCGCGAGGTACGTCTCGGCCATCCCTCCCGAGCCGAGGCGGCGGACGAGCTCGTACGGGCCGAAGCGCAGGTTGGCGCCCACGGCGTGCACGATACCAGCCGGCGCGCCGAGGCCCACGGAATCCGGGGCGCCGCGCCCGGCGAGGGTCGACGGTCGGCGGTCGGCGGCCGAGCGCAGCGTCGGTTGGCGGGCGGCGTGCGCGATACCGGCCGGCGCGCCGAGGCCGGTGCCCGCGCCGAACGCGCGACGCCGCGCGACGTCGAGAGCGTCACGTTTGTTGCCCACCCACCCGCGCTCGCGTGCGAGGCTCGACGCGCTGGTCCGGGAGGTGAGATGAGCGTCTTCAGTGACTATCGCCTGGCGAGAGCCAGCGGGGCAGCCGTCGCCTTGTTCGTCTTCGCGGGCGGCGGATGGGCCGGGTTTCCCAAGCCGATCACGGCTCCTCGGTACGGCCGCTCGTTCAGCCTCTTCGACTGGTATCGCGTCCAGCTCGCGCACGACGGGATGGCGCCGACGCTGCTCTCGGGGGATCGCGTGCTCGTGCACGGCCGCGCTCCGATGACCGGTGACATCGCGCTTTGCGTGCACCCGAACGGCGAGGAGTACGTGCTCGCGCGGGTGCTCGCGGCGGGACGGCACAGCGTGTGGACGGATGGTCGCGGCCTGCAGGTGCAGAACGAGACGTCGCGCGTGCAACGCTCGTACCCGACCACGGTCCTCCGCGAGCTGACCTACCACGACCGTCCGGCTCGGCTCGCGACCGTCGATCGGCCCTACGGCGCGCTCGACGCGGTGAGCGACACGATCCGCGTCTTGGACGTCCCCGACGGCCTCGCGATCGAGCGGGTCCACGTCCCGCCGAATCACGTGTACTTGCTCGGGGACAACCGTACGACGCCGGAGTACGACTCGCGCTCGTTCGGCGCGGTGCCGATCGACGGCTGCGTCGGAACGGTCGAGTACCGCTACGCGGCGGCCGACGACGACACGGGCAACTTTGCGCACGAGCGCGGGGGAGTGAGGTAGCGTGGAGGTCTCGGGACGGATGCTCGGTGTAGGCGCGCTGGCGATCGCGCTGCTCCTCGCCGCGGGCGCGGCGTACTTCGGACGCGGGATGGGCGACGGTCGGGTCCACGTGATCGGTCCGGTCGCGGGTGCGGTGAACATCGACCTCGACGGGGTCCACGTGAACGCGGTGGCCCCTCGCGAGGCTCACGCGTTTACGCTCACCCAGGGCGAGCACGACCTCCGGCTCGCGCCGGTCGGAGCGCCGGCCCGCGAGCACCACCTGACGGTCGACGATGGATCGTACGATCGCGTCGCGCCGATGACCGACCAGTGCTTCGTGAACCTGGACGTGACCGAGGTCTACTACGGCTCGGCGCCCCGCCCGCTGCTCGTGGGGCGCCACTTCGAGGGTGAGCCGTTCGACGTCGGCGCGAGCCAGTACTTCTCGGAGCACGGGCTGCCCCAGAGCATCTCGCGCGGCGCGCACACCAACCTCCTCGTCGAGGTGCCGTGCTCCATGTCGTCGGCGTCGGAGCAGGCGCTGATCGACGCGGCGGGCTACTCCGCGAACGCGCCTCCCCGGCCGCGCCTCTGACCGCGACCGCGGCGGTCCAGCGACGAACCCGCGATCGGTCGGCGGCGGCGGTCCCTGCGCGGAGTATCGTCTCGGCGCGACGGGGGTCCCGATGACGACGACGAGCGGGTTCGACACGGTGGCGGTGCACGCGGGCGACGATCCCGACGCGGCGAGCGGCGCGCTGGAGCTGCCGGTGGTGTTGTCCAACGCGTTCGCGTTCGACGACGCCGAGGACGCGGCGGCGCGCTTCGCGCCGGGCGCCGACGGCTTCGTCTACAGCCGCTGGCGCAACCCCACGGTGGTCGCCTGCGAGCGCAAGCTCGCCGCGCTCGAGGGCGCCGAGGACTGCGCGATGTTCGCGAGCGGCATGGCCGCCGTCCACGCAGCGACCTTTGCGAACCTCGAGGCGGGCGGCGAGGTCGTCGCCTCGGGCGGGCTCTACGCGGAGACCCTCCGCCTCTTGCGCGGCCCCCTCGCGCAATTCGGCGTGCGCCTCACGCTGGTGGACGGCGCCGACCTCGCCGCGTTCGAGCGGGCGATCACGAAGCGCACCTCGCTCGTCTACATCGAGACGCCGGCCAACCCCACGCTCTCGCTCGTCGACATCGAGGCGGTGGCGCGGCTCGAGCGAGGATGCCCGCTCGTCGTCGACTCCACGTTCGCGACCCCGTACCACCAGCGCCCGCTCGCGCACGGCGCGGACCTCGTCGTCCACTCCGCCACGAAGTCGCTCGGCGGCCACGGCGACGCGGTGGGCGGCGCGGTCGTCGGGTCGAAGGAGCGCATCGCGAAGGTCCGCGCGTTCGGCGTCCGCTCGTGCGGCGCCGCGCTCTCTCCCATGAACGCGATGCTCATCGCGCGCGGCATGCGCACGCTCGGCTTGCGGATGGAGCGCGCGAGCGCGAGCGCGATGACGTTGGCGACCCGGCTCGAGGCGCACGAGAACGTCGCGCGCGTCCACTACCCGGGCCTCGCCTCGAGCCCCGACCACGCGCTCGCCACACGGCAGATGACCCGCGGCTTCGGCGCCCTCATCGCGTTCGAGCTCGAGGGCGGCCGCGACGCCGGCGCCCGCTGCTATGACCGCGTGCAGACGATCGCGCGCGCGGTGAGCCTCGGCGACGTCCGCAGCCTGTTGACCCACCCCGCCAGCACCACGCACGCGTCCTTGACGCGCGAGGAGCGCGCGGCGGCGTCGATCGGGGAGGGGATGCTGCGGCTCAGCGTCGGGATCGAGGACGCGGACGACCTCTGGCGCGACCTCGAGCAGGCGTTGAGCTGAGCTTCGCGGAGCCGTCTGGGTTCCTGATCGCTCCTTCGACGCCGAATTTCGCTCGCCGGACGCAGTCCCCGGTAAGAAAAAGCAATTCCCGGGGTCTGACATCACCGGTCCCGGGGTCCCGCGAGATGGGTCCCCCCATCCGTCGGAATGGGTCCCCGCGTCCCCGCACATCGGTCCCCCCGTCCGGAGAGATCGGTCCCCTCGTCCGGAGAGATCGGTCCCCGGGTCCGGAGACATCGGTCCCCGGGTCCGGAGACATCGGTCCCCGGGTCGACCGGCATCCTCGCGCGCGTCGAGCGGAATGGGTCACCGGGTCGGGGGCGATGGGTCCCCTCGCGGAGCGCGATCGCGGAGGGCGGTCGCAGCACCGGCGCGGCGCGGTGGGGTCCATGTGCAGCGAGGTGCGCTCGATGCGCGGCCCCCGAGGCTCCGAGGGCGCGACGCGGGCGGGCGGAGCGAGGACCGATCGATGCGTCCTCTGTTCCTCGGCGGTTCTCAGAGCTCGAGGGCCACCGCGTCCACGAACGCGCGCATCAGCGCCGTCCGCCGCTCCGCTTCTTCGCGTCCGCGCGGCGTCCGCATCGTCTCCGCGAGCCGCAACAGCTTCCGCTCGAAGTGGTCGAGCGTGTACCTGCGATCGTCGAGCTCGCGCGCCTCCGCGAACGGATCGCTCGCGCAAAAATACTTGGCGCCCATCTTCGCGCCGGTGCTGAACGTGCGCATCAGCCCGATCGCGCCGAGCGCTTCCAGTCGATCCGCGTCTTGCAGCGCGTCGCCCAGCGCGCTCCGCGGCGCCTGACCGCGCGAGTACGAGTGATCCTCGATCGCGCGCGCCATCCGTTCGATCGCGTGCGCTCCGAATCCGACCGCGATGAGCTCGACCCGCGCGGTCGCCGCGCTCTGCGCGCTCGCGCTCGCCCGCGCGGGGTCGTCCTTCGGCACGTTCACCACGTCGTGGAGCAGCGCGGCGGCGACGGCCTCCACGCGGTCGACGTCATTCGACGCGCAGCGCAGCGTCCAGCCCGCCACCCGGAGGTGGTGCTCCACGTCGTGACCCGGATCGGTCGGATCGCAGAGGGCGCGCGAGCGCTCGTACAACACGCCGAGGCGCGGGTCCTCCGCGATCGCGGCGAGCGCCTCGTCCCTCGCCGAGCTCACTCTTCGGGTTCGAACGTCGCGCCGACCGGCGAGTCGGTCTTCGACGTGATCTCCTCCCAGGTGGGGAGGAGGTTGTCGCTCGCGACCGTCAAGACGCGCAGCCGCAGCACCACCCGCGTCACGCTCGACGTCTGGCTGAACCGGACCTGACGGCCCTTGCTCTGCTCGAACACCGCCTCCGAGCCGGGGCGAGGGAAGGGGTGGCTCAGCTCCATCGACTCGCCGTCGCGGCGCTGGCCGCCGACGAGGCGCGCGCCGAGCAAGGCATGTTCCGGGTGCGGGCGGCGGCTGCTCTGATCGATCACCGCGATGCACATGAGGCGCGAGTCGAGCGCGTAAATGGTGTTGCGGGTCCAGATCTCGACGAACGTCCACGCGTGATCGGGCAGCGGCGCGGTCCGTCGCTCGTGGATCAGATCGATGTCGACCGCGGGTTGGCCGCGCCGCATCGGCTTGTCGTCGGCGCCCAGCGCGATCGCGATGCCTTCGGGGGCCGCGACGGGCGGTGCGGCCCGCGCCTCGCCGTTGGCGAGAGGGACCGACGGATCGTCTTCGAACACTGCGACCTCCGGCTCCAGATCGGGCGGCGAGGGCTTGGGCGGGCCGAAGCCACGGACGGTGTCGCGGTGCTCGCGCTCTCCGCGCCGGGAGCGACCGCCCTTCTTGCCGTGGCTCATCGTGCCCCAGGCTACACGAGCCGGGGCACCCCAGGCGACCGCGAAGCGCCGCGCGCGATTCGGCGTCGACGCCGCGCGACACTTGTTCTGTCCGGGGACGCATTTGGGTATCCTCGGCTGCCGTGAACGCCAAGGTATGCCCGCGCTGCCAAGCCCCCAACCAGCCGACCGCGCCCGTGTGCTACGCGTGCGGCACGCCGTTCGTGGCGTCGCAACCCGGCTTCCCTGCTCCGGGTCAGCCGGGATACCCCGCCTCTCAGCCGGGCTATCCGCAGCAGCCGGGGAGCCAGCCGGGCTATCCGCCGCAGCCGGGTAGCCAGCCGGGCTATCCGCAGCCGCCGCCCGGCAGCCAGCCCGGCTACGCGCAGCCGCAGCAACCGCCGCAGCAGACGCAGCAGCCTCAGCCGCCGCAGCAGCCGCAGTACTCGACTCCCGGCGTGACCCCGCCTCCCACCGGTGGCGGCGTGCCGAAGGCGACGATGGCGCTGAGCTCGGCCGACGCGATGGCCGCGCTCAGCGCAGCGGGCCTCGCGCCGCCGGGCGCGTCGATGCCGGGTCAGGCCGGCGCGGTGCCGACCGAGATCACGATCGGTCGCGATCCCTCGAACACGATCGTCCTCGAGAACCCGGTCGTCTCCGCGCGCCACGCGCGCATCAGCCGGAACCCGCAGGGCGGCTTGGTCGTCCAGGATCTCGGGTCGACGAACGGCACGTACGTCCGCGGCGAGCGCATCCAGCAGAAGGTGGTCGGCCTCGCCGACGACATCTACCTCGGCTCCGCGCCGCTCCGCATGAGCGACCCGCGCATCGCGCAGATGATCATCCGGGTGAACCGCCCGCCCGCGAAGGGGCAGCCGTTCAGCATCGGCGCGGACGCCTCGTGCGAGGTGCAGATCCACGACCCGCAGGTCGCGCCGCGGCACTGCACCCTGACCGAGACGCCGAGCGGCTACGTCGTCCAGGACCTCGGCTCTCCGAACGGCACCGCGATCGACAACGCGTCGTTCCGCATCCAGCAAGCGAACGCGCAGGCGACGAGCACGCTGATGCTCGGCGGCTTCCCGCTCCCGCTCCCGCTCCTCGCGCGGATGATGGAGTCGGGCCGCGGCGAAGGCAGCGTGATGGCGATGGCCGAGGCCGCCGTCCAGGGCCTCAACCTCGACAAGCCGGTCATCACGATCGGCCGCGCGCCGGGCAACGACCTCGTGCTCCCGCACCCGAGCGTGTCGGGCCGTCACGCGCAGATCAGCAAGCAGCAGGACGGCCGCTTCCTCGTGCAAGACATGGGGTCGACCAACGGCACCTATGTCAACGGGGTTCGCATCTCACCGAGCATGGTGGCGGGCCCCGGCGACCGCGTCACGGTCGGCGCGATCACGCTGCTCCTCGGCGCCCGCGGCATCGAAGGCGCGCAGCGCGCGAAGGTCCGCCTCGACCTCATCCAGATCGGGTTGCAGGTCAAGGACCGCAGCACCGGCAAGCCGCGCAACCTGCTCGAGAACGTCAACATGTCGATCTTCCCCGGGGAGCTGATCGGCATGCTCGGCCCCTCGGGCGCCGGCAAGAGCACGCTCTTGATGACCGTGCTCGGGATCGTCCGTCCCACCGGCGGCGGCGTGCTGCTGAACGGCAAGCCGCTCTTTCAGCAGTACGAGTCGTTCCGCACGAACGTCGGCTACGTCCCGCAGGACGACATCGTCCACCCCGAGCTCACCGTGCGCGAGGCGCTCCGCTACGCGTGCAAGCTGCGGCTACCGGCGGGGACGTCGAGCAAGCACATCGAGGAGTCGATCGACGCGACGCTCAAGGAGGTCGGCCTCTATGAGCAGCGCGATCTCCGGATCGGGAGCGCGGAAGCCAAGGTGCTCTCCGGCGGTCAGCGCCGCCGCGTGAACCTGGCCGTCGAGCTCGTCACCGACCCGTCGCTCCTCATCCTCGACGAGCCGACCTCCGGTCTCTCGTGGACCGACGCGGCGGACGTCATCTCGACGCTCCGCCGCCTCGCCGACAACGGGCGCACGATCGTCGTCACGATCCATCAGCCGGACTATCAGGAGTACGAGAAGTTCGACTCCGTCTGCATCCTCGGCCGCGGCGGCAAGCTGCTCTTCTTCGGCCCGCCGTCGCCCGACAGCTACGAGTTCTTCGGCGCCACCCCTGGCAAGCCGCGCGAGATGTTCGACCACCTCGAGCAGCTCCCCGCCGATCAGTGGCGCGAGAAGTTCCACCAAACCGAGACGTATCGCCGGTTCGTCGTCGAGCGGGCGGCCAACGCGCAGGCGCAGAGCGGAGGGGCGCCGCCCAAACCGCGCGCGCGATCGTCGCTGCGCCAGTTCCCGATGCTGCTCGGCCGGAGCCTCAAGCTCACCCTGCGCAACCGGACCGCGCTCGTGCTCCTGATCATCCAGGCGCCGCTCCTCGGCATCCTGATCGGGCTCACCACGGGGGGCGCGACGGCGTTCCAGGTGCCGCAGTTCGGTTGTTCGACCCGCGAGGAGGCGGTCGATCAGTGCGCCGGGGTCGACGATCGGATCTCGTGTGATCCGGAGCGGCGCATGGCGATCAGCGTGCGGCTCCCCGACGAGGAGACGCCGCACTCCGACGAGCGGGTGAAGGATCCGCGCACCGCGCTGCTCGCGATGCTGATGGCGCTGTTCCTCCCGATGATCATCGCGAGCTCGAACGTGCTCGTGAGCGAGCGGACGGTCTACGAGCGCGAGCGCCTAGCCGGGTTGAACATCCTGCCGTACGTCACCGCGCGCCTCTGGGTGCTGTTCATGCTCGGCGCGGTGGTGGTGATCCTCCACGTCCCCATCGCCTACTTCATGTGCGACCTCGACGCGGCCGACGGCTTCGGCACCATCGTCGGCCTCGTCAAGTACATGTTCGTCGGCTTCCTCGTCACGAGCACGGCGGCCGCGATGGGGATGGCGCTGAGCGCGGCGGTGTCGAACCCGGTGAGCGCGCTCTGGGGCATCAACTTCCTCGTCATCCCGCAGCTCTTGTTCGCCGGATCGATCAGCCGCCTCCAGGGCCTGACCGCGATCCTGAGCTGGTTCACCGCCACGCGGTTCGGCCTCGAGGCGCTCACCATCGTAGACCTCAAGGCGCGCGACGAGCTCGCGGACTGTCAGGTCGAGCGCTACCTCGAGAACCTGCCGAACTTCTTCAGCGACCTCGACGGGTTCGTGACGACGTTCCCGCTCGTCTTCGCGACGATCGGCTGCTGCGTCATCATGTTCTCCGCGTTCGTGCTGACGTCGGTGCTCCTGAAGATGAAAGACAAGTAGTCTTCGTCGTCACCGCCTACGGTGCTCGGTCCTCTACTGCACCACCTCGGGCGGTCCGAGATCGTTGAGCCTCGCCGCGCACCGACCCTCGTGGCACAGGCAGGCTCCACCGCAGTCCAGCGTCTGGGCCGCGCAATGCGCCGTGCACATCACGTCTTCGCACGCGGGGGCGTCCGTCACCGCCACGCAGGCCGCCGCGTGGCAGCAGGCCGCGGGGACGCAGTCCGCGTCCGTCTCGCACGCATCCTCTCCCACCACGAGGTCCGTCTCGGGGTCGGGCGGCGTCGACGTCTCGCCTCCGCCCGTCTCGTCCAGCTGGATCGTCGTGTCGTCGCCCGTCGTGTCGTCGCCCTCGGGGCTCCCGCAGGCGACGAGCGCCAGCGCCATCATCGAGGCGGGTAGGGTCATGCGCATCACGTATCTCCCTCGCTCGCCCGCGCGCAGCCTGCCTGCTCGCGGCGACCGAGCTTGCCACGCTCACACGAAACTTGACCGCTGCGCATCCGTCGAGTACTCATCTGTCGCACCGGGTCAGGTGTTCAGGGTGCACGCGCGTAGCGCTCACCCGCGATACGGCCTCGGTACGAGCGAAACGTCCTGAACCGAGGGGACTCCATGCGCGACCTGAACGAGACGAAGAGCCCGAAGCTCACCGACCGGCAGCGGGCAGTCCTCGACTTCATCGTCGAGTCGATCGAGGACCGGGGGTACCCGCCGACGCTTCGCGAGATCGGCAACCACCTCGGGATCCGCAGCACGAACGGGGTGAACGATCACCTCCGCGCGCTGGAGCGAAAGGGATACCTGACGCGGGAGGACATGAAGTCCCGCACACTGCGTCCGACCACCATGCCCAGCCCGGGTCGGTCCGAGCTGCCGGTGGATCCGCGCTTCCTCGCGCGCGCCGAGAAGGCGCGCCAACACCGAGCCGAGGACCGGGGCGAGGCGGACGTGATGGAGGAGCTCGACCTGATCGAGATCCCGATCCTCGGACGCGTCGCGGCGGGTCAGCCGATCGAGGCGGTCGAGAGCTCGATCGATACGGTGCGGGTCGATCGGATGATGGTCGGCGGGCGCGGCGAGGTGTTCGGCCTCCGCGTCAGCGGCGACTCGATGATCGAGGCGGGCATCCTCGATGGCGACTACGTCTTCGTGAAGAAGCAGCTCGAGGCGCGCCGCGGCGCGATCGTGGTCTGCATGGTCGGCGACGAGGCGACCTGCAAGTACTACTTCCCCGAGAAGCAGCACATCCGGCTCGAGCCCGCGAACTCGGAGATGGCGCCCATCCTCATCCCGCGTACCGACTGGCGCGAGACGTCGATCCTCGGGATCGTCGTCGGCGTCTACCGCAAGCTCTGATTCCCCGCCGCGTTGTCCGTCCCGCCGCGTTGTCCGTCCCGCCGCTCGCTCCGACCCGCTGCGCGGGTCTTTGCTCCCGGCTCGGCGCTTCGCTTCGCTCGCGGGGCGTTCCTCGGGCGCCGTGTCCGTCCCGTCGCGCGTTCCGTCCCGCCGGTAGATCCGTCGGCGACCTCACGCGTCGTACGCCGCCACGGTCCGGCGCCTCGCGTCGACCGGGGAGGTTCGCGTGCAACGACGCTACGCACTCGCGGCGGTCGCCTTCGTCGCGTTGTCCTTGATCCACGCGCCACGCGCGCACGCGATCGGCATGCTCGTGCCGACCGCACCCGAGCTCGAGCCGCTCGCGATCCGCTACCACCGCGTGAACGTGCAGGTCCGCGAGCGCGTGGCCGTCACCCGCGTCGAGCAGACGTTCCGCAACCAGACCGGGCGCGTGCTCGAGGCGACGTATCTGTTCCCGATCCCCGAGGGCGCGACGGTGAGCGGCTTCTCGATGTGGGTCGACGGCCGCCGGCAGAACGGTGAGCTCCTCGAGTCGGGACCGGCGCGCGAGATCTACGAGAGCATCGTGGCGCGCATGCGCGACCCCGGCCTCGTCGAGCAGATCGGCGGCCGACTCTTTCGCGCGCGCGTGTTCCCCATCGCGGCGAACAGCGAGCAGCGCATCGAGATCGAGTTCACCCAGACGCTCGACTACCACGACAGCGTCGTCCACTTCCGTTACCCGCTCCATACCGACGGGCGCGCGGCGCAGACGCTCGAAGACTTCACGATGACGGTCGACATCGCGTCGCGGACCCCGATCCGCGCGGTGTACTCGCCGACCCACCCGATCGCGGTGGCGCGCCCCACCGAGCACCGCGCGACGGTCGGCTTCGAGCGCAACGACGCGCTGCTCGAGGACGACTTCGACCTCTACTACAGCGTCCAGGATCGCGACGTCGGTCTGAGCCTGTTGACCCATCGCGTGCCGGGCGAGGACGGCTACTTCCTCGCGCTGATCGCGCCGCGCGCCGAGATCACCGAGCGCGAGATCGCGGCCAAAGAGGTGCTGTTCGTCGTCGACACCTCGGGCTCCATGGAGGGCGACAAGATCCGTCGCGCGCAGGCCGCCCTCGACGCGATGCTCTCGCGGCTCAACCCGCAGGATCGGTTCCAGGTGATCCGCTTCAGCACCGACGTGCAGCCGATGTTCGTCGGCGGCGCCTCGGTGCCCGCGACCCCCGACAACGTCGCGCGCGCTCGCTACTACGGAGAGCGGTTCGTCGCGGCGGGCGGCACCGCGATCCACGGCGCGCTGCGCGAGGCGATGTTCACGCGAGGCGCGGCGGGCCTCCCGCGCACGGTGGTGCTGCTCACCGACGGGATGCCGACGGTCGGCGAGATCGATCTCGACCGGATCACCGAAGACGTGAGCGGGTGGGCCCGTCAGGCGAACGGGCAGTCGCGCGTGTACGTGTTCGGGGTGGGCGACGACGTCAACACGACGTTCCTCGATCGCGTCGCTCAGCGTACCGGTGGGGTAGGGGACTACTTCCGAGACGGCGCCGAGATGGAGAATCGGATGCGCGCCTTCTACGACCGCATCGCGTACCCGGTGCTCACCGATCTCCGGCTCTCGCTCGGCGATCTCTCGGTGCTCGACGTCTATCCGCAGGATCTCGGCAACCTCTACCGCGGAGGGCAGCTCATGGTGGTCGGCCGCTATCGCGGCGATGGACCGGTGGAGCTCGCGCTCGACGGGCGCCTCGCCCACGAGGATCGCGCGCAACGGTTCGCCTACCCGGTGGAGTTTCCCACCCGCGAGCTGCGCAACGACTTCCTCCCGCGGGTGTGGGCGACCCGCAAGATCGGTTTCTTGCTCGATCAGATCCGCCTCAACGGCGAGCGGCCCGAGCTGCGGCGCGAGGTCGTGGCGCTCGCGGAGCGGTTCGGGATCGTCACGCCGTACACGAGCTACTTGGTGGTGGAGGAGGACGCGATCCCGCCCGAGCTCTCGGCGCGCGTCCATCGGTCCATGCCCGCGCAGGCGGGGACGCGGTTCGACTTCGAAGACGAGCGGATCGACGGCGAGATGGTCCGCCCGGACACGGTGATGTCCGCGCCCGAGCCCGCGCCCGCGCACCGCGGAGGTCGCGGGGGCGGGGGCGGGGGTTCACGACACGCGGAGGCGGCCAGCGACTTCGGCGGCTGGGACGGCGCCGTGTATGGAGGCGGAGGGAGCGGCGGAGGCGGCGAGTCGAGCGGCCGCACGGCCAGCGCACCGCACGCGGCGAGCGGGGAGTCCGGTAGGCGGATCGCCCGCGCGGTACGCGGGATGCGCGAGGCCGAGCGCGCGCAGGAGGCGAGCCGCACCCGCTTCGTCGCCGGTCATACGTTCCGGCTGATCCAGGACATGTGGGTCGATCGCGCCTACCGCCGCACGCTCCGCACGCTTCACGTCCGCGCCGGCTCCGCCGGTTGGATCGCGCTGAGCCGCGATCGGCCCGACCTGCGCCCGCTCCTCGCGCTCGGTGAGCGGGTCGCCATCGCGATCGACGAGCACCGCGCGGTGATCGTGGAGCCCGAGGCGCCGGCCGACGTGAGCGAAGCCCAGGTCGGGAGCTTCCTCGCGGACTGACCGACCCGACGACGAGTTCGACCTCGACGATGACGAGATCTGCTCCGTGCCCACCACGACGTGGGCCGACGAAGGTGAACCCATGACGACGAACGACCCCCCTCGATCCTCGATCCGCCGCGCCGCCCTCACCGCAGGCCTCACGGCCGCGATCGCGTGCGCGCAGCTCGGCGCGCCGAGCTCGCACGCGCGCGCCGTCGAGCTCTACGAGGATCCGCCGCCGCCGCGCGCGATCATCGTCTACCCGAGTCGGCCGCCGACGACGACCGTGTACATCGCGCCGACGCCGGCGCCGGTGGTCGTCCAGCCGCCTCCGCCGGCGCGCCGCGACGACGAGCTTCGCCTCGTGTTGGGCGGAGGGATCGGGCCGATGTTCGTGCTGAGCGCGCCCTCGCTGTCGGTCGTCCCGGTCGGCCACGCCCACGTCGGGCTCGCGGTGGGCGACGTCGAGTTCGGCGTCCGCGTCGGTCTCGCGCCCTACGCGGCGACGATCGAGAACGAGGACGGGAGCTCGCACGACGCGGGCCTCTACACGACCGACGCGACGTTCACGCTGCGGCTCTTCCAAGAGGCGATCGTGCACCCGGTGATCGGCGCGGGCGTCGGCGCGGTGATCGAGTCGCGGAGCGATGGCGCCGCCGCCGGCTTCGGGCTCAGCGCGCGCGCGGGCCTCGAGCTCGGCGTCCCGTTCGAGGACGGAGACCTCGCGGCCGGCCTCGACGCGATCGCCACGCAGGTCGTCGGCGCGGAGAGCGGCTTCTCCTGGGCGCTCGCGACGAGCGTCACGGTCGGCGCGCACCTCGACTACCGCTTCTGACTCGAGCGCGTCGCGGGCCCGTGATCTCCGACCGCGCTTGCTCCCCCGAAGGCGGGGAGGAAGGCGAGGACGAACGTGCGGCTCACTCCTCTTCGTCGTCGATCGCGGTCGAGGGCGCGGACGCGCGGGGAGCGCCGTGCGCCTCGGCCGCCTCCGCGTCGAGCGCGGCGTCCTCCGCGCGGCGCAACGACGCCGCGAGGAGCTTGAGCGGATCGAAGCCGAGCGTGGCGTTGATGCTCGCCACGTGCGCGAGCTGGCCTCGCACGTACGTCGCGACCGGGGCGAGCTGCGCGAACGCGTCGATGCCGCCGAGCCAACGCGCCGAGCTCTTCGCAGCCGCGCGGAACGCGTCGGCGCCGAGCGCGACCGCCACGTACGCCGGCGTGGGGTGCACGATGACGTCGCGCACCGCGACGGCCTGCGCCCACGCGCCGGGGTCGGTGCTGCGCAAGAGAGCGCGCAACGTGGATCGCTCGGCATAGACGCCGAGGTGCACGGGGGCGACGGCGCGGCCCACCGCGTCGCTGATCACCCGATGGTCGCGGCGCCAGTCGCCGCCGAGCGGACCGGTCCAGCGCCCGATCAGGTCGGGTCCCGCCAACAGATCGATCGCGCCCGCGCGCCGCCGCAGGACCGCGCCCGTCCACGGCGCGCCTGCGTTCCACACCACCAGCGCCATCGCGTGCTCGTCGGGCAGGATGGTGTCGAGCGCGCGCCGCACCATCGGCGCCGTCGGGATCGGCACGTCGGCGAGCGCGCGCGGCCACGTCACCAGCAAGCCCGCTTCGCTCATCTCGCGGACCGCTCGCGCCACCACGAGCAGCTGCGTGATGTAGTCGTCGCCGCGCTCGATCCGATGCGCGACGCGCTCCGAGATCTCCTCCATCACGCCCTCGCGCAACACCACGCAGCGGCGCGCCGCGTAGCGATGCGCGAGCTCCTCGAGCGAGTCGACGCCGGCGTACTCGAGCCCGGTCACGCGCCCGCGCACCGAGTGCATCGCCATCAGCACGCGATCGCGATCGTCGAGCACCACCACGAGTGACCCGATCGTGCGGTCCTTCTGGTCGGGCTCCGCCTCGATGCCTTCGCCGCTCTTCTCCTCCGACTCGATGCGCGTCAGCACGTTTGGCGCGAACAGCGAGATGAGGTTCGTCCACGAGCGCGAGTCGAACCCTTCGAAGCGCAGCGAGTCGCTGATCACGACGCGGCCCCCACGCGGCTCTCGTCCGAGTCGGCCGTCCGGACCACGCCGAGCATCCGGCAGCTCCAGCCACGCATCGGGATCGTGAGCTGGTCCTCGCCGCGGAAGCGCTCGCCGTTCATTAGATCCTCGAGCTCGAGCTCGCCCTCGAGCGCGATCACGCCGGTCGCCGCGGCCTTGCCGGGGTTGATCACGAAGAGGACCCGCGGGCCCGTGCCGTCCTCGTGCACCGCGGTCTCGAGCGGCGCGGGCTCGATGGGGAACGGACGCGCGAGCTCGACGCGTTTGATGAGCTCGTCGACGACCGCGAGGGCGTCCTCCGGACGATCGATCAGCACGCGGCGCGAGCGCGGCGGGACCTCGAACAACGTGCGGTTCGACGCCGTGTCGAGGCTCGGCATCGCGGGGCCGTAGACGACGGTGCCGCCGCGCTCACCGAACGCGGTCACCTTGCGCCAGCGCTCCGGATCGCCGATCTCGAACGAGGGCGCGATGAGCGCGCGCAGGCCCTCGAGCCGGCTCGGGTCGGCGTCCGAGTCCACGTAGACGTAGGGGATGCCGCGCTGGGTGAGCGCGTCGGCGAACCGCGCGATCATCTTCCACCACAGCACCTGGATCGGGCCGGTGAAGCCGAAGTCGTCCTCGCGGCACGCGAGCACCGGGTTGCCCGTCGTCGCCTCGAGCACGGTCGGGCTCAAGAAGCCGAGCAAGCTGGTGGCGCGGCTCAACCGCGCATACTCGCGCGGGAGCATCAACCCGACCTCGACGCGGCGGCTCAGCGTGTGGAAGCCCGTCTGCTGGAGGCGGCCGAGGAGCATCTTCCACGGGCTCGCCTCGAGGCGGGGGTTGCCGCGCGTGTCGATCGGCGCGCCGTACCAGCGGTCGCGATCGACCGCCATGTAGAGGTTGAAGCCTCTCAGCCCGTAGGCGAGCGCGCACATCGCGGTGAAGAGGGAATCTTCGTTGCTCAGCGGGGTGAACCACGCCGGTGCCCCGATCCCGAGCTCGGGCGAGTAAGGCACCGGGTGGGTGCCCGCGAGTGTCAACGTCCTTCGCTTGATCGCGCGGTGCTCGCGGCGCGCGTGGTAGTAGTCGTAGCCCACGAGGTCGAGGGTGCGCTCGATCGCCGGGGAGCTGAGCGGGGTGCCTTGCTCGCCGAGCGGGAGGTTGTGGACGGTGACGACTTCGCCGAGCCCCGCGTCCGCGAGCGAGCGCTTCATCGCGCCGAGCGCGCCCTCGATCAACGCCTCGTGGTACGCGGCCCAGTCGAGGTGGATCGTCAGCTCCTCCGGCTTCTCGGCCCGGAAGCGCACCGGCGGGGCGACGTCCTTCCAGCGCGCGTAGGTCGCGCGATGGGCCGCCGCCGTCTTCGCGAGCGTGCCGTAGCGGGTCCCGAGGAACGTCTGCCAGCCCTCGATCGCGTCGGGGTGGTAGTCGGTCTCGTAGATCGCGTCGCGGAAATAGAAGGATGCCTCGTTGTCGACCTGGACCATCGCGATCGGACCCGCCGGCCAGACGCGCGAGGCGAGCTGCGCGCCGACCGCCTCGAACCAGCGCGCGACCTCGGAGAGGAACGTCGCGCTCGCGTACGACGGCACCGGGAACATGCGCGGCGGAAAGCCCTGGAGGACCGGGTTCTGGCGCGGGGATCGCGCCTGACACGCGCGATCGTAGACGATCCGCTCGGGCAGCCCGAAGTAGGTCATCTCCGCGTTGATGTGCGGCCCCGGCCTCACGAACACGATCAGCTCGAGCTCGTGCGCGAGGTCGACGAACGCGGCGACGTCCTTCTGCGGATCGATCCGCCCAAAGTCGAACTCGCCAGGCGCGAGCTCGTGCACCTGCCACGGCACGTAGGTCTCGACGATCGGAAGGCCGAGTCCCTTGAGCTGCATCAGCCCGGTGCGCCACGCCTCGCGCTCGAGGCGCCAGTAGTGCATGGCGCCCGAGAGCAGCGGGACGTCCCGCTTGCCCAACCGCAGCGCGCGACCCACGAGGCGTGGGGGCCCGACCTTGGTCGGGCGGCTGCGTCGGGCCGAAGCCCGCCTCGAGGGGCCCGCCATGGAGGGCGGCAGTCTACTGAACCGCGGACAAAAGTCAGGCGCGATCGCGTCCCGTATCGCTGGTGATGCGATCTATCGGACCTTGAGCGCGGACTGCACCGCTTCCATCGCGTTTCCGAACGGACGCGCGCCCTCGAGCGCGTTGATCGCCTCCCATTGCGCCGCGATCCGCTCGGGGCTCGAGGGCTCGGCGCCCATCGAGACGCCGAGTCCTTCGACCACCGCGACGCGCGACACGTACGTCCCGCCGACGGCGTAGACCTCGCCCGACACCGGGCACCCCTCGCTCGCGAGGAACGCGGCGAGCGCGGACACGCGCGCGGGGTCGAGGAGGGCCAGCGTCGCCGCGTCGAGGATGGTCTCGGTCATTCGGCTCGCCGCGACCGGCGCGATCACGTTCGCGCGGATGTTCTTCTTCGCGCCCTCTTGGGCGAGCGTCTTCGTGAATCCGACGATCCCGAGCTTCGCGGCGGAGTAGTTCGCCTGGCCGAAGTTGCCGTAGAGGCCCGCCGCGCTCGTCGTGTTGACGATGCGTCCGTAGCCCGCGTCGCGCATCGCGCCCCACGCCGCGTGGCTCACGAAGTACGTGCCGTTCAGGTGGACGCGCAAGACGGCTTCCCAGTCCTCGTCCGTCATCTTGTGGAAGGAGACGTCGCGGAGGATGCCCGCGTTGTTGACGACCACGTCGAGACGCCCGAACGAGTCCATCGCGCACTGCACGATCTTCTGCGCGCCCTCGCGGGTGTCGACGCCGTCGAAGCTCGGCGCCGCCTCCCCGCCGGCGGCGCGGATCTCGTCGACGACCTTCTGCGCCGCCGCCTGATCGGTGCCCTTGCCGTCGAGGCTGCCGCCGAGATCGTTGACCACGACCTTTGCGCCGCGCTCCGCGAGCAGCCTCGCGTGCGATCGACCGAGCCCGCCGCCCGCGCCGGTGACGATCGCCACGCGCCCTTCGAACCGCACCTCATCCGTCGCTGCGCTCATCGGCCCGTCCCTTCGGGGGCCGAACCTACCAGCGTTCCTGGGACAGGACCCGGCAGAAATGCGACGCTCGCGGCCCGATGTGGAAGGTGCTGATGATCGCGCTCGGCGGCGGGGTCGGGACCGCGCTGCGGTACGGGGTCGCGGTCGGGCTGGCCCAGCGGTTCCCCGAGGGTGCCCCGTACGGCACGTTCGCGGTGAACGTCCTCGGCAGCTTCTTGCTCGGCGCGCTGATGGAGGCGATGCCGGAGCGCCCGGGGTGGGCGGAGGCGCGCGTCGTGCTCGGCACCGGGTTGCTCGGCGGGTTCACCACGTACTCGTCGTTCAACCTCGAGACGCTCCGGATGCTCGAGCAAGGGACGCTCGGCCGCGCCGCGCTCTACGCGGGTGGGACGTTCCTCACGTGCGCGCTCGCCGGCTTCCTCGGCATCGTCGTCGCGCGCTCGATACGTGGCGCCGCCTGAGGTATGGACTCCGAATGGGAAGGCTGTTTCTCGCGCGTCCTCTCGCGCCGATCGCGTGCGCCGTCTTGGCGCTCGCCGGGTGTGACGAGGGCCCATGCGGATCGGTGACGTGCGCCGAGGGCGCGGTGTGCGTCGTGAGCGAGGCCGATCCGACGGTGGCGGAGTGCCGCTGCGGAGGCGTCGAGGGGCCCGCCTGCGGCGTCAATGACACGTGTGTGCTCGATCTGCCGTGCATCCCGCCGCCCGTCTGTGAGCCCAACCCCGCGTGGGCGCCCGGGATGACCGCGTTCCGCGACGCGACGGCGGACTGGGGCCTCGACGCGCTCGGCGTCGAAGGCGTGCGGCTGACCGTGACCGACATCGACGGCGACGGCTGGGCCGACCTCGAGGTGCGTCGCGGACGGCTCGGCGCAGAGAATTTCTCGGGCACGAGCGCGGACCGGAACACGTGGCTCCTCCACAACGACGGGCACGGTCACTTCGAGGACGTGACCGAGTCGTCCGGGATCCTCGCCGCGCGCACCACCGCCGAAGGACGCGCGTCGAGCGTGTTCGCGTGGGGCGACGTCGACAACGACGGCGACCTCGACGCCTACGTCGGGCTCAACAGCTACGACTTCGCCGCGGTCGGCGAGGAGACGAGCGAGCTCATGCTCAACGACGGCACCGGCCACTTCACGCTCGGCTCGGCCGACTCCGCGGTGCGCCGCGCGGGCGTCATCGACAACCCGGCCGGCGCATCGTTCTTCGACGTCGACCACGACGGCGACCTCGATCTCTGGGTCACGCAAGCCGACGTCACGAACCCGGCGGGCAGCTTGATCCTGCGCAGCGACGTGCTGTTCGGCGGCGACGGCGCAGGGAGCTTCGCCGACGTCTCGGCCGACTACGGAGCCGTCAGCGTCGACTGGACCGATGACGACGTGTTGAACATGGGCCTCGCGCACACCCGCGCGTGGTCCGCCAACGCGTGCGACCTCAATGGGGACGGCTTCGCCGAGCTCTTGAGCGCGTCGTACGGGCGCTCACCGAACCACCTCTGGGAGATGCAGGACGGCCACTACGTGAACCGCTCCGTCGAGTCGGGCTACGCGTACGACGGCGACATGACGTGGCAGGACAATCAATTTGCGGAGTGCTACTGCCAGGCGAACCCGACCGCGGACGGATGCGACACCGTCACCGGGACGCCGGTCATCGCGTGCAGCGCGAACTGGAACCACGACTCCGATCGCGAGCCGTGGCGTCTCGGCGGCAACTCCGCGGCGACGATCTGCGCCGACATCGACAACGACGGCGACATCGACATGATGACCGGCGAGATCCGCCACGCGTGGGCGGGCAGCGGCGCCGACGGCGGCGAGCTGTTGATCAACGGCGGCGGCGCGCACCCGGTGTTCGAGCGCCCGGGTGACGACGTCACCGGGCTCACCGTCGAGCACGCGGGCGTCCTCTGGGACGAGGGCCACATGACCGGCGCGATCTTCGACTTCGACAACGACGGTTGGCAGGACGTGTACATCGGCGGGAGCGACTACCCGGGCAACCGCGGGTTCCTGTTCCGCCAGGCGTCACCGCTGCGCTTCGTCGAGGTCCCGCCCGGCGAGGGCATCGATCACAACCGGAGCCACGGCGTGGTCATCGCCGACCTCGATCGCGACGGCGACCTCGACGTGATCGTCGGCCACTCGCGCGCGCGCTGCGACGCGACCGGGCCGAACGACTGCTATCCGACGAGTCAGGTCCGCGTGTTCGAGAACCTCGCGGCGGACGGGTCGAACTTCATCCAGCTCGACCTCGAGGGCGCGAGCGGCACCAACCGGAGCGCGATCGGCGCGCGCGTCACCGTCACCGCCGGCGGGGTCACGCAGACGCAAGAGGTCGGCGGCGGCCACGGACACTTCGGCGCGCAGAACGACCGCGTGCTCCACTTCGGCCTCGGCACCGCGTGCGAGGCGGAGGTCACGATCCGTTGGCCGAACGCCTCGTTGTCGACCCAGACGCTGACGCTCCCGGCCGGCCACCGCTTCCACGTCGTCGAGGGTCAGGGTCCGGCCACCGCCGACCCCGAGTGACCGCGCGCCCGCTCAAGGCGCGCGCCACCTCGTCCGCCAACGTTGCTCGAAGCGGTGACGGTTGATCTCGAAGCGCGCGATTCGCGCCGCCGACCCGAGCGTGTCGAACGTCAACGATCCGTGATGATGAACGTACGCGTCGCCCACCAGCAGGATGCGACCGCCGCGCGCGCGTAGGCTCCGGCAGAGCTCGTCGTCCTCGAACAGCCCGAGCCCATACCCCTCGTCGAGGCCGCCGACACCGTCGAACGTGCCTTTTCGTATCGCCGCGCACGCGAGGCTCAGCTTGTCGACCTCGACGGGCGGGCCGCGCCGCTCGGCGGAGAAGCGCAGGAGCTCCGCGAGCCCGCGGTAGCGGGCGCCGATCGTGGCGGCGTCGCCGGTGTCGTTCGAGGACGGGGCGACGAGCGCGGCGCGCGGAGAGGCGAGGGCGGCCTCGAGCGCCTCGAGCCAACCAGGCGTGACGATCACGTCGTCGTTGAGGAACACCAGCAAGCCGGTTTGCGCCGCGCGCGCGCCCGCGTTGGCCGCGCCGACGAAGCCGCGCCGCGCGTCCAGGCGTACGAGCCGCGTGCCCTCGGGCAGCGCGTGGAGGTCCACCGCGCCCGACGCATCGTCGACGACGACGAGCTCCACGGGGACCCGCGTGTACGCGCGCACCGCCGCGAGGCACTGCGCGAGCGCCGGTCCCCCGCGGGTCGGCACGATCACGCTCGCTCGCGGCGCGCCGTGCCCGCGCGGCGCCGGCCGGGGGAGCTCGTCGAGCGGGACGGACGCCGACGAAGGGCGTCCGAGTCGGAGCGGCGCGAGCGCTCGGCGCACGGGATCCAGCGCCTCGGTGGATCGCCGGTGGGGGACGCTCGCCCGCCCGCGGAGCGCCGACTCGATCGTCGCCAACGCGATCACCCGCAAGCGACGCGCGAAGGGGAGCCCCTCCCAGCCCGGTACGCGGAGCGCATCGAGGATCGCGACGCGGCCCGCCTGCCCAGCGGGACCGGATTCTGGTAAACGCCGCCCATGCGGCCCGCGCTCTGGGAGCATCGAACGCAGAAGGGTAGCTACCTCGGAGACGAAGCGGGGGCTCCGCTGCGTCTGGGCGGGCTCGCGCGGCTGTTCGAGCAGCTCTTTCGCTATCGCGACACCCTCATGGTGTTCGGCGCCAGCAAGTTCCGCGCGACGCACCGCGCTCAGCTCCTCGGCGTGCTCTGGCCGATCGCGTACCCGACCGTCCTCGTCATCGTGATGAGCGTGGTGTTCGGGGTCGTGTTCCGCACCGACCTCGAGGCGTATCCCGTCTTGCTGATGCTCGGCCTCGTGCCGTGGCACTTCCTCAGTCACGCGTGGACGAGCGGCATGCACTCGCTGCTCTCGCACGCAGAGATCATCAAGCGTACGTCGGTGCCCCCGTGGGTGATCGTGTCGGGCACGGTGCTCGCCGATCTCTACAACCTCGGCTTCAGCGCGCTCAGCGTGCTGCCGCTCATCGCGTTCTATCCCGACGCGTTCAAGGTGTCGCTCGCGCTCCTCCTCCTCCCGCTCGTCGCGGTCTGCCTCCTCGCGTTCGCGATGGGCCTCGCGCTCGCGAGCTCGGTGCTCAACGTCGTGTTCCGCGACACCGGCTACATCGTCGACTCGGTCCTCATCGCGCTCTTCTGGGCCACGCCGATCGTCTACCCGCTGAGCCGCGTGCCGGGGACGCTCCATAACGTGATGCTGTGTAACCCGATGGCCGCGATCATCGAGTCGCTGCGCGTGATCGTGATGGAGGGCGCCGCTCCCGACGCGATCCTGTTCCTCGCGTTGATCGGGGGAAGCCTCGCCACCCTCGCGTTCGGGGCGCTCGTCTATCGGCTGCTCGCGCCGGTGGTCAGCGACCATGTCTGAGGCGGAGCTCCCGAGCGTCGAGTCGGCGGCGGCGCGCATCCGGTTCGATCACGTCGGCAAGAGCTACCGTCGGCGCCAGCTCAAGTCGGTCCTCCTCAAAGACGTCTTGCGCGGTGTACGCACGAGCGAGGATTCGTCCGATCGTTTCTGGGCGCTCGACGACGTCTCGTTCACGATCCGCGAGCGGGAGACCGTCGCGGTGCTCGGGCAGAACGGGAGCGGCAAGAGCACGACGCTCTCGCTCTGCGCGGGCTCCTCGCACCCCACGGTGGGCCGCGTCTCGGTGCGAGGTCGCATCGCGCCGGTGCTCGCGCTCGGGGTCGGCTTCCAGCCGGACATGACGGCGCCGGAGAACGCCTACGTCAACGCGAGCCTCCTCGGGGTGAGCCGCGAGGAGCTGAGCGGTCGCCTCGAGCAGATCCTCGCGTTCGCGGAGCTCGGCGACTTCGTGCACAGCCCGGTGCGCCACTACTCGACGGGCATGACCGCGCGGCTCGGCTTCGCGGTCGCGATGCACGTCGACGCGGACATCCTCCTCATCGACGAGGTGCTCGCGGTCGGCGACGGGGCATTCCAGGCGAAGTGCCTCCAACGGATCGGCACGCTCCGCGCCGAGGGCCGCACGATGATGTTCATCACGCACGATCTCTTGACGGCGCAGCGCGTGTGCACGCGCGGGATCTGGATGCGCGAGGGGAAGATCGAGCTCGACGACGACATCGAGCGCTGCGTGCGCGAGTACCGCACGTACCTCGAGACGCGCTGACTACTGGCAGCGCGCGACGACCGTCGCTTCGACCGGCTGCGCGGTGACGCCGCTCCCGCGCTGACCCGCGTTGTTCCGGCCCCAGCAGACCGGCATGCCCTCGGCCGGCAGGGCGCAGCCGAACTCCCCGCCGACCGTGATGTCGCGGAACGTCGTGCCGCTCACCTCGCTCGGGAGCGCGACCGGCCGAGGCTCGATCGTGCTCCCGCCGTCCGAGCCGAGCGCGTGGAACGCGGCCATCTGCTCGTTGCCGAAGCAGTGCGGTACCTGGGTCGCGTCGTCGAGGAAGCACGCGATCAGGCCGCGCGCCGCGAAGGTGTGCGCGGGGGCGTCGCCGGAGAGGGGGACCGCCACCCGGAGCGCGGTCGTCGCGCGCGTCGGCGCCTCGCCCATCCCGTCGGTGAACGCGAATCCGAGCGAGCCAGGATCACGGTTGAGGCCCCACGCCACGATCTCCCCCGCGTCGCCGACCGCGAACGTCGATCCATCGGCCACCGCGATCTCGACTGGCGTGATGCCGAGCGGATCGGCCACCGGCATCGGGGCCTCGCCGGTATGACCGAGACGATTCTGATCCTCGGCCCCCCAACACGACACGGTTCCGTCGACGAGCAACGCGCAGGTGTGCGCCTCGCCGGTGAATGCGGATCCCGCCGCCAGCCACGTCGCGGGGCTCCCCGTCGTGACGGCGGCCGGCATCGCGATCGCGCCGGACGGGGTCGACCCCGCCTGTCCAGCCAGGTTCAGTCCCCAGCAACGAACGTTGTTCCCCGCGCCGCCGCTCGCCGTGCGCAGGCAGGTGTGAGAGTCGCCGGCGGCGAGCGCCACTGCGCCCGTGCTGTTCAACACCTGTTGCGGGGACATCGCGTTGTCGCTGGTCAGCCCGCTCCCGAGCTCGCTGTTCCCGTTCGTCCCCCAGCAGCGCACCGACGGCATCGGCGTCGAGGACACCACGGCGCACGTGTGCGCGTCGCCGAGCGCCAGATCGGTGGCCGCCGCGTCGAGCGTCACTCGGCGCGGCCGAGCGGAGAACGCCCCGGTGCGCGCGAGCTGACCTTCCGCGTTGTCGCCCCAGCAGTACACGTCGCCTTCCGCGTCGATGAGGCATGCGTGCCTGCCTCCGGCGACCACGCGCGCGATCGGGAGCTGCGGCACCGGCTCGGGCGGCGTGCAGGAGACGCGGTCCGAGGTGCTGAAGTCGTCTTCACCCCGGATGTCCGTGCGCTGCGTGAACTCGACCATCTGGCACGCGCCACCGCTGTCGCACGGGCGCTCGACGTGCCGCTGCCACCAGGTGAGCTCACCCTGGACCACGGGAACCTCCGCCGTCTCGCAGACGACCGGCGTCGTCTCGCCCGCTCGGAACAGCTCGATGCGCACCGGCACCGGCATCGTCCCCGAGGAGGATCCGACCGGAAGTCGAAGTGGGAAGCTGCCTTGACCGAGCTCGATGCACCCGGGCTCCGAGTCGACCTCGGCGCCGAACGCCGCGCAGAATCGCTGGTCCTCCCCCACGGTGACGATCATGCGCGACCACTCGGGCATCCCGGTCGCGCCGGGATCGCCTTCCTCGCAGAGGTTCGTCTCCAGGATGAGGACGACGCCGCTGCCGGGCCCCCCGCACGAGACGATGAGCGGGGCGGTAGGCAGAACGCAGACCGCGCCCCATACTGCAGCGTGCAACGCTCGTTGCCACGCGAGGGCGCGCGTCGATCGCGCGAGTCGAGGAACCGAGGTCATGCTCCGTGAGGGCCTACCGAGCGGGGCAGGCTGAGCGAGCCTACCTCACCGGCACGTGCCGTTGCTGCTGCAGAACACGCCCATCCCGGAGTCGGGGCAGGGCATCTCGGTGCCGGCTCCGTCGGGGCGGCTCCCGCAGACCAAACAACCGTTGTTGACGACGCCGTTGCAGTCGTTGTCGATCGCGTCGTCGCAGTCTTCCGGCTCTGGCGACGGCATCGGGCTGCCGTCGGGCATCAAACACGGGCCCCACACGCCGCCCACGCAGTCGCGCGTCGCGCCGGCGCACGCGCCGGAGCCCGAGCACGCGACCTCGGTCATCCCATCGGGGCACGCGCAGGTCTCGTCCGCGCCGTCCATGCAGTTCTGGTCGATGTTGTCGCCCATCATCGACGCGCCGCAGAGGTCCGGCTGACCCGGGTTGATCGTCGCGTCGTCGTCGTTGCAATCGATCATGCGGTTCGCGGGGCACGGACCGGTGAAGAACCCGTCGCCGTCCTCGTCGACGCACTCCTCGCGCGGAGCCTCGCGGCACGTGTTCGCCACGCACATGAAGCCCGTCATGCACTCGGCGTCCTCGCTGCACGAGTCGGGGTTGGCGGCGCACGAGCTGAGCCCCGCGCCGACGAGCCCGACGAGACACGCGCTGAGGGCGAGCCACGATCCGGTACGCCAATGGGACGGGGAAATGCTGGCCTTCATGGATGCCTCTCGCTGGGTACGCCGCGGGACCAGGTATCTTATTACACCGACCGGACGAGGCGGTCACCGAGCGTTCGCTCAGTCCCCTCCCAACCGATGAGCCATCGTAGCCTGAAACGAATGTCGAGGGGAGTCCAAGCGCTTCGCGAGCCGCCCGAGCGTGACTTCGGGTTGGGCACGCTCTACGAGCGCTGGGCCATCTACCGCCTGCTCGATCGATGGGGGAGGGGAGCCACCACCGCGCTCGAGGGCCCGATCGACGGGATGGCGGGCATGGAGGGGTTGCACCTCATGGGACTGTGCCACCTCGGAGCCCACGTCACATGTGTCCAGCCGGACGCCGCGGCGCGGGATCGGGTCCGCACCGCCTACGCCGCGGGGGCGATCAGCGATCGTCTCACGGTACGCGAGGACCTCCCCAAGGAGGCGGCGTTCGATCTGGTCCTCTCGTTCAACGCGCCCCCCTACGCCGACGACTGGCGTGGATATCTCGGGGAGCTCGCGCGCCGGAGCCGGCGCTGGCTGATCGTCTTCGTGACCCACCCCTACAGCTACGGAACGTGGATCCGCCGCGGGTTGCGGAGGGTCGAAGGGGGGCTGCGGGAGAGGGAGCTCTTCGATCACGAGGCCTGTCGGCCGGCCGTGATGGAGGCGGAGCTGCGCCGGCACGGAACCATCGAGGCGCAGGCGTTCGTGGATTGCCCGTGGTGGCCGGACCTCTTCGTCCGGCCGGGCCAGACGCTGCTCAGCGCGACCTGGGGTCGGCTCGGCCGGACGGTCTCACCCGCGCGCTCCGCGTACACGTTCGGGCCCTCGGACTTTCCTTTCGCCCGCGGAGCCCTCGAGCCCGACCTGGCTCGCGCTCTCGCCCGTCACCCCGGCTTCGACGGGACCCGGCTCGCCGGGGTGTTCGCCCATCACCGCGCGTACCGGGTGCGCGTGGGTCCCGTGGATCGCGCCCGCGACGGACGGTACGCTTAGCTCCGAGTTTTCCTACGAGGTTTCGCGGACGACGTGTTCAAGCCAGGTGAGAGGATCGACGACGTCGAGATCATCGCGCGCCTTCGGGCGGGCGGGATGGCGGCGTTGTACCTCGCGCGGCGCGAGGGCGCGGGCGGGTTCAGCAAGGAGCTCGCGATCAAGGTCATCCACCCGCACCTCGCGAGCGACAAGTCGTTCGTCGAGATGTTCGTCGACGAGGCGCGGCTCTCCGCGCGCATCGATCATCCGAACGTCGTGCGGGTCGAGGCGCTCAAGGAGTTCGACGGCGCGTACTGCCTGTTGATGGAGTTCGTCCACGGCTGCTCGCTCTCGCAGCTGATGGGGACGCTCAAGGATCGGAAGCTCCGTTTCTCGCCCGAGCTCGCGGTGGCCATCGCGATCCGTGTGGCGGACGGCCTACACGCGGCCCACGAGCTGGTGAACCCCGACGGGACGGCGGCCGGCGTGGTGCATCGCGACGTGAGCCCGGCGAACGTGCTGATCGGTTATCGCGGCGACGTGAAGCTGATCGACTTCGGCATCGCGAAGGCCAGCCAGCGGCTCCATCAGACGGAAGCGGCTGGCCTCAAGGGCAAGATCGCGTACATGGCGCCCGAGCAGGCGTTCGGCCGCGACGTGGATCGGCGCTGCGACGTCTACGCGCTCGGCATCGTCCTCTGGGAGATGATGACGATGCGTCGGCTCTTCAAGGCCGACAACGACCTGCGCTTGCTCGACATGGTGCGCGATCCGAGGGTCGTCCCGCCGGGCGCGATCGTTCCGAACATCCCGCCGGCGCTCGACAAGGTGATCCTCGAGGCGCTCGGGCGCGATCGCGACAGCCGCCCCGCCAGCGCGCGCGAGTTCCGGTATCGCTTGCTCGACGCGCTCCCGGCCGCGGCCGCCGTCGACCCCCTGCAGATCTCGGCCGTCGTCTGCGACGTGATGAGTGAGAAGATCGCGGAGGACCGCGAGGTCCTCTCGCTCTCGTCGTTCAACTCGCTGTCGCTCGCGAGCGCGCAAGACTCGGTGACGGTCAGCCGGTTGCTCCGTCCGGTCGACGAGAACGTCGAAGTGGACCTCGACGCGGTCGCGAACGACGCGACGAATCTCGCCGAGGGGCTCCCCACGCCGCACGGTCGCCCCGAGCCGCCCACGCTGCTCGCGGGATCGCCGTGGACCGAGCCCCCGCCATCGGCCGCGGTCCCGCGTCGTCGCGCGCTGCCTGCGATCCTCGGGGCGGCGGCCGCGATCGGGATCGTGATCGGCGGAGGCGCGGCCGGGCTGCTGTTCGTCGACGCCGGGGCGTCGGCCGACGGGACCGGGTTCGCTCAACCTCCCCGCGACGAGGCGCCGGAGGTCGTGCCCGCCTCCACGCCGCTGGCGGGGGCCACCCCCACCGCCGAGGTGGGCCCCTCGACGACGACGGTCGCCCCGACCCCCGCCGAGCCTCCGGCGGACGTCGTCGCGGTGACACCGCAGCCGACGGAGCCCGAAGAGATCGCGGTGGCGCCCGCGGACCCACCACCCGCTGGCACCCACGGGAGCGGTCGACGTCGGTCGCGCACCCATAACCGTCGCGGTGAGTTCACGCCCTCGTCGCTCAACGGCACGCCGAGCACCCCGGCGAGCACGCCGTCCAGCACGCCCACCCACACCCCGTCGGGCACGTCCGGACGCACGCAGCGCGGCATCACGGTCCAGCCGATCTGAGGCGGCCGCGATCGGGGACGCGTGTCCCAGGGCCGGGCGACGCGGCCCTCTACCGGCGCGATCATCCGTGATTCCCGCGGGTTGAGCTTGACCGCCGTTCCGCCACGATGATATCCCCCTCGACGCCGAGCCCGTCCTATGGGGGGCGCTCGATGGGGCTCGAAGCGGGAGAGACAGCATGCGGGCGAAGATGATCGGCGGGAACCTCGTCGTCGTGCTGCTGGTGGGGGTGGTCTCCTACTTCGTGGTCAACTCGCAGCTCGAGGCGCGCTTTCTCGAGCAAGTCGACTCGCGGATCGCGGGGGATGTCCAGCTGTTCGACCAGCTGTGGCGCCTCGAAGGCCGCGAGCTCGCCGAGCAAGCGGTGGAGCAAGCCGGCGAGGAGGACACGGCGGACGTGTTCGCGGGGCTCGACGAGGCGAGCCAGCGCAGCCGTGCGTACGATCGCGCGACGCAGATCCTCGACTGGTTGAGTCGGCGCAATCGTAACCGCGGGGGTCCGGCCGAGATCGTCGTGATCACCGACGACCGCGGCGTCGTCGTCGCGCGCAGCCAGGACCGCAACCGGATGTTCGGCACCGCGCTCGGCGCGCAGCTCACGACGCTCCCGGGCGTCATCTCGAGCGGCGAGCCGGCGATCGACGTGTGGCGCCTCGAAGAGGGCCAGACGAAGTTCCTGCTCACCGCGATCGCACCGATCCGCGACAGCAGCGGGATCCGTGGCGCGTTGGTGATCGGCTACGACATGTCGAACGGCATGGCGAGCCGGCTCGCCGGGATGCTCGGGCGCGAGGTGGTGTTCGTGCAGGACGACGCCATCGGCGGCGCGTCGGTGGCGTCCGGCGCGCGCGAGTCGCTCCGGGCCTCGCTCTTCGGTGAGCAGCAGGCGGCCACGACCGCGGCGCTCGGCGACGAAGGCACGGCATCCGAGGCCTTCCTCACGCACCTGGGCGACGACGAGTACATCGGGGTCATCGCGCCCGTCTCCTACGCACCGAGCGCGCACGTGGCGTACGTGGTCCTCGGCAACCGCAGCGCGGCGCGCGGCAAGGCGGCGCCCACGCGGACGATCCTCATCATGACCGGCCTCGGGATCCTCGCCGTGTTCATCTACGGGTTCCTCCTCGCGAACAGCTTCATCAAGCCGATCGAGGCGATGGAGGAGGGTGTGCTCGCGGTGATCAACGGCCGCTCCGACCTGCGGCTCGACATCGAGAGCGCGGAGCTCGGCGGCCTCGCCTACCGGATCAATCAGCTGCTCAACGTGTTCACGGGCACGCCCGAGGAAGACGCGGACGGGCGAGTCTCGAGCCCGCCGCAGGCGTGGGAGAGCGCGGAGGGGCTCAACACGCGGCCCGAGGGACCGGCCGCGACCCCGACCGCAGCGGCGGCCGCGGCGCCCGACGCGGAGGCCGACGATCCGGAGCTCGCGGCGAAGCTCGCGAACGAGCCCGAAGAGGAATACTACGCGCGCATCTTCAAGGAGTACGTGGCCGCGAAGGAAGCGGCGGGCGAGAACGTCGCCAACATCACGGAGGACCGCTTCATCCAACGCCTCAAGGCGAACGAGAAGTCGTTGATCGCCAAGCACGGCTGCCGGATGGTGCGCTTCCAAGTGCAGACCCGAGGGACGCAAGTGAACCTGCGCCCCGTGGTCATTCGGTAGTCGTCGGGACGTACGAGCGATGGGGTTCTTCGATCTCTTCAAGCGCAAGAGCGCCATCGAGAAGCACGGCGAGCGCGTGGCCGACAAGCGTGCGGTCGCCGGCGATCGGTGGGAGTCGATCCGCGCGCTCGGGATGATCGCGACCACGGAGCCGAACGCGGGCGCGGAGGACGAGCGGAGCGCGGCCGTCGCGGCGCTCTTTCCTCGCTTCACCTACTACGTCGATCCGCCGCGGGGCGTCCCGGTCGCGCAGGCGATCACCGACGAGGAAGAGAAGGACGAGGTCCTCCGCTGGGTCGTCGAGGCGGGGGAGGACGTCTCGCTCGAGCCTCTCCGTGCGGCGATGAAGACGCAGGACTCGCTCAGCTGGGCGCTGCGGTGCTTGGAGCGGATGCTCCCCGCCGATCGCGCGATCGAAGAGATGATCGCGCTCCTCGGCACGATGAGCACCGACTACCAGCGCGACCCCACCCGCAAGCAGCAGCTGCTCGGTCGCCTCGAGGAGCTGAGCGATCCGCGGATCGCCGAGGCGGTCGCACCGCACTTCACCGACGTCGACGAGATGGCGCGCTTCCACGCGACGATCGCCGCGCTTCGCCAGGCCAACGGTGAGTCGCAGCTGACGGCCATCCGCGAGGCGCTGGAGATGGAGGAGAGCGTGCGCGTGAAGGTGCGCGTGCTCGACCTCTTGGTCGAGAAGGGCTGGAGCCTCGGCGAAGGCGCCTCGAAGATCGAGCTCCCCGACGGCTACGCGCTCGACAAGAGCGGCAAGCCGCGGCGCGCGAAGTAGCGAGCGCTTCGCCATCGGGGCGCCGAGTCACGAGCGCCGTCCCGCCGATTCGCGAGCGTCGTCGCCCGAAGCAGCGTCACATCGTGATCGCCCCGCGCCGCGAGAGCGCACGTCGCCGGCGATCGTTCGCCCTCAACGCGCGACGCCGCGGCGAGGTCGTCGACCTGGCCGCGGCGTGCGGGGGGAGAGCCTCCTCGCGAGAGGGCTACTCGCTGATCGAGACCTCGGGCGGGAGGTTGATGATCAGACCGATGTTCATCATGTGGTGGAAGTAGAACCGCTGATCGGCGTCGTTGATCTGCCCATCGGGGAAGCCCGAGCCGCCCATCCGGTTGCGACCCTCGCCGCTCTCGTCGGTGCCGGCCGGGTTCATGTTGAACGGGAAAGCGCGCCACTGGATCGCCATCCCGATGAACTCGTTGAAGTAGAGGTTGAGACCGACGCCGAACATCGGGGCCGGCGCGAAGCGCACGCGGCGCGCGGTCTGCGAGGCGCCGCACTCGTCGGCGGTCCCGACCGGGTTGTCGACGCACGACTGCGCCGCTGTCCCTGTGACGTCGTCGCGCTCCTCGACGAACGCCGCCGTGAATCCCGCGAGGATGTAGAAGTCGGCGTCGGTGAACGCCCCCTGGAAGAGCGCGAGCTTGCCGCGGAGCGGCGCGAAGATGAGGTGGGCGGACGCGAGGCCCATGAGGCGCGCGACCTGATCGCCGAACAGCGCGTTGCTCGGCATGCTCAGCCGGTTTCGCTCCGTCGTCTGCCCGTTCTCGATGACCTGCGACGTGAGGTCGGTGTCGATCTGGAACGCGTTCGCGAAGTTCGCCATCGCGCCGTAGACGCCGATCCCGAGGAAGTCCGTGAAGTGGACGTTCGCCTCGAGGCCAACCATCAGCGAGCGCGCAAACTCGTCTTGCAGCGTGTACCCGACCGTCGGGACGATCAGCTGCACACGATCGACGCGGTGCTGGCGCATGCGGCGCACCGCCGGCGCGCCGGCGAGCGGGCCCGTGATCTGGATCTCCTGCGCGTGCGCGACGGACGGCGAGGCCGTGCCGAGCGCCGTCGCGCCGAGGACGAGACCGAGGGCGGCGAGAAGGAAACTGTGGAGGCTCTTCTTCATCGACGTTCCCTCAGCGCGGAAGGTGATATTCGAAGTCGAACGGCAAGAAGACCGTGAAGCCCAGGTGCGCCGTCACGTTGTTCGTGACCGCGACCGAGTCCTGGACCCACGTGTTCGGGTTCTGCCGCTCCGTGCCCAGCGCCACGCTGAGTGACTCGAGCTGCTCGAGGTAGAGGTAGTCTCGGATCTCGCCGAACACCGCGAGCCAGCGCGTCACGAACACGCGGATGCCGATGCCGAGGTTGAACGCGACCCGGAAGTCGTAATCGAAGTTGCGCACCTCGGGGTCGACCACGGGGACCGGCCGTGTGCGCATGAGCCCGACTCCGCCGAGGACGTACGCGTCCCACTGGAAGATGAACTCGTTGAACATGGAGAACTTGCCGTAGATGGGCACGTACGTGAAGTTCAGGTGCGCGCCGAACTGGTAGCTGCTCACCGGCACCGCGAGACGCGTCGAGCGCCGCGTGTAGAAGTTGAGATCCGACTCGCTCTCGAGGCCCTCGTACCAGAGGAAGTTCACGCCGAAGCCGAGCACGTTCGTGAACCAGTAGGTCAGGCCGAGCGCGACCGCCGTGTGGCTGACGAACGGATCGTTGAGCGTGAACGCCACCGACGGGATGAGCTCCACGCGGTTGATCCGCAGCGCGTAAATCTGTTGGACGGCGAAGATCTCCTCGCGCGCCTCCGTCTGGCGCTCCGGCCGGTCGGCGCCCGCGTCGACGCTCGTGTCGTCGCCGCCGGCGAGGTTGCCGATGATGTCGCCATCACCGCCACCTTCGTCGCCGCCCTCGGTCCCTTCGCTGCCACCCTCCGAGAAGTCCATGTCGGCGTCGCCGCCGCCGCCCTCGGAGAAGTCCATGTCAGCGCCGCCGCCGCTGTCATCACCGCCCTCGGTGAAGTCCATGTCGGCGTCGTCGCCCTGCGCTGAGACCGTGCTCGGCGCGGAGGCCCACACGGCGCTCGCTCCGAGCGCGATCAGCGTCGCTGCGAGGAGCGAGCGGCTCCGTCGGTTCGCGACCCAGAACAAAGGCCTCTTCATCGCGACTCCCTCTTCGAGAAGTTCGGACTCATCCACCTCGACCCCGCCGCACGGGGCCGGCCTCCGCAGACGGGACGGCCGAGGAGCGGACGGCATCGAGCCGCCGGCATACCCCGAAGACGCACCACAATGGAAGCCGTCACCTTCGACGAGGCGGTCACCCATGGAGGTGGCCGCCGCCGCCGCGTCGTTGCGTCGTCCCGACCACCTCGACGGATCGCGGCGGGGAATCGGGGGCGTGAGGGGTGGGTTCGTCGTCATCAGCGGGGGCTTGGAGCCGGTTCGAATCGACCGGCAACCTATCGGAATTGCAGAGAAAACGGGTGCCAAACGTAAAGCGGCGCCGACTATATCACGGCCCCTGAAAAGGGAGCAACGGGCTTCATGCAGCCTCCGTCTCCTCATCCGGTTTTTCGAAGAGGGCCTCCACGAACGTGGCCGCATCGAACTCCCGGAGGTCCTCGACGCGCTCCCCGATCCCCACGAAATGCACGGGAAGCCCATGCTCGGCGACGATCCCGAGGATCACGCCGCCCTTCGCCGTCCCGTCGAGCTTCGTGAGGGCGATCCCGCTGACCTCGATCGCTTCCTTGAAGAGCTGGGCTTGCTGGATCGCGTTCTGACCGGTCGTCGAGTCCAGCACGAGGAGCGTCTCGTCGATCCCGCGCCCGAGCGCCTTTTCGGCCGTGCGCGTGACCTTCTTCAGCTCCTCCATGAGGTTCGCCTTGGTGTGGAGGCGACCGGCGGTGTCCGCGATCACCACGTCGACACCCTCGTCCTGCGCGCGCTTGATCGCGTCGAACACGACGGACGCGGGATCTGCTCGGTCCTTACCCTTCACGACGTCGCAGCCGACGCGACGACCCCACACCTCGAGCTGCAGCACGGCGGCGGCGCGGAACGTGTCTCCCGCGACGAGCATCACCTTCTTGCCCTCGTCCTGGAATCGGCTCGCGAGCTTCCCGATCGTGGTCGTCTTGCCGACCCCGTTCACGCCGACGACCAGGATCACCGCCGGCGAGCCCGCCAGCTTCAGCTCGCCGCGATCGCCGAGGATCGCCCGCGCCTCCTCGCGCAGCGCGCCCCACATCGCCGCGGAGTCCGCGAGCTCGCCGCGCTCCATCCGGCCCTTGAGCGTCTCGAGGATCGAGTCGGCGGTGCGTACGCCGATGTCCGCGGTGAGCAAGACCTCCTGCATCTCGCTCAACAGTTCCGGATCGACCTCTTTCTTTTTACCAAAAAGTCGCGCGAGCCTCGCGATGAAGCCGCCGCGCGTCGACGCGAGGCCCTTCTTGAGCGCCTTCACGTCCTCGGCGCGATCGACCTTCTTCGCGGAGGGCGCCGCCGGCTCGTCGGCCGCGAACGCGAGATCGCCGGACGCCACGGCGTCGTCGATCGGAGGGGCGGCCTCGTCCTGCTCGACCTCTTCCAGCGCCGGCTCCGGCTCGGCCTTCTTCGACGGCGCCGGGGACTTCGCCTTCGCCGGCTTCGCCTCCGTCTCGGCCGGCCGCGCCTTCGGCTTCGGCCGAGCCTCGGTCGCCGGCTTCGCGGTCGGGCGCTCCGGCTCTTCGGGGCGCTCGAGCTCGGCGTCCTTCGGCCGGAGGAAGTACCAGGCGATGAGGCCGATCACGACCACGGCGGCCGCGATACCGAGGATGGTGCTCATCAGAGCTCCTTAGGCGAGCAAAGGCTGCGGACAGCGACGCAGGCGGAGTCAGCGACCGACCGGAGGTCGGGGAGGGGCCGCACTATAGGGAGCGGCTCGCGGACGCGTCAACGAGAGAGGTCCTCGCGATCGTGCGCCGTCCGATCCGCCAACGCCGAGGCCTGCGAGCCGATCGCCGCCACGTCGTCCTCCGACGGGACGGCGGCGGAGTATGCGGCGCGCTCGACGTCGTCGGTGAGCGTGCCGACCGCGTCGCGCACGTCCGACTTCGCACGGTGAGCCAGCTCGCGCGGGGTCCAGAACGCCCAGAACCGTCGGGCCGGCGCGAGCTTCTCGGCGAGCGGCGCGTAGCCCTCGATCGCGAGGCGACGCAGGCTCCTCAACCCCACGCGCGCGTCGCTCCACTCGCCCCGGTGCGGCAGCTCGAGCGAGGTGGAGCGCCGCTCGAACCCCGGCGCGTCGATCGCGAGCGTCGCGCGCCCGCTCTCGCCCTCCGCGTCGATCGCGAAGCGTCCGGACGCGTCGGTCACCGCGCGGAGCACGCTCCCGCCCGACGCCATGGTCAACGTAACATGCGATCCTACGATCGGCTCGCCCTCGTCCGCGTCGAGCGCGGTGCCCGCCACCTTGGTGCTGGTCGGCCCGCGCCCGGCCGACGCTCCGACGGCGACGATCCCGCGCGCGACCTGGGGACGCGCCACCGCGGCGCTCCGCTCGGCGGCCGGCGTCGCGCCCCTTCGCGAGAGCAGGAAGACGAGGAGGAGCGTGACCGCGATCGAGAGCGCGATCCATCCCCACGCCGCGCGCGGCGCCGACTCCACCGCGATGCTGAGGGGAGGGGATTCGGCGTCGGGACGCCACGGCGCGTCGCTCGCGAAGCGCGCGGTGAGCGCGATCGATCCGACCGCGCTCGCGTCGTCGAACGAGGGGTCGCTCAGCGTGAGCTCGCGCGCGAACCGACCGTCGTCGTCCGTGAGCGCTGTCAATACGTGATGCGATCCCGCGAAGACGCCGATCGCTTTGCGCGCGAGCGGTCCTCGACTCGTCCGGAGCTGGCCTCGGATGCGCAGCGCGCCGCCGTGGCCCATGCGATCCGCGTCGGCTTCGAGCGTCAGCGATGTCGCGAGGTAGCGCACGACGAGCACCTCGGTCTGCGCCGCCGATCGCTCCGCGTCACCGGCCGTCCGCACGATCAGTCGCCCCGCCGCCGGCGGCCCGAGCGCCGCGCTGCTCACGGCGAGCTCCAGCTCGCCCGCCGCGTCGGTCACCCCGCGCGCCAGCACCTCGTTGAGCTCGTTGCTGAGCGTCACCTCCAGCCCCTCGCCGCCGAGCGCCGAGTCGGCGTGCACGCGCAGCACGTGACTCTCGAGATCGAGGTTCAGCCGATCGAGGCGCTCGTCTCCCGCGATCGACATCCCGAGCCGCACGTGGACGCGCTCCAAGTCGAGCGCTTGCTCCACGCGCACCCCGCGATAGCGCTCCTCTCCAGCGTAGTCGGCCTCGATCCGATACTCGCCGCGCTCGAGCTCGAACGGCGCCGTCGCGCGACCGTCGGTCCCGGTTCGCAGCTCCGCGCGCTCCAGCACGCCCCGCTCGCCGGCCCGGTAGACGCGGAGAGAGACCACGCGGTCGGGGAGAGGATCTCCGCGGTCATCGCGGAGGTTCGCGTGGAGCGACGCCCCGGTCGGGGCGCGCTCGGCCGAGAGCTCGATGCGGGTCTCGGCGCGCACGCGCACGATCGGGGCTTGCGCGCGTGCGGTCACCGCCATCGCCGCGAGCAGCATCACGTTGGCTCCCGCGAGCCCGCGCACCCAGACCGGCGACACGCCCGCACTGTGAGGCATGTGCGCGCGCGACACCATCGCGCGACGAGATGCGGTCGATGCGGCGAACCCGATTGAACCGAGGGTGGGGGTCGATCGATACTCGGGACACCCGATCCGCGCGGGGTGCGGATCGGTGGCTCACGAGGGCGGCTCTTGTGGACGAGGACGTGTCGATGGAGTGCAGGGACGGCTACAGCCGCGCTCGATCCCGTCGATACCCCACCGGGGATGGGCCCGTCCGATCGCATGCGAGCGCGCGTTGAAGGCCGAGGCCCTACCGGTCGTCCATCCGGCGCTCCCGTGGTGCACGACAACCCCCCTCACGGCGAGGCGCGCATGATCGGGCGCTCCCTCGGCCGACGTCTCGCGACCGGCGTCCTCCTCGCGCTCGCCCTCGGCGTGCTCGGCCCACCTCGGTCCGCGAACGCCGACGCGCGCAGTGACTACTTGATTCGCGCGCTCCGGACCTCGCCGGGCTTCCGCGTGCGCGCGCAAGCCGCGATCTCGCTGGGCGGCGTCGCGACCGCGCCCGAGGTCGTCGATGCGCTGCGCGACGCGCTCGAGGATGGGCACCCCGCGGTTCGCGCGGCGGCGGCGGCGGCGCTCGAGCGACACGGAGATCCGAGCGTCCTGCCCCAGCTCCGCCGCGCCGCGAGCGATCGCGAGGCGGTGGTGCGCAACGCGGCCACCCACGCGATCACGGCGCTGGAGCGCGTGGCCCGCACCCGCCCGCGCACGCGCACGCTGCCCGACAATCCGCCATCCGGTGGCGGCGCGGCACGCTTCTACGTGGCGGTCGGGACCCCCGGCTCGCGCGTGCGCGGAGTCACCGACGCCACGCTGCGCAGCGCGCGCGCGATCATCGAGCGGGAGGCGCAGACGATCAACGGCGTCCGCATCGCGCCCGACGACGAGCGGCCGCGCGCCGCGCAACAGGTGATGTCGCGAGACAATCTGGTCGGCTTCTATCTCGACAGCTCGATCGTCGCGATCGAAGAGCAGCCGGGTGGGGCGCTGCGCGCACGGGTCTCGGTGGTCCTCCAGACGTATCCCGACCGCAACATCCGCAGCATGCTCAGCGGTGCCGCGACCGTGATGGGCGCGAGCGGCGAGACCGCGCGCCAGCAGGCCATCGAAGGGGCGCTTCGCGGTGCGCTCCGCAGCTTGCCTCAGGCCATGGCGGCGGCGAGCGGAGGTTGATGTGAGGGCTTCGCGCACGAAAAGCCCCGAAGTGGACACGGCGATCGTGGGATCGCTACCCTTTTCCCACCGGAGATCGCACCGATGAGAGCGGAGCCCACATGACGGCCGATGTGCAAGCGTTGCCCAAGCAGGAAGGGCCGCCCAAGCGCCGGCTGAGGAACTTCCTCCTCGATACCCGGTTCCAGCTCAAGTACACGGGCGCGGTCGTCCTCGTGACGATCGTGAGCGCGGTCGCGGTGACCGGGCTCGTCGGCGGCTGGGCGGGCCAGAAGGCATACGAGTTCTCGCGCGGTCAGTCCGAGATGCTGACCATGCAGGCCGGCGGCGCGATGGAGGTCTCCGACGAGCTCCAGCAGTTCCTCGAGGAGGAGGCGCGCCAGCGCGACGAGGAGGTGAAGCACCAGATCGTCGTGACGATCGCGACGATGGTCGTGGTGGTGAGCGTCGCCCTCACGTTCATCCTCGGGCTCACCGGGATCGTGATCACGCACAAGATCGTGGGCCCCGCGTACAAGCTGAAGCTCCTGCTCTCCGACGTCGCGAGCGGGAGGCTCAACATCAAGGGGGGGCTGCGCAAAGGCGATGAGCTCCAGGACGTCGGTGATGCCTTCAAGTCGATGGTCACCGCGCTCCGCGAGCGCCGCCGCGAAGAGCTCGCCCAGCTCGACGAGGCGCTGGAGATCGCAAAGGAACACGACAGCGAGAGCGACGTCGTCGAGAAGCTGAGCGCCCTGCGCGATCGCCTCCAGGCGACCCTCGACGGCTGAGCGACCGCCTCTCAGAACGCGTTCGCGAGGTAGTCGATCTCGAGCTCCGGCTCGAACGTGACCGCGACCGCGTCGAAGCGCACCGCGCAGGCGCGATATCGCGACGCGTGGAGATAGCGCGCGGCGGCCGCCCGGATCCGCGCGATCTTGGCGTCGTCGATCGTCTCGAGCGGCGACCCGAAACCCGGAGTCCGGCGCGCGCGCACCTCCACGAACGCGACCAGCCGTCCGCGCTTGGCGACCAGATCGATCTCCGCGCGCCCGACCCGCAGATTGCGCGCGACGATCGTGTAGCCCTCGCGGATGAGCCGCTCGGCCACCGCCGTCTCGGCGGCCCGTCCGAGCTCCGCGCGGGCCCGATTCTCTTCCTTCCGAGTGCGAAACACCGCCCGTCATCGCGTGATGAGGGCGGTGGTTGCTCTCGAGCGGGGACGCTCAGCCTTGCGGGCAGGCTTCGAAGATGAGCGGGTCGAGGCCCCGCGTCTCGCCGTCCGGCTTGATGCAGGGGACGCAGTAGCCGCCACGGACACCGAGTCCGCCGGAGGTGACGAACCCGCGCTCGCCCTCTTCGAGGCAGCGGAAGCCGTCGCCGCAGTCGCACAGCGGGACGTTGCTCTGGCCGGACTCCGCGCTGCAGCGGCAGCTGCAGAAGACCTGGTTGTTCACCGTCTGCCGCATGATGCAGCCGGGCGCGCCGCCGTTGTCCTCGCAGATGGACTCGGGGTTGCCCTGGAGCTGGTAGACCATGCAGACGCGCGTGCGGCACTGCACGGAGCTCGTCTCCAGATACACCTCCTGCGGATCGAACCCGCCCGCCGGGATCGACTCGGGGACGCACGGGTCGCCGACCGGAGAGCCGACGCACGCGATCGCGCCGAGGGCCCATGCGGCGATCGCCAGCGAGCGCATCGCGTATGCGGCGGATCCGAGCGCGACCGGGTTCGACTTCGTGAGACTCGAGCGGTGCATGACGTTCTTCGACTCCGATGCCTGAGGGCAGAGGGTGGGAGAAGCTGGCGCAGGACCGTACCCGAAGGAGCCAGCGCGACGCGAGCCCCAAGATCCAAATTCGACCGCGGGTCTTCCGACCGTCGATCGGGAGGGAAGGGCGACGCCCCGCACGGGCGAACGACCCAAGGAAGCGCGGACCGGGGGTTCCCAGTCGGTTCGTGAGGGATCCGTTCGTCCTCTCCCCGTGGCGCGGGCCGCTGAGCGACCCGCGATCCGCCGAACCGACCGGCGCAACACCCGCTGAGTGGCGAGGCGCGCCCGACCGTTGCACGGATCGGCGTTTCGTGCCCCATTCGCGGGGCGGCGCTCCTTCGACGGGTCCCCGAACCCCCTTGACATCCGAAGGGCCATCTCTTTACTATGGCCGCCCACGAGGATGTAAGGCCTCGATATTACTAACGATTCCGGCACTGTCGTTTTCGGTCGAACGCGGATCTCCATCGAGGCCGAAACCGAGCAGAACGTGAAAGAGGTCGAGCCCATGAGGCAAGAGCGGCGGGTCGCTTCTCCACTGCAGCGGTCGAGCGAGGTTCGGTCGAGCACCGAGTACCGGGGCTTTGCCGCGCTCGCGGCGCTGATCGTCGGGTTGTCCGCGGTCGTTGGGTCGTCCGCGGTCGCAACGCGCGCGGCCGCGCAGGACATGGTGTTCAGCGTCGAAGAGACCGGACAGCCCCCGGCTCCTCCCGCCGAGGGCCCGCCGTCCGAAGCGCTCGCGAACGCGCTGCGCCTGTACCAGCAAGAGCGGTACATGGAGGCGTCGGTGCAGTTCCAGCGCGTCGTCGAAGGCGAGACGCAGGACGCGCCGGCGAACGTGCAGAAGGCGCAGTTCTTCCTCGGGAAGGCGCTATATCACTTGCGCTTCTACCAGTCCGCGCTCGCGATCTTCGACGAGATCACGCAGCAAGGCGCCGGTCACAACTACTTCGGGCAGACCCTGCAGTGGCTCGCGCAGCTCGCGACGCAGCTCCCCGAGCCGGCCGGCATCATCGAGAAGGTCGGTCGCTACGGGACCGATCAGCTCGAGCAGTTCAACACCGCGGAGAGCGCGGGCCTCTACAACCAGCTCATCTACCTGATGGGTCGCTACAAGTACTCGCAGGGCGAGTTCGAAGAGGCGATCCAGCTCTTCCAGCGCGTCGATCGTCACAGCGACTCGTTCGTCTACGCGCGCTTCTTCGAGGGGATCGCGCACGTCCGCACTCGCCGCGCGCAGCCGGCGATCCAAGCCTTCCGCGCGATCGTCGACGGCATCGGCGAGGGCGTCAGCGGCGTCGAGGACACCCAGCGCATGCGCGACCTCGCGTGGCTCTCGCTCGCGCGCGTCTACTACACGGCGGCCAACCGGACGGATCCGGAGACGGGTCAGCGCTCGGTCGACGGCACGCTCCTCAGCAACGCGGTCGTCGCGTGGAACGAGATCGGCACGGGCAGCGAGTACTGGCTCGACGCGCTGTTCGAGGAGTCGTGGGCGTTCTTCCTCGCGGACGAGTACTCGCGCGCGATGGGCAACATCCACACGCTCTTCTCGCCCTACTTCGACGACGCGTACTACCCCGAGGCGCTCGTCCTGAAGGCCGTGATCTTCTTCTCCGCGTGCCAGGTCGATAACGCGGAGGCGATGATCTACCAGTTCCACGAGCGGTACGATCCCGTGCAAGCGGAGTTGCAATCCACGCTCGGGCAGTTCGAGGACAACCAGCAGTTCTTCGACTTCCTCCAGCGCGTCCGCGCCGGCGAGGCGAACCTCTCGCCGCGGATCCGCGGCGTGGTGAGCTCGGCCCTCTCGGATCGCACCCTGCTCCGTCACGTCGAGTACGTCCGCCTGCTCGAGGCGGAGGAAGCGCGCCTCAACCAGTCGCCGAGCGAGTTCAAGGACTCGAGCCTCGGCAGCCGGATCCTCCAGGACATCTTCGTCGCGAAGTCCTTCGCGATCGACCAGACGGGCGATCTGGCGCGCGGCCGGTACAACCGCCTCATCGACGAGCTGAGCGAGCTGATGAACCAGGTCGACGAGGTCACGCTCGAGATCGCGACCTACCAGCGCGGTCAGCTCTCGCAAGAGATGCAGGAGCAGCAGACGCAGGTCGCGCGATCGGGCGGCCTCAACGTCGAGGTCGACGAAGAGCATCAGATGTGGCCGTTCGACGGCGAGTACTGGCGTGATGAGCTGGGCTTCTACCGCCAGCAGGTCACGTCGCAGTGCGGTCGATAGCAGCAGTGTGGCCGCCAGCTAGCGCAGTGTGGTCACTGACTACGAAGCTTGACTTGAGCGTGTCCGGCTCTCGAGCGTCGGACCAAGGCCCGGATCGAGAGAATCGAAACGAAGGGTGAGCAGCATGCGTCGCAAACTGGCCCTCCTCGTGGCCGCCTCCTCCCTCCTCGCCGGAGGGATCCCGCTCGCGGTAGGAGCGCAGAACGGCCAATCCGCCGGCGGATCGTCGGAATCCGCGGCGTCCGGGGCTCCCACGGCTCCCACGGGAATCCCCCCCGCGCCGCGGGGGGTGTGCATCCGCCCGGCGGCCAACCAAAACGTCGAGAGCTGTCCGGCGAACGCGCCGCCGCCCCGCCAGGGCGGCCGTGGCGGTCCGGGCGCGACGGACACGAACGTCGCCTCGCACTTCCGGGAGACGAAACGCCACCAGGAAGAGGGCCACGAAGGGCAGACGGCGCCCGGTATCGAGCTGAGCGCAGCCGCGCGCCGCAACCGCGACCGCATCGAGGTTCGCGCGCTGCAGCTCCTCCAGCGCGAGGTCCAGGTGCTCGAGCGCCTCGTCGGACGCGCCCGCGCCGGTGACCCCCGCGGCGCCGACTACCTGCTGCGTCTCGCGGAGACGTACTTCGAGCTCCAGCAGTACTACAACACGCGGGCGCGCTCGCTCGACCAGCCGATCTTCGAGGCGCGCCAAGCGAAGAACGGGGCGAAGGTCCGCGAGCTCCAGCAGGCGCAGCGGCAGGCCGACCAGGAGCTCCAGCGCTATCGCCAGGAGGCGATCCGTACCTACGCGCGCCTCGTCCGCGACTATCCGAACTACCGCCAGATGGATCAGGTGCTCTTCTCGCTGGCGTTCGGCCTCGAGGAGATGCGTCAGTTCGAGCGCGCAAGACAAGTATACCACCGGCTCATCAAGGGCTTCCCCCAGAGTCGGTTCATCCCACACGCCTACTTGTCGTTCGCCGAGTATTACTTCGGTGAAGGCGACATGCGTGCTGCTCAGCAATTCTATAATAAAGTCACGGAGATCCCGCCCGAACGAAACCCGGTCTATGGGTACGCGCTCTACAAACAGGCCTGGGCTCTCTACAACCTAGAAGACTTCCGCGGGGCGCTAACCCAGTTCGTGCGCGTGATCGAGTTCGCGCAGCAGAACCCGAACGCGCAGGAGTCGGCGAACCTATCTCGACAATCCAGACGTGAGCTCGTCTTACCGTACTCACGCGTCGGGAGACCTCAGCAAGCGCTGGAGTTCTTCAGACGTTACGCGACCGACGAGGACCAAGCCCTCGAGATGCTCGAGAGCCTAGCCGAGCTCTACTACGACACAGGTAACTGGCCGGACACGATCCAGGTCTACCACCGGCTCATGAGCGAACGGACGAACGGTCCGCGGCTCTGTTATTGGCAGAGTCGCGTCACCAACGCCGTCATCTCGAGCCGACCCAAAGACGAGCAGGTCACCGAGATCCGGCGGCTCGTCGACGTCTACGAGAATTTCTCGAGCGCGAGCCACCCCGCCGAGGCGATCAACGAGTGCAAACAGGCGTCCGCCGCGATCCTCGTGTCGCTGGCGACCGCGTGGCACCGGGAGGCGATCGGTACCGACGACCAGCCCGGCACCAACGACCGGAACACCATGCGGGCGGCGGCGGCCCTCTACCGCGTCGCGCTCGATCAGTTCCCGGACATGGAGTCGATGGAGTTCCCGGACATCGATCGCCGGGACTGGCCGACCCGCTACCGCGTGTCGTACTTCTACGCCGAGCTCCTCTGGCGCATGGAGGACTGGGCGCAGTGCGGTCCCGCCTTCGACTCGGTCGTCGAGCAGAACCCGCAAGGCGAGTTCACGTCCGACGCCGCGTACGCCGCGGTGCTCTGTTACAACAACCTCTATCAGCAGCAGTACTCGTCGCGCGAACGCACGACGCGCGAGAGTGGGGGCGGCGCCGCGCGAGACTGCTCGCGGCTACGAGGCCGAGCGAGAACGCGCTGCGAGGCGGAGCAAGAGCAGCAGGACGAGTCGAGCCAGTACGTCCCACGGGAGCTCACCGCGACCGAGAACGGCATGCTCCAGGCCTTCCAGCGCTTCATCTGCTTCGTGCAGGACAGCGAGGAGCTGCCGACGATCAAGTACCGGCGCGCTCGTATCTTCTACGAGTCCAACCGCTACGAAGAAGCCGCGGTCCTCTTCCGCGACATTGCGCTGAACCATCGGGACAGCGAGCTGGCGGAGTACGCGGCGAACCTGTACCTCGACTCGCTGAACATCCTCGGTACTCAGTGGCAGCGGAGTCAGTGCATCAACGACATCCGCGAGAACATCGAGCCGCTCTCCCAGGCGTACTGCGGCGACGCGACGTCGCGCGACGCCCACCCGGATCTATGCGGTGTCCTCGAGCAGCTCCGGTGCGACACCCTCCGGCTCCAAGCCGAGGCGGCGCAGCGCGAGCAGCGGTTCCGCGACGCGGCCAACATCTACGTCGGCATCGCGCGTGAGCACCGCGAGTGCGGCCGGCTGGACGAGGTGCTCTACAACGCGGCGCTCAACTTCGAGGCGGCTCGCCTCCTGGGTCGCGCGATCCGCACGCGGACGGTCCTCATCCAGAACTTCCCGAGCAGCGAGCAGGCGCGGCGCGCGATCTACCTGGTCGGCGCGAACTACCACGCGCTCGCGATCTACAACCAAGCGGCGGAGTGGTACGAGCGGTTCGCCCGCGAGTACCCGGGCGAGGACGGCAGCAGCTGTACCGACGAGCAACGAGCCTCGAACACGTGCGCGATCGCCCACGAAGCGCTGCAGAACGCGGTCTTCTTCCGCCTCGGCCTAGGTCAGGAGGACGAAGCGATCGCGGACGCGCAGATGTTCGAACGCAACTATCGTAGACGCATGCCGCGCGAGACCTCCCAGGTCCAGTTCTCGCTCGGCGCGATCTACGAGCGGCGTCAGGACTGGAACCGCGTGTTCAACCACTACAACTCGTGGCTTCGGAGCTACGGCCGGCAGGCGTATCCGCACGAGGTCATCCGCGCGAACGTGCAGATGGGCGTCGCGAAGTGGCGCGCCGACGCGCGCAACGACGCGCGGCGTTACTTCGAGGCGGCGCTCCGCGAGTGGGAGCGTGACGCCGGTCAGCGCATCGCGTCGATGGACGGGGTGAGTGACGACGATCGCGCGCTCTATCTCGTGCGTGCGAAAGACGCGACGAGCGAGGCGCTCTTCTATCTCGCCGAGTACCTCTACGCGGACTTCCGCGCGATCCGGTTCCCGGCGTTCCACGGCGGTCGCAACCTCCAGCGCGTGCAGGCCTGGGCGGAGCACGACTTCGCGCAGTGGCTGACGCAGAAGCGTGACGCGCTCGTCGCGGCGGAGACCGCGTACAACCGAATCGCGCAGCTCGAGATCCCGGAGTGGGAGATCGCCGGCGCCGCGCGCGTCGGCGAGATGTACCGCAGCTTCATGGATCAGATCCGCGAAGCGCCCATCCCCGAAGAGATCGAGAACGACGAGGAGCTCTACGGCATCTACGTCGACGCCCTCGAGGCGGCGGCTCGGCCCCTGCAGCAGCAGGCGATGGACAAGTTCGAGTTCTGCCTCACCACGGCGACGCGGGTTCGGTGGTTCAACGAGTACTCGACGCAGTGCGAGAGCGAGCTGAACAACCTCGATCGCGCGCGCTATCCCATGGCCGCGGAGCTCCGCGGTGAAGCGAACTACATCCAGGCCCAGGTGGCGCGCCCCGGCGCGGTCAGCCTGGACGCCAACCAGGACGCGGACGTCGGAGGCACAGACGACAACGACGTCCCGGCCGGAGCGGGAGGCGAGTGATGACCACGTGGAGTAAGGCGCGGGTGCTCCTCGGCCTCGCGGGCACCTTCGTGCTCGCGGCCGGGCAGCTCGGGTGCGGCGGTGGCAACGACAACGTCGCGACCGGCGAGGGCGGCAACGTCATCCGCACGGCGGGTGGCGCGGCCGTCTCCGAGGAGGCGCACAACCAGTGGACCGAGGCGATCGCGATGTTCCAGGCCAACGATGGTCCGGAAGGTCACTGGACGCCTCAGACCTGCCAGGCGACGTCGAGTCGCTTCGACGCGGCCAACAGCGCTCAGGGCGGCAGCTTCACCGAGGCCATCTACATGATGGGCGTGGTGTCCGGCCGCTGCGGCGACGACGAGGCGGCGCTCGGCCACTACCGGCGCGCGCTCGAGACGAACCAGAACTATTGCGGCGCGCGCGTCGGTGTGGCGCTCGCGGACATGCGAGCCGGCCGAACGCAGCAGGCGCGCGGTGACTTCGAGCGCGCGATCCGCGACGACAACCAGTGCACGTCCGCGTACGTCAACCTCGCGATCATTCAGCGGGGCAATCCGAACGAGGTGCGTGAGGCGCTGAACAACCTGCGCCGCGCGCTCGCGATCGAGTCGGACTACCTGCCGGCGTTCAACCAGATGGCGCTGCTGTACCTGGGGCAAGCGGCGGACAATCAGCAGATGCTCGACCTCGCGGAGGTCGTGTGTCGCCAGGCGCAGCTCATCAACCCGAACTACGCCCCGATCTACAACACGTGGGGCCTCATCAACGTGAGGCAGGGGAACATCATCGCCGCGCTCGCCAAGTTCGAGCGCGCGTTCAACCTCGACAACACGCTTTTCGAAGCCTACATGAACTTCGGCGAGCTCACGCTGAGCTTCCGAGGCTACGAGGATGCGTCGCGCGCGTTCACCCGCGCGCGTGAGCTCCAGGGCAACAACTACGACGCGATCATCGGGCTCGGAGCTGCGCAGCGCGGCCTCAACCAGCTCGACGCGGCCGAGGCGACCTACCGCGAGGCGATGCAGCTCGATGGGCAGCGCCCCGAGGCGTACTTCAACCTCGGCCTCCTCTATCAGGACTTCAAGGGCGGCTCGGTCCCCGATCTTCGGCAGGCCCAGCAGTTCTACGAGCAGTTCACGCAGCGCGCGGGCAGCAACACGCGCTACGCGACGGCTGTGGAGGGGGTCACCCGCACGTGCCGCCGGCGCCCGCAGAGCAGCAGCCGGTCGAGCCGGCGACGCACGGGGCAGAGCGAGTGGGTGGGCGATTGCCGCCCGGGCCGCGTCCAGCAGATCGGTGAGTCGATCCGACTTCAGACCGAGCTGCAGGAGATGCAGCAGCAGATGCAGCAGCAACAGCAGGCGCAGCCGCCCGCCGAGGGCGGAGGCGAAGGCTGACGCTCACACGTTCTCGAGAGCTCCAGACTTCTTACGGAACCTTGCTCAGGGCCTGCTGTCGGAGGGTTTCGACGGGAGGCTAAGAGGCCTCGGCAGCTTGCCCCACCCATCCAGCCAAGCTGGACGGGGAGGGCGCCCCCAGGGGGCGAGAAGCTGGCGTTGACCGGGATGACCCGCCAACGTTAGGCTTCGCGCGCCACGGGTGTGACGACCTCGACGCTCGTGGCGAGGTCGCGCAAGTCTGCCGCGGTCGCGTTCGACAGGAGATGCCCGTCATGACGAAGCTGCCCATGAATACGGAGTTTTCGAAGTCTGCTCGCTCGGTGCTCGCCGCGTTTGGAATCGCGGCGGGTCTGGCGTTCGGTGGCCTCTTGGTCGATGCATCGGTCGATGCGTCGGTCGCGCAGGCGCAGGACGGCAACGCCGAGACGACCTACGACTTCGAAGACGATCTCGTCACCGGCGATCTGGTTCGGCCCGATGGCGAGATGCTCAACGTTCGTCGGCGTGGCCGACGCGCGTCGCTGATCCGGGTTCGTGAGCACTTCATCCCCGAGATGTTGAAGTCGGTCGAGAATCTCTGATCAGTCCGACTGGATGGCGGGCGCATCTGCGCCGGTACGGAGGCTAGGGTGAGCGACGGCAAAGTTGCGATCACGTTCAAGGTCTACAAGGGCGAGGAGCTCCTTCGCACCGAGACCCTGACCCAGGACATCATCAAGGTCGGCAAGCTCCCTTCGAGCCACCTCCGCATCGAGGACGACAACGTCTCTCGTATGCACGCGGTGATCGAGGTCACCTCGCCGGACGAGATCTTCATCATCGACCTCGGCTCCGCGGCCGGGACGATCGTCAACGGGAAGAAGGTCAACAAGACCCAGCTTCACTCCGGGGATGAAGTCGTCCTCGGCGACACCCGCGTCGTCGTCGAGATGTCGGCGGCCGAGTCGACGGTGATGACGTCCGTCCCGCCCGACGCGATGGAGGAGGAGCCGGCTACGGTCGTGAGCGCGGCGCCCGAGCCCGAGGCTCCGGCGGCGCGACCGAACCCGTTCGCCGCGCCCGTTCGGCCGGCGGGCGCTCCGCTCGCCAACCCGTTCGCGGCGCCTCCGGCGGCGGCGGCGGCGGCCCCGGTTTCCACGGGCCCGGCGAGCGAGTACTCGATCCAGGCCTCGACCGGCCCGGTGAATCCGGCGGAGGTCGAGGGTCATCAGTCAGCCGCCGAGGTCGTGATCATGTGGGGCGACATGAGCGTGCTCCACTTCGAGCACCTCTCGCCCCCTCGCCCGTTCTACGTCGGTGAGGACGCGGACTACCTGATCGAGAGCAGCGTGCTCGGAGCGGCTCGGATGCCGGTCGTCACCACGACGGGCAACGGCATCGCGGTGGTCGTTCCGGACGGGGCCGAGGGCTTCGTGAAGGTCGGCGAGCAGCAGATGAGCTGGTCCGATCTGAAGGCGCAAGGGAAGCTGCAGCCGTGCCCCGAGATGGCCGGCGCGATGCAATATCCGTTGCCCGAGGGCGCGACCGCGAGCGTGAGCTACCGCGGCTTCGTGTTTCGCACGACCGCGACGCCGATGGGCAAGCGCGTCGGCGGCGGCGCGGAGATCGAGTGGAAGCGCTACATCTGGACGGGGGTCTCGGTCGCCGTCCACGTGGCGTTCCTCTTGATGTTCTACTTCCTGCCCCCGCGGACCTCGTCCCTCTCGCTCGACCTCCTGTCGGCGGACTCCCGGCTCGTCCAGTACCTGATGGAGCCCCCGGAGACGGCGGAGGAAGAGACGCCCGAGTGGCTCCAAGAAGATCAGATGGACGACAACGAGGGCGGCACCGGCAAGCGCCATCGCGACGAAGAAGGCGCGATGGGCGAGGAGTCCTCGGAGAAGACGAACAACCGCTACGGGATCGAGGGTCCGCAGGACAACACCGACCCGCAGATGGCGCGCGAGCAGGCGCGTGAGCAGGCGGCGAACGTCGGCGCGATCGGCGTCCTTCGGGCGATGACCGGCTCGTGGAACTCGCCCACCTCGCCGTACGGCGCGGACGTGGCGCTCGGCAACGATCCGATGAGCGCGATCGGTGCGCTGATGGGCGACCAGATCGGTAGCAACTTCGGCTTCGGCGGCCTCGGTCTGCGCGGCACCGGTCGCGGTGGCGGCGGCACCGGCGAAGGCACGATCGGCCTCGGCAACCTCGGCACGATCGGTCACGGCGGCGGCGGCGGCACGGGCTCCGGCTACGGTCGCGGCGCGGGTGGTCTCCGCGGTCGCAGCTCGAGCGTCCCGCGGATCCGGACCGGCAACGCGGACGTTCGCGGCTCGCTCTCCCGCGAGGTCATCCGACGCGTCATCCGACGCCACATCAACGAGGTCCGGTTCTGCTACGAGCAGGAGCTCAACCAGCGCCCCGACCTCGAGGGTCGCGTGATGGTCAGCTTCATCATCTCGCCCACCGGCGCGGTGCAGGCGGCGTCGGTCGGTAACACCACGCTGAACAACGCCCGGGTCGAGGGCTGCATCGTTCAGGCGGTCCGCCGCTGGACGTTCCCTGCGCCGGACGGCGGCGGCGTCGTCGGCGTCAACTATCCCTTCGTGCTCGACTCCCAGGGGTAGGCGACCCGATCGTCGGATCTTGGAGCGAAGGCCGGGCGAGAGCTCGGCCTTCGTCGTTCCGTCCGATCGGACCGAGGTGCTCGGACGGGGTTCGCCCGACGCGGCGCGGGCCCCGATAACCCTCGGAAAACGCTTGAGTCGCGGCGCGGGGCCCGCGTAGTATCGCTCCGGTTTTCGCTTTCGCCGCGCGCCCCATCGGCGCGGCGGGGAGCCCGCGATCCTGAGCGCGGGATAGGCAGCCCGTACCACTTCGGGGAGACAGCTCGATGAACCGCCTCCAGGCCCTGTCGGTCGGCCTCTTCACCTTCGTCTTCCTCATCGGGGGGAACTGCTCGCGCGCGCGCGTGGAGTCGATCAACCGGATGAACGAGGGCGTCGTGCTCGCGGCGTCGAAGCAGTACGTCCAGGCCGCGGAGAAGCTCGAGAGCGCGACGACGGTCGACCCCACCAACGATCAAGCGTTCTGGAACCTCGCGATCGTGCACATGGAGATGCACAAGTTCGAGCGCGCGCGCGATGACCTGCAGCGCGCGATCGACGTGAACCCGGACGTCGCCGGCTATCACGAGAAGCTCGGAACGGTGCTCATGGAGCTCGAGGACTGGGAAGCCGCTCAGCGCTCGTTCACGCGGGCCATCGAGCTCGATGAGAACCTGTTCAAGGCGCACTACAAGCTCGCGCAGGTTCACGAGCGGCTCGACAATCCGCAGGAAGCGTTGCGCGAGTACACGCTGGCGGTGCAGACGGGTCCCCGCTTCATCGAGGGCTATCGAAGCCTCGGACGTTTGTACGCCGACCTCGACTACCTCGATCAGGCGATCCAGGTCCTGCAAGGTGGCTTGCAGGTCGTGATCCCGGGTACCGAGGACGAAGCACATCTCCATCACCTGCTCGGGACCGTGTTCCAGCAGCAGGGCGACTACGATGCGGCGGTGCGCGAGTTCCGCGCCGCGCTCGAGGGAATGCCGAGCCTCCGGGAGGCGCTGTTCGCGCTCGGCTGGACCTACTCGCTGCAGGACAACCGCGAAGAGGCGCGGCGGTACCTTCAGCGCTACGTCGACACGGCGGGCGGCGACGCGCCGCAGCACTACGTGAAGGCGGCGCGCGATCGGCTGAACGATCTCGGAGGCCCCTAGCCGGTGGCGTCCATTCCGCCGCTCGCTCCGCCCCGCCTGCGGCGTGGCTTTGCTCGCGGCTCCGCCATCCCGCCGCTCGCTCCGCCCCGCCTGCGGCGTGGCTTTGCTCGCGGCTC
>JBFWYI010000010.1:0-68901 GCA_050186575.1 Sandaracinaceae bacterium | reverse complement strand
CCGCCGCTCGCTCCGCCCCGCCTGCGGCGTGGCTTTGCTCGCGGCTCCGCCATCCCGCCGCTCGCTCCGCCCCGCCTGCGGCGTGGCTTTGCTCGCGGCTCGGCCACCCGCTCGCGGGCGCGTGGTTCTGTTCTTCCTCGGCTCATGGCTTCCGATGCGCGAAGCCCCCGGACACCCACGTCCCGAACGTGTCGGGCGGGTGTTGGCGCAATCCCGTTTAGTTCGTCGTTCAGGTAGGAGGACGTCGTGTCGGATTACGAGCTCACCGCGGACCAAGAGGCGCAGCTGGCCGCGCTCGACGAGGCGATCGAGAAGTACGAGGGCCAGAAGCGCTGGTCCGACGTGATCAAGTCGATCGTCGAGAAGGCGGAGATCCACGTCGATCCCGCGAAGAAGATCGAGCTGTACGCCGAGGCGGGGCGCATGCACCTCGACAAGGCGTCGAACCAGGTCGAGGCGATCAAGTGCTTCGAGAGCGTGCTCGAGCTCGACGCGGGGAACGTCGAGGCGATCGAGCGGCTCAAGGAGATGTACGAGAAGCGCCGCGACTGGGAGTCGCTGGTGAAGGTGCGCCAGCGCGCCGCTCAGCTGATGGACGACGCGGACAAGCTCTTCGAGCTCGTCGAGATCGCGCAGCTCGCGACGCAGCGCATCCGCAAGCCCGAGGTCTGCATCGAGCTCTGGGAGGCGGTGGTCAGCGAGGATCCCGACAGCCACGAGGCCGTCGAGGCGCTCTCGCAGCTCTACGAGCGGAACCGCGACTGGGTCTCGCTCGCGCGGGTCCTCGACAAGCGCGTCGAGCAGATCGACGACGAGAACGAGCTCAAGCAGTCGCTGCAGAAGCTCGGGATGATCTACGCCGACAAGATCGGCGACGACGAGGGCGCGGTCCGTGCGTTTCGGCAGTTGCTCACGCTGGACCCCGACGATCGTCGCGCGCAGGAGCAGCTCAAGCGCCGCTACGTCTCGCTCAAGGCGTGGGACGATCTCGAGGAGTTCTACGGCGCCACCGAGAAGTGGGACGAGCTGATCCGCACCCTCGAGCGCGAGGCGGAGAACAAGGACATCACCGAGGCCGAGCGCTCGGATCTGTTGTTCCGGGCCGCGCGGCTCTGGCAGGACAAGAACGACAAGCCGGATCGCGCGGCGCGCGCGTACGAGAAGATCCTCTCGGCCGACGAGAACAACCTCGACGCGGCGCTCGCGCTGAGCCCGATCTACGAGGCGGCGGGCGACGCGAAGAAGCTCGTGCGAGTGTACGAGATACGGCTCTACCACGCGCAGGAGCCGACCGAGCGCGTGCACCTGTTGCGCGAGTCGGGCCTCCTCTACGAGGAGAAGCTCCGCAAGCCCGAGGATGCATTCAAGGCGTTCCTCGACGCATTCAAGGCCGACCCGACCCAGGAGGTCATCCAGGCCGACGTGGCGCGCCTCGCCGAGGCGACGAACGGATGGGACGAGGCGATCGCGGCGTACAGCGAGGCGATCGACGGATCGGTGGATGAGGATCTGCAAGTCGAGCTGCGTCTCCAGCTCGGCCGGTTGCTCACTCAGGTCGACAAGGTCGCCGAAGCGATCGCGCAGTACCGCGCCGTCTACGACGTCCGCGCGGACAGCATGGAGGCGATCGGCGCGCTCGAGCAGCTGTATCGGCAGACCGAGCGCTACCCGGAGCTGCTGGAGGTCTACGAGCGCCGGATGGAGCTCGAGTCGGATCCGGACAACCGTCGTCAGCTCGCGTACGGGCGAGCCAGCCTGTACGAGAACGAGCTCGCCGACGCGGACCGCGCGATCGATGCGTACCGCGCGATCCTCGACGAGTGGGGCGACGACGAGACGCAGGCCTACGCGGCGCTCGATGGACTCTTCCATCGCGAGCAGCGCTGGAGCGATCTCGGCGCGACCCTCGAGCGGCGTATCGATCTCGGGCCGGAGAGCACCGAAGAGCTCGCCGCGCTCAAGTTCCGTCTCGCGAACGTGCTCAGCGAGCACCTCGGCGACGCGCGGCGCTCGCTCGATCTCTATCGCGAGGTGCTGATGCTCCTGCCGGAGCACGATGGCGCGCGCGAGCGGCTCGAGGCGTTCCTCGAGCTCCAGATCGACGAGGACGGGCAGGTGGTGGGCGCGGAGCTCGCGTCGACCGCGGCGACGATCCTCGAGCCGATCTACGAGATGCAGGGCCAGTGGGAGCCGCTCGTGAAGGCGCTCGAGGTGTTGGCCGACGCGTCCGGCGACGACCGCGAGCGGCGCCTCGAGATCCTGACCAAGGTCGGCGAGGTCGCGGGCACGCAGATCGGTGACGCGCGAAGAGCGTTCGACGCGTACGCGCGCGCGTTCGCCGTGATGCCGGAGAGCGCGGAGACGCTGCAGCGCCTCGAGCTGCTCGCGGTGGAGCAGGATCGGTTCGACGATCTCGTCACGCTCGTCGAGGAGCAAGCGGCGGCGACGTCGGACCCCGACCTCTCACGCGCGTTGTGGCTCAAGGCGGCGACGATCCACGACACCCAACGCGGTGACGTCGATCGCGCGGTGCGCGCCTACACGCAGATCCTCGAGGCGGACCCGGGCGACCACGAGGTGCTCGACTGGCTCGACGCGCTGTATCGTCGGACGGAACGTTGGCGCGATCTTCTCGGCGTGGTCCGCCGCAAGGCCGAGCTCGCCTCCGATCCGGCCGAGCAAGAGGAGTTGCTCGCTCAGAACGCGATGATCTACGAGGAGATGCTGTCCGAGCCCGAGAACGCGATCGGGGTCTACAGCGACATCCTCGAGCTCGACCCGACGAGCGAGCGCGCGCTGATCGCGCTCGATCGGCTGTACGCGCGGCTGGAGCGCTGGACGGACCTCGCCGACAACATCGGCCGTCAGCTCAGCATCGCGGAGGAGCCGGAGATCCAGACGTCGCTCATGCTGCGCCTCGCCGTCCTGCGCGAGACGAAGATGGGCGCGGTCGAGGCGGCCATCGAGATCTACCGCGACGTGCTCGAGCGCGATCCGACGGTGGGACCGGCGCTCGAGGCGCTCGAGCGGCTGATTCAGCACGAAGAGCATCAGCTGCGGATCGCCGGGATCCTCGAGCCGATCTACCGCGACGGGAGCGAGTACGAGCGGCTGATCCAGGTCCATGAGATCCAGGCCGCGCACGCGGAGAGCTCGGACCTGAAGGTGGAGCTGCTCCACCGCATCGCTGAGCTCTACGAGGTCGCGCTCGAGGACTACGGCAACGCCTTCCACTCGTTCGCGCGCGCGCTCGAGTCCGAGCCGGCGGACACCAACACGCAGGAGCAGCTCGAGCGGATCGCGCGCATGACGGGCGCGTTCGAGCAGCTCGCGCAGGTCTACGAAGGCCGGATCGGCGGGCTCGAGGATCCGGGCCTCGCGTCGCTCCTCCATGTGAAGGCCGCGACGATCCGCGAGGAGCAGATCGGCGACTACGACGCGGCCATCGCGCACTACCGCGCGGTGCTCGAGCTGGACCCGCACCACATCGACTCGGCGAACGCGCTCGAGCGCCTCTTCCAGATGGCGGAGCGCTACGAGGAGCTCGCCGCGATCCTCCTGCGCAAGGCGGAGATCCTCGACATCCCCGACGAGCAGAAGTCGCACCTCTTCCGCGCGGCCGCGATCTACGAGGACCTCCTCGAGCGGCCGACCGACGCGATCGCGGTGTATCAGAAGGCGCTCGAGGTCGACCCGGAGGACGTCGGCGCGCTCGACAAGCTGATCGAGCTCCACCTCCGGCTCGAGAAGTGGGAAGAGCTCTTGCGCTTCTACGAGCGCAAGGCGGACATCGTCTTCGATCCCGATCAGAAGAAGTCGCTCTACCTCGAGGTGGGCGCGGTCTACGAGCGCGAGATCGGCGACGTCGACAAGGCGATCGACACCTACCAGCGGATCCTCGAGATCGATCCAGACGACCTCACGGCGATCCAGCGCCTCGACGCGCTGTATCAGGCGAGCGGCAACTGGGAGGAGCTCCGCGCGATCCTCGAGCGCGAGGCGGATCTCGCCGACGATCCGAACGAGGTGATCTCGTATCGGTACCGGATCGCGGATCTGTGGGATCACAAGCTCGGCGACGCGACGCGCGCGATCGACGGCTACCGCGACATCCTCGGTGTCGTCCCGGACCACAACCCGACGCTCGAGGCCCTCGAGCGGATGATCCAGGAGGGCAAGGAGCCGAACGCGGCCGCGCTCGTCCTCGAGCCGATCTACCGGCAGTACGGCGAGTTCGAGCGGCTCGTCCATGTCCTCGAGGTGCAGGTCCAGCACGAGCAAGATCCCGTGCAGCGTGTGGACCTACTGCATCAGGTCGCGGAGCTCAGCGAGGTGCAGCTCGAGCGTAGCGAGCAAGCCTTCTATGCGTACGCGCGCGCTCTGCCGGAGGACTTCAAGGCGGGCGGGGCGAACGAGCAGACGCTCGCGAACCTCGAGCGACTCGCCGAAGAGCTCAACAAGTGGCCGGAGGTCACGCAGCTCTACGACGTCGAGATCCAGAAGCTCAACGAGCAGCCGGATCAGCTCATCGACATGGCGCTGCGCGTCGCCCAGCTCTACTTCATCCAGATCGGCGACGTCGACAGCGCCATCGCGCGCTATCGGCTCGTGCTCACGGCCGACGAGGCCCACGCGCAGGCGATCGAGGCGCTCGACCAGCTGTACGAGCAGACCGAGCGCTGGGCGGATCTCGCCGGGATCCTCGAGAAGGAGACCGAGCTCGCGCCGAGCCCCGAGGACGTGCTCGGGTTCTCGTTCCGCCTGGGTCAGGTGTATCAGCACCACCTGAACCGCGTGGAGGACGCGATCCAGCAGTACCGCGAGATCCTCGCGGCGGCGCCGGAGCACAGCCAGGCGCTCGGCGCGCTGGAGATGTTGTTCGTGGACGGCGTGCAGCCGCTCGTGATCGGCGAGATCCTCGAGCCGCTCTACCGGATGAGCGAGTCCTGGGATCGCCTGATCGGCGTGCAGCAGGTCCAGCTCCAGTACCAGCCCGATCCCGACGAGCGCGTGCAGATGATGCATCGCATCGCGGAGATCGCGGAGGACCGCGCCGGCGACCATCAGCTCGCGCTGGAGTGGATGCAGCGCGCGCTCCTCGAGCAGCCTCGGAACGAGCACTCGGCGGCGGAGGTCGAGCGCCTCGCGGCGATGCTCGATCAATGGGGGCAGCTCGCGAACACCTACGCGGACGTCTTGGCGTCGAGCGAAGACGCCGAGACGATCGTGCAGATCGGCAAGGCGCAGGCGCGCGTGTACGAGCTCGAGCTCGGCGATGTGCAGCGCGCGGTGGACTCCTACCTCTTCGTGCTGCGGGCGCAGCCGAACGAGGCCGACGTCCTCGAGCAGCTCGACCGGATCTACCAGGAGCACGGCGCCTACGAAGCGCTGGCGGAGACCCTGCGGCGGCGCGTCGGCGTGGCGCAAGATGCGCGCGAGAAGGTCGAGCTGAGCTATCGACTCGGCCAGGTCCTCGAGAACGAGCTGGCGCGGATCGACGAGGCGGTCGTCGTGTACAAGGGCCTGCTCGCGGAGCTCGAGCCCGAGCACGAGGGGGCGATCAAGTCGCTCCAGAACATCTACACCGAGAAGCAGGACTGGCCGTCGCTGTTCGCCGTGTTCCAGCGCGAGATGGAGGTCGTCATGGGCGACACCGCGCGCTCGGACGTGACCGCGAAGATGGCGTACGTCTCGTCGAGCTACCTCGGTCAGCCGGACCGCGCGATCGAGCTCTGGAAAGAGGTGCTCGATCTCCGCGGCGAGGATCCCGAGGCGCTCAACGCGCTCGGTAACATCTACGCGTCGCAGGAGCGGTGGGCGGAGCTCGTCGAGATCCTCGATCGCGAGGTCACGGTCGCCGAGGACGACGAGACGCGCATCTCGATCTTCGCCGACATGGCGCGGATCTTCTACACGCGCCTCTCGAAGGAGCAGGACGCGATCGACAGTTGGGATCGCGTGCTCGATCTCGATCCGACGAACCCGACCGCGCTGTTCGGGATCGCGGAGATCCACCGGAACGCGCAGCGCTGGCACGAGCTGGCCGACACGTTGTCGCGCGTGATCGAGGTGGGGGCGGCGACGCTCGACGACCGCACGCTCGAGACGGTGTATATGCAGCTCGGCGCGTTGCACGAGTTCACGCTCGAGCAACCGGTCGAGGCGGCCCAAGCCTACGAGCGCGCGCTCGAGGTCAACCCGTACAACTATGCCGCGATGGACTCGCTCGAGCGGATCCATCGACAGAGCGGTGAGTGGGTCGACGCCATCCACGTGATGGAGAAGCGCGCCGCGGCGATGCAGGAGCCCGAGCACAAGATCGCGGTGCTGCTCGCGATCGCCGAGGCCTGGCAGGTCCACGCGATGCAGCCCGACCAGGGCACGAGCGCGTATGAGCGGATCGTCGAGCTCGAGCCGATGCACAAGTTCGCGTTCGACCAGCTCGAGAAGCTGCACACCGCGGCCGAGCGCTGGGATCCGCTGGTCGACCTCTACCTCGCGCGCATCGACAACAGCGAGGACCAGAAGGAGATCATCGATCTGTTGACCCGCGTGGCGCGGACCTACGAGGAGCGCCTCGAGGACCTCGGTCAGGCGCAAGACGCGTTGATGATCGCCTGGGAGACGGACTTCACGAACAAGCGCACGGGCGACGAGCTCGAGCGTGTGACGGCGTCGTTTGCGCGGCTCACCGGCAAGGCCGACCCGTGGAACAAGCCGCTCAACATGGCGAACGAGACGTTGCAGGGCCTCGCCGGCTCCGACGACGAGGAGAGCCGCGAAATCAAGATCGCTCTCTGCCTCCGCTGCGCGAACTGGTACGGCACGCAGCTCAATCACCCGGAGTACGCGGGTCCCTACTACGAGCAGATCCTCGCGCTCGATCCGACGAACTACGGCGCGATGAACAGTCAAGCCAACCTGCATCGGCACCTCGGCCAGTGGCAGGAGCTCGCGCAGATGCTCGGGCGGATGAGTGAGATCGTCCAAGCCCCGCACGAGCGGGCGTCGGTGTTCGTCGACATGGGCGAGCTCTGCGAGACGCACCTCGGCATGCCGGACCAGGCGCCGATGTACTTCCGCCGGGCGCTCGACGCCGACAACAAGCACGTGCGCGCGATCCTCAGCCTCGAGCGGGTCCACAACCAGCAAGAGAACTGGAACGAGCTGCTGAAGGTCCTCCGCCTGAAGGTGGAGGCGATGAAGGCGTCGCAAGATCACGAGCCTTCGGACGTCGCCGACGCGCGGCTCCAGGTCGCCGAGCTCCTCGAGCTGCGGTTCGACCGGCAGGAGGAGGCGATCGAGGAGTACCGCCAGATCCTCGAGTCGGAGCCGAGCGAGCTGCGCGCGCTCAAGGGCCTCGAGCGGCTCTACGCGGTGCGCGAGAGCTGGCAGCCGCTCTTCGAGGTGCTCGAGCGCCAGTTCGAGCTCGTCTCGACGGAGAAGGAGCGCGTGTCGATCCTGATCCGACTCGCGAGCATGCTCGAGGAGGAGTTCCTCAAGCCGGAGCAAGCGGCGCAGCGCCTCGAGCAGGTGCTCGCGATCGATCCGAACAACGAGACCGCCCTGCGCGGGCTCGAGCGGCTCTACCGCAACCTCCAGCAGTGGGAGCACCTCATCGGCGCGTACGAGCGCCACATCAGCGCGTCGCCGGACCGTGCCGTCAAGGTGGCATGCCTCAGTGCGATCGGTGAGGTCTACGCCGGCGAGATCGGTGACGTGGATCGCGCCATCGACAGTTACCTCGCGGTCCTCGACATCGACGAGAACAACGTTGCCGCGCTCGACGCGTTGACGCGGCTCTTCGAGAAGCGCGAGGACCACGCGCAGGCGCTCGAGTTCATGAACCGCCTCGCGCGGCTCATGACGGACCCGAAGCAGGCCGTCGACATGCGGTATCGCATGGGCCGCATCCTCGACGTGCAGCTCGCGGACCGCGACGCGGCGGTCGACTGCTATCGGCAGGCGCTCGACGCGGAGCCGGGACATCTCCCGTCGCTCGAGGCGGTGCGCAACATCCAGCTCGATCAGGGCGACTGGCTGGCCGCGGCGAAGACGCTCGAGCAGGAGACGCAGTACACGCAGAACGCGAGGCGCACGAGCGAGCTGCTCGTCGATCTCGGCCGCTTGTACGACGAGCGTCTCGATGCGCACCCGCGCGCGATCGAGTGCTTCGAGGCGGCGTACCGTCAAGACCCCGACAATGAGGATGCTGCGTTACCGCTCGCCGAGGAGTACGTCCGGCAGGAGCGCTGGGCCGACGCGTATCCGTTGCTCGACATGCTCGTGAAGCGGATGGGCAAGCGCGAGAGCCACGAGCAGCATCACCTGTCGTTGATGTTGGGTGACGTCGCGCTGCGCCTCCGGCAGGCGGGTGAGCTGGCGAACGACACGGACGCGGCGATCAAGGCGCTTACCAAGGCCTACCAGCTCGATCAGCAGCACCTGCCGACGCTGATGAAGCTGGCCGACGCCCACTATCAAGAGAGCGAGTGGGACAAGGCGTTCAAGTACTACCAGATGCTCCTCGTCCACCATCGCGACTCGCTGGGGACCGGGGAGACGACCGACGTCTTCTACAAGCTCGGTGTGATCAAGCGCGAGCAGGGCGACCGCCGCAAGGCGATCAACATGTTCGACAAGGCGCTCGAGGAGGATCCGCATCATCGCCCGACGCTCGAGGCGATGGTCGGCATCCACGAGAAGGCCAAGGACTACGAGCAGGTCATCCACTACAAGAAGCTCGTCCTCGAGGTCGCGGACATCTCCGAGCGCTTCGCGATGCTCCAAGAGATCGGTGACCTCTGGCACGAGAAAGCGAAGAACCCGCAGAAGGCGATCGAGGCCTATGCGGAGGCGTCGGAGCTCGAGCCGGACAACCACCGCCTCCTGCACAAGCTCCTGATGCTCTATCAGGCGACCAAGCAGTGGGACGACGCGATCACGATCATCCATCGGGTCGCCGACCTCGATGGCCGCGCGGACGCGAAGTCGAAGTACATGTACACGATCGCGGTCATCCTCCGCGACGAGGTCAAGGACTCGGACCGCGCGATCGCGATGTTCGACAACGCGCTCGATCTCGATCCGAAGCAGCTGAAGGCCTTCGAGGCGATCAACAAGATCCTCAACCAGAAGAAGGACTGGAAGCAGCTCGAGCGGGCGTTCCGCAAGATGCTCCACCGTCTCGCGAACAAGGGCGGCGCCTCCGATCAGGCGGAGAAGGACCTCGAGTACAACCTCTGGCACAACCTCGGCGTCATCTACCGCGACCGCCTCAAGCAGTACGAGAACGCGATCGCCGCGTTCACGATGGTGACCGAGCGGATCAAGCCGGACAGCCCGCAGGAGCACGTGATCCTCGCGGAGCTCCACACGATGATCGGCGGCGACAACGTCGCGAAGGCGATCGAGGAGCACCAGTGGCTGCTCCGTCAGGACGCCTATCGCGTGGAGAGCTATCAGCAGCTCTACAAGCTGTACTTCGACGCGCGTCAGTACGACAAGGCGTGGTGCTTGGCCGCGACGCTCACCTTCCTCAAGAAGGCGGACGCGGAGCAGCAGCAGTTCTTCGCCGACAACCGTCCGAGCGGGCCCATCCGTCCGACCGCGCGGCTCAACGACGAGCGCTGGCTGAAGGACCTCGCTCACCCGAGCCAGGATCTCTTGGCGAGCAAGATCTTCGAGCACCTGTGGCCGGCCGTGCTGTCGGTCCGGATTCAGAGTGACAAGCAAGCAGGGTTGTCGCCGAAGCACGAGGTCAATCCGGCCGAGAGCACGGTGACGTTCGCGCGCACCTTCGGGTTCTGCGCGACGGTGCTCGGGTTGCCGACGCCGCGCCTGTTCCTGCGCACCGACGTGGCGGGCGGGCTCACCCACATGCCGGTGTGGCCGCTCGCGTCGCTCAGCGGCGCCACGCTGCTGAGCGGGTTCACGCCGGGCGATCTGTTGTTCGTGGCCGCCCGCCACCTCGCGGACTACCGGCCCGAGCACTACATCCGCACCATGCTCAAGTCCAACACCGAGCTGAAGGCGGTGTTGATGGCGGGGCTCCGGCTGTCGGGCGTGGTACCGCAGGCGGACGCGCAGACCGAGCAGATCGCGCAGCAGCTCGCGGCGAAGATCCAGCCGGCGCAACGCGATGCGCTCCGCACGCTGGCGAAGCGCTTCGTCGACGCGGGCGCGCGCACCGACATCAAGGAGTGGCTCCAGGCGGTCGAGCTCACCTCGTGCCGCACCGGGCTCCTCGTCTGCAACGACCTCGACACGGCCGCGCGCATGGTCACCCAACTCGGGGCGGCCGGTCCCGTCGACCTCGCGCCGAAGGACAAGGTGAAGGAGCTGGTGCTGTTCAGCGTCAGCGAGCCTTACTTCCGACTGCGCGAGTACCTCGGGATCCGGATCCCGCTCGCCTGATCGCGCGCGTCCCCGCATCCCTCGATCCAGGGATGGGCGGAGACGGTCAAGGCCGCCACTCTGGTGCCATGACCAGAGATGGGTCGCTGCCCGCGGCGGCGCCGTTTCTCGCTGCCCTCGCGCGCGCCGTCGCCACGACCCTGAAGTCGTCCGTCCGAGTCGGCGTGGTCGGCACCGACGAGGCGGACCCGCTGCGATTTCGTGCGGCGATGACCGGGGTCCTGCGCGGGCGCGGCGCACGCGTCACGGTCGGGTCGCGGGTGCAGGCGGCGATGATCAAGGTGGGCGCGCCCGAGCTGCCGCTCGGTGCCAGTGCCCTGGCCGCGCTCCGTGTGGAGCTGAACGTCGACGCGGTCGTCGCGGTGGACACGATCACCGGAAACCCGGACCGCTACCTCATTCGGGCGCGCACGTGGGATGGCGAGAGGCTGCGCACCTACTTCCACGAGGAGCCGCGGACCTGACTCGAGCGTCAGCGATCGTTGCGATGGAAGAACGCTTCGAGGGCCGCGCGGTGCGCGGGTCCGCCCCAGAGTGACGCGAAGACGTCTCGCTCCACCGCACGAGCGGCCGCGGGCGGCTCGGCGTAGGCCGCGTGGATCGCCCGCTTGAGCCCGGCGACGACGTCCCTCGGGTACGTGGCGAAGCGCGCGCCCAGCTCGATGGCGCGCGCGCGCGGCGCGTCCGCGACCTCGTCGACGAGGCCGAGCCGTTGCGCGGCGGGTCCGTCGAGCATCTCCGCCGCGAGGAGGAGCCGGCTCGCCATCCCGCGCGGGACCACCCGCGACAGCCGGAGCGTGGCTCCCCATCCGGTGCTCACCCCCATCGCGGCTTGCCGGAACGAGATTCGACTCGAGGGCGCTGCGACGCGGTAGTCGCACGCGATCATGAGCTCGGCCCCGCCTCCGAGCGCGCTCCCCTCCACGGCCGCGACGATGGGCAATGGGCTTTGCTCGAAACGATCGAGCAGCGACGTCATCCGGTCGCAGAGCGCGAGCGTCTCCTCGAACGGCGTGTCGCGGATCAGGCCGAGGTCGCCGCCGCTGACGAACGTGCCGCCGCCTCCGGTGACCACGAGGGCCCGCACCGCTTCATCCGCCTCCGCCTCGTCGAGCGCGCGCGCGAGCGCGTCATGCACCTCTCTATCGATCGCGTTGCGGGTGCGCGGGCGATCCACCGCCACGATCGCGACGGCGCCTTCGCGCTCCACCCACACCGGCGAGTCCATCGGACGTGCTTTATCATCCGCGACGCCTGGATGGAACTCGAGCTCCCGAACCGACGCGCCACCCTGCGCCTCGCGGCCGCCCTGGCGGGGCTCGTCGAGATCGGCGACGTGATCTGGCTCGAAGGCGAGCTCGGCGCGGGCAAGACGTTCCTGGCGCGCGGGCTCCTGCGCGCGCTGGGGGTGCCGAGCCGCGTGCCGGTGACGAGCCCGACGTTCGCGCTCGTGCACGAGCACGAGGCGCGGATGCCGATCCGCCACCTCGACCTGTATCGGCTCACGAGCCCCGACGAGCTCGACGAGCTCGGCCTCGCGGAGCTCTTCGAGGGCGCGCTCGTGGTCGTGGAGTGGGGCGCGCGATGGCGCGACGCGATCCTCCCGCGCGGCCTCGAGATCCGCCTCCAGCCGCGCGCGGGTGGGGCAGGTCGCGTCGCGTTTCTGCGTGGGATCGACGAGCGTGGACGGAAGCTGGTCGATGCTCTTGCGCCGCCCGGGCAGGCGCGGTAGGGACGAGCCGCGCCATGCCCCGCCGAGACGATCTCCGCAAGATCATGCTCCTCGGCTCGGGACCGATCGTGATCGGGCAAGCGTGCGAGTTCGACTACTCGGGCACTCAGGGCGCCAAGGCGCTCAAGGAAGAGGGCTACGAGGTCGTCCTCGTCAACAGCAACCCCGCGACGATCATGACGGACCCGCAGTTCGCGGACGCGACCTACGTCGAGCCGCTGACCGTCGACATCGTCGAGAAGATCATCGAGCGCGAGAAGCCCGATGCGCTGCTCCCGACGCTCGGCGGTCAGACGGCGCTCAACCTCGCGCTGAACCTCGCGCGCGCCGGCGTGCTGGAGAAGCACGGCGTCGAGCTGATCGGCGCGACGCCCGCCGCGATCGAGAAGGCGGAGGACCGCGATCTGTTCAAGGCCGCGATGATCAAGATCGGCCTCTCGGTGCCGAAGGCGACAGTGGCGAAGTCGCTCGACGACGCGCTCGAGTTCGCGCAGGAGACGGGCTACCCGGTGATCCTGCGACCGAGCTTCACGCTCGGCGGCTCGGGCGGCGGCATCGCGTACAACAAGGACGAGCTCGAGCACAAGCTTCGCTGGGCGCTCGCGCAGAGCCCGACCAAGCAGTGTCTCGTCGAGCAGTCGGTGCTCGGGCACAAGGAGTTCGAGCTCGAGGTCATCCGGGACAAGGCCGACAACTTCTCGGTCATCTGTACGATCGAGAACATCGATCCGATGGGCGTCCACACCGGCGACTCGGTGACGGTGGCGCCCGCGATGACGCTCACCGATCGCGAGTACCAGCGCCTGCGCGACGCGGCGCGCGCGGTCATCACCGAGATCGGCGTCGAGACCGGCGGGAGCAACATCCAGTTCGCGGTGAACCCCGAGAACGGCGACGTGGTCGTCATCGAGATGAACCCACGCGTGTCGCGCTCGAGCGCGCTCGCGAGCAAGGCGACCGGCTATCCGATCGCGAAGATCGCGGCGAAGCTCGCGATCGGTTACCGCCTCGACGAGCTGTCGAACGACATCACCGGCACGAGCGCCGCGTTCGAGCCGACGATCGACTACGTGGTCGTGAAGTGGCCCCGCTTCGCGTTCGAGAAGTTCGCCGGCGCCGATCCGCGGCTGACCACGCAGATGAAGTCGGTCGGCGAGGTGATGAGCATCGGGCGCACGTTCAAGCAGGCGCTCCAGAAGGCGGCACGCTCGCTCGAGATCGGGCGGAGCGGGGTGGTCTCGCTCCTCGGCAAGATCGACTACCGCGAGCGCGTGGCGCAGATCCGCGCGTTCAAGCAGGACCCGGGTCCGCTCGGGGCCGCTGCTCTGCCGCCCGCCAAGATGGAGCTCCCGCCGCCGACGGTGGAGGAGCTGCGCGAGGCGGTGCTCGAGCTCTGCCGCACGCCGCTCGCGGAGCGGCTGTTCTATCTGCTCGACGCGATGCGCCTCGGCATCACGGTGGAGCAACTCCACGCGGCGACGCAGATCGATCCCTGGTTCCTCACTCAGATGCACGAGATCGTGCAGGCCGAACAGGAGCTCCGCGGCGCGGACGTGCTCGACAAGGATCGGCTCTCGCGCGCGAAGGAGCTCGGCTTCTCCGACGAGCAGCTCGCGGCGCTGCGCGACAACACGCCCGAGGCGATCCGTCAGGCGCGTCGCGACGCGAACGTGTCGCCGATCTACGCGCGGGTCGACACGTGCGCGGCGGAGTTCGAGGCGCACACGCCGTACCTCTACTCGACGTGGGGACGCGAGTCGGAGGCGAGCCCGACCGACAAGCGAAAGATCGCGATCCTCGGCGGCGGGCCGAACCGGATCGGGCAGGGCATCGAGTTCGATTACTGCTGCGTCCACGCGGCGTACGCGCTCAAAGAGCTCGGGTTCGAGACCATCATGGTCAACTGCAACCCGGAGACGGTATCGACCGACTTCGACACGTCGGACCGCCTCTACTTCGAGCCGCTCACGTTCGAGGACGTGATGGCGATCGTCGAGCAGGAGAAGCCCGAGGGCGTGATCGTCCAGTATGGGGGGCAAACTCCCTTGCGGTTGGCCATCCCGCTCAGCGAGGCGGGGGTGAAGATCCTCGGGACGAGCGCGGACGCGATCGACCGCGCCGAGGATCGCGAGCGCTTCGACGAGCTCCTCACCCAGCTCAACCTGAAGCGACCGCGTGGCGGCATCGCGAAGGGCGCGGCAGACGCGATGCACGTGGCCGAGCAGATCGGCTATCCGCTGGTCGTGCGCCCGAGCTACGTGCTCGGCGGCCGCGCGATGGAGATCGTGCACTCGCGCACCGACCTCGCGCGCTACATGGCGGTCGCGCTCGAGGCGGCGGAGGGTCGCTCGCAGACGATCCTCCTCGACGAGTTCCTCCGCGACGCGATCGAGGTCGACGTCGACTGCGTGAGCGACGGCCACGACGTGGTGATCGGCGGGCTGCTCCAGCACATCGAGGAGGCGGGGGTGCACTCCGGCGACTCGTCGATGGTGCTCCCCGCGCATGCGCTTCCGCCCGAGGTGCTCGCCACGATCCGCAGCGCGACCCGCGCGCTCGCGCTCGAGCTCGGCGTGGTCGGGCTGATGAACGTGCAGTTCGCGATCCGCGGCAGCGCCGTCTACGTGATCGAGGTGAATCCGCGCGCGTCGCGGACGATCCCGTTCGTGAGCAAGGCGATCGGCGTCCCGCTCGCGAAGATCGGCGCGAAGGTGATGGCCGGGATGACGCTCGCCGAGCTCGGGATCACGAAAGAGATCGTGACGACCCACGTCGCGGTGAAGGAGTCGGTGTTCCCGTTCGCGAAGTTCCCTGGCGTCGACACGATCCTCGGTCCGGAGATGCGCTCGACGGGCGAGGTGATGGGCATCGCGGACAGCTTCCCGGCCGCGTTCCTCAAGGCGCAGCTCGCGACGGGGCTCGATCTTCCCGACAGCGGTGCGGTGTTCGTGAGCGTGCGCGACGACGACAAGCCGGCCGCGTCCGAGCTCTCGCGCCGACTCCAGGAGCTCGGATTCACCATCGCAGCGACCGGCGGCACCGTGCGCACGCTCGAGCGCGCCGGCGTCACGGCGAAGCACGTCAACAAGGTGTACGAAGGTCGACCTCACTGCGTCGACATGCTCGCGAACGGCGAGATCGCGATGGTGATCAACACCACGTGGGGGCAGAAGGCGATCCGCGACAGCTACTCGCTGCGCCGCGCGACGTTGATGGCCGGCGTGCCGTACTTCACGACCATCGCGGCGGCGAGCGCAGCGGTGGCCGCGATCGAGTCGCGTCGCGAGGCGCCGATGCAGGTGCGCTCGCTCCAGGAGTACCACCGGACGGAGAGCCGGCGTTCGGGGTACCCTGCGGCGAATCGCGACTGATCGTCCGCGGCGGAGCCTCGGACGGCCGGTCCGGGCATCTCCATGTCGCCGCCCGCACGCGCTCGGAACGTTCCTCGATGGCTCGCCGCCACGGCGGTCGTCGCCGTCATGCTCGCGTCGCTCGCGTCATCGGGGGACGCGCAACCCGAGAGCGAGTGGGTCCACTATCGCCGCCTCGATCTCGATAGCCCGTGGGGACCGCAGCGCGTGCTCATCACGTTCCCGCGGCGCGGGGACCGACTCGAGCACCCGGCGGGGCAGCGGTACCCGGTCGTGGTCGCGCTCCACGGTCGCGGCGAGGCGCTGCAGGGACCGGAGCGCGGCTACCTCGGGTGGGCGTCGCGGTACGGGCTGGCCGATGCGTTCCGCACGCTGCAGCGCGGGCGCGTGCAGCTGAACGACTACCGGCGCTTCGTGCGGCCCCAGCACCTCGTCTATCTCAACTGGTCGCTCCGGCGTCGCCCGTTCCAAGGCGTGATGGTGGTGACCCCGTACACGCCCGACATCGGCGGAGAGGATGTCGGCTCGCCGCTCATCGACGAGTACGCGACGTGGCTCATCGGTCCGATGCTGACGCAGCTCCGTGAGGCGTTCCCCGGAGCGGCGCGCGGGCGGGGCGCGACGGCGATCGACGGCATCTCGCTCGGGGGGAGGCTCTCGCTGGAGATCGGGCTGGGTCACCCCGAAGCGTTCGGCGTGGTCGGCGGGATGCAGCCGGCGATCCGCGACGTGGAGGTGCCGCTCGCGGACCTCGCGCTCCGCGCGGCGCGGACCCACCCCCAGCGGCTCCGGCTCCTCACGAGCGACGAGGACCCGTTCCTCTGGGCGACGCGGCGGCTCTCGACGGAGCTGCGCGAGCGTCGCGTACCGCACACGCTGACCGTCACGCCGGGGCCGCACGACTACGAGTTCAACCGTGGGCCGGGGTCGCACGAGCTGCTGTTTTTCCATGACCGCGCGGCGGCGCGGGAGCCGCTCGAGGAGTAGGCGCGGGGTCGCCCGGGCGAGCCAGTACGCCCCCGATCGAGAGGCGAAGTGTGCTATGCCCCGTCGCTCGGAGCGGTTGCTCCGGCGGTCCGCCGCGTCCGAGGTTGGGAGGCGGCGAAGAGACGGGCAGCGGACGCTCCGGCGCCCCGTTCGCCCGACGCGGACGATCGAGGAATGACGATCGAGGGATGCCATGGCGGATGAACGCGTACCGATGACCCCGGAAGGCCACGCCGCGCTCAAGAACCTTCTGACCGAGAAGAAGGCGGAGATCATGCGGCTCGCAAAGGCGATCGGCGCCGCGGCCGAGGAGGGCGATCTCAAAGAGAACGCCGAGTACCACGCCGCGCGCGAGCGCCAGGGCATCGTCAAGGCGCAGGTCGACGACATCGAGTTCCAGATCGCGCACGCCGAGGTGATCGACACCTCGACGATGAGCGGCCCGCGGGTCGCGTTCGGAGCGTGGGTCGCGCTCGAGGACATCGATCGCGGCGAAGAGGTCGAGTATCGCATCGTGGGCGCGTCCGAGGCGGACATCGAGAAGGGGACGATCAGCGTGACCTCGCCGATGGCGCGCGCGCTGATCAACCGCGAGGTCGGCGACGAGGTGAAGGTCAAGACGCCGGGCGGAGTCCGCACCTACGAGATCAGTCGCGTCCGTTGGGGCGCGAAGTAGCCCGCTCCATGAAGACGCAATCGAGGTTGTCGATCGTCGAGGGCTTCCCGGTGTCGGCGGAGGCGCTGTTCGCCAAGCTCCTCGATCACGAGGGGATGAGCGAGTGGTCGGGCGCCCGCGTGAAGATCGTGGCGGGGCCGCGCGATGGAGGCGTCGGAACGGTGCGGCGCATCGAGGGGCCGGGCGTGACGATCGACGAGGAGGTCGTGTACGTCGACGCGCCGCGGCGGCTCGTCTATCGCATCGTGCGCGGGCTTCCGCTGCTCGGGTATCACCGCGGCGAGATGATCGTGGAGCCCTGGGGACGCACCGGCAGCCAGCTCACCTGGGACATCCTCATGGACATGAAGGTGCCCGGGATGGCGAGCGCGGTCACCGCGATGCTCGGCGGCCAGCTCCGCGAGGGCCTCGGGCGGCTGCGCCGCAGCATGGTCGCCTGAGGCGGCCGGCTACTCGGACTCGTCCGGCGGCGCGGTCGGTGGGCCCTCCGCGCGAGGCAGTCTGCCGTGCTTGTACGCATCGACGAGCTGCTGCGCGACCTCGACGGGCAGGCCGAGGAACGGCTCGTCGAAGCGGATGGCCGGCGCGCTCCGGCGCATGATCACGAGCCGCCGCAGATCGAACGCGCCCTCGAGCACCGACCACTTGCGTTGCGTATCCGTCGACGCGCGATCGAGCTCGCTCCAGCGCACCCGCACGATCCCCTGGTGGGTTCGTAGCAGGAGCTCCGCCCGAGTGAGGACCATGGAGAGGCCCTTGCGCGGCTTCACGTCGCGTCGGGTCGTCCACCACCAGCGCGCAGGGATGGCGAGGAACGCGACGAACAGCGCGCCGCCGAGCATCGGGTCGAGCACGTCCCACGCCCGGTTGCCGGCGCGCGCCAGACCGTCCGCGGCCGCGAACGCGAACACGAACGGGAGGTACGGCGCGCGTCGGAGCCACTCGAGGCCGTGCGGGATCGCGGCCACCCCTTCGGGCGCGCGTCCGCTCGCGGCGTCGTCCCACAGCTGGCTAGCGAGCGGCGCGGGCGCCGCGGGCTCAGGCTCGGGCACGGCCGGGTCGGGCCCGCGCCAACGCATCAACCGCTCGGCGAGGAGGCCGGGCGTGTCTTCGAACACCGGGGGCAACGCGACGTGCGTGCGACCGATCGCGGGGTCGGTGATCACGAACACCTCGCTCCATCGGCGCGGCCCACCGCGCGCCTGCCAGTGTCCGCGCTCGGCGATCCCGACGATCGCGTCGCGCGGGATCGCGATGTCCAGCTCCGGCGCGCGGTAGAAGAGCCCCTCGGGCGTCAGCACGAGCCCGTAGCGCGAAGCGCGCAGGGTGATGATCGCGCGCGTCACGAACGTGGCGCCGAGGACCGCGACGCGCAGCGTGAGCGCGAGGGCGAGCACGCGGAGGCCGAGCGCGAGCGGATCGAGCGGCGTGCCGGCGACCACCTCGCGGAAGATGGCGGAGCCCCACACGACGGCCGCGAGCAACGGCGCGAGCACCGCGCGGACTCCGTCCGCGTCGAGGAGCGGGGGCCGACGGCCGCGCATCAGGCGGTCGGCGCCCTCGGCGTCGCGACCGGCCAGCGCGGACTCGGCGCGGGCGACCCAGCTCTTCGCGCTCACGCGATCACCGCCCGAGCGCTCGACACTGAGCGCGGCCCGCCTCGCAGCGCGTGTCGGCGTCGCGGTCGTCGATGCGGCTCGCCTCGTTGCAGACCGCCTCGGCGGCGATGCACGCGCGCTGGATGGCGGGGCACGCGGCGTCCGGCTCGCAGCGCGCCGCATCCGCCGCCTCGTGGGCGAGCGTCGCTTCGTGCACCTGGATGGCGGCGAACACGTGGTCCGGATCCTCGGCCGCGCCCCCCGCGCAACCCGCCGCGACGGCGAGGACGAGGGTCAGAGCCAGCTCCACCACCCGCGACTGGAGGCCGCGGACGGCGCCAGGGAGCGGGCCGTGCTCGGGGGTGGTCGACATTCGAAGCCAGGTCGGGTACCGCTAGCCCCGCACGCCCACGCGGGCAAGCCGTCCATGCCTCTGGTCAACCACGCGCGCCAAGAGATCCACCTCAAGGTGGTCTACTACGGCCCCGGTCTGGGCGGGAAGACGACCAACCTCGAGCACATCCACGGCAAGACGCGCCCGGAGCTGCGCGGCAAGCTCATCTCCCTCGCCACCGAGAGCGAGCGGACGCTGTTCTTCGACCTGCTCCCCGTCGAGCTGGGGCGTTTCAAAGGCTATCAAGTTCGCTTGCACCTCTGCACCGTGCCCGGGCAGATCGCGCACGACCGCACGCGGCGGCTCGTGCTGCGGCACGTCGATGGCATCGTGTTCGTCGTCGACTCGCAGCCCGACCGCCTCGCTGACAACCGCGAGAGCATCGCGAACCTCTACGAGAACCTGAAGCTCCAAGGGGACGATCCGGATCGGCTGCCCCTCGTCGTGCAGTACAACAAGCGCGACCTCAAGAACGTCATGAGCATCGCCGAGCTCCGCGAGGAGCTGCGCGTCCCCGCCGACGTCGACGAGGTCGAGGCGCAGGCTGCGTTCGGCGTCGGTGTATTCGAGACGGTGAAGGCGATCTTCAAGGCGTGCCTGAAGATCGTCGGTGACCCGGAGCTCGCCCCGGAGGGACGCTCGCCGTCGATCCTGCCGGGCAAGCGGGCGTCGATGTTCCCGAGCGCGCCGGGGCTGCCGGTGGACGATCTGTTCGGGACCGGCGAGGTGACCGATCCCGCGTATGCGCCGGACGGGCGCGAGTCGCTGTCCGGGCAATTTCCGTTGCCTCCTCCAGCGCATGCTCCGGCCATCGAGGGCACGGTCGACTCCGGTGCGGCGGGTGGATTCGACCCGGACGAGTCATGAGCGCGATGGAAGAGCCGTGGGAGCCGTTCGAGGCGAGCCCCGGCATCGTCGTGCGGGCGTTCCGGACGCGGACGCTCCCGCCGGCGGAGGGGACGAACAGCTACCTCGTCGGTACCGGCGAGGCGCTGCTCGTCGAGCCGGCGCCCGACGACCCGAACGAGCGGGCCGACCTCGACGCGTGGGTGAGGGAGAGCGGGCTCGAGCTGCGCGCGATCTTCTGTACCCATCACCACGGCGATCACGTCGGGGCGGCGAGCGCGACGGCGGCGCGGTTCGGGGTGCCGCTGTGGGCGCACGCGGCGACGGCGCAGCGCCTCGAGGGCAAGGTGACGTTCGATCGTCTGGTGGAGGACGGCGAGACGATCTCGCTCGAGGGCCCGCAACGCGTCGTGCTACATGCGATCCACACGCCCGGCCACGCGCCCGGGCACCTGTGCCTCCTCGAGGACGCGCATCGCGCGCTCATCGCGGGCGACATGGTGGCCTCGAAGGGCACGATCCTCGTCGAGACGACGGACGGCGACATGCGGCTCTACCTCGAGTCGCTGGCCCGGCTGCGCGCGCTCGAGCCTTCGATGTTGCTTCCCGCCCACGGCATGCCGATCCACGACGCCGACGCGCACCTCGCGCGGTACATCACGCACCGGCTCGCGCGGGAGAAGCGCGTGCTCGACGCGCTGCGCGCGTTCGCCGGCCCGGCCCGCAGCGCCGATCTCGTGCCGACCGCGTACGCGGACGCGCCGCGCGGGGCCTGGCCGCTCGCCGCGATGTCGACCGAGGCGCACCTCATCAAGCTCGAGGGCGACGGTCGGGTGCGGAGCTTCGACGGTCGCTGGATCGCCACCGGGGACTGAAGGCCCGAGCGAGAGGGAAGCTTCGTTTACGGCTCGGCGAGCCAGCGCTCGCGCTCGACGAAGAGCCACGCCGCCTCGCCGTCGCGCTCCACCACGAGCAGCGCGGGCACGCCGAGGGGGCCGGTGAGGGCGCGGGCAGCGGAGCGGGGGGTCGTGACGTCGGCCCCGTCCACCGCGAGGAGCCGGTCGCCCGTCCGCAACCCGACGTGCTCGGCGCGCGAGCCGTGGACCACCCGCCGGATGATCACCGCCGCGCCGTCGGCGGCGAGCTCGATCGCGACACCGCGACGCTGGCCGCCGAGAGTCCCGGCACGGCTCGGGTCGAGTCGCTCCGGGAGGTGGAGGACCACCCCCGGCGTCTCGCGACCCTCGAGCACGCGCACGGCTTCGCGCTCGGTGGCCCCCGCGGCCGGGTGTGCGGCGCGGAGGAGGAAGGAACCGGCGGGGAGGCCGCCGAGGACGAACGTGCCGTCGGCCTCGGTCCGGGCGCGGTGATCCTCGTCGACCGAGACGTCGGCGCGCGCGACGGGTTGGCCGAGCGCGTCCACCACCGTCCCCTCGATGCGGCCGGCCGGGGTAAGGCGGACGTCGTCGAGATCGAGATCGTCGACGCGGGTGCCGCGCGCGCGCACTTCGACGTCGCGCCGGAGGGTCACGTAGCCCGGCGCCGCCGCCTCCAGGATCGAGGGACCGACGGGGACACGGCTGAAGCCGAAGTGCCCATCCGCCGCTACGGGCTGCGCGAACGTGCGCGCAGGGAGGCCGCGGTCGCGCAGCTCGACCGTGCCGGCCACCGGTTCGCCGGTGTAGTCGTCGAGGAGCCGACCGCGTACGGAGGCGGACGGGACGAGCGCAATACGAATTTCGTCGTCCGTCGCTTCGAAGACGTCGAGCTCGGTGCGCGCGTGGTCGGGCGAGTCGGCGGTGATCCGCCACGGCGGATCCGGGAGGCCGGCGAGCGAGAACGTGCCGTCGGCCTCGGAGAACAGCTGCCGCGAGAACGGCGTGGTCGGGTCGAGCGACCGTAGCTCGAGGGAGACCGAGGCGAGCGGGACACCGCGCGCGTCGACGGTGCGACCCCGGATGCGAGCCGCCGCGCTGTCGAGGGCGAGGTCGAGCTCCACGTCCGCACGCGGAGCGACACTCGCGCGGGTGCGCGCGGCGGGGGCGCCGTTGGGTAGCGCGGTCACGGTGAGCTCGCCCGCGATCCCCTCGAACGCGTAGGCGCCACGGTCATCGGTGAGCGCGATCCGCGGCTCGGGCTCGGCCTCGCTCCGCGCCTCGACGAGGACGCCCTCCACCGCGTCTCCGCGCGCATCGCGCACGTGACCGTGCAGGCGCCCCGCCGGGGACAGCGTGAACGCGAGGTCGTCGCGCCGCTGTCCCGCGCCGACGTAGAACCGCGCGCTCGCCGCGGGAGCGTAGCCGGGGGCACGCACGAAGACTTGCACGTGTCCAGGCGGGACGCCGGCCACCGTGAACGCACCCTCCGCGTCGGTCACGTGACCGGCGCCGAGGCCCGCGGTCGAAACGGGGAGGGGAGCCGGCGCGAAACCCGGCTCCGAGGAGGGGACGGGGTCGGGCGCCCCGTAGAGCGGGATGGGGGGGATCGGGCCGGACGTGACCTCGAGCGCCATCGGGTGGAGCTGCACGTCGAGCACCGTGCTGGCGAAGCCGCGCCCCGGATCGAGCGCGATCGGCTGGCCGTCCGCGTCGCCCAGCACCTCGATGATCGCGCCCTCGATCGGGCGGCGGCGCTCGTCGAGGACCACGCCGACGAGCGTGCCCCCCGGCACGAGCCCGACGTCGAGGACGTCGCCGGGGCTCCAGGGTTGTGCCGACGAGGCCACGTACCCGTCGGCGGTCACGGTGACGCGGTGGGGCTGAGGGCGGAGCCCCGCGACCACGAACCGGCCGTCCGGGCCGCTCAGGGCGGCGCGCGGCGCGACGTCGAGGGACTCGGCGGACGCCATGATCGCGGCGCCTTCGATCGGTTGGCCCGTGTCTGCGTCGACCACCCGGCCGACGAGCCGCGCACCGTCTGCGAGGGCGAGGGTGACGAACACGCGCTCGCCGGCGTCGAGATCGAGACCGCGCCGCGGCTCGGCCACCATCCCCCCGCGCCGTGCGCGCAGCTCATACACCCCCGGCGGGATGGACGCGCTGACGAACCGACCGTGAGCGTCGGTCTCCATCGTGCGCGGGGGCCACAGCCCGCTCCCCGCGATCTCGACGGTCGCGCCCGAGGCCGGTGTGCCGTCTCGCGCGAGCACCCGGCCCGCGACCGTGCAGGCCGGGTCGAGCTCGATCCGCAGCGCCTCGCCGTCGGCCACCACCCCGGAGCGCACGACGGCAGTCCGACCAGGTGCGGTGATCTGGACTCGGTGCGAGCCCGCCCGAAGGGTATCGATCATGAACCGGCCCTCCGAGCTGGAGCTCGTCACCCACGCCGGCTCCGCCACATCCTCACGAAGCACCGAGATTTCTGCGCCTTCCACCGGCTCACCGCCCGCTGCGAGGACGCGCCCCTCGATCCGCGCGCCGGGTGGAAGCGGTATCGCGAGCGATTCGTCCTCGGCGGGCACCTCGATCCGACCGACGTAGCGAGCCCGACCGGCAACCTCCACCTGGACGTCGAGCTCGGCGCCCCGTGGCGCGACCAGCGCAAACGGGAGTCGACCCTCGGCGTCCACCAGCGTCTCGCCGCCGATCGTCGCGAGCACGTGCACGGTGCCGTCGGGCGCTTCGCCCGCGGGCTCGAGGGTGAGCGTGACGGCGGTCGCCGGATCGATCGCGATGCCACCGCCCGCGCGCGTCGTCGGGGCCGGACCCGCAGCGTCCGTCCCCGCCCAGCGCGACGCCGCGAGCGAAGCGAGGGCGATCGCGGCGATCGCGGCGAGGGCATAGGCGGCCCTGCGCCAGCGCGGATCGGCCGTGCGCGCGGATCGGGCCGTCGCGGGAGCGCTTCGTTCCGCAGGGTGGGGGAGCGAAGCCGATCTCGCCGCGGCGGGCGCACGCGAGGCCCTCGTCGCCTCGACGGATCGCTTCTTTCGCGAGTTTTTTCGCGCTTTGGGCACCGACTCGCTCCGCGACGAGGCGGAGCGCTTCTTGGAACGGCGGCGAGGCATGGAGGCATTCCGCAGGGCAGCCCCGAGGCCAGGGCTTGCGGGGCGCGGACGGGGGTGCTAACTCCGGCACCCTTCGGAGACGATGATGGCATACCGATGCAGCCTCTGCGGCAAGGGAGCGAACGCCGCGCACAACGTCAGCCACTCCAACCGCAAGTCGCGGAAGTGGCAGAAGCCGAACCTGCAGTCCATGCGGGCGGTGGTCGACGGGCGGGTCCAGAAGGTCCGCGCCTGCACGCGGTGCATCCGCTCCGGCAAGATCGTCAAGGCGGCGTGAGCGCCGCGGCGCTCGCCGCGGCCGCGCCTCCCCCGATCGCCTCCGCGGTCCCTCGGCGCGCCCGCGCTTCGGGTGCAGCTCGTCTTGCGTTCGCCCAGTGCGCTCGTCGCGCGCGGGTATCCTGACCGCAGGGGACGGACCCATTCAACGTCCTCCGCGCCGTCCGCCGCCAGGCGCACCGAAGGACGGGATCGTCCTCAGCTTCGAGGTCCCTCGCGAGCTCGAGGGGCTGCGCCTCGACCGCTTCGTGCAGAGCCGCATCCCTCGCCTCAGCCGAACCCGGGCCAATGAGATCGTGCGCGCGTGCGCCTATCACGAGGATGGGCGGCGCCGCCGTCCGGCCGAGCGCGTCCGCTATGGCGAGACGGTGATCATCGTCCGTCCGAGCTTCGAGGAGCCGACCGTCCCGACGCGATTCGGGATCGTGCACGAGGACGACGCGATGCTCGTGGTGGACAAGCCAGCGGGCCTGCCCGTGCATCCGTCGGCGAGCTACCACAAGAACACGCTCACGTTCCTCCTGCGCGAGCGCTATCCCGACGCGACCCCGCACCTCGTGCATCGGCTCGACCGCGAGACGAGCGGGGTCCTGGTGTGCGCGAAGACCCTCGAGGACGAGCGCGAGCTGAAGGGCCGCTTCGAGCGGCGCGAGGTCCACAAGACCTACCTCGCGATCGTCGAGGGCCTCGTCGACCCCTCGGTCGAACGCATCGAGCTCGCGATGGGTCGGGCGACGGAAGGCTTGCACCTGTTGATGGAGGTGCGCGCCGATGGGCTCCCCGCTCGGACGGACGTCCGCGTGGTCGCACACGCGCATGCTCACACGATGCTCGCCCTCTCGCCGCACACGGGTCGTCAGCATCAGTTGCGTGTTCATCTCAGCGCGATAGGTCACCCGATCGTCGCCGACAAGCTCTATGGGCCGGAGGGTCCCGCACCGTTCCTCGAGTACATCGAGCTCGGCGGCACGCTAAGCGCCCCGTTGGAGGCCAAGCTGGGGCACACGCGACAGGCGCTCCACGCGCATCGCATCGAGCTCACGCACCCGCGCACGGCCGCCACGATCGAGCTGGCCGCCCCGCTCGCCGACGATCTCCGCGCCCTCTGGGCCCGCCTCGGGGGGCAGCCGCTCGACTGAGAGCCCTTGCGACGGGACGGGCCGTGAGGATACTTCGGCAGCCGCGAGCCGCTGACCGGCGTTCGGGCGTCCCTCTCACGAGGTCCAGGTCCACGTTGAAGCACGCCATCCTCGCCACGCTCGTCCTCGCCTCCGTCGCCGTATCGATCGCGGGGTGCGGCGGCGCTCAGCAGCCGACGATCGTCGCCACGCCGTTCCTCGCCGAGCATGAGCCGATGTTCGAGAACGGGCTGGACATGGTGCGCGACCCGGACGCGCTGGGCGGAGCGTGGCTCGGCACGTGGCAGGAGGAGCTCGATCAGCGCATCACCAACGCGGACGTCGTGGCGTTGGTCACCATCCGCACGCTGCGCACCGACGTGGACCTCGAGCGCGCCGAGACCTATCGGCTGATCCTGAGCGTCGATCGCAAGTACCTCGGCGAGGTCGCCGACGAGCTGACGTTGGTCGTGCACCAGGACGAGCGCGGTTACGGGACGATCGAGAACAACGAGCGGCGGCTCCTCGACCAGCAATTCATCGCGTTCGTGAAGTGGCAGGACACCGAGACGGGCGTCCGCGCGCGCTGGCACCTCTCACCGGCCACCGACGCGGTGGCGAGCGAGACGCGCCGGCTCCTCGCGAGCCGTCGTCAGGTCGAGGACGAGACGCAAGGTCGTCGCACCGTGATTGTCCATCGCAATTGAGGCGACGCGTCCACGACATCGGCGAGCAACGTACGTGGGCCCCGGCCTCGTGGCGTTTCTCCCCACCGTGGCAAGTCTCCTCACCTCCGGGCTCACGATCGCGAGTGGCAGCAACCATGCTTGCTTGGATCGCGGCGTGCTCCGAGGCGGTTTGGTCGGTGGTCTGAAATGCGTCATATCGCCAGCCTCTTGTGAGCTTCATGGAAAGGCACTGACCGGTATGACCACGCTGATCGCCCAGACCTCGAGCCTGGGCTCGCTGCGCGTACCTCGAGGTGCGCGGCTCCAGGTGGATCGACTCGCGCGCGAAGTCGGCGAGTACTTCGATCGGGGCGCGCAGGTCGGGCCCTGCGACGTGGTGTTCGACGTCGGTGCCAACATCGGTGCGTTCTCCGTCGAGGCGGCGCGCCGCGGCGGCGCGATCGAGCTCCACGCGTTCGAGCCGGTGCCGCCGATCTTCGACGCGCTCCGCTCGAACCTCGAGCACCACGACGCGTTCTCGCGATCGCGGTGCACGGCGACGCGCGCGGCGGTGCGCGACGAGGCCGGCGCCACCGAGCTCTCGTACTTCTTGCGGTTCCCCACGGACTCCACGTGCGATCTCGGCACCAAGCGCCGTGACTTCAACGACTTCTTTCGCGCGCGCGGGACCGAGATCGGGCGGAGCCTCTCGTCGAGCGAGGGGGCGGCGGCGTGTCTCGGTGCGACGTTCTCGCGCATCAGCGACAGCGCGTTCGGCCGCTGGCTCGCCGACCAGGTGACCGGCCGTGTGCGGATGTCGTGCGAGAGCCGGACGCTCTCGGAGGTGCTGCGCGAACGGGGCGTCGAGCGGGTCGATCTCCTGAAGGTCGACGTCGAGGGAGACGAGACCCGCGTGCTCGACGGGATCGATCCGTCGCATCGGCGGAGGATCGGTCAGGTGGTCCTCGAGGCGCACGATCACGAGGGGAGGGCGCAGCACATCGCCGAGCGGCTGCGCGCGATGGGGCTCACCGAGCTCCACGCGAGCGAGCCCGACGGCGCGCGCGAGCGTGGGCTGAAGAGCGTGTTGTTCGTCGCGTCGCGCCCCGAGGCGCGGCTTCACGCGAGCTGACGCTCAGCGGTGGCGGAGGGCCGCTCGATAGAGCTCCGCGGTGTCGCGTGCGATGACGTCGGGCGCAAAACGACGTGCACATTCGAGGCGGGCTCGGTCCGCGAGAGCGTCGGTCGACGCGGGATCGGCGAAGCGGGCCAGCGCCGCCTCGGCCAGCGCCGCGGGATCCTCCGTGTCGTAGAAGCACGCCTCGTTGGCGAGGATCTCGCGATACGCGCCGGCGCGTGACGCGAGGACCGGCGAGCCGGCCGCCATCGCTTCGATCAGCGTCATCCCGAATGTCTCGAAGCGCGACGCGACGACGGTGAGCTCGGCGCGCGCGCGCATCTCGGCGATGCGATCGGACGGCAGCGCCCCGTGGTTCGTGATCGCGGCGCGGGCCGACGCGGGCAGCGAGCGCGCGACGAACGCGTCGAAGTCGCGCGTGCCCCCCGCGCCGTCCGGCATCCCACGGTCCGGGCCCACGAAGTCGAGCGTGGCCCGCGGCTCGCGCGCGTGGATTCGCGCGAACGCCTCGAGCACGACGTCGGCGCCCTTGAGGCGATCGAAGCGACCGACGAACAGGATGGATCGCGGCTTCGTCTTCGCGCGGGACCAGCGGCGCGCGTCCGTGACGACCGGGGTCGCGTTCGGGATGACGCGCGCGTGCGCGAGCGCGAGCCCGTAGCGTTCCCGCACCGCGTCGAGGGCGAACGCGGAGGGTGCGCTGAGCGCGTGGGCCACCCGGATCGAGGCGCCCTCCGCGTCGATGCGCGCGGCGTGTTCCGGTTCGCTCGCGTCGAGCCCGAGCGCGGGGGCGCAGAGGAACCAGGGACCGTGCAGGCGCACCACCTGACGGGCGCGCGCCCACGGCAACAGCGTGGCCCCGTAGCCGTACGCCTCCTCGAGCTCGTAGACGTCGAACGGCGAGAGCCGGCGCATCGCGCGCGCATAGCGCCACGCCACGTGGTTGGCGTCCGCATCGTAGGCGTCGACGCGGCGCCTCAGCTTGTTCGTGAGATAATGGAAAACCGTGTTGCGTTCGTCCGATGAGCACGCCACGCCGTCGCGCGCGGCGCGGGCCGCGTGCTCGGGCGCGACGTAGGCCGCGAGCACGCCCACGTCGACCCCGGCGCCGGCGAGGGCAGGCGCGATCCGCGACACGTACGAGACCACCCCGTTCTGCGCCGCCTCCGGCGGCCAGCTCGGCGCGATGAGGAGCGCGCGCATCATCATCGGCTCAGCGCGCGGCGAACCACGCGGTCGTCTTCGCGATCCCGTCCGCGAGCGAGGTCGGCCCTCCGTGCTCGGCCAGCTCGGGGTTCGGCGCGAGGACCGAGCGCTCGAGATCACCCGCCCGCCGCTCCGCGTCGTGGATCGTCGCGTCGACCCCGAGCCCGGTCGCGATCGCGCGCGCCAGCGTCCGCGTGGTGGTCGGCTCACCGGTTCCCACGTTGAGCACGCTCGAGCGGAGCGCGCCCTCGATCGCGAGCACGTTCGCGCGCACCACGTCCTCGACGAACACGTAGTCGCGCACGCATCCGTCGTCGCCGACCTCGCGCATCGCGTTGACGCGGATCGACTCGCCCTTCGCGAGCCGCTGGCTGAAGATCGCGACGACGCCGGCCTCACCGTGCGGATCCTGGCGCGGGCCGTACACGTTCGCGTAGCGCAGCACGGTCACGTTCATCCCGTGCTCGTGGCGATACGCGCCGAGGTAGCCCTCGAACGCGAGCTTGCTGCACGCGTATGGCGAGATCGGGGTGGGGCGCGTGCTCTCGTCGGCGCGATGGCCCTCCGGCACCTCGCCGTAGATGGCGCCGCCGGTGCTCGCGAACACGATGCGACCGACGTCGTTCATGCGGCAGCGCTCGAGCAGGAGGAGCGATCCCATCACGTTGATCTCGGCGTCGCGGATCGGCTCGCGGGTGGAGACCGAGACGCTCGTCTGCGCCGCTTGATGGCAGACGACGTCGAAGCGGCCCGACGCGAAGATCGCGTCGAGCTGTGCCGCATCGCGGAGATCGCCGCGCACGAACGTCGCGCGCGCGGGCACGTTCTCTTGTCGGCCGGAGCTGAGGTCGTCGAGGATCACGACGTCGTGCCCGCGCTCGAGGAGCGCGTCGCCGATATGAGAGCCGATGAATCCGGCGCCGCCGGTGAGGAGGACTCGCATCGCGGCGGAGCCTATCAGTCGCCGCGGGCGGGGCGAGCCGATCCGTTCGACGCCGCTTCGCTCGGCCGGCCGTGTCCCGGCACCAAGAGCGTGGCGCGGTACGCGGTGTAGTCGAAGCGATCGGAGTGGTCCGGGGTGTGGCAGCGCGCGCAGCGGGCCTCCTCGGGATCGCGGATCATGCGGCCGGCGTCGCCCGCGGGATCGCCGACGTGGATCGACCCCGGGCCGTGGCAGCTCTCGCAGCCCACGTTCTCGAGCGGACCGGTGTGGGTGACCGTGGAGCCGCCGGGCTCGAGGTAGCCCGTCACGTGGCAGCCGACGCAGCTCAGGTTGAAGTTCTTGTGCTGGTCCGCGAGCGTCGCGTACGCGTGACCGTGCGGGTGCCCGCGCCACCAGCGCATCGCCTCGGAGTGGCAGCTCCCGCACGCGTTCGATCCCACGTAGTGGGCCGCGCCCTCCGGCGCCGGCTCGGGGGCCCAGTCCGCGAACGCCTCGCGGTTCACGTCGTTGATGCGCCGATCCAACGCGACCATCCGCGCACGCACGGTCGGTGAGCGTTCCGCCTCCGGTGGGAGCTCGATGTATCGCGCGGAAAATGCCTTGCCGGCGCCGACCGCGGGGACGCTCAGCGCGTCGCGCTCTCGACGCATGCGGCTCAAGCGCTCGCGTTGCGCGGCGAGCTCGGCGTCCGGGCGGCCCTCCGCCTCCCAGCTCGCGATGCGACCCTCGAGCGACTCGATGCCTTCGTCGAGGTGCGTGCGCTGCGCCTCTACCGTCCATGCGCTCACGTCGCGAAGCTCGCCGGCGCCGCGATAGAGGTCGAGCACCACGAAGCCCTGTCCCTGCCGGCCCGCGTGCAGGATCGTGGCGCCCTCGGTGTCGGCCGGTGGGTTCACGTCGGCCTGATCGAGCCCGCCCTGGATCACGAAGTCCACGCCCTCGATCCCGGTGGCGACGCGGCGCGTGGTGCGACGCTCGGCGTTGACCAGCGCGACCACGACGTCGGCGCCCGCCTCGCGAAGCTCGCGCGCCGCCTGGGCTCCCAGCACCCGCAGCTCGTCGTCCGCGACCGAGACGCCGTCGGGGAGCGTGCCGTCCGGCCGATTCAGATCGGTGAGCCCGAGGATCCCGACCCGCAGATCGCCGAGGGTCACCGTCCGGCTCGAGGCGAACGCGCGCTCCCCGACCGTCACGCCGGCGGCCAGGATCGGCGCGCTCAAACGCTCGGCCAGGCCGTCGAACGTCGCCGCGCCGAAGCCGAGATCCTCGCTCCCTGGGGTGGCCGCCGCGACGTCGAGCCCGCCGAGGATCTCGACGAGCGCGTCGGCCCGCAGCTCCTCTTGCGACCTCGCGCGCTCCGCGTCGCCACCGTGTGGTGCACCATGGAAAAACACGTTTCCAGCGAGCACGGTGGCGAACGGGATCCGCTCCGCGCGCAGCTCCTCCAGCTTCGCGGCGAGGCGATCGATGCCTCCGAGCGGGCGGCTCGTGCACCCGCACGGCTCGAGCATGCCGTCGAGGTCGGTGAGGACGACGAGCCGCGCGTCGGGTCGGCGCGCTTCGCTCACCACAGTCCCGCCTTGGCCGCCCGAGCACGACCCGGCCCCGGTGAGGGACGCGAGGAGCGCCGCGCCGACCGCCAGCCGGAGAGCTCGTTCGCGCGGAGACCGCCGTCTCGCTCGGCTCATGAGGGCCGAGGTGTAGCAACCCCACCCCCGCTTGACGACCCTTGGGGTGGGGGCTAGCTTCCGCCGCTCCGCTCGCCCGGGGTCCATCCCGGCGTCCGGATTCGATCGGCCGGCCCGCTCCCCGTGGGCCTCACCAGTTGTTTTCCCGGCCCGCCCCAATCGGGCCTTGCAAGGTGGCGAAGTTTCGATGGTCAAGATCCGGTTGGCGCGCCACGGCGCGAAGAAGCGCCCGTACTACCACATCGTCGTCGCGAACTCGGAGTCCCCGCGTGACGGGCGCTTCCTCGAGCAGATCGGCGTCTACGATCCGTCGCTCGCGGACGACCAGATCCGCCTCGATCTCGCGCGCGTGGAGCATTGGCTCAGCGTCGGCGCGAAGCCGAGCGAGCGGGTGCAGCACCTGATCAACCTCGTCCGCCGTCGTCCGACCGACGCGGCGACCGCCTGATCCGCCGGTCATGGCCGACGATCGAGACGACGACGACCGCGGCGATCAGCCGGGCGTGGACCAGCTGACCGATCTCATCGACTACGTCGCGCGCGCGCTCGTGGACGAGCCGGATGACGTCACCGTCGAGGCGATCGACTCCGAGCGCGCGGTGATCCTCGAGCTGACGGTCGCGCCGAGCGACCTCGGCAAGGTGATCGGCAAGGACGGCCGCACCGCGCGCGCGATGCGCACGCTGCTCGCCGCGACCTCCGCGCGCCTTCGCCGCCGCGCCGTCCTCGAGATCCTCGAGTAGCCCTCGGGCGCCGACCGTTTGGGGTACGGCGATGGGCGCTTCCCTCGATCTCGTGGAGCTCGCCGCGGTAGGACGGCCGCACGGGATCGCGGGCGAGGTGCGCGTGCACCCGTTCAATCCGCAATCGGACTTGCTCCTCTCGCTCGACGCCGCGTGGCTCATCCGTCCCGACGGTCGGCGCGAGCGGATCGCGATCGCCGGCTGCCGTCCGCACGGCGAGGCCTTGCTCGTGCGCTTCGAGGGGGTGAGCGGTCGCGACGCGGCGGACGCCCTCAAGGGCTCACGGCTCGCCCTGCCGCGTGACGCGCTCCCCGAGGCGGCCGAGGACGAGTGCTACCACGTCGACCTCGTCGGCCTCACCGCGCTCGACGCCGAGGGCCGGGAGGTCGGCACGGTGATCGAGGTGCTCGCGTACCCGAGCGTCGACTGCCTCCTCGTCCGCGGGGGTGGGCTGGACCGCGAGGTGCCGTTCCTGATGCCGTACGTCGAGCGCCTCGAGCTCGCCGAGCGCCGGGTCGTGCTCGCGCACCTCGACGATCTCGAGACGCGGCCGACGCGGTCATGAGGATCACCGTCGTGACCCTCTTCGAAGGGCTGATCGCGGGTTACGCGTCCGAGGGCCTCCTGGGAAAGGCTCAGGCCGCCGGCCGTGTCGTGATCGATACGGTGAGCCCGCGCGAGTTCGCGAAGGATCGCCACCGCACCGTCGACGACGCGCCGTATGGCGGAGGCAGCGGGATGGTGATGATGCCGGGCCCGCTCGTCGAGGCGATCGAGGAGGCGGAGGCGCGCTCGACCGCGGCCGGCGCGTCGCGACCCTGGCGCGTGCTCTTGACCCCTCAGGGGGAGCCGTTCCGCCAGTCGATCGCGCGGGACCTCGCCGCGAAGGGCGCGCTCACGCTGGTATGCGGACGCTACGAGGGGGTGGACGAGCGGGTCCGAGCCCACGTCGATCAGGAGCTCAGCCTGGGCGACTTCGTGGTGATGGGCGGAGAGGTGGGCGCCCTCGCGGTGATCGAGGCGACCACCCGCCTGCTCGACGGCGTCCTCGGCAACGCGGAGAGCGTCGAAGAGGAATCCCACGCCCATGGACTGCTCGAGTACCCCCAGTACACGCGACCGGCGGAGTTCCGCGGCGCCGGGGTGCCCGCGATCCTCTTGAGCGGCGATCACGCGGCGGTCGCGCGGTGGCGTCATCGGCAGGCGGTCCGGCGCACCGCCGCGCGCCGGCCGGATCTCCTCGACGGACGGGTGCTGAGCGACGACGAGCGCCGCGCCCTCGAGACGGACGAGCCCGACGTCGAGCCTCGACGATGAAGTCCATCTACCTTGCGCTCGTGCATCATCCGGTGAAGGACCGTGCCGGCGCCGCGATCACCACCGCGATCACGAACCTCGATGTCCACGACATCGCGCGGACGGCTCGGACCTACGGGCTCGCGGGGTACTTCCTCGTGACCCCGCTGGACGCGCAGGTCCAGCTCACCGACGCGATCCTCGCGCACTGGAGGACGGGCGCGGGGGTGAAGAGGATCCCCGAGCGGGCGGAGGCCCTGCGGCTCGTGCGGACGTGTCCCTCGATCGAGGCGGCGCGGGACGAGGTCGCCCGAGAGGCGGGCGAGGCGCCGCTCCTCGTGACCACCTCGGCGAGGGCCCTCGAGGCATCCGAGCTCACCGCGTACGCGGCTCTCCGCCCGTTCGACCGGCCGATCCTGCTCTTGTTCGGGACCGGACACGGCCTCACCGACGACACCGTGCGCGCCGCCGATCATCGCCTGCCGCCCATTCGCCCCGAGGGCTACAACCACCTCTCGGTGCGGGCCGCCGTCGCGATCACCCTCGACCGGCTGCTCGGCGACGGCTGAGACGCGATTGACGGTCCCCGCTTCCCCTGCTACACGCACCCGCCCAGCGATTCGAGGAATCCACGATGTCGAGCGTCGTCCCGGAAATCGCGGCCATCGAGGCCGCACAGCTCAAGAAGCTCCCCGACTTCCGCCCTGGTGATCAGGTCGAGGTCCACTATCGGATCCAGGAAGGCGACAAGGAGCGCACCCAGGTCTTCAAGGGGGTCGTGATCCGTCGTCGCGGCGGCTCCGTCCGCGAGACGTTCACCGTGCGCAAGGTGTCGTACGGTGTCGGCGTGGAGCGCATCTTCCCGGTGCACTCGCCGAAGATCGAGAAGCTCACGGTGGTGAGCCGCGGCCACATTCGGCGCGCGAAGCTCTATTACCTCCGCGAGCGCCAGGGCAAGAAGGCCCGCCTGCGTCAGTCGCAGAAGGACAGCGCGGATCTCACGCGCGACGACTCGAAGGCCTGAGCCGCGCGGGGAGCGTCAACGCTCCTCGAAGTCCACCCCGCCGTCGGCTCCGCTTCGCGGTGGAGCCGGCTCGAATTTCTCCGACTCGAACACCGAGAGCCTCGCTTCGGGCCGCTGCCATGCATCCGGAGGCAGCCCCGCCTTCTCCGCGATGCCCGCAAGGAATCGTGCGCGATCCCATCCCGCCTCGACCGGGACCTCGGGGAGCAGCACCCCGCGGTGCGCGCCGAGCTCGAGCACCACGCCGTGGCGCCCCACCACCACGTCCTCGGGGGACGCGGGGCGGGGCGCGGAGAGCACGCTGACCCCGTAGCGGAGACCCTCGAGCTCGTGCGGCTCGACGGGGGAGAAACGAGGATCCCTCAACGCGGCGCCTGCCGCGCAGTCGCGCACCGAGGCGATCAACGGTCGCCGTGCCGCGAGCTCGCCGATGCAGCCACGCAGGCTTCCGTCGCGCCGCCGCAACGTGACGAACGCAGCGCCCGGTACCCGCGCGAACGCGCGCGACTCGTCGGGGCTCGGACGCGGCGGCCGATCGAGGACCGCGGCCTCCACCGCGTCGCGCGCCGCCTGGAGCAGGATCGGACCGCGTGGCGGCGTCGGCGTGGGGAGCGCCCCGGTCTCGAGGAAGCGCGCGTAGTCCTCGAGGATCACCGCGTGGTCGAACGCGAGCGGGGAGGGCAGGGAGCCGAGCGCGAAGACGTCGACCCGTCCCGCGTCGTCGCCCGCGCGGGGGACCCCGCGCGCGCGGCCGGTGTAGACCACCGACATGTTGTGTTGACGTGGGTCGCGACCCGCCGCGCCGTAGACACCGAGCAGGAGGTCGAGCTCGACCTCGAGCCCGGTCTCCTCCATCACCTCGCGCCGGGCCGCGTCCTCGGGCGCCTCGCCGTAGTCGATGAAGCCGCCGGGCAGCGCCCAGCCTCGGGGCTCGTTGCGCCGCTCGATGAGCACCACGCCGCGGTCCTCGAGCGCGATCACGACGTCGACCGTGGGGTAGGGGTTGCGCGGGATCCCGCGCGGAGGCGCGCCGCTCACGATGCGACCCACAACGGCGACTCGTCGAACTCGTCGCTCCCCGTGCGGTGGACCCAGAGCTTTCGATCCACGACCTCGCCGTCCTGGACGCTCACGACGATGAACGCGCACGGCCACATGAGGACCCCGCGCGACGAGAACGTGGCGGCATCCTCGGCGCTGAAGTACGCGCCGGCGGCGCAGTGCGAGTGGTAGATCACCTTGATCGGCTGGCCGTCCTCGCGCTGGCGATCGAACGCGCGCGCCGCCTTGAGCTCGTTGATCTTGAAGTACGTCCGCGACGTGCGCGGGAAGCGCTCCGGGTCGAGCTCGTGATACCGGTCCGCCTCGTTGTCCGCGCGGATCGCGCGATCGAGCCGAGCCATGTCGGACGCGGGACCGGTCACGAAGCCGCAGCACTCGCTCGGGTACGTCTCCTTCGCGTGCGCTTCGATCTCGCGGAGCACCCCGGCGTCGATCGTCAGCTCCCCGCGCGTCCAGGGCGTCTCGTCAGCGGACATCGAGCTTCTCCGCGCGCATGGGCTCGAAGTACCGGTCGCCCCGGTCGCAGGCGATCGTCACCACGCAGCCGCGCTCGATCGACCGCGCGACCTCGAGCGCGCCAAACACGTTGGCGCCGCTCGAGTGACCCACGAACAGCCCTTCGTCCTTCATCAACCGCTCCGCCATGTCCCACCCCGCGTCGGTCCCGACGAAGCGGACCTCGTCGGGCAGCGAGCGATCGTAGATCGGCGGGACGATCGACGTCGCCATGTGCTTGAGCCCTTCGAGCCCGTGCAGCGATTCGCTCGGCTCGAGGGCGACGCATCTTATCGGCCGTCCGCTCGACGCCGCGTGCTCGCGCAGCCGCCGCGTGGTGCCCATCATCGTGCCGGTGGTGCCGAGGCCGGTCACGAAGTGCGTGATGCGTTCACCGACCTGCTCGACGATCTCGCGCCCCGTGCCGAGGTAGTGCGCGCGGGGGTTCGACGGATTGCTGTACTGGTCCGGGTAGAAGTAGCGCTCCGGGTCCCGTTGGACGATCTCGCGGACGAGCCGGATCGCGCCGTCGGTGCCCTCCATCGGATCGGATCCGATCAGCTCGGTGCCGAACGCCTGCGTGATGTCGCGCCGCGCCTGGCTCACGTTCGTCGGCATCACGAGGTGGACGTCGATCCCGAGCGCCGCGCCGAACAGCGAGTAGGCGACGCCGGTGTTTCCGCTCGTCGCGTCGATCAGGATCTTGCCCGCGTGGAGGCGCCCGTCGGCGAGCGCGTCGTGCATCATCTGGAGGGCGGGCCGGTCCTTCACCGAGCCGCCGGGGTTCATGTACTCGAGCTTCACGTAGAGCTCGACGCCGGGCGCGCACTCGCGCTCCAGCGAGCGGAGCCGCACGAGGGGCGTCTCGCCGACCGCGTCGAGGATCGACTCGATCGCGCGGTGCCTCACGCGTCGCGGCTCCCCACGCCGGCGAGCGTGATGGACGTAGGCCCGGCGGCAGTGCCCACGCCGAGCGCGCGCTTCATCGCCTCGAGCGCGGTCCACGCACCCGATACCATCGCCGCCGCCTCGGCGAGCTCCGGCCGCCCCCCGTCGATCGCGATGAGCGCGATCGGCTCGCCGTCCTGTGCGACGCTCACACCCGCGCGCTCGAGGTAGAGCGTCGCGATCTCGGCTGGCCGCGGCGTCCCGGTCCCGTCGAGCCTCACGGTCGTCGCGCACAAGCGAGCTTGCCCCTCCGCGCCGATCTCCCGGAGCGTGGCTTGACGCGCGTAGCGCGGATCGGGTCGCGCCGGCACGTCGCTCAGCGACCGCCGGCGATCGCCGGGACGATCTGCACGGAGTCGCCGTCCGCGAGCGCCGTGTCCAGGTTGTCGAGGAAGCGGATGTCCTCGTCGTTGGCGTAGATGTTCACGAAGCGGCGCACGCCCTTCTCGTCGCAGAGGCGGTCCTTGATCCCGGGGTAGGCCTGCTCGAGGTGATCGATCACCGCGGCGACCGTCGAGCCCTCGGCGGTGACCTCGTCGAGGCCAGAGGTGAGGGTCCGGAGCGGGGTGGGGATGCGTACGGTGATGGTCATCGGTCAGCTTTCCTTTCGTTCCTTCACGGGGTCCCGGCCGCCGAGTCGAGGCGAGGGACATAGAGATCCACGCTGAGGGTGGGATGGCGACGCTCGCACGCGGGACATCCCGCGCGGCGCCGGGTGGCGCGCGCGCGGAGCTGACCGTCGAGGCCCCTGAAGCTCCAGAGCTCGCCACCCGCGCTGGCATCGCCGAGGAGGATCCGGAGCGCGAGCGCCGCTTGGATACCCCCGAGCACCCCGAGGAGCGGACCCGCCACGCCCGCGTCGGCGCAGGTGTCCATCCGATCCTGAGGGATGTCCTCGAACACGCAGCGGAGGCACGCGCTCGCTCCCGGCACGCTCGCCATCGCCCAGCCGCTCCAGCACACCGCGCCGGCCGACACGAGCGGCACGCCGGTGAGCCCGGACGCGTCGCAGGCCAGGAACTTCGTGGCGAAGTTGTCGGCGCCTTCGACGACGAGGTCGTGGCCCTCGAGCTGCGCGACCGCGTTCGACGGCGCGAGCCGGCCCGAGCGGGCATCGACCTCGGCGCCCGAAGATCGCAGCCGCACCGCCGCGCGCTCGAGCTTCGGGCGACCCACGTCACGCTCGTCGTAGAGGATCTGTCGGTGGAGGTTCGTGATCTCCACGTCGTCCTCGTCCAGCAGGGTGAAGCGACGCACGCCGCTTTGCGCGAGCGTCAGCGCGGTCGGCGAGCCGAGGCCCCCGAGACCGACGACGAGCACGCGCTTGTCCGCGAGGCTCATCGGAGCGCCCCGTCGAGGCTGAAGTAGCGCTCGCCCGTGTCCGGGAGCACGGTCGCCACGATCGCCTCCGGACCGAGCTCCTCCGCCACCGCGCAGGCCGCTACGAGGTTTGCGCCCGCGCTGAGGCCGACGAGCAGGCCCTCCTCGCGCGCGAGGCGCACCTTCATCTCGTAGGCCGCGCGGTCGCTCACCGCGATCACGCGGTCCACCGTCGCCGCGTCGTAGTGCGGAGGCACGAACCCCGATCCGACGCCCACGAGCCGCGTGGGTCCCGGCGCTCCGCCCGACAGCACGGGGGACGCCTCCGGCTCGACCGCGACAATCGCGGGCGTCCGGCCCGCCTCGCGGAGGGCGCGGGCGACTCCGCGGAGCGTGCCTCCCGTGCCGACCGCACAGACGAACGCGTCGATCGCGCCGAGCGCCTCGATCAGCTCGCGGCCGGTGGTCTCCGCGTGCACGTCGGGCACCTCGCTCGCCGTGTACGCGTCGAGGGGGTACGCGTCGCCCTCGGCGATCCGCGCTGCGCGTGCGCGCGCCCCCGCGATTCCGGCCTCGGCATCCGTCAGTACGACGTCCACGCCACAGGCGCGCAGGAGCTGCCGCCGCTCGACGGACGCGTCGTCCGGCATCACGACGGTGAGCCGGTGCCCGCGCGTGATCGTCATCAGCGCGAGCGCGATCCCGAGGTCGCCGCTCGACGCGATCACGAGCGGCTGTCCGGCCGTGAGACCGCGCGTCGGGGCGGCGTCGAGCAGGGCGCCAGCCACGCGGTCCATCGACGAGCCGCTCGGGTTCAGGTGCTCGGCCTTCGCGTAGATCGCGGCCCCGCCCTCGGGCGCGACCCGTCGGAGGCGCACCACCGGCGTGCTCCCCACGAGCTCGTGGGTGCTCTCTACGACCGGGGCCGACCGTGCACGGTTCGTGGTCATGTACAGAGGCTCAAATGACGTAGACGTACTTCGACGGAGCGCTCCGCCGGAAGCCGAGCGCCTCGCCGCGCTCGCACAGGTCCTCGATCGTGCGACCATCGAAGCAAGCCTCGATCTGCTCGGCGAGATCGGCGAACGCCTCCTCGGTCACCGCGCGGCTCGTGGGATCGCCCTTGCTCTGCTCCTTCGCGCTGGTCAGCACGACCGGACCCTCGAGCGCGCGGACGATGTCGCCGATCCGGATCTGCGCCGGCTCTTGCGCGAGCTGGTAGCCGCCGCGCGGACCGCGCTTGCTGGTCACGAGCCCGGCCCGCTTGAGGTCCTGGAAGATCTGTTCGAGGAAGCGCGCGGGGATCGACTGTCGCTCGGCGATGTCCTTGATCTGCGTGGCCCGACCGCGGTTGTGGAAGGCGATATCGAACATCGCCTTGACGCCGTACCGGCCTTTGTTCGAGAGCTTCACGACCCGCAGACTCTGAAACCCGCACCGGAAATGTCAAGAACCCAGCTGGCACGAGATCGTGCACGAAAACAGGGTCGACGCGCGCGCGCTCGGAGTCGCTCAGTGCAGGAGCTTGAGGGCGAGGAAGCCGCCCACGAGCAGCACCGTGAACGCGATGGTGAGCAGCTCGAAGCGCTTCTCGATGAAGCCGCGGACGGCGGGGCCGAACCTCCAGATGAGGCCGGCGACCATGAAGAACCGCGCGCTCCGACCGACCGCGCTCGCGGCGAGCAGCGTCGCGAGCGAGACCTGGAACACGCCCGCTGCGATGGTGAAGACCTTGAACGGGATCGGGGTGAACGCGGCGGTGAAGAGCGCCATCCACGCGTTGTCCCGATAGAGCCCCTGCACGCGCTCGAAGTTGGCGCAGCTGAAGCTGGGCACGTAGTCGAAGAGCGCGCCGCCGCCGCCGAACTCGGGGCACGCGCTCGGGATCCCGAAGCTCGCCCAGAGCGAGACGCCGATGTAGTAGCCGAGGACGGCGCCGGCGACCGAGCCGACCGAGCACACCGCCGCGTAGAGGAGCGCGCGCTTGGGCTTGCCGAGCGCCATCGCCATGAGGAGCACGTCCGGCGGGATGGGGAAGAAGCTCGCTTCGACGAACGCGAGCGCCGCCAAGGCGGGGACCGCGTAGCGCGACTCGGCCCAGCTGAGCGTCCATGCGTAGAGGCGGCGGAGCTGTGCGGTCGGCCAGCGATACCAGGGGATGGCCTCGCTCGCCGGTTCGGTGCTCGCCATGCGGCCAGCGGGCTAGCATCCGCGGATCGGGCGGTCAATCGACGCTCTCGGAGACATCCCGGCGGCGGCGCGCAAAACCGGGCCGCTCTGTGGGTCTCGGAGTAGACTTGCCGCGCGACGGCGAGTAGGGGGCGAGGGGCTCGGTGAAGGTCTGCACCATCTGCGGAGCAAAGTGGCGAGGAGAGCCCTCGGTGTGTCCGCTCGACGGCGGTCCGCTGGAAGACCTCCCGGACCCGCTGCTCGCCCGAACCATCGCCGGCCGCTACGTGATCACCGAGCGGATCGGCGCCGGGGGAATGGGCACGGTCTACCGCGCGCGCCACGAGGTCGTGGGGCGCGACGTCGCCATCAAATTTCTGAGCCCGGACCTCGCGGCCGACGCGACGAACCGCAACCGGTTCCTCCGCGAGGCGAAGGCCGCCAACCGGATCGACCACGAGCACATCATCGACATCACCGACTTCGGGGAGACCGAGGACGGGCTCGTCTACCTGGTGATGGAATTCCTCCACGGTCAGCCGCTGTCGGACCTGATCGCGCAGGGTCCGATCATGCCGTTTCGCGCCGTCGACATCGCGCGACAGATGGCCTCGGCCCTCGCCCGCGCCCATGAGCTCGACGTGATCCATCGGGACATCAAGCCCGACAACGTGTTTCTCATCGAGCGACATGGGGGCGGGGACTTCATCAAGATCCTCGACTTCGGGCTCGCCAAGATGAAGGGCGAGATCCGCCTCACCGCGAGCGGCGCGGTGTTCGGTACGCCGGAGTACATGGCCCCCGAGCAGGCGCGCGGCGCACCGCTCACCGGGAAGGCGGACCTCTACGCGCTCGGATGTGTGCTGTACGAGATGTTGACGGGAGACCCGCCGTTCGACGGGCCCACCCCCGACCTCATCCTCAAGCACATCCGTGAGGTGCCGGTCCCTCCGAGCCAGCGGGTCGCGTCGATCCCGGCGAGCGTCGACGAGATCGTCATGCAGCTGCTCGAGAAGGACCCCGAGCGGCGTCACGTCGACGCGTATCACCTCTTCGAGGATCTCCGGAAGGTGGGGTCGAACCTCCCACGGCCGAGCGCGATGCCGACGATGCGCGAGGCCAACTACGAGCTCGCGCTCGCCGCGAAGGTCCCGCGGCCCGGCCCGATCCCGTCGACGATCAGCAACTCGGCCGATGCGTGGGACACGAAGATCGAGCGGTTCAAGACGTTGGCCGCGCGCGCGTACGAGGACGAGACGCCGACCTGGCTGAGCGAGGCGTTGATGGACCTCGAGCGCGACGTCGGCGCGCTCGCGCGTCGCCGGGCGGAGCTCGACCGCTGCGCGTCGGCGGTGATGCAGCAGGAGGAAGAGATCCGGAACGCGCGCCTCCGCGTCGGCACCGCGATCGATGTCCTCGGCCGCGACGAGTCACGCTCGACGCGACAGCTCGACGACCTCCACGCCCGGCTCGCACGATCGCAAGCGAAGCTGCAGGACCTGGAGCCTCGATTGCGCGCCGCCTGGCAGGACGTCCCCCCGATGCCGGGCGCGCGCGCGCCGTTGGACGCGGTCCACGTCTCGCGCTTGACCGAGGTGGGTCGGGTGGCGGCCGACTGGCTCACCCTCGAGCGCGAGCTGCGCCAGATCACGGCGGAGTCCGGCCGCATCACACGCGAGCGCGAAGACCTGCGCTTCCAGGTGTCGCAGCTCAAGGGGCGGATGGCGACGCTCACCGCCGAGGGCGACGTCGATCTCGACAGCCTCCGCGACCGAACGCGCCGCGCCGACGTGGAGGTCCAGACGCTCCTCGACGCGATCGCGAGGCGCTCCGAGACGATCGTGAAGCACCTCCTCGAGTTCCCCCAGCTCCGCGAGGCCGTGCAAGCGACGCGCTAGCCGCAAGACCTCGTGCGCGCCCTCGTCGGACGGTCCATCACATCTCCGATCGGCTGCACACCGATGGGGCGCCGGCTCGGGCGACGTCCCACCCGATCGTGTCGGTGGACGCGCACGTTGCACGAGGAGGTCTACGGGCGCGCGCGCAAGCCCCGTGAACCACACCCTGGGCGGGTGGGTCGAGGGCGGCGCGCCATCCTCGCGTCTCAGTACGCCTGCAGCAGCGAGGCGCACGCGCGGAGGTAGGCGCTCGACGGATAGTGGCGGCGGATGTCGTCGCACGCGCTCCGAAGGGCGGCCCCGTCGTGGAGCTGGGCCGCGCAGTTCATCCGGGCGGCGAGGAGCGGCTCGCTGACCGGATGGCGGCGCGTCTCTTCGATGCAGCCGCGATAGTCGCCGCGCCCCATGAGCTCGGTCGCCTCCCGCACGCCCTCGGGCGGCCCGTACATCGGTGGACCGCCGCCGGGAGGAGGCGCCGGCGGCGTCGCGCGATCGGGCGCGGGTGGATCGAGCCGCGGCGGCGGTCGGTGCGCGCGCTCGGGGGCCGGCCTGATCTCCGGCTCGGGATCGGGCTCCGTCCCGAGCTCCGGCGCGGCCGCGAGCTCTCCTTCCCGCGGCTCGGGTGGCCGCAACGTCCCTTGTGATGCTTCGGGCTCCGCGGGGTCCGGAGCCGGAGGCCCGCCCGACCCGGCCGCCGCGACGGTGCCCACGTCGGGGCTCGGTTCGTCGAACGCGCCCCGCCGGAGCGCGCCCGAGAGCCACCACCCTCCGACGCCGACCGACGTGCCGAGGCACGCGACGGTCACGAACACGAGGGGAGCGAGCCAGCGAAGCGGTGAGCTCGGAGCTCGGGGCGGGAGCGTCGCAGCCAGGCTCGGCGCGGTATGGGGGTAGCTCGGCGGGTACGGCGCGGGTGTCAGGCCCTGCGGTGTCAGGCCCTGCGGTGTCGGGAGCTGCGCCGGGGATGGGTCGGGCCGCGCGCCCGAGTCGACCGCGGCGGCGAGCGCGTCCACGAACGCCGAGGGGCTCGGATAGCGGCGGGCCGGATCCTTCTCGAGCGCGGTCGCCACGACCGACTCGAGGGCGGGCGAGACGTCCGGTCGCAGCCATCGGACGAGCGGGGCCGGCTCGCGGAGGAGCTTCGCGAACAGCGCGGGCACGGTGGGCGCATCGAACGGGACCTGGCCCGTCAACATTTCGAACACTACACAGGCGAGCGAGTACACGTCGGTGCGCGCGTCGAGCCGAGCGCCGTTCGCCTGCTCCGGCGACATGTACATGGGAGTCCCGATGACCATCCCGCTCCGGGTGAGGTCGAGCTCGCCATCGCGCCCGAACGCCTTCGCGAGCCCGAAGTCGAGGAGCACCGGCCTCTCCGGCAGCCCCGGCTCGCGCGCGAGCATCACGTTCGCCGGCTTCACGTCGCGGTGGAGGAGCCCGCGCGCGTGCGCCGCCTCGAGCCCCGCCGCGATGCCGCGCGCGATCCCGATGACCTCGTGGACGGGCATCGGCGCGCGCGAGGCGATGCGATGCGCGAGCACCTCGCCCTCCAGCCGATCCATCACGAGGAACGCGAGCTCGCCGTCCACCACGAAGTCGTGCACCGCCACGACGTTCGCGTGACGCAGCGCCGAGATCGCCTCCGCCTCGCGCGAGAAGCGGCCGAGCGCATCCTCGCGCGCCGCGAGCTCGGGCTTTAGCACCTTGACGGCGTACTCGCGCCGCGTGCGCGCGTGCCGCGCGAGGTAGACCACGCCGACGCCGCCTGCGCCGAGGGTGGCCTCGAGGCGGTACACCCCGCCCAACGTCCGTCCCACGAGGTCGCGCGCCGACACCGCGGGGAACTCTGACACGTTCGTCTCCGGCGTGCGGCTGGCGAAGCGCGCACGAACGGGTACGATGCAGCTCGGTCTCAATCAGGAGCGAGCTGCGTGAGCGTGGAGATCATGAACCCCCGGATGCTGGACCGGATGCGCGAGTCGTGCCGGCTCGCCGCGGCGTGCCTCGTCATGGTGGGCAAGCACCTGCGTCCGGGGATGAGCACCGAGGACATCAACACCCTCGTCCACGAGTGGATCCTCGCCCACGATGCGATCCCGTCGCCTCTGCACTACGGCAACCCGCCTTTCCCGAAGAGCGTGTGTACGAGCGTCAACGAGGTGGTCTGTCACGGGATCCCGACGCCGCGTCAAGTCCTGAAGGACGGCGACATCATCAACGTCGACGTGACCACGTACTTTCCGCGCGAGCACGGCTACCACGGCGACACGAGCGCGACGTTCTACATCGGCGAGCCGAGCGAGGACGCCAAGCGCGTGGTCGAGACGGCGCGCTGGGCGCTCGAGCTCGGGATCCGAGCGGTGCGCGAGGGCGCGCGGGTGCGCGACATCGGCAAGGCGATCGAGGACTACGCGACGGAGCAGGGCTGCTCGGTGGTCCGCGACTTCGTCGGCCACGGGGTGGGGCGCGAGTTCCACATGCCACCGCAGGTCCCGCACTACTTCGATCCGCGCGCGTCCAAGCGCCTGCGCCGCGGGATGACGTTCACCATCGAGCCGATGATCAATATCGGCGACTACCGCACGGAGATCCTCGCGGACCGCTGGACCGCGCTCACCCGCGACCGGTCGTTGAGCGCGCAGTTCGAGCACACGCTCTGCGTCACGCGCGACGGCGTCGAGGTGCTCACCGCGCGCGACGAGATCCTCGCGAACAGCGAGGACAAGCCCTGGTCCAAGGTCGGCTCGCTCTCGTCTCCCGCCGCCGTCGCGAAGGGCGACGGGCGATCCGCGCCGTCGGCCGAGCCGGCGACGGTCTAGCCGGCCACGGTCTAGCCGACCGTCTGAGCTCCTCGCAGCGTTCGGTACGCCGGAGCCCACGAGCTGGGGGCGTCGCGGACGAGCCCGAGCGGGTTCGACGGCACGGAGCGACCGAGGGTCTAGCCCGGATCGATGTCCGGCGGGTCGACCTCGTACCCCGTGTCGATCTTCCTCACGCGGAGCGCGATCAGCTCGTCGCCCATGCACGGCCCCTCGACGCAGAAGCCGTCCTCGAGGCGGTAGCGCGCGCCATGGGTGCCGCACGTCAAGTAGTCGCCATCGGGATCGAAGTAGGCGCCGGACCCTCCGTCGAGCGGGATGGGGAGGTGGCGGCAGCGATTGAGGTAGGCGCGGAGCGCACCGCTCGGCGCGCGCACCACCAAGGCCTCACGGGGGCGTCCCGTCGGTCCAGGCGGGAGCGGCACGACGGCGAGGAGCGAGTCGGGGTTCGCATCGTCCCTCACGGGCCGGGCTCCTCGTAGACCGCTTTCGCCGGTACCGAGACGATCCGCCGATCGGGGAGCACGTACGCGCTGAGCGAGTTGCCGTACACGCAGCCGGTGTCGAGCCCGGTCGCATGCGGCCACTTCTGGAGCCCGCGGATCGCGTCGTGGCCGAACACGATCTCCTCCGGCCCGTCCCATCGGCTCGCCCAGGGGACGCCGTCGTCGACACGATTCGACGACGTGCCGTCCGGCCGGATCGACCTCATCGTGTAGAGCACGTGCGGCTCGTGCGCCTCGAGCGGGAGGTCCGGGAATCGGCCGCCATGGATCACGCACATCGCGTAGTCGGGCAGCTCCAGCCAGAGCGGCAGACCCTCGAGCCACGCCCAGTCCTCTCGGCTCAGCGCGTCGGCGTGCCGCTGGTGCACCTTCTTCAGTGGCCGCGCGCTCGTCCCGCGGTGCCACGCCAAGAGCCGCGCCTCGTGATTGCCGAGCACCGCTTCGTGGCCGCCCTCGCGAAAGAACCGCACCGTCTCCGCGCCGTACGGTCCCTTGCCGACGAGGTCGCCGACGGACACGAGGCGGTCGTCGGACGGCGAAAACGCGACGACCTCCAGCAGCGCTTCGAGCTCCTCGAAGCAGCCGTGGAGGTCACCCACGATCACGGTTCGCGCGGTCACCGCGCCTTCACGAGCTCGCCGCGATCAGGTCGCGGAGAAGCACATGCTGGCGCGCGGGTTCGCGCATGCCTGGAACGCGGCCATCTGAGTCATGTTCGCGCACGTGTTGAGCGCGGTGTTCTCGGCCATGCACATCGCCGCCATGCCGCCGTTCATCTGGAGGCACGTGATGAGGGCCATGTACTCGGTCGGGCAGACCTCGGCCGCGCAGGTCTCCTGCTGCCACGCCACGCAGGTCGCGCAGTCGAGCGCGACCGGCATGCCGGGCGTGGTGAGCTGGATGGACGCCGTCGTGTCGGCGTCGAGGGCGGCCTGCTGACACGCCGCGTCGGTGCACGCGTTCGCCGCCTGGAGCGTGGCGTTCGAGCAACGCGGCAGGCACGCCGCGGGGAGCGGCATCACCGAGGACACCGCACAGCTGCCCGCGGGCGGTCCCGCGTCGGTGCCGCCGCCCGGACCGGCGTCGGTTCCTCCGCCGCCACCGTCGCGCATGATCACGATCGGACCCGCGTCGTCGCCGCCACGGCTGTCGCACCCACCGATCACGCCCGCGATCGCGAACGCCATCACCCAACGCATCTTCGTGCTCATCGCTCCTCCGCTGGCCCCCGAAGCGCGGCAAAGTAGCGGCCAGCCGGGGAGGCGTCAACGCGAAGGAGCCCGCCTCGGGGCTCAGCGGATCTGCAGCAGCAGCTCGCTCTCGGGCCGAGGTCGCATATGGAAGGCGGCGTCGACCACGGTGCCCCACTCGACGCTGGACATGTACCGCAGCGAGGCCGGCCGCTCCGCCGCGTCGGCGTCGGCAACGAGCGTCTCGAGCCCCCGCAGATCGAACCGCAGACCGTCCTCGCCGCGCAGGCGCGGGAGCTCGACGATGCGGCCGCTCGGCACGCGCACGGAGAAGCCGCCGAGCCGCACGTAGAGCGCGGTCGGCGCGTGGACGTCGTCCTCGTCGACCACCCGAACCTGCACCGCGCGCGCCTCGTCCTCGAGCCCGCGGCTCACCAGCTCGGGCGTCGGCATCCCTGCGTGCTCGAGGCTCGCGAACACGCGCGACATGGTGAAGGCGCTGACGTCGGCGCGCGCCGCGAGGCCCACCGTGCCGTGCGGCGAGGCTTCCTGGAGGGTCCGGAAGCGCGCCTCGAGATCCTCGTAGGGCACCACCGCGGTGCGGTGGTCGTCGCGGAGCGGGACGCTCGCCCAGCTCGGCAGCGCGGGCGTCCGCGCGAGGCTCAGCTCGATCCCGGTCTGGCCGACCCGGACGCCGGGCACGTAGCTGTAGTGGATGGCCGTCGGCTCGACGACCACGAGGAGCTCGGGGTGCGACGCGGTGCCGCGCGTGCCGACCCCATGGACCGCGTAGCGCGAGTCGAACCGGGGCGTCGGGTGGATCTCGCAGGTCCGCAGCACCGCGCCGTCCGCCGCCACGATGGCGGCCATCGACTGGACGAGGGGCTCGCCGACCGCAGCGATGCGCTCGAGGCGCGTCAACGCGTCGTTCGCCTCGCGGAGAGCGTCGACCGCGCGGCGACCGGACGCCGCGAACATCGGGATCGGGCAGTCGTCGAGCGACGTCCCGCAGCTGTCGGTGCCGTACGCGGCGAGGCGCGAGATGTCGTCCTCCGCCCCGATCGCGTCGACCACCGCATGCACGAACAGCATGTCGCGCCGCTCGCCGCGGCCGGTCCGCAGCTCGTCGGGATCGACCACGCCGCTCTGGATCGTGCGCAGCACCCACCGCGACTCCTCCGCCACCTCCGCGTAGACGCCGAAGCTCACGCGCTCGAGCTCGCGATCGAGGAGCCCGAACATCTGCGCCTCCGGCGCGCCGAGCGCGCGCGCGACGTCCGCCCGCACCGGGTCTCCGGCCTCGCCCAGCGAGAGCAGCAGCAGATCCGTCGCCACGGCGGCGCGAAGGAAGCGCGCCTCGCGGAGGTCCGCTCCGTCCGCGTGCTCGATGAACCGGGTGAGGTCGGCCAGCACCTCCGCGGTCCCGCCGGCGAGGTCGTAGCGGGTCAGGCGGTGGCGGGCGGCCCGCAGCTCGTCGGCGACCTCGAGGTCCGCGCGCGCGGACGAGCCGCCCACGACGAGCGCGGCGAGGAAGAGGAGCGCAAGGGATCCTGCTCGCGTGTGCATGTCGCAGGACAACGGAGCGCCGACCCGCACCTTGAGGGGTCGAGGCGAGACGAATCGCGCGTGCGCCGCGGCGGCGAGCTGGTACCGTCCCGCGCCATGCTGGAAATCGGTAAGAAAGCCCCCGCGTTCCACCTCGATTCGAGTGACGGCAAGAAGGTTCGCCTGTCCGACTTCGCCGGCCGCTGGGTCGTCCTCTACTTCTATCCGAAGGATCTCACGCCCGGGTGCACGATCGAGGCGCAGGACTTCCGCGCGGCCGGCAAGGAGCTCCGGAAGCGCAACGCGGTGGTCCTCGGGGTGAGCAAGGACAGCGTCGAGCTGCACCAGAAGTTCTGCGAGAAGCTCAGCCTCGACTTCCCGCTCCTCTCGGATCCCGACGCGAAGACGATCGAGAAGTACGGCGCGTGGGGCGAGAAGAAGAACTACGGCAAGACCTACATGGGGATCCTCCGCACCACCGTGCTGATCGATCCGGCCGGGAAGGTCCGGCAGGTCTTCCCGAACGTCCGCGTGAAGGGCCACGTCGACAAGGTGATCGCCGCGCTCGACGCGCTCGCCGCCTGATCGGCGGGGCTTACAGGTCGATTAAGCCAGGCGGGTCGCTTCGAGGTTTTTCGCTGAACCCGTCGGAATCAATGTGAAATATGTGCTGGTGAGCGCGCTCACGAACGCGGGGCACAAACGTTCTTTCCGCGCGCGCCTGCGCTAGTCTGGCCCGAATCGCTCAACCGAGGTGATGGAGAGATGATGCAACGGTGTGCACCGACCAGCGGCTCGCGGTTCTCTGCTTGGCAGAGCGCGGGCATCCAGGCGGTATTCGGGATGCTGGTCCTCGGCGCGTCGGCGCTCGGGGGGGCGGGCTGCGCAGGCAACGATGGTGCGCCCTGCGATCCGACGTGCGGCGACTTCGAGGTCTGCTGCAACGGGGCCTGCGCGTTCACCACGGCCGATCCGCTCAACTGCGGTGGCTGCGGGATCGCGTGCCCATCGGGCATCTGTAACGCCGGCACGTGCATGCCGGGCGGCGGGACCGACGGCTCGCGCCGCGACGGCGGCGGGAGCAGCATGTGCGGCACCACGTGCAACGACACGGGCATGAGCGCGACGCAGCGCTGCTGCGGCGGCGCGTGCATCGGCCGCACGGTCCCGCCGGGCACCGCGGGCACGAGCGACCCGTCGTTCATGAACTGCAACGGCTGCGGGATCTCCTGCAACGTGATGACCGCCAACTCCTGCAGCGTCCCCGGCGGTGGGACCATGGGGATGGCGCGCTGCATGTGTGGCGAGTTCGACGCGTGCCGAGCGGACGAGCAGTGCGTCAACGAGGGCGGCACGTACATGTGCGTCAGCACCAGCACCGACCCGCACAACTGCGGGATGCTCGGTCACGAGTGCGCGATGGGCGAGACCTGCATCGGCGGCAACTGCCAGTGCGGCAGCAGCGGCTCGCCGTGCGGGAGTGGTGAGGCCTGCTGCGCGGGCGCGTGTCGCCCGACGCTCAACGACCCGATGAACTGCGGCGGCTGCGGGGTGGTGTGCGGCCCGAACGCGCCCGAGTGCATGAGCGGCAGCTGCGTGTGCGCGGCGGCCGGTCGAGCGTGCCGCATGGCCACCGCCCCGATGGGCGGCTTCCCGATCCCGATCCCGCTGCCGATCCCTGGCGCGAGCGGTGACCCGGGCGAGCTCTGCTGCGCGACCGGCTGCGTGAACCAGGACTCCACGAACTGCGGGATGTGCGGGAACATGTGTGGGACCGAAGAGGAGTGCGGCGTCGCGACGCCGTTGCTCGGCGGTCCGGCGGAGGTGTGCTGCCTCGAGTCGGGCGGCATCGGCGGTCTCCTCGGCTGCGGCGGATCGGGCTTCCCGTTCCCGTTCCCCGACGGCGGCGGCATCCCGGGGCTCGACGGCGGCCTGCCGTTCCCCTGATCGGGCGAAGACGTCCCTGATCGGATCGAGCGAGCCCCCGTGGGTCCATCCCCCGGGGGCTCGAGCGTTTCCGGCGGCTCAGCGGAGCATCGCGAACGCGAGCGTGCCGAGCGCGAGCGCGGCGAGCACCCCGAGGATGGTCAATCCTCGCTGAACCGCGCGCCGGTCGTGGAGGGTCAGCGCGATGGTCAGGAGCTCGATCTCGCGCTCGTGCGTCTGCACCGTCTCGGTGCGCGTCCGCGCGAGCTTCGCGAGCTGCGGCGCGAGGGCCATCGCGGCGCCGCGCGACAGCGCTTGCTCGGCGAGTTGGATCACGGCCGCGTGATACTCGTCCTCCGCCGCCATCGCGCTCTCGCTCAGCACCGATCGCGAGCGGTCCTGCGTCTTTGCGATCCCGCGGCGTTCCCGATCGAGCTCAGCGAGCTTGCGATCGCGGTCCGCGAGCGCCTCGCGTGCCGCGCGGACGGTCGGCTCGAGCTCGGCCACCCTCGCGCGCGCCTCGGCCACCTCGCGCTCGCGGTGGGCGCGCTCCGCGCTCAGCGCCTGGCTGCGCGCGGGATCTCCCGCGCTGGCGCCGAGGTTGCGAAGCTCGATCTTCGTGCGCGACAGCATCGCCTCCGCACGCTTCAGGGCTCGGTCGCGCTCCGCGTGCTCCTGGGCGAGCGCGCGCTCCCGCTCCGCCGCCGGCGCGCTCTCGTCCTCGATGGCGCGCCTCCGCTCGTCGATCGCCGACGCGCGTGCCGCCATCTCACCCTCGACGCGCTGCCACTCCGCGGCGTGCTCGCTCGTCACCTGCCCCGCAGCCTCCGCGGCTCGGAGGAGCGCGACGAACGGCTCGAGGTCGGGGTGATCACGGTGCGCGTGGAGCTGACGCCCCAGCTCGATCAGCGCCTCGGTGAGGTCCGTCTTCGAGCGCGCGAGCGTGAGCCGGGCCGCGCCGAGCTGCTGTCGCAACGCACGTTGCCGCAATACGACGTGCACCGAGTAGGGCACGGTCGCGACGATCCCGGTCGGCGGGGGGCCGTAGTCCGCGAGCACGATCGCGCGCGGAGGGACCGCGGAGGACGCGCCGATCGGCTCGGGCGGTCCGAGCGAGCGCGGGGCGAGCGAGCGCGACGCGGGCGGGGGGAGGGAGCGCTCGACCGGGGCGTGCGCGGCGCGCGGTGCGGCCGGAGACAGCGACGGTGCCGGCAGGTCGGTCGGCGCGCCCGAACGCATCGCGCCGACGTCGAGCTCCAGCTCCACCTCCGAGCCACCGCCCAGGCCGTCGAACGCGTCGCCGATCACGCGCCCCGACGCTTCGCCGTAGAGGAGGTCCGATCCCGCTGGGGCGGCGGGCGCGCCGGCGTTTCGATCGAGCTCGAGCGACTCCCACCCCGACGCCCCCGCGTGGAGCGGATCGTCCGGGCCGAGCTCGCGCTCCCGCTCACCCATCGTGGCTCAGCGTACCCCGGGGGAGCGCACCCGCGGCTACTTCCGCACGACGACGAGCGAGACGTCGTCGATCGCGAGCCGCCCGAGGAGCGCCACCGAGCGCTCCCCCTCCCGCACGACCTCGCGGCACCCGGGAGCGCGCAACGTCGCGCGCGGCCCTTCGTGACGGATCACGAGCTGCACCGCACCCCTGTCGAGCACGGTCCGCAACGCGAGGCCGTGCGCCTCCGAGTCGGGAGGCATCTTCCCGTCGCGCGCCCAGAGCAGGAACCGCCCGTGCGCGTCGCGCAGCTCGGCGTCGATGGTGGCGCGCCCGGCTCCTCGGTAGCACTGCGCGATCTCGAGCCGCACCGCGTGGTGGAGGAGCGCACCGAGATCGATCGCCTCGGGCAAGAGGTGGTGCACCCGTATCCGGTGCGACCCGTGGGCGATGACGAACGCGCCGGCCTCGACGGCGAGGACGCAGCCCTGGACCGTGGTGTGGAACGTCAGCGATCCGTCGGGCGCGGTGGCGGTCCGGCAGACCTCGGGCGGCGCGCCCTCGACGGCGAAGAACAGCACGCCCTCGTCATCCGGGACCCGAGCGGGATCCACTCGGGGCGGATGGAGCGGGGGCGGGTTCGACGGTCGACGGTAAGGAGGGCTGGCCATCTGGAGGAGTACGAAGCATCCGGCGTGCCGGCTCGTGGACGATTGCGCTACGAGCGTGGCCGAGCCTGGATCGCGCCGGCTCGACGCACGTGACCGCCACGCCGGCTTCGCAGTGCGACTGGAAGATCCCACCCCGGTCTCGGATCCCGTCGTTCGGGGAGGCTGAACGGCGCCGCCGCGGAGCTCCCGAGTCCGCAAACCTTGCGGCCTCAGTCGCCCAACAACGTCACCGTGCGCCGGTCGCAGGCGTGACTGCCGTCGCGGGACCGGGTCTCGGCTTCCAGCGACACCGCACGGCCGGCGAACATCGCGACGGGCTGAGCCGAGTTGTCGAGCACGAGGAGGTCCGGGCCTCGCTCGGGGCGCGGTCCGGTTCGGTCGAACAGCTCCGGTCGGAGCTCCAGCTGGGTGGGGATGCCGAGCGTCTCCGAGGTCTCGGGGTCGGTCAGGCGGTAGCCGAGCGAGAGCTCGAGGTCGACGTCGCTGACCCAGGCGCCGACGAGCACGTGGATCCCGCCCTGCGCGCCGCGGACGATGGTGAGCTCTCCGCCCTCGGAGGGGATCGACGAGAGCCGTCCGGCGCGCCACGTGCCGACCTCGACGCGCGCGACGCCGGTGTCGCAGCCCGCCTCCGGATCGATCGGAGGTGGGGAGCACGCGAACAGGCACACGGCGAGCGGAGCGAGCGCGCGCATCAGGTTCGAGGATAGCTCGACGAGACGCTTGCCGCGCCGAGCCGTCGAGGGTAGGGGTGCGGCTTCGATGTCCGCGGTCGACAACGCTCCCGAGCCGCTCGACGCGAGCTTCTCCCTGAAGCTCCCCGCGTTCGAGGGCCCGCTCGACCTGTTGCTGCACCTCATTCGGCGGCACGAGCTCGACATCCTCGATCTGCCCATCGCGTTCGTGACCGAGCGTTACCTCGACTACATCCGCCTGATGGAGCGGCTCGATCTCGACATCGCGAGCGAATACCTCGTGATGGCGGCCACGCTCGCGTTCATCAAGAGCAAGACGCTCTTACCGCGCGACCCCCTCGAGGAGGAGGAGGTCGAGCCGGAGGAGGAGGTCGACCCGCGCGCCGAGCTCATTCGGCGGCTCCTCGAGTATCAGAAGTACAAGCACGCGGCGGAGCAGCTCGGCTCGCGCGCGGTGGCGGGCCGCGACGTGTTCGGCCGCGGCGCCGACGCGCCCCAGGCGACCGGCCCGGCGCCGCTCGCGACGATGGGTCTGTTCTCTCTGCTCGACGCGTTCGCGGCGATGCTCAAGCGCGCGCAGGCGGAGCTCGCGTTCGAGATCACGGCCGAGGGCATCAGCATCAAGGACCGGATGCGCGAGCTGACGGAGATCCTCGGAGAGCGCCGCGAGGTGGAGTTCGAAGCGCTGTTCGAGGGCGTGCGCGTGGTGTACGACCTCGTGATCACGTTCCTTGCGCTGCTCGAGATGGCGAAGCGCGGCCTCGTGTCGATCTACCAGGCGGACCCGCACTCTCCTCTGCACCTGCGGTCGGCGGTGTTGAAGGAAGACGCGTTGGCCGTGATCGACGTGTCGGCGCCCGACGCGGACGGGACGCTGGGCAGGCCGGAAGAAGAAGAGGGAGAGGATCTGATCAAACCGGAAGGCGAGAAGGAAGAGGAAGGAGCGGAGAGGGAAGATTCGTTGCGGGCAGAGTCCGTGCCTGTAGCTTCCGAATCCGTGTCCGATTCCGAATCCGTGTCCGATTCCGAATCCGTGTCCGATTCCGAATCCGTGTCCGATTCCGAATCCGTGTCCGATTCCGTGTCCGATTCCGAATCCGTGTCCGATTCCGAATCCGTGTCCGATTCCGAATCCGTGTCCGATTCCGAATCCGTGTCCGATTCCGAATCCGTGTCCGAATCCGTGTCCGAATCCGTGTCCGATTCCGAATCCGTGGCCGATTCCGAATCCGTGTCCGATTCCGAATCCGACTCCGACTCCGTGTCCGATTCCGACTCCGATTCCGACCATCCCTCCGATTCCTTGTCTCCTTCCCCGAGCCTTCTCTCCTTCCGGTTCAATCCCGACCCCAACCCCGATCCCGGGCCCGACCCCGAGCCCGACCCGGCTGGAGACGAGCCGCTTGATTCCCCCGCGGGCTCCGGTATGCCCGCGTCCGACGACGAGGACGTAGGGCAGTGAGCGCCACCGAGATGGAACCCGAGGTCGAGACCGAGGCGAACGTCGCCGACGATTCCGTCAGCGAGAGCGAGGTGGTCGACGCCGACGCGGTCGACCCCGACGACGACAGCGACGAGCTCGACGAAGAGAGCACCACGCTCCCCGGCGACGACACTCCGCAGCGGCCGGGGCTCGAGAAGGCGAAGCTGGGGTCGGTGACCGAGGCGCACCTCAAGACGATCCTCGAGAGCCTCGTCTTCGTCTCGGACGCGCCGATCGCGCCGCGCAAGCTCGCTCGCACCGCGCGCGCGGACATCGCCGACGTACGGCGGCTCCTCGAGGAGCTCGCAGCGGACTACCAGGGGCGAGGGATCGAGCTCGTCGAGCTCGCGTCGGGCTGGCAGTTCCGTTCATGCGCGGCGAACGCGCCGTTCGTGCGCGACATCGTGGCGAAGCGTCCGGTGCGGCTGACCCGCGCGCAGCTGGAGACGCTCGCGATCTCGGCGTATCGGCAGCCGCTCACGAGGCCCGAGCTCGAGGAGATCCGCGGCGTCGACTCCGGCTCGGCGTTGAACGTGCTGCTCGAGCGAGGGCTCCTCAAGATCCTCGGACGCAAGGACGAGGCAGGCCGGCCGCTGCTCTATGGCACGTCGCCGTACTTCCTCGAGTTCTTCGGGCTTCGGAGCCTCGACGAGCTGCCGACGCTCAAGGAGTTCGCGGAGCTCAGCGACGACAGCAAGGCGCTCTTCGCGCGGCGCACCGGGGAGGAGATCGACTCCATCGGCGACATTCAGGTCGAGGCGCAGGAGTACGACGACGCGGAGTTCGAGGAGAAGGTCGAGTCGGACTCGGAATCGGATTCGGAATCGGAATCGGAATCGGAATCGGATTCGGAATCGGATTCGGAATCGGATTCGGAATCGGAATCGGACACGGATTCGGAATCGGAATCGGAATCGGATTCGGACGACGACGACGACGAGGATACCGACGACGACGACGACGACGAGAGCGAAGACGGGTACGAGGACGAGGACGAGAACGTGCACGTGCACGAGGACGTGCACGAGGACGAGTCGGACGATGAGGACGACGACGACGACGACGACGACGACGACTCGGAGGACGACGAGTCGGACGACTCGGAGGACGACGACTCGGAGGACGACGAGTCGGAGGACGACGACTCGGACGACGACGAGTCGGAGGACGACGACTCGGACGACGAGGAGGACGAGTGACGTTCCAACAGCTCATCGCCGCGCTCACGCGGTTCTGGGCGGAGCGCGGGTGTCTCGTCGTCCAGCCTTACAACTCGGAGGTCGGCGCGGGGACGTTCAATCCCAACACGTTCCTCCGCGCGATCGGGCCCGAGCCATGGAACGTCGTGTTCGTCGAGCCTTCGCGGCGGCCGACCGACGGGCGCTACGGTGACAATCCGAATCGCTTGCAACAATTCCATCAGCTTCAGGTGATCCTCAAGCCGGCGCCGCTCGACATCCAGCAGCTCTACGTCGACTCGTTGCTCGCGATCGGCACCGACCCGGACAAGCACGACATCCGCTTCGTCGAGGACGACTGGGAGTCGCCGACCCTCGGCGCCTGGGGGCTCGGGTGGCAGGTGTGGCTCGACGGGCTCGAGATCAGCCAGTTCACCTACTTCCAGCAGGTCGGCGGGATCGACTGCAAGCCGATCAGCGGCGAGCTCACCTACGGGCTCGAGCGCATCGCGATGTACGTGCAGGACCGGGACGACGTCTACGACCTCGACTATGGGGCGGGCGTCTCCTACGGCGAGCTCTACAAGCGCGCCGAGTGGGAGTGGAGCACCTACAACTTCGAGCGCGCGAACGTCGATCTGCACTTCACGCTGTTCGACGCCTACGAGTCCGAGTGCAAGCGGCTCGTCGGGCTCAGCGATCAGCGCGGCAAGGGCGGCAAGCTCGTGTGGGAGATCGAGGATCCGCTCCAGCGCCTCGTCCTGCCCGCCTATGACGCGGTCGTGAAGTGCAGTCATCTCTTCAACGTGCTCGACGCGCGGGGCGCCATCTCGGTGACCGAGCGGCAGCGCTTCATCGGCCGGGTGCGCAACTTGGCTCGCGCGATCTGCGAGGCGTACCTCGCGGAGCGTGAGGCGCTCGGGTTCCCGCTCCTCTCCGGAGGCGCACGATGAGCCGCACGCTGCTGTTCGAGATCGGCACCGAGGAGCTCCCGGCGAGCTACGCGGCGGGCGCCATCGACGCGATGCCGGGGTTGCTCCGGGATGCGCTCGAGGCGCACCGGCTGACGTTCGGAGAGGTCGAGGCGCATGGCACGCCGCGCCGGCTCGCCGTCGTCGCCCATGGCCTCGCGGACCGACAGGCCGACGTCGCCGAGCTCGTGATGGGTCCCCCGAAGGCCGCGGCGTTCGAGGAAGATGGGACGCCGAAGGGCGCCGCGATCGGCTTCGCGAAGAAGCTCGGCATCGACGTCGGCGCGCTCACGATCGAGAAGACCGACAAGGGCGAGTACGTCGCGGGCCGCCGTGAGGAGAAGGGCCAGCCCGCCGAGGTGGTGCTGCCGACGATCCTCGCGGAGCTCGTCGGCAAGATCCCGTTCCGGAAGTCGATGCGCTGGGGGGAGGGCGAGCACGCCTTCGGCCGGCCGATCCATTGGCTCGTGTGTCTCCTCGACGACCGGGTCATCGAAGTGGGTGCGGCGGGCGTCACCGCAGGCCGCACGACGCGTGGACACCGCTTCCTCGCGCCGGAGTCCTTCGAGCTTGCGCGCGCCGAGGACTACGTCTCGCGGCTCCGCGAGGCGCGCGTGCTCGCCGACGTCGAAGAGCGCACGCGCGTGATGAGCGAGCGGCTCGACGCCGCCGCGAAAGACGCGGGCGGCGTCAGGGTCCCGAACGCGTTGCTCGACGCGGAGAACCTCGGGATGGTCGAGGAGCCGCACGTGATCTGCGGGCGGTTCGATGAGGCGTTCCTCTCGATCCCGGCCGACGTGACCATCGCGGTGATGGCCGGCCACCAACGCTACTACGCCCTCCGTGATGCGAGAGGGTCGCTGCTGCCCCGCTACCTCGCGGTGGTCAATACGGATCGCGCGCCCGACGAGATCGCGCGGGGCAACGATCGCGTGCTCCGCGCACGGCTCGCTGACGCGCGGTTCTTCGTCGAGACGGACAAGAAGACCGGCCTCGACGCGATGGCCGACAAGCTCGGCGCGGTCGTCTTCCAGGCCAAGCTCGGGACGGTGGGCGAGCGGGCCGAGCGGCTCGCGAAGCTCGCGGCCACGATGGTCCCGGGCGACGCCGGACAGCGCGCCGCGCGCTTGTGCAAGGCGGACCTCGTCAGCCTCATCGTCGGCGAGTTCCCCGAGCTCCAAGGCTCGATGGGCCGCTGGTACGCCGAGCGCGCCGGCGAGCCCGCCGAGGTCGCCCTCGCGATCGAGGAGCACTACCAGCCGCGCGGCGCGTTCACCGAGCTCCCCGGCTCGCCGCTCGGCATCGCGCTCGCGCTCGCGGACCGCGCGGATCTGTTGGTCGGCTGCTTCGGCCTCGGCCAGACCCCGAGCGGCTCCGCCGACCCGTTCGGCCTCCGCCGCGCCGCGCTCGGGATCGTACGCATCGCGACGGAGACCGTGTTGCCGTTTGTCCTCGATCTGCGCGCGCTCCTGGAGAACGCGTACGACGCGTACGAGGGCAAGCTGCCGGCCGACAAGAAAGCGTCCACCCTCGACGAGCTCGTCGAGTTCTTCCGCGGTCGCCTCCGCGCGCACTACGGGACGAAGTACCCCGGCGACGCGATCCACGCCGGGCTCGCTGCGTGGCCGGCCCGCGACCTCGCGGACGCCGAGGCGCGCGTCGAGATCGCCGCGCAGGTGTTGGCGGACGAGTGGGGCCAGTTCCGCGAGGCGTTCAAGCGCACCTACAACATCGCGAAGGACGCGCCGGAGGGCGACTTCGATCCCGGTCTCGCGACCGAGGACGCCGAGCGCGCGCTCGCCGAAGCGTGGCGCGGGATGCGCGAGGACGTCGACGTCAACGTCGCGCACGGTCACTACCGCGTGGCGATGCACCTCGTGGGCGACCTCCGCGATCCGATCCACACGTTCTTCGAGAAGGTCTTCGTGATGGTCGACGACCCGAAGGTCCGCGAGAACCGCCTTCGCCTGCTCGCGTCGATCGCGCGCACGCTGACCGCGATCGCACACTTCCACCTCCTCGGCGGATGATCGACGCGCCGCTCATCCACTCCTTCGAGGATCCGCTCCCGCTCGATCGGGGCGCCGCGGCGAAGTGGTTGGGGGGCAAGGGCGCCTCCGTCGCGCAGATGACCGCGATGGGCCTGCCCGTGCCGCCCGGCTTCACGCTGAGCACCGAGGTGTGGCGCCGCTTCGAGGCGACCGGCGCGCTCGCGCCCGAGGTGAAGGCGGAGCTCGGTCCGCGGGTCGCGCGCATCGAGGCGGCGACGGGCGCGCGCTTTGGCGATCCGAGTCGGCCGCTCCTCCTCGCGGTGCGCAGCGGCGCGCCGACGTCGATGCCGGGGATGCTCGACACGGTCCTCGACGTGGGGGTCGGAGCCGAGGTCGAGCGCGGGCTCGCCGAGCGGTACGGCGCGCCACGCTTCGCGCGCGACGTGCGTCGTCGCTTCCTCGAGTCGTTCGCGACCGTGGTGCTCGGCGTGCCGCGCGCGGCGGTCGACGCGCTGCTCGCCGGGCGCTCGCTCGACGCGCTCGACGACACAGAGCACGCCGCGTTGCTCATCGCGATCGAGGAGACCATCGCGCACGAGTCGGGCGTCGCGATCCCGACCGATCCGGAGGTCCAGCTCGTCCACGCGATCGAAGGCGTCTTGCGATCGTGGAGGGGCGAGCGCGCGGTCCGCTTCCGCGCCGCGCACGGGATCGACGACGCGGAGGGCACCGGCGTCACGATCCAAGCGATGGTGTTCGGCAACCTGCCGGACCGCTCCGGGGCCGGCGTCGTGTTCTCTCGCAATCCGTCGACCGGCGAGCGCGCGCTCTACGGCGAGTGGCTGCGCGAGGCGCAGGGCGAGGACGTGGTGAGCGGGCGCCGCACGCCGCACCCGTTGATGAAGGCCCAGGTCCGGCGCGGGCAACCGGATCGCAGCCTCGAGACCGCGATGCCGGACGAGCTCGACGTCCTGCGCGGCCTCTGCGCCCGCCTCGAGGAGCGCTACGCCGACGCGGTCGACGTCGAGTTCACGATCGAGGCGGGCCGCGTCTACGCGCTCCAGTGTCGCGTCGCCAAGCGCACCCCGCGCGCGGCGGTGCGCATCGCGGCGGAGATGGTCGACGAGGGCGCGGTCGACGAGCGCGAGGCGCTCGCCCGGCTCGACCCCGGGAGCCTCCGCCACCTCGTGACGCCGCGGCTGCCGGATCCCGAAGTCCTGGCGGAGCGCGGGGCGTCGCCGGTGGCGCGAGGGCTCGCCGCGAGCCCGGGTGCGGCGTCCGGGCGGGTGGTGCTCGACGCCGGGGCGGCGGCCGGATGGGCTGGTCAAGATCTCGTGCTGGTTCGAGCCGAGACGAGCGCGGAGGACGTCGCGATCATGCGATCGGTGGCGGGCATCCTCACGGCCGCGGGCGGGCTCACCTCGCACGCGGCGGTCGTGGCGCGCGCGATGGGCAAGCCGTGCGTGGCGGGCGCGAGCGGGCTCTACGTCGACTACGCGAATCGCCGCGTCGCGCTCCGCGAGGCGGGCGGCGCGATCCTCAAGGAGGGTGACCTCATCACGATCGATGGCGCGCGGGGACTCGTCTACATAGGGGTCCTCGACGTCGAGCCCGCGATCGCGAGCGAGGAGGTGACCCGCGTCCTCTCGTGGGCGGAGGCGAGCGCGAGCGCTCTCGTGCTCGGCGAGGCGAACGATCGCGCGCACGCGCTCCTCGCTCGACGGTTCGGCGCGGACGGATCGCTCGTCCACGTCCGCGATCCGGACGAGCTCGCCGCGCTGCGGGCCGAGATGGAGGGGGCCCGGCTCTTCGTCGAGCTCGATCCGTCGCTCGACGACGCCGCCCTCCGCCGCGTGACGGCGATCCTCACGGAGGGCGACGGGCTCCTCGTCGAGCGTCGCATCGAAGGGCTCGGGCTGGCGCAGTGGACCGCCGCCGGGCCGGGCGTGTGGCGCTCCGAGGACGGATCGCGCGCGATCGTGCGGTGTGGTCCGAGCGTGGCGCAGACCCGTAGCGCGTTGGATACGCTGCGCGTGCGCGCCTATGCGCTCGTGGTTCCGCCGCTCGACGTTCCTCGTGCGCGCCTCGTGGCGGCCCAGCTCGAGCCCTGAGGGCCTCCAAAGATCGCCTGCGCGGCTCGGGTCGTTGGCGAGGCGCGGAGAATGCGTCGACATGCTTGACGTCGCGCGACCCCGCGCGAACCATGAAGGAGTTCTGGAAACCTCCGCGATCGCCGTAACTCAGGCTATCCTGCGGACCTAGGTCGGGGGCGCGGTCGGAACACCGCGCGACGGGGCGAACCTCTTAGGCGAAACGAAGTGAGCGACAGCGCCGAGAACTTGGAGAGCGCGGAGCCGGAGCCGGTCGAGCCAGCCGCTCCAAAGAGCGACGACCCGCTCGTCGGTCAGACCGTGGACGGCCGATATCGGATCCTGGGCAAGCTCGGGGAGGGCGGCATGGGCGTGGTCTACCACGCCAAGCACGTTGTCCTCGGCAAACCGCTCGCGATGAAGGTCCTGCGGGCCGACGTCTCGAAGGACGAAGAGATCATCACGCGGTTCCGCCAAGAGGCGCAGAGCGCGTCGGCGATCGGGTCGCCGCACATCATCGACATCAGCGACTTCGGTCAGCTGCCCGACGGCGCGACGTACTTCGTGATGGAGTTCCTCGACGGCCAGGAGCTCACCAAGCTCATCGAGGGCGACGAGCCGATCGACAACGAGCGCGTGATCGACGTCTCCGCCCAGCTCTGCGACGCGCTCGGCGCCGCGCACGAGCGCGGGATCGTTCACCGCGACATGAAGCCCGACAACGTGTTCCTCGTGAACCGGATGGGCAACCCCGACTTCGTGAAGGTCCTCGACTTCGGGATCGCGAAGGTCGGAGGCGCGAATAGCAAGTTGACGCGCGCGGGCCAGGTGTTCGGCACGCCGCACTACATGAGCCCCGAGCAGTGCGCGGGTCAGGCGGTCGACCACCGCACCGATATCTACGCGCTCGGCGTGATCATGTACGAGATGGCGTGCGGCAAGGTGCCGTTCGACGCCGACAACTTGATGGGGATCCTGACCAAGCACATCTACGAGCAGCCGATCCCCCCGCACACGCTGCCACCGCCCGTCACCGTGAGCCCCGGTCTCGAGGCCGTGATCCTCAAGTGCCTCGCGAAGTCGACCGACCATCGCTACCAGTCGATGGCCGAGGTGAAGGCGGACCTCGTCAAGGTTCGTTCCGGTGCGACGCCGGGCGCGGTGCTCGACGAGGTCCAGCGCAACACGCGGCCCCAGTCCGCATCGCGTCATGGCGCCGACGCCACGGGACAGAACGCGGCGCTCCGGATGGGCGTCGGCGCGGACGCGCCGGCCGAAGGGTCCAAGCTCCCGCTCGTCGTCGGGGCGGTCATCGGGCTGCTCGCGCTCGTCGCGACGGGGCTCCTCGTCTACACGCTGGTGCTCGCGCCGGGTGACGACCCGGAGCCGATCGCGATCGAGACCAACGTGGTTCCCGAGCCGGATCCCGATCCGACCCCGGATCCCGACCCGCCGCCCGACCCGGATCCCGAGGTCACCGATCCCGGCGCGAACACGGACCCCGGCACCGAGGCCGCGCCTCCGCCGCGGATGATCACGTTCCACACCGATCCGGAGTCCGCCGAGGTGTATCGCGTGGACGGAACCCTCGAGACCCTCGTCGGCAACACGCCGTACACGCTCCCCGCCCCGGCGCAGGGCGAGGCCGTGAATCTGATCCTCCGGCAGAGCGGCTTCCGCGATCAGGCGGTCCGCGTCGGGCACTCCACGCAGGACGAGGTGCACATCAACCTGCGGCGTCAGAGCGGCAGCAGCCGGCGCTCGGGGTCGAGCGACAGTCATCACCAACAGCAACAGCTGCAGCAGCAACAACAGCAACAGCAGCAGCAACAACAACAAGAGCAGCAACAGCAGCAGACGTCCGGGCGTCGCGGCGGTGGGATCGGCAACGAGGTCCTCGACCCGTGGGGCAACAGCGGTCGGTAGGACCGCGCCGGAGCGGCGTGGCGCCCACGCGCCGATGCGGTTGCCGGGCTCAGGGCGACCGAGTAGGTTCCAGCCGATTCGCGTGGAACCCATCGCCCGCGTCGCCGCTCGGTCGGCAGCTCTGTCGAGCGCGCTCCTGCTCGTCGCCTGCAACTTCACGCAGGCGGGGATCGATCCTCCTGCGTCGACCCTGAACTTTCCGATCGCCATCGAGCTGTCACCCGCGCGCGATGCGTCGGGCGCGTCGCGCTACCTCGTGGTGGTGAGCAGCAACTTCGATCTCCGCTTCAACAGCGGCGCGATCATGGCGATCGACCTCGCGGCGCTCGACGACGCGATCGCGAACACGAACGGTTGCCCCGGCGAGGACTGCGCGCTCTGGCCGCTCGCTCCGATGGGCTCGAGCGAGACGACCGACCCCGACAGCGGGCGTCCCTTCGTGCGCGTGATCGCGGACGAGGTCGGCATCGGATCCCACGCCGACGGGCTGGCGTTCAACGCCGCGGGCGACCGGATGTACCTGCCGATGCGCGGCGAGAGCGACCTGACGTTCGTACCGTTCGACGCGCAGCTCGGCGCGTTCCGCTGCAGCCAGATGCCGAGGAACGACGACGACGTCCTGCCGCGCTGTGCCGATCGGTTCCGCACCGGTCGGGTGGACACGGTGGGGAGCACGCGCGGCCTCGCGCTGATGGGGAGCCCGACGGCGATCTCGACCGGCTCGTTCCGCGAGCTCGGCGTCGACATCGACGCGGAGTACATCGTGATGGCCCTGCAAGGGGGGACGGTCGCGCTCTATCTCGACTCGCTCGATCGCGAGGCCGGGGACGGGACGCCCGAGCTGATCCACGTGGCCGAGGGTTTCCCCGCCACGCCCGTCACCATGACCGTGCAGCCGGGGACCGGCGTCGCATGGATCACGTCCGTCGCGTCGAACGTCACCGCGGCGGCCGAGCGCATCGCCCGCGTCGCGATCTCGGCGGACCCGGTGACCCCGTCGCGCAGCTTTCTCTACGACTTCGGATCGGTTCGCCTCGCCGACGTCGACGATGGACAGGACGTGCGCGACATCGTCTTCCATCCGAGCGATCCCACGCGGGCGTTCGTGCTCACGCGGCGGCCGGAAGCGGTCGTCGAGCTCGCCGTCGATCGGCAGGGCCTCACCCAGTCGGACATCGCGGTCACGGACATCTGGGAGGTCGGCGCCGGGCCTTCGCGGATCGCGGTGCTCGAGCTCGCCGGCCGCACCTACGTCTTCGCGAGCTGCTACGACGCGCAGCGCCTCTTCGTGATCGACGCGGATCACGGATCGTTGGTGGGCGTGGTCGGCGGCTTCAGTGGACCGTTCGAGATCGCGATCGATCCCGTCACAGAGCGCCTCTACATGACGGACTTCGCGACGTCGGTGATCCGGATCGTCGATCTGTCGCCGCTCGAGATGGGCCTCTCGCCGACCGTCATCGGCACGGTGGGTCGGCTGCGCCCGGTGCGCGGGCTGACGAACTGAGCAGGGACGATGCGACCGATCACAATGCGAGCGCGCGCGCTCCTCGTCTGGCTCGTGCCTGCGTCGGTGGCGCTGTCGGTCGTGCTCGGGCCCGGATGCGGCAACGGCAGCCCGCCGACCCCGCCGCCCGCGTTCGATCGTCCCGAGGACGTCGCGTTCTTCTGTTGGGATCTCAACGCGTCAGCTCCCGTTGCCTTGGAGAGATGCGCGCCGACCGACACCGATGGCCTCCCGGTCGCGGGCCTCGCGCTGCACGGTCTCGTGACGCAGACCACCACCGGTGAGCTCGCGGCCGTGAAGATCACCGGGACCACCGATGATCCGGCCGGCGTCATCGACACCGACGTCCGCATCCCGGGCTTCACGTTCGCCGCGGTCGGCGAGGTGCCCTCGGCGGTCGTCGTCGATCCCTTCGAGCCGCGCCAGGCCTACGTGACGAGCCGCGGGAGCAGCGAGCTCCACAGCGTCTCGATCCCGAGCCTCCGCGATCCGATGCGCGACGGCGCCGACGTGGTGCGGGTCGCCGGGGTCCCCGCCGCCTCGCGGCCGAGCGCGATGGTGCTCGCGAGCGGTTCGCTGTTCATCGCGCTCCCCGAGCTCGGTCAGATCGCGCGGCTGCCGCTCGACGCGAGCGGGATCCCGGACAGCGCGGGCATCCAGCTCCTCGATCTCTCGGTCGACGTGCCGGGGCAGGTCGACCTGCTCGCCCTCGATCCCGCGTCGATCCCGCCCCCCTACCTCTACTCGTGTCCGGCCAATCTGGTCAGCGACCGGCCGCCGCTCGTGGCGCCGCGCGCGCCCGTGGCGCGGGGGCTCACGCCCGAGCCGTGGTCGCTCGTCGTCGACGCCGAGGATCCCACGACACCGATCCTCCTGGTCGGCGACCGCGCGCTCCCGATCATCCATCGCATCGACGCGACGTCGTTCACCGAGCTCGACGCGCTGAGCGTCGGAGTGCCGGTGCGCGATCTCGCGCTGACGCCGCGGGTGCCACCCACCGACGGCTCGACGGACGCCAGCGAGCGCTACCTCTACGCGATCGACGAGACGGATCGCTCCGTGTTGGTGGTCGACTACACCGAGGCGAACGCGACGTTCGGCGCGGTCCTCAGCGCCAGCGTCGTCGAGCCGTTCGATCGGCTCGAGGTCCCGTTCGTCGCGCGCGACGTCGAGGTCGTGACCCCCGGGTATGACCCGAACGCGATCAGCGCGTGCGTCGACGCCGACGGCGGGACCAACGCGTCGCCGACCCACCTTCGGGGCGTGTTCCTCACCGTCGCGATGACCGACGGACGCGTGCGCTTCTTCGACGTGTTCGACGAGGACACGCGGTGTCGCGGTCAGATGACGTGCGGCGCGACGGGGGTGAACCTCGCGGCCGCCGACACGTTCGTCGCGATCGAGCGGCATCGTCCGCGGCTCGGGGTGACGTTCGACGCCTCGGTGGTCGTCGATCCCGCGCCGAGCTGGGCGACCACCGCCGGCAGCGCGACGGTGTCGACCGACGGCACGAACAACGCGCAGGGGGCGGCGCCGGTGCTCGAGGAGCTCGCCTGCCCCGCGCCGCTTCGCTCGATCTTCCCGGCGAGCGGCGCGGCGCGGCTGTGCGCGGTCGCCGATCCGTTCGCCGCGGTGAACCAGACGTGGACCATCTCCTACGAGGGCGTGCTGCCGCAGACCCAGACGACCGGGATCAACTTCACCGCGCCGAGCGGCGGCACGATGACGATCGAGACGCGGCTCGATGCGTGCGCCCGCGGCGTGCTCGGCCAGGCCGAGGCGCCGACCGACGGCTATCTCGCGGACTATCCCGGCGACACGCTGCTGATCACGTCGGACCTCCCGCCCACCATCCTCGACGACGAGTCCCCCACGGGGGAGTCGCGGCGCGCGCGCTGCGAGCGATTCCTCGAGCGGAGCACGGGGGGGCAGATCACGTCGCTGCGCCTGCCCATCCTCAGCGCGGCGACCGATCCGACCGACGATCCCCTGGCCGACAGCCTGACGTCGCGCTTGGTGCTCGGGCCGCCGCTCGACAGCGACGCCACGCTCGACGACGTGCTCGAGTGTTACCCCGAGCTCGCCGAGGGCGAGATCCGAGCGCGGGGCGTGTTCGTGGTCACCAGCGCGATCCGGCCCGGCTTCGCGCACCCGATCGTGCGCGACGCGGACGGACGCTGCGTGGTCGATCAAGCGCTCGCCGCGGCGGGGCAGCTCGGGCGCGCGTTCTACGAGACGCCCTACGTGTCGAGCTCGCTCGCGTTCTCGTTGGGTTCGGCGCCCTTGCTGGGCGGCACGCAGGATCTCTCGTTCACCGTGAACGAGGTGCCGAGCGTGCTCGATATCAACGTGAGCCGCATCAGCGGCACCGATCAGCCTTCGCTCCTCACACGGCTCGTCTACAACGACGTCGACGAGCGGCTCTACGCGGTCGACGAGGCGGTGCAAGGTTTGTTGCGGATCTACCTCACCGACGTCCGCATCCAGACGACGTTCCGCTGAATGGCGGGGGCGCGCGGAGCCAAGGCGGGCGCGGCTCGCGGGGCGGGCAAGGACCGACCGACGCCGGTGATGGAGCAGTTCTTCGCCGCGAAGGAGCAGTATCCGGGCGCGCTCCTGTTCTTCCGGATGGGCGACTTCTACGAGCTCTTCTACGAGGACGCGGTCGTCGCGAGCCGCGCGCTCGACATCACGCTGACCTCGCGCGGCAAGGATCGAGGGGGCGAAGAGATCCCGATGGCGGGCGTCCCGCATCACGCCGCGGCGGGATACCTCGCGCGGCTGCTCGAGCAGGGCTTCAACGTCGCCATCTGCGAGCAGCTCGCGGATCCGTCGACCGTGAAAGGCATCGTCCCGCGCGGGGTCGTCCGCGTCGCGACGCCGGGCCTGACCCTCGAGCCGGACTCGCTCGACGCGCGCACCGACAACTTCCTCGTCGCCCTCTATCGCGACGGTGACACGTGGGGGCTCGGGGCGCTCGAGCTCAGCCGCAACGATCTTCGCGCGTGCGTCCTCGCGGGCGACGCGCTCGTCTTGGCGGAGCTGTGCCGCCTCGAGCCGCGCGAGATCCTCGTGGCCGAGGACGAGCCGCTCCGGGCGACGCTCGCTCGCGCGCTTCCCCGCGCCGCGCTGCGCACCCCGGGCGACGCGGGCGAAGCGAGCGCGCGCCTCGCTCAGCACCTCGGCGAGGAGGAGCTGCGCCAGGCGGAGAAGGACGTCGAGCCGGCGGGGAGGGCGGCGGCGGCGCTCGCCCTCGCGTATGCGCAGGCTTCGCAGCCAGGCAAGACGATCGAGCTCGCGAGGCTCGTGCGCTACGACCCGTCGGACCGCCTCATCCTGGACGACGTCGCGGTCAAGAACCTCGAGCTCGTCCGCACCCTCTCGGGAGATCGGCAAGGATCGTTGCTCGCGCTCCTCGACGAGACGCGGACGTCGATGGGGGCGCGCGCGCTCCGCCGGCGCCTGCTCGCGCCGCTCACCGACCTCGCCGCGATCCGCCGGCGGCACGACGCGGTGGAGGCGCTGCTCGTCGATGCGGATCTCCGGCGTTCGCTCCTCGACACGCTCGCTCAGATCCGCGACGTCGAGCGTCTCGCCACTCGCGCGGAGATGGCGGTGGCGCACGCGCGCGACCTCGCCGCGATCCGCGACTCGCTGCGCGCGGCGGCGACGCTCGCCGAGCTCCTCCTGGCGCGCGCAGATGGGAGCACGGACGACGCGCTCGGCGCGCTCCGCCCGGCCCGGCTGTGCGAGGACGTCCGCGAGATGCTCGAGACGGCGCTCGTCGCGGAGCCACCGCTCGCGGGGTCGGTCGGGATCATCAACCCGGGGATCGACGCGGAGCTCGACGAGCTGCGTCGCCTCGAGACCTCGAGCAAAGACGTGTTGCTCGAGATGGAGGCGACCGAGCGCGCGCGCACCGGGATCGGGTCGCTCAAGATCAAGTACACGAAGGTGTTCGGCTACTACATCGAGGTCACGCGCTCGAACCTCCACCTCGTCCCCGACGACTACCGGCGCAAGCAGACGATCGCGAACGGGGAGCGCTTCACCACCGAACCGCTCGCCGAGTTGCAGGCGAAGATCCTCAACGCCGACGAGCGCATCCGCGCGCTCGAGGCGCAGCTGTTCGAGGATCTGCGCACCCGGGTCGCGGCGCAGGCGCACGCGCTGCGCGCGCTCGCGGCCGAGATCGCGCACGTCGACGTGAGCGCGGCGCTCGCCGAGGTCGCGCATCGCTATGGCTACGCGCGACCGGAGCTGGACGATGGCCTCGCGATCGAGATCGAAGACGGTCGCCATCCGATCGTCGAGCGCCTCGCCGAGATGGGATCGTTCGTACCCAACGACGTCCGCCTCGACGCCGACGGACCGCGGCTGATGCTCATCACCGGACCGAACATGGCGGGCAAGTCGACCACCATGCGCCAGGTCGCGCTGATCGTGATCCTCGCGCAGATGGGCGCGTTCGTTCCCGCGCGACGCGCGCGGGTCGGCCTCGTGGATCGCGTGTTCACGCGCGTCGGCGCGTCGGACAACCTGGCGCGCGGCCAGAGCACGTTCATGGTCGAGATGCGCGAGACGGCGACGATCCTCAGCGAGGCGACGCGACGCTCGCTCGTGATCCTGGACGAGATCGGGCGCGGGACGAGCACCTACGACGGGCTCGCGATCGCGTGGGCGGTGGCCGAGCACCTCCACGACTCGCTCGGCAGCCGGGCGATGTTCGCGACCCACTACCACGAGCTCACCGAGCTCGCGGCGATGCGCGACGGGGTGGTGAGCTTCAACGTCGCGGCCAAAGAGTACGGCGACGACGTGGTGTTCCTGCATCGGCTCACCCCCGGCACGGCGAACAAGAGCTACGGCGTCGCGGTGGCGCGCCGCGCGGGGAGCGGCGAGCTCGTCCTCGCCCGCGCGAAGACGATCCGCGCCGACCTCGAGTCGGGTGCG
>JBFWYI010000009.1:125359-154069 GCA_050186575.1 Sandaracinaceae bacterium | reverse complement strand
GCTCCAAGGCCAGCCTCCTTCTCCATTGCGGGATTGACCGCGTATAAAACCAGTGAGGCACCTATGGTGACCTCGGCGAGTAGGAGGCTGGCCACTCCATCCCTTCTGAATCGGAATCGGAATCGGATTCGGAATCGGAATCGGAATCGGAATCCTGTTCGGCGACGGCGTGGCCGTCGCACTCTCTTCTTCTTCCCAGTCTTCTCTTCTCCCGGTTGATCGCTGAGTTGGCGAGCAAGAGCCGAGCTACGGCCTGAGAGACCCGGCTATGCTCGCGCCGTGAGCGACGTCGAGCGGTTCGACCTCGTGGTGATCGGCTCCGGCCCCGCCGGCGAGAAAGCGGCGGCGCAGGCCGCGTACTTCCACAAGCGCGTCCTCGTGATCGAGCGCGCGCCCGAGCCCGGTGGCGCCGCGGTGCACACGGGGACGCTCCCGAGCAAGACGCTCCGCGAGACCGCGATCTACGTCTCCGGCAAGCGCTCGCGTCACCTCTACGGCGTGACGGTCGAGCTCGATCACCACGCGAAGGTCCCGCTGCTCATGGCGCGCAAGGACGCGATCGCGGCGATGGAGAGCCGGCGCATCCGAGACAACCTCGCGCGTCACGGCGTGGAGTATGCGCTGGGCCACGCACGGTTCGTGGACGCGCATCGCGTCGCCATCGGCGATCGCGTCGTGACCGGCGACACCATCCTCATCGCGACGGGGAGCCGACCGCGGCGGCCCGCCGACATCGCGTTCGAAGATCCGCGGATCCATGACTCCGACGAGATCCTCGAGATCGAGTGCCTGCCTGAGTCACTGATCGTCCTCGGCGGGGGCGTCATCGGCTGCGAGTACGCGTGCATGTTCGCGGCGATGGACGTCCACGTGACGCTCGTCGACACGCGCGATCGGATCCTGCCGTTCCTCGACCACGAGCTGGTCGATCGGCTCACCCAGGCGATGGAGCACCTCGGGATCGGGCTGCGGCTCGGGCGCAAGTGGGGCGCGGTGCGGCGCGACGGCGACACCGTCCGTTGCGATCTCGATGACGGAGAGACGCTGGTGGCGAGCGAGCTCCTGTTCGCGGCGGGTCGGGTAGGACAGACCGATGCGCTCGATCTCGAGCGCGCGGGCCTCACCGCGAACGCGCGCGGCTACCTCGACGTGGACGAGGCGTACCGCACCGCGGTCCCGCACATCCTCGCCGCCGGCGACGTGATCGGCTTCCCCGCGCTCGCGAGCGCGTCGATGGAGCAGGGCCGCATCGCCGTCTGTCACGCGTTCGACTTCGGCTACAAGCGCGCGCTCACCCCGCTCCTGCCGTACGGCATCTACACGATCCCCGAGGTCAGCGCGGTCGGGAAGACCGAGGACGAGTGCCGCGCCGACGGGACGCCGCACGTGGTCGGCCGCGCGGAGTATCGCGAGAACGCGCGCGGCTGCATCACCGGCGACCTCGAGGGCCTCACCAAGCTCGTCGTGCACGCGGAGGATCGCCGCGTCCTCGGCGTCCACGTGATCGGCGAGCGCGCGAGCGAGCTCGTCCACATCGGGCAAGCGGTCTTGCAGCTCGGCGGCACCGTCGACACGTTCATCGACATGGTGTTCAACTTTCCGACCCTCGCCGAGAGCTACAAGTACGCCGCGTACCAGTGCCTCGGCGCGCTCGCGAAGCGCGCGTGAGGATCAGCCGCGCGGACGACGCGCGACGAGCTCGGCCCAGATGAGCTTCTCGCCGACGTCGACCTCGAGCACGCGGACGTCGACCTCGTCCTTCCACTGCACCCCGGACCAGTCGCGCAGATCGACGCGGAAGAAGCCGACGCCGTAGTAAACGTCCTTGAGCGTCAGCCGGTCCTTGCCGCGGCGAACCGCCGTGGTCAGCACCGCGCCCGGGCTCGGCCCCACGCGTCGCGTGGTGGACTCGAACAGAAAGTCGCGGGTCCCCGCGAGTCGAACGTCGACGTCCACCACGCCGGCGCTCGGCTCGAGCAGGATGACCACGTCCGCCGGCTGCGCGTCCGGCGCCCACCCGTCGGTCGCGCGCCAGCCGATCCGGTAGAGCGTCGTGAGGTACGCGCCCGGCGTCACGCTCAGATCGATCCCGCGGCCGTCCGGCAGCGCGTCGCCGTCGATCCACTCGCCCGCCGCCACGCGGAGTCGCCCGCTCGAGACCACCACTCCGCCGCGCGCTCGGTCGCACGCGTAGTCGCGCTCGTCGGCGCGCAGACCTCCGTCGGTGATCCGCACTCGGTAGCCGCCGTCGCCGCCGAGCGTCGCGAGCGCGACCTCTCCCTCGATCACCAGAGGGGCGCGCTCCCACGAGCGAGTCACGTCCGCGAGTCGCGGATGCTGCGGGTCGGCGACGACGAGCGTGGCGGTGTCGGTCGAGAGCGTCACGAGCGCGTCCATCCGCCATAGATGGTCCGCCGCGTCGCACGACGCAAGCCTCGCAGCACCCGGACGTCCCGCCGGCGGACCGCGCGCGGCTCTCGAAGGGCACGTGGAGCGCGGGTGCGCTCGCGGACGCGCTCCGTCTCGCGGCGTCGTCCGGGCCGCGGAGCACGATCCCGAGCGAGGCGACGACACGACGAACAGGCCGCCGCCGTCTCGCCGTCTGCGATCCGCACGCTACGCTCCGTCTCGATGCGTCGGACCGCCGCGATCGCGCTCCTCGTCGCCCTGTCCGCGTGCGACGGCGACGCGTCCACGGTCGGCCCCACCCGAGGCGCGCCCGCGCCAGCCGTCGATCCGGAACCACCGACCGCCGACGCGACGGCGTCGTTCATCGACGTCGACGCCGAGCACCTCGATCGCACGCTCGCCGATCACCCGGCGCGCGTGCTGCTCGTCAACGTGTGGTCCACGTGGTGCGAGCCCTGCGTCGAAGAGATGCCCGCGCTCGTCGCGTTTGCGACCGAGCATCGCGACGAGGGGCTCGGCCTCGCGCTGATCGCGGCCGACCCACCTTCGCAGCGCGACGCCGCGTGGGCGTTCCTCGATTCGGTCCATGCGCCGACGCCGCGCTACTTCAAGGTGGGACCCGACGACGCGTTCATCACCGCGGTGCATGAGGACTGGCAGGGCGGGCTCCCGGCGACATTGCTACTGGACGAACGGCGCGAGGTGCTCCAGTTCTGGGAGCGGCCCGTCACCCCCGACGATCTGCGCGCGCCGGTCGCGAGCGCGCTCCATCCCGACGAGCTGCCCCCTCACGCGCAAGGAGAGACCCGATGAAGCTCGCACGCCTCCTGATCCTCTCGACCTTGGCGTGGCCGATCGCCTCGCTCGCGAGCGCGCAGACCCCGCACGCGCACGATGAGCCGACCGCCGAGCCCATCGCGATCGGCACCGTGATCCCGATGCGCGATCACCGGATGCTCGGCGTCGACGGGCAGCGCGTCTCGATCGGCTCCGTCGCGGGGCAGCGCGGCACGCTCGTCGTGTTCACGTGCAACCATTGCCCGTGGGCGCAGGCGTGGGAGTCGCGCATCGTCGCGCTCGGCAACGCCGCGCGCGGTCGCGGCGTCGGCGTGATCGCGATCAACTCGAACGACCCGTCGGAGCACGCGGACGACGCGTACGCGCCGATGCAGGAGCGCTCGCGCACGGCGGGGATGCAGTTCCCCTACGTGGTAGACGACACCTCGAACGTCGCGCGCGCGTTCGGCGCCACGCGCACGCCGGAGGTGTTCCTGTTCGACGGCCGCGGTCGCCTCGCGTACCACGGCGCGGTCGACGACAACGCGCACGAGCCGGCCAGCGTCCAGCAACACTACTTGCGAGACGCGATCGACGCGCTCGTCGCCGGCCGCGCGATCACGAGCGCCACGACCCGCTCGATCGGATGCACGATCAAGTTCCGCGACGCCGCGGCGGCGCCCGCCGCGCCCGCGCGAGGCACTCGCCGGCGTTGAGCGTCGTCGCCGCCCGAGCCCGCGCCCGCGTGGGCCGGCCCTCCTTCCAGGCGTGAGCGGGTCACGTCCGATCACGAGCCGCGTCATGTCGGCGCGGGCTGCCGCGTGGCGAGTCGCGAGCCCAAAGGGTCGACCGCGGTCGATCCGGCGATCGTGCGCGACGTGCTCGAGCACCAACTGCGCGACCTGCTCGCGTTCGCCGAGCAGGTGCGCCGCACCATCACGCGTCCTTGAGGCGCGGAAAGAACCTTCCGCCCTCGAGCACGCGCTCCGCGCCGTCGGGGACGTCGTTCGGCCACACCTCGAGGTGCGCCTCGCCGATCATCTGGCCCTTCGGCGCGACCCACGCGTTGCGCTCGCGGATCCACTCGAGGCAGGCGTCGCGCGCGACGTCGGTGAGCTGCCGCGTGTCGTCGACGACGGTGAGCCCTTCGTCGCACTCGTACTTCACCGCGATGGGGCGGTTCGGATCGTCGCCGTCCGACGCGGTCTTCGCGCGAGCCTGCTCCGACTCGATCGCTTCCATCTCCTGCTGATACGCAGCGCGGACGGCGTGCTCGACCTTCGCGTCGTACTTCCGCTTGAGCGCGAGCTCCTCGGCGTCGTACGGCCGCATCGCCTCTTTGAGCCGCTGGCTCTCGGCCGGCGAGCAGTCGGAGAGCACGGTGACGATCTCGATGAACTGCGGGCGCTCGGCGAGCCACACCTCGCACTCGTCGGCATCACGCATCTCGGCGATCAACATGTCGCCGGTCTCGAGGTTGCGAACCTTCACTTGGAACTGCGCCATGAACGGACGATCGACGATCGGCGCCCCGCGCGCAACCGCCGCGGAGCGAAGTCGCCGTGGCGTCCGTTTTCGGCGAGCCGGACGCGCGTAGGGGCGTAGAACGGAGGCGTGCAGCTCGAGGACGCCACGTGCTACCGCGCGCTCAGCGCGCGCGACAAGCGCTTCGACGGAGAGTTCTTCGTCGGCGTCACCACCACCGGCGTGTATTGCCGGCCGGTGTGTCCGGCGCGCACGCCGCGCGCGACGCGGTGCCGATTCTTCCGGTGTGCGGCGGAAGCGGAGAAGGAAGGATTCCGAGCGTGCTTCCGCTGCCGGCCCGAGCTCGCGCCGGGCGCCGCGCCGATCGACGCGCGGCCCCGGCTGCTCCGCGCCGCGCTGTCGCGCATCGAAGAGGGCGCGCTCGATGGAGCGTCGGTAGACGACCTCGCGAGCGAGCTCGGGGTGACGGCGCGGCACCTCCGCCGCGAGATGCAGCGCGAGCTCGGCGCGGGCCCGAACGAGCTCGCGCAGCAACGCCGACTCGCGCGCGCGAAGCAGCTGCTCGCGGACAGCGCGTGGCCGGTCTCGCGCGTCGCGTTCGCGAGCGGGTTCTCGAGCCTTCGACGGTTCAACGCGGCGTTTCGCGAGCGCTTCGGCGCGCCGCCGAGCGAGGTGCGGCGCGGCTCGTTCGACGAGGAGAGCTGCCCGGTGCGGCTCGACGCGCGCGGGCCGTTCGCGTGGGACGCGCTTCTGACGTTCCTCCGCGCGCGAGCCACGCCGGGCGTCGAGCACATCCGAGGCGGTCGCTACCGGCGCACGCTCTCGATCGGCGAGCACGCGGGATGGATCGAGGCGCGGTGCGAGCACGAGCGCGTGCACCTCGACGTGGCCCCGACGCTGCTCCCCGTGCTCGCGGCGGTGGTGGCGCGCGTGCGGCGGCTGTTCGATCTCGACGCGGCTCCCGCGCGTGTGCATGAAACATTGTCGCCGGATCGGTTGCTCGCGCGCCGGCTCGAACGCACGCCGGGGCTGCGCGTGCCCGGCTGCATCGACGCGTTCGAGATGGTGGTGCGCGCGATCCTCGGCCAACAGATCAGCGTCGCCGGCGCGACGACGCTCGCCGGCCGCATCGCCGCGGCGCACGGGGAGCCGATCGCGACGCCGTGGCCCGAGCTCTCGCGGCTCACGCCGAGCGCGACGGCGATCGCGTCGGCGTCGCCGCTCCCCGGGATGCCGCGCGCGCGGGCGGCGACGATCCAACGCGTGGCGGAGGCGTTCGCGTCGGGCCAGCGGCTCGGACCCGGAGTGGACGCGTCGTGGCTGAGCGCGACCAAGGGGATCGGACCGTGGACGGCGCAGTACGTCGCGCTCCGCGCGGGCGCCGATCCGGACGCGTTCCCCACCACCGATCTCGGGCTGCTCAAGGCGAGCGGTCTCTCACCGGCCGCGCTCGCGCAGCGGGCCGAGGCGTGGCGTCCATGGCGGGCATACGCCGCGATCGCGCTCTGGATGGAGTTGGATGATGACACCTCACCTTGACACCACGATCACCGCGGCGCGCCGCGGCGTCGCCGTCACCCACGCGCGCGAGCTCCCGAGCCCGGTCGGCCCGCTCTTGCTCACGAGCGCGGGCGGACGCGTGACCGGCGTCTTCTTCGGGGAGGCACACGCGGCGCGGCACGGCGTCACGGTCGCTCGCTTCGAGCCGGACGCGATCCTCGATCGGACGGCGCGCGCGCTCGATGGGTACTTCGCCGGCCACGTGCGCACGTTCGACGTCCCCATCGCCAGCGCATCGGGCACGCCGTTCCAGAACCGCGTGTGGTCCGCCCTGCTCGAGATCCCGCACGGCGAGACGCGATCGTACGCGGAGCTCGCGGCGCGCCTCGGATCACCGGACAGCGCCCGCGCGGTCGGCGCGGCGAACGGGAAGAACCCGCTCTCGATCCTCGTCCCGTGCCACCGCGTGATCGGCGCGAGCGGCGCGCTCACCGGATACGCCGGCGGGACCGAGGCCAAGCGCTGGCTCCTCGATCACGAGCGCGCGTTCGAGTAGCGTGAGGGCGTGAAGCCCAGCCCTGAACCTACCTTGCTTCCGTTCGCTTGCGCGCTCACCGGTGCGCTCGCCGCCGTCGCGTGCACGAACGCGCACACGTCGGATCGGCCCACCGTGATGGACTGTCAGACGGCGGTCACGAACGGCCTCCAGCGCGACCCGTGCACGTTCGAGGACGAGTGCGGGATCGCGGACGGCGCGACCTGGCGGAGCGCGGTCTGCGACAACGGCTCGCTCCTCACCGCGACGATCGAGACCCAGTCTTCGACGGCGACGGCGTGCGAGGGAACGCTCGTCTCGTCGGCCGGCGTGCAGGTCGCGTTCACGCCGTCCGAGCGCGGCTGCGTCGACGTCACGGTGTGCAACGCCACGACGAGCGAGCTCGTGACCGCCCACCTCTGCCAGGTCGGCTACGGCGCGAGCGTCGCGGGGGCATCGTGGTCGGACTGCGCGATGGCGGCGGCGAGCGGCGACGACGGCGACGCGTGCGAGGGCTCGTTCGCGTGCGTGGCGGACCGCGCGATCGGCGGTGGCTCGATCATCGAGGTGGTCGCGTTCTGCGACGCCGGGATCCTCCGCCTCGCGCCGAGCCAGACGCTCCTCTACGGCCCGCCCTGATCGGCGCGATGGACCGCGGATCGTCGACCGTGGCAGCGTAGGTCGATGACGGATCCGGGGGTGGCTCCTTCGCTGTCGATCACACGAACGATCGTTGGGGGGGTCGCGGTCCTCGCCGCCGCGGTGGTCGGCCGGCAGGTCGGGATGATGGCGGTCGCCGCGGCGATCGGCGCCGACATGACGTCCACCGATCCGATGCTGCGGCGCGAAGGGTTGTTGCTCGGGGCGGGCATCCTCATCGGGACGCTGCTCGGCGCGATCGCGCTCGCCCTCGTGGTGCGCGCGCCGAAGGAGACGCTCGCGCTCGCGGCGCCGCGCCCGCTCGCGGTCGTGGTGGTCACCGTGGCGGGCCTCGCGCTCATGTTCGCGTTCGACGGGCTGGCGTTCGTGCTGAACCGCCCCGCGGTGAGCCAAAGCTGGCTCGCCGTGTATCGCTCCGGCTCGCCCGCGCTGCTCGGCGTCGCGCTCGTGCTGACCTCGATCTTCGAGGAGCTCTTCTTCCGTGGGTTTCTCTACACCGGCATCGCGAAGACGCGCGTCGGCCCGATCGGCGCGATCGCGATCACGAGCGGGCTCTTCTCGCTCGCGCACCTCCCGGAAGACGGCTTCCGCTTCTTCGACGTGCTCCTCAGCGGCGTGCTGCTCGGCGTCGCGCGTTGGCGGACCGGATCGACGATCCCCGGGATGGTGCCTCACGTCCTCGGCAACCTGAAGGTGCTCGCGAACCTCGCGTACGTGGCCGGCGCGTTCGGGTGACGCGCGAGATTGTCTCCCATCCGTGGACAGCGCTCCGCGTCTGGCACAGAACGCACACCGCGCTCTCCTCGCGCTTCGCCGCTGCATCGGTGGCACACACGTTGCGGAAGGGGAAGCATGCAGACGACCTGGATGTCGGTGGTCCTGTGTGCCTCCCTCGCCGCGTGCGGCACGTCCCCCGCGAGCGGGGACGGCGGCCTCGCGACCGGCATGTGCGAGCTGAGCGCCGCGGGCACCTACCCCGGGTGCGCCGAGTGCCGATCGGACGACGAGTGCTACGAGCTGACGCTCACGGACGGCACGCGCGCCGGCTCGACGCTCGCGTGCTTCGTCCGAGGCTCGCCGCGCCAGCCGCTCCCGGGTGCACCGCCGTTCTGCGGCCGCACCTGCGAGTCCGATCCGGACTGCGGGGCGGACCGAATCTGCGTCGAGGTGCCGACCGCCGGCTGTTCGCCTCTCCCGACCGAGTGCCGCGACGCGTGCGCGGTGAGCGGCTGTGGCGCGGGATACCGCTGCGAGGCGAGCGGCCGCTGCGAGCGTATCCCCTGCGACGAGGCGGGCGGCGAGTGCGGCGCGAACCGTCACTGCGAGGCGCCCACCTGTGTCCAAGACACGTGCACCGTCGACGCCGACTGCGCGACCGGTCCGTACTGCGTGCGCGGCCTCTGCGAGGCGACCGTGGGCAGCTGCCTCGTCTTCGCGCGCCCGTGACGAGGGTCAGGTGAGGATCGCGCGCCACTGGGCGCGCCAGCGATCCTCGTGGAACTCGCGCAGAGCCTTGTCGCGGCTCGCCTCGCCCATGCGGTCGGCGAGATCGCGATCGCTCAAGAGGAGGCGACAGTGCTCGCGGATCTCGGACGCCGAGCTGCCGACGAAGCCGTTCACGCCGTGCTCGACGTAGCGCTCGATGCCGGGGATGCGGAAGCTGACGAGCGGGAGGCCCGTCATCATCGCCTCGATGAGGGTGATCGTGTACTCCTGCTCGCCGTCGTGGAGATAGAGCCGCGCACGTCGCAAGGCGCGTTGCAAGTCGGCGTACTCGAACACCGGCTGCTCCGGATCGAGGTGGTCGACGTGGAGCGTCGGCAGCCCCTCGGTCGCCTCCTTGTACGCGCCGTAGTGCCAGCCGCGATCGCGGTAGCTGTGGATGATGGAGAGGATGTTGTCGTCCTCGCCGGTCGCCGGGAGGTACTGCTCTGGATCGAGGCCGAGCGGGACGTACGGGACATCGACGCCCATCTCCTGCTTCAGCCACTCGACGGTGTTCGGATAGAAGCTGACGACCGAGAAGTCGTCGCGCGCGAGCAAACGCTCCCAGTGCTCGCGCTCGAGCTCGGCGACCTTGGCGACCCGGAAGAGCTTCTTGCCCGGCCGATCCCAGAACAGCTTCACCTGCCAGTTGAACATCAACCACGCGAGATCGAACCGCTCCGGCCAGCCGACCTCGTCGAGGAGCTTCGCGTAGTCGTCGGGTCCGAGCTCGAGGTGCGCGTCCTCGAAGCGCGGGAGCAGGTTCTCCACGTTGTCCGGCTTGGGCCGCCAGTAGTGGAACTGATCCCAGTGGCCGAGGAACTTGATCGGCAGACCTGTACGACAGAAGTGGTATTGCACCCCCGGGTGCGTCGGCACCATCAGGATGCGCGGTCGATCCAGCGCCTCAGGCACCGGCGCCGGCCTTCGCGCGGGACCACGCCTCGCTCGACAGTACGACGACCGGCGCGAGGCTCTCGCGCTCCGCGTCGGTGAGCTTGCGGCTCAGCTCGCCCGCCGCGTCGAGGATCGGTACGCGCGGGGCGAGCGCGACGAGCGCCTCGCGATCCTCCTTCGACGGATGGCCCACCACGATCACGTCGGCGCCCGCCGCCGCGCGCTCCACGTCCGGCGCCGCGTGGGCGCGCGGATCGCCGAGCGCGGCGCGGAGCGCGTCGATGCCGAGCGGAGGCACCGTGCTCTTCAGGATCGCGGCGTCGAACACGCTCACGTGGACGCCCGCGTCGAGCAGGCGATGGACGAGCCGCACCGGCGCCGAGTCCCGCACGTCGCTCGCGCCCGGCTTGAAGCCGACCCCGACGATCGCGACCTGACGCGGCTTGTGCCGCAAGACGACATCCACCAGATAGTCGAGGTGCGCGTCGTTGCTCCGCAGGATCGACGAGAGCAGCGGCGCGTCCACGGTGTGCTCGCGCGAGTGCTTCTCCAGCGCGGCGACGTCTTTCAAGAGGCACGCACCGCCGAACGGGAGCCCCGGCCGGAGGTACGCGGCGCTCGTGTTGAGCTTACCGTCCGCGCAGAGGAGCTCCATCACCGCGAACGGGTCGACGCCCTGCGGCCGCGTGACGCGCGCGACCTCGTTCGCGAACGCGACCTTGAGCGCGTGCCAGGCGTTGTTGACGAGCTTGAGCACCTCGGCGCTCGACGGATCGGTGCGACGCACGCGCGCGCCGTGCTCCTCGTAGAACGCGTGCATCCACGCGGCGCCGCGCTCGTCCTCGGTCGCGAACACCACGAGCTCCGGCGCCTCGTGATCGCCGATCGCGCTGCCCTCGCGGAGAAACTCCGGGTTCAGCACGAGCGCGACGTGCCCGCCTCCCGCGGCGTCCAGCGCGGCGCGACATCGCGCATAGCAGCCCGGAGGCACGGTGCTTCGGATCACGAGCACGTGCGGCCCCACCGCCGCCTTCGCGATCGTGCGGCACACCTCGATCACGTCGCGCTCGTCGAGCTGACCGTCGTCGTCGAGCTGCGTGCCGACGCACACGAACGATGCGCGGCTCGCTGCGACGGATGCCGCGAGATCGGTCGAGCAGCTCAAAGATCCGAGCGCGCGCGCACGGCTCAACCGCTCCGGCAGCGCCGGCTCGGGGATCGGGGGCACGCCGCGCTCGAGCGCGTCCACGATCTCCGCGCGACGATCTACCCCGAGCACGCGGATCCCTCGCGCCGCCGCGCTCACCGCGACGACGGTGCCGACGTACCCGAGCCCGATGACCGCGATCGGCCCCTGCTCCATCTACCGCAGCGTCCCTTCCGCCCACGCCGTCACGGTCGGCGCGGAGGGATCGAGCATGGCGTCTTGCGCCCCCATCCGATGGAGGACGAAGCGCGACGCGGTGGCGAGGCAACCGAGCCCGTAACGGATGCCGGGGAGGAGCGTGATCGTCTGCATCTCGTCGAAGTACCGCGCCGGACACGAGATCTCCCCGATGGGGAGGCCGAAGTAGATCGCCTGGGCGAGCGTCTCGTTGTCGAAGACGTAGTCGTTGCGGTTGTTCGCGAGCGGCAGCACCTCGAGGGCGCGCTTGCTGAACGCGCGATAGCCGGTGTGGTACTCGCTGAGCCCCGCGCCCATCATCGCGTTCTCGAGCGTCGTCAACCCGACGTTCGCGACCCACTTCCAACGCGGCATCCCGCCCGCGATCGCGCCGCGCATCAGCATCCGCGACGCGAGCACGAGGTCGTAGCCGCCGTGCACCACCATCGCGGCCATCGCGGGCACGAGCTCGGGCTTGTACTGGAAGTCCGGGTGCACCATCACGACGACATCGGCGCCGCGCGCGAGCGCCTCGCGGTAGCCGGTCTTCTGGCCGGCGCCGTAGCCGAGGTTCTTCGAGTGCGAGAGCACCGTGCAGCCGAGGCGCTTCGCGATGCCGACGGACTCGTCGGTGCTGCCGTCGTCCACGAAGATCACCTCGTCGACGACCGACATCGGGATCGCCTCGACGGTGCGCTCGATCGTGGGCGCGACGTTGATGCCGGGCATCACCACGGCGACGCGTTGGTCACTGAGCATGGGAGGCCGGACCTTAGCAGCAGGCTTGCGGTGAATGCAGCCCGCTCTTGCCCGGTGCCCTTGCCTTCGCCCGTGCCCTCGGAGACGGGGCGGCTGGAGCTCCGAGCAAGGAACACCGCGGGCAGGGGCATGGGCATGGGAGTCTCGCTTCGCGAGCGGGAACTCGCTCTACCTCGGCGACACTAAGGGCCCATGCCCCCCCACCCCCTCACGCTGCGCCGTGGGAGCCTCGAGCTCCGTCACATCCCCGCCGTCATCGCCTTCTGGTCGATCGCCATCGCGACGATCGACCCGCGGCTCGAGAACCTACCGCTCACGCTCGTGGCGCTCGCGGTGGGCGGCGGGCTCGCGCTGCGATCGGGCGCCGCGCGCGCGGTCGGGTTCGGCGTCGCGATCGGGTGGATCCTGCCGAACGTCGACAGCCTCGCGTTCTCGTGGACGACGATTCGCACCGCCTATCTCGCGCTCGGCGTGCTGACGACGATCTCGCTCGCGTTCGTGCGTCCCCGCGAGCCGCTCAGCGCTCGCAACGGGCTCGCGTTCGGCGCGCTCGGGCTGGCCGTCACCTGCTCGCCTGAGCTGCTCGTCGAGCCGCTCGGCCGCGGGCTCGGGCTCTCCTTGTTGGCCGCCGTGGCGCTGGGGCTCGCGCGGGTGCGGCCGCGCGAAGCGGCGTCGCTGTTGCTGACGGCCGGCCTGCTCGGCGCGTTCATGGACGGCGAGCTGCTGCCGAACACGCCTCAGCCCCTGTCCTTCGGGCTCGCCGCCGTCGCATGGTGGATGTCGGAACACACGTTGCGCGCCGTCGAAGGCGCGCCGCCGAGCGACGTGCGCTTCCGCCGCGCATCGATGATCGTCGCGGCCGTCGCGCTCCTCGCGGGCGGCGTCGCGCACCTCGCGTTCGAGGCGATGCCGTATGACGCGTGGTCGACCGCGTCGCTCGCAGGGTGGGGGCTCGGGCTCGTCGCCAGCGTCCTCGGGCTCGCCGTCGGCGCGGCGTGGGCGCCCGCGCTCGCGCTCGGGGTGAGCGTCGGATCGATCCTGCTCGGCTTCGACCTCGCGGTGCTCGGCAGCGCGGCGGCCGCCATCCTCTTGCTCTCGCCGTGGCTCGCGACGGGCAGCCCCGAGGGACGACGCAACGCAGCGATCGTGCTCACGGGCGCGGCGCTCGCAGCCGGGCTCGCCTACGCGACCTTCCGCAACCGCCTCTTCGATCCTGGCAACGCGGTCCTCGCGGGGCTGGCGGTCATCGTGCACCTCATCGCGCTGGTGGGCCTCGTGCGCAGCCGCACCTGGGGCATCGCGGCGCTCGTGCCCGCCCTCCTGCTCTACGTCGCGAGCACGCAGGCGTTCGCGGGACCGAGCGTGTTCGATCGAGGATGGATGGGCTGCATGAGCCCGTCTCCGATCGAGATCGACGGCGCGATCGCAGGCCTCGGCCTCGCGTTCGCCCTCTACGCGATCCCGCTCGCCAAGGCGCTGATGCGCATCGGCATCCCGGTGCGCGAGCGCGGGTGAGGCGGCTCACCGCGGAGCCGAGCCGGAGTCGGGGCCTCGATCCGCGGAGGAAGACCGGAACCGCAGGGAGTGCTCCCTTCCTGCCCTTCTTGCGTTCCCCAGCGGCAAGCCGTCGCAGAATCCCGAGGCCGATCGGATTCCTCGTGCGTCGTAGTAGCCTTCGCGCGCGGGAGGCTCCATGCGGAAGACGACGTCCGGTCCGGCGAGGTCCGTTCTGACGGCGGTGATCGCCCTGATCGCCCTCACCTCGGCCGGCACGGCCAATGCGTTTTGCGGGTTCTATGTCGGCGGGGCCGGCCAAGAGCTCTACAACAAGGCCACCCTCGTGGTGATGATGCGCGACGGGACGCGCACCGTGCTCTCGATGCGGAACGCGTACGAGGGGCCGCCCGAGAACTTCGCGATGGTGGTGCCCGTCCCCGTGGTCCTTCAACAGGAGGACGTGCATACGCTGCCGAGCGAGCTGTTCGACAAGGTCGACACCCTCGCCGCCCCGCGGCTCGTCGAGTACTGGGAGACCGACCCGTGTAACCCCGAGCCGCCGTACCAGATGATGCGGATGGCCGCGATGGCCGACTCGGCCTCCACCGAGAGCGAAGGCAGCGGCGGCGGCGACCTCGGCGTGCGGGTCGAGGCCCAGTTCGCGGTCGGCGAGTACGACATCGTGATCCTGAGCGCGCGCGACTCCGGCGGCCTCGAGACGTGGCTCCGCCGCGAGGGCTATCACATCCCCGACAACGCGGCTCCCGTGCTCCGGCCCTACGTCGAGCAAGGCACCAAGTTCTTCGTCGCGCGCGTCGACGTCTCGCGCATCCAACATTGGGACGGGCCGCGCGCGATGCTCTCGCCGCTCCGCGTCCAGTACGAGTCGCAGCAGTTCATGCTCCCGGTGCGCCTCGGCCTCGTGAACAGCGCGGGCGAGCAGGACCTCATCGTGCACATCCTCGGGCGCAACCAGCGCTACGAGGTCGCGAACTACGACAACGTCACGATCCCGACGAACCTCCGCGTGACGAACGGCGTGCGCAACGAGTTCGCCCCGTTCTACGCGTCGCTGTTCGATCGGGTGCTCGCCGAGCACCCGAGCTCCGTCGTCACGGAGTACAGCTGGGACGCGCAGAGCTGCGACCCGTGCCCGGGACCGACGCTCGATCAAGAAGACCTGATGACGCTCGGCCTCGACGTGATCGGCGGCGACCCGTACAGCTGGACGCTCACGCGGCTCCACTATCGCTACGGCGCGGACGCGCTCGGCGACGACCTCGTGTTCCGGCCCGCCCCGCCGATCGTCGGCGGGCGCGGCATCCCAGACCAAGCCGGTAACATGCCGCGCGAGGTCACGCAGAACGAGGGCGTGAACAACTTCCAGGGCCGCTACGTGATCCTCCACCCCTGGGAGGGCGAGGTCGCGTGCGAGTCGCCGCAGCGCGGCGTGTGGGGCGGCCCGCCGGGAGGGGGCGATCCGCCGGCCGCGCCCGCCACGAACCTTGCGTTCGCCACCCGCGGCAACGACCTCGGGAGCTACCTCGCCGAGGACGTCCCCGAGCTCAGCGTCCACGCGAGCGCGGGCTCGGACGTGCGCTCCGATCCGGTCGGGGGCGGCGGCCGCGTGCCGAGCAGCTCCGCCGGCTGCGCGAGCTGCAGCGTCGGCGCGGGCACGCTCCCGATCTCCGGCGCGATCGCGATCGCGCTGCTCCTCGGCGCGTTCGTCCTGCGTCGCCGCGGCTGAGCCCGCTCACTCCATCGATCGCGTCCATGCCGCGGCGATCCCGGCGCGTCCATCGAGACCCGTCTTGTCGAGGATCCGGTGGACGTGGTCCTTCACCGTACCGAGCGCGATCCCGAGCGCGAGCGCGATGTCCTTGTTGCGCAGGCCCGCCGCGACGAGGCCCGCGACCTCGCGCTCACGCGGGCTGAGCGCGTCGAACGTGGGATCGGCCGGCTTGGTGGCGGGGCGCAAGACGACGAGCGGGTGTCCGAGCGAGGCGACGGCATCGAAGTCGATGGTGAGCCCGAGGCCCTCGGGCAGCGCGCCGCCGAGCTTCGCGATCACGTCGCGTGGCAGCGTCGCGCCCTCGTTCGCGCGCACCGCCTCCAGCACCTCGCGGAGCCGCTCGAGCGCGTCGGCGTCGGGCCGCATCCATCCAAGGATGGATGGAGCGGCTCCGCGCCAGCAACTACCTTCGGCCGCATGACACCGACCGAGGTCGTGCACGAGTACTTCCGCTGCATGCGCGCCGGTCGCGCGGCCGGCGACTCGCTCTTCGCGCTCTTCCACGACGACGCGGTCTACGTCGAGCCGTTCACCGGCTCCCCGCGCACGCACGAGGGTCGCGACGCGATCGAGGCGTGCCTCCGCGACGGATGGGATCGCGAGCCGCCCGACCTCGTCCTCGAGGTGAACCGCATCGACGTCGACGGCGACGTGGTGCGGAGCGAGTGGACCTGCACCTCGCCCGTGTTCGATGCCCCGGTGCGCGGGCTCGACGTCTGCACGGTGCGAGAGGGGCGCATCGCGCGGCTCGAGGTGTCGTTCCGATGAAGGTGGCGCTCTGGGTCAACCGCGTGCTCCTGACCCTGCTCTCGATCTCGACCGGTGCGGTCAAGCTCGCGCGGATGGACGCGGAGATGGTCATCTTCCGTGCGGTCGGCTTCCCCGACGCGCTCACGATCGCGTTCGGTGTGGTTCAGCTCGCCGGGGCCCTCCTGCTGCTGCCCCCTCGGACGACGCGTATCGGCGCGTGGGTCATGGTCCCGACGTTCCTCTTCGCGACGGGGGTCGTGTTCGCGAACGGGATGATCGTGTTCGGCATCGTGTCGCTCTCGTTCCCCGCGATGGCCGCGCTCCACGCGCTGCGCTGGCCGCCCGCGCAGCCCTGACGCGCCGGCGCAGCCGTTGCGTCGACGTCGCACCACCAGACGGCCAGGCGGCGAGATCCGCGGCTGGCTCGTGGCGTGCACGACGCCCGCGCCGGAGGGCGGAACATGACCACGGTAGAGGACCTGATGAGCACCGACGTCGTGAGCCTCGACGCGGGCCAAGACGTGGTGCTGGCGTTGGCGGTGATGGACCTCCGGCGGATCCGTCATTTGCCGGTGACCGAGAAGGGCGCGCTGGTCGGCCTCATCTCGCACCGCGATCTCCTGCGGGCGCAGGCGCGGTTCCTCGAGCAGATCCGGGATGACCAGGGCTCGCGGGAGCCCGCCGCAAAGCGGTTTGTGTCCGTGCGGGCCTCGGAGATCATGACCGACGACGTCGCGACGGTGGAGCCCGGCACCCCGGCCGCCGAGGCGGCGCGGATCCTGCTCGATCAGAAGATCGGCTGCCTCCCGGTAGTGTCGGGAGGGACGCTGGTCGGCATCGTCACCGAGGCCGATTTCCTGCGGTGGGCGATCGACCGCCTCGACGAGCGTCCAGGCGCGGCGGATTGATCCGCTCGATCGTCCGAGCGTCCGCTTTTTGGAGTGGACGAACGCAGCGCTCGGGTCGACCCTACCCGCGTCGGAGGTTCGAGAAATGAGCGAGAAGGTCAAGCTGATCGTCGACGGGAACGAGATCGAGCTGCCGGTCTTCGTCGGGACCGAGGGAGAGAAGGCGATCGACATCGGCCAGCTCCGCGCGCTGACCGGTTACGTCACGATCGACAACGGCTACAAGAACACCGCGTCGACCACGAGCGAGATCACGTTCCTCGATGGCGAACAAGGTATCTTGCGCTATCGCGGCTACCCGATCGAGCAGCTCGCCGAGGAGTCGACGTTCGTCGAGACGGCGTACCTGCTGATCCACGGCGCGCTCCCGAACAAGGAGCAGCTCACCAGCTTCTCGCGGCAGCTCACCCTCCACAGCCTCCTCCACGAGGACATGAAGACCTTCTTCCACGGCTTCCCCGCGAGCGGGCATCCGATGGGGATGCTCAGCGCGATGGTCGGATCGCTCTCCGCGTACTACCCGGACTCGCTCGATCCGAGCCTCGACAGCGACCTCCACATCACGCGCCTGTTGAGCAAGGTCCGCACGCTCGCGGCGTTCGGCTACAAGCGCAAGATCGGCCAGCCGTTCATGTACCCGCGCAACGATCTGCCGTACTGCGCAAACTTCCTCTACATGATGTTCGCGGTTCCGTCGGAGCCGTACGAGCCGGACCCGCTCGCGGTGAAGGCGCTCAACACGCTGCTCATCCTCCACGCCGACCACGAGCAGAACTGCTCGACGTCGACGGTGCGCCTCGTCGGCTCGAGCGACGCGAACGTCTACGCGTCGATCAGCGCAGGCATCAGCGCGCTCTGGGGTCCGCTGCATGGCGGAGCGAACCAGGCGGTCATCGACATGCTCCGCGAGATCCGCGACACCGGCGGTGACTACAAGGGCTTCATGGAGCAGGTGAAGGACAAGAACAGCGGACGCCGGCTCATGGGCTTCGGGCACCGCGTCTACAAGAGTTACGATCCGCGCGCGAAGATCCTCAAGCAGATGACGGACGAGGTGCTCGGCGCGATGGGCCGCACCGATCCGCTGCTCGACATCGCGCACGAGCTCGAGCAGATCGCGCTCCACGACTCGTACTTCGTCGAGCGCAAGCTCTATCCGAACGTCGACTTCTACAGCGGCATCCTCTACCGCGCGCTCGGCTTCCCCGAGGACATGTTCACGGTGCTGTTCGCGCTCGGCAGGTTGCCCGGCTGGATGGCGCAGTGGCGTGAGATGAACAACGACCCGACGCACGTCATCGGTCGGCCGCGCCAGATCTATACGGGCGCGCTCACGCGCGACTACGTGCCGATCGACAAGCGCTGAGCGTGTACGAGACGCCACGCCAGAAGTGGGGGTCGTACATCGGGCTGTTCTCGACGCTCATCCCGGCGATGATCGTCTCGAACTTCATGCCCGCATGGAACGTGCTGCCGTTTCCCGCCTGGCTCGGCATCGCAGCGCTGGGCGGCGCGATCGGGGGCGGCATCCACGCGCCCACGACGAAGACGCCGATGGGCGTGATCAGCGGCGCGCTGATGGGCGCGGGCGTCCTCTTCGGGGTCTACGCGTACACGGACCTCCGCATCGCGCTCACCGGCAACGCCACGTTCTTCCAGCTCGAGCTCGTGATCGGCGCGCTCCTCGGCGCCGCGCCCGGTGCGCTGCTCTACGCGAAGCTGGTGCGCGAGCGAGAGGACGAGCCGAAGGAGTTCTAGCCGGCAACGTGAAGAACACTCGCGTTCTTCACGCGGCTGCCCCCTGCCCTCGCTCTTGCCCGCGAATCAGCGGTCGCGGGCCTCGATCCGAGAGCCGCGGGCACGGGAAGGGGCAGGGGCAGGGGAGCTGGCGGCTAGGGGTGGCCCACGATGCCGAAGTGCACGATGCGCGAGCCGCTGCGCGCGACTGGGTTCGTGCTCTTGCCGACGACGATCGCGTCGTGGGGCGCGTGGTAGGTGCGGAGCGTGCGGCCCCACGGATCGCTGAGCGTGGCGACGGCCTGACCCGCGTCCACCTTCGCCGCGAGCGGGACGTGCACCTCGAGGAGACCGCCGCCGTCGGTGTACGTCCAGAAGCTGCGCTCGCACTCGACCGCGTTGCGCACCGCCTCTTGATCGTCGGGCGCGAGCATGCCGAGCTCCTCGAGCGCGTCGCGGATCCCGATGCGCGAGCTCGTGATCTTCTGGTGATCGATGACCTGTGGATCGCCGATCTCGATCGTGATCCCAACCCCCCCGCGCGCCGCCACCGCGCTCCGCAGCGTCCCGTCGGTGCCCGCGTTGTGCACGATGATCTGCGCTCCGATCGCGCGCGCGAGCTGCGCGGTCTTCTCGTCGCGCATGTCCGCGCGGATGTAGAGCGTGTTGACGCGACCGAAGCTCGCGGTGTGCAGATCGAACAGGACATCGAAGCGGTCGAGCACCCGCGTCGTGAAGCGATGCGCGTACACCTGAGACTCGTTGCCGTCGGCCACGCCCGGCATGATGCGGTTGAGGTCACCTCCGTGGGGGTAAGTGCGGCTGAACCGGAGATAGGCAGGCACATTGACGATGGTCACGCCGACCACGGTGCCCTTGAGCGCGAACGGATCGATGCGGCGGAACAGCCGGTGCACCGTCGCGATGCCGTTCAGCTCGTTGCCGTGGACCGCCGCGGTGATCCCGACCACCGGCCCGTCCTCGACGCCGCGCGCGACGAGCACCGGGCACGCGATCGGGCGGGACGCGGCGTCGTCGACGAGGTGAACCTCGAGCGGGTGCATGCCGGGGGCGAGCGCGTCCAGCCGGAGCGCGTCGACGCGCTCGGGGGCCCATTGAGGTCGCGCTGCGCCCTCCGTCATTCGCCCGCATTATGCCTGCGCCGTCCCCGGCAGGGGAGCCTCCCCTCTCGTCCTCTCCCCGTCTCCGGATGCAGAGGGTGCGCGGACGATCGCGCAGAAGCTGCGCTGGCTCGCCGGTCCCCGCGTGCCTGGTCCGACGCCCCCTCCGGGCACGCGCGGTGCACGCGGCCGGGCGTGGCTGCGCGCAACCGGACGCTCGACATCCCCACCGAGCTCGCCCGCGCCCTCGTGATGGCTCGACGCGCGATGAGCATCACCTCGCCGCCGGAGATCCCCGAATCGGCGGTCGCGCGCGCGGAGGCGGACCTGGAAGCCAAGCTGCCCGACGAGGTGGTCGCGATGTTCGCCGCGCTCGGCCGTGACCTCGGTGAGATCGTCAAGCTCACGGATACCGCGCGGCGCGAGGGCCTCGATCAGGAGTACGCCGCGTTCGCGCGCTCCGACGAGGGCTACTGGTGCGCGCACTTCGTCGCGTCGCGCCGCGCCGCCGGCCCGACGTTCGTCGGACGCTGGTCGACGGGCGACGAGGATCCTCCGGTGGACGAGACGACCGTCTCGCGCTTCGTGCGACGCACCTACGGCATCTCGGCGGAGCCGAGTGACGAGGACAAAGCGTCCGTCGACGCGGAGGCCGCCAAGCTGAAGGTCGTCGTGAAGAAGGCGAAGCCAGCCCCCGCCCGCACCGTCGTCCACCCGAAGTACGGCGAGGGCAAGGTGCTCCGCGAGATCCGCGATACCCACCACAAGCTCGAGATCCAGTTCGAGAGCGGCGTGAAGACGATCCTCGCGAAGTTCTTCGAGTAGGCGCGCGAGCCAGACGTGCTCGGGTTCGTCCTCGTGGACGTGCTCGTCCACGTACACGGCGCAGCGATGAGGTGGCCGTGCATCCGCTGAACGGCTCGCGGCTCGTGCGACGAGGACGTGCACGAGTACGAGTACGTGCACGGGGTTCGTCCTCCGACACCGGCTTCCACGCGCGGCTCCGTGCCGTCCTTCAGCGCCTACTTCGGATCTTTGCCGTCTTTGGCGTTGCGGCCGTAGCCGGGGAGGCCCCACTCCTGCATCCGATACTGGATCGTGCGGCGGCTGATCCCGAGGATCGCGCCGGCCTTCGTCGGCGAGCCGCCCACCGACTCGAGCGTCTTCAGGATGGCGTAGCGCTCGAGCTCGGCGAGGGTGACGCCGGGGATCATGTAGTGGAGCGGGTCGAGGTCCTCGTGCGGCGGCTGGATCGGGAGGTCGCCCACGTCGATGCGATCGTTCTCCGCGAACACCACCGCCTGCTCGATCGCGTGCTGGAGCTCGCGCACGTTGCCCGGCCAGGTGTACGCGAGCATGGCGCGTTGCGCAGCGTCGGTGAACCCAGCGATCTGGGCTTCGTTCTCCTCCGCGTAGCGGCGCAAGAACGCCTGCGCGAGGAGCGGGATGTCACTCGGCCGCGCGCGGAGCGGCGGGATGTCGAGCTGGATCACACGGAGACGATAATAGAGGTCCTCGCGGAGCTCGCCGGCCTCGACGAGCGCACGCAGATCGCGGTTCGTCGCCGCGATGACGCGCACGTCCAGGTTGAGCGTGGTGTTGCCGCCCACCCGCTCGACCTCGCGCTCCTGGAGGAAGCGCAGCAGCTTCACTTGCAGCCGTGCAGGGAGCTCGCCGATCTCGTCGAGGAACAACGTCCCGCGGTCCGCCTGCTCGAAGCGCCCGATGCGCTGGGTCGTCGCCCCGGTGAACGCGCCCTTCTCGTGGCCGAACAGCTCGCTCTCGAGGAGCGACTCCGCGAGCGCCGCGCAGTTCACCTTGACGAGCGGCTCGCCCGCGCGATGCGACAGCTGGTGGAGCGTGGTCGCGACGAGCTCCTTGCCCGTCCCCGTCTCCCCCATGATCAGGACCGTCGACCTCGACCGCGCGGCCGTCTGGATCCGCTTCTGCAGCCGCTGCATCAGCGGGTGCGCGCCGAGGATGGCTTCGGGCTCCATCAAGGATGGTTGTATCGCGACCGAGGGTGATTCCGGGGCATTAAAGCGGTCCCTCGCCCAACAACCGGTCGTGTATGCTGCCTCGGGCGATGGCGATGAGCGACCGCGCGACCGTTCGGGTCCTGCCGGGTCAGTTCGAGCCGGAGACGCATTTCTATCCGCGCGTCCTGAACGCACACATCCACCCGCTCGTCCGGTTCTTCTTCGGTCTGGGCAACCACCGGATCGCGGCGCGGTACTGCCACCTGCATCCCTTCGTGCAAGTCGAATCGGTGGATGCGGCGCTCGGACACAAGACGGAGCACTTCCGGTGGGGCGGCGCGGATCTGTTCCACGGCGCGAGCGCGCGCGGTGGCCGCCGCATGTACGTCATCGAGACGAACAGCTGTCCGTCGGGACAGAAGTCGATGCCGCGCCTCGACGAGATGCAGGAGCAAGGCGGCTACCGTGTGCTCCTCGAGCGGGCGTTCCTCCCGCTGCTCAAGCGCCGCGGCGCGCCGTCCGGCGCCCTCGCCGTGCTCTGGGACAAGAACCACATGGAGGTCTCTGGGTACGCGGCGGTGCTCGCCGACCTCACCGGCGAGGAGGTGTTCCTCGTCCCGTGCTTCGACGAGGACCCGGACCCGTCGATGCGCATCAACGACAAGCGCTCGATCGAGATCCGCACCCCGGAGGGCGACTGGGTGGAGGTGCGCGGGGCGTTCCGCTACGTGACGCAGCGACCGTGGAACCGCATCCCGCCGGTCACGCGCACGGTCATCCTCAATCCGGTGGCGGTGTGCCTCGCGGGCGGGCGCAACAAGATGCTCGCCGCCAAGGCATACGACCTCCACAACGCGAAGCTCGCCGACTCGCGGCTGCGCATCGAGGTGCCGGAGACGATCTGGGACGTGAGCCTCCGCGAGATCCCGCTCTGGGTCGAGCGCATGGGCGGCTTCGCGGTCGTGAAGAACCCGTACTCGAACGCCGGACAAGGCGTCTGGACGGTCACCAACAAGGGCGAGCTCGACGATCTGATGAAGCGCGAGCAGCGCTATGACCAGTTCATCGTCCAGCAGCTGATCGGCAACGTGGGCTGGAGCAGCCGGAGTCGGAACGGCGCGATCTATCACGTGGGCACGGTGCCGAACCGGCGCGGCAAGCTGCACGTCGCCGACCTGCGGTTCATGGTCGGATGTGGACCGGAAGGGTTCTTCCCGGTCGCCGTGTACGCGCGGCGCGCGAGAGAGAGCCTCGAGTCCGAGGTGCCCGAGGACAGCTGGAGCGTGCTCGGGACGAACCTCTCGGTGCGCGGCCCCGACGGCGAGTGGACGACCGAGTCGGAGCGGCTCGTGCTCATGGACTCGCGCGACTTCAACCGCCTCGGCGTGGGCGTCGACGAGCTCATCGACGCGTACGTGCAGACGGTCCTCGCGGTCACCGCGATCGACGAGATGGCGCAGCGGCTCGTGACGACGAAGGGCCGCTTCGGTCGGAAGCTGTTCCAGTCGCTCAACCCCGACGCGTCGCTGGTCGCGGAGATCTGTCCGTGAGCGATCGCGCGATGCACGTCGACGCCCTCGAGCTCGACCGCATCCCCGGCGGTCAACCGGTGCGGCTGTGGCTCGAGCTGGTCCACGACGGCTTCGGCGCGCCCCTCGCGGTCCCCGTGATCGTGATCCGCGGCGAGCGGCCGGGCCCCGTGTTCGGCATCACGGCGGGCGTGCACGGCAACGAGCTCAACGGGGTGCCGGTGATCCACCGCCTCGTCCAGCGCATCAACGCGGAGAAGCTGCGCGGGACGATCATCGCCGCCGCGCCGATCAACGTGCCGGGGTTCCATCGGCACCAGCGCCGGTTCCCCGACCAGCGCGACCTCAACAGCACGTTCCCCGGCCGGGCGAACGGGAACCTCGCGTCGGTCTACGCCAACCGCGTGATCGATCGGCTGGTGAAGCAGTTCAACTTCCTCGTCGATCTGCACACCGCGAGCTTCGGGCGGCAGAACTCGCTCTATGTGCGCGCCGACCTCCACCACGAGACCACCGCCGAGATGGCGCACCTCGCGCGGCCGGAGATCATCCTCCACAACCCGCCGTCGGACTCCACGCTGCGCGGCGCCGCGGCGGAGCTAGGCATCCCCGCGATCACGATCGAGATCGGCGATCCACAGGTCTTCCAGCCGGCCTACATCAAGCCCACGCTCACGGGGATCCGCAGCATGCTGTCGTTCGCGGAGATGCTCCCCAAGCGCGCCGTCGCGCCGGGCCGCCCGGCCGTGCTCTGCTCGTCGTCGCGCTGGCTCTACACCGATCACGGCGGCCTCCTCGAGGTGTTCCCCGCCGTCGCGGAGGCGGTGGCGGAGGGCGACTTGCTCGCTCGACAGCGCGACATCTTCGGCGACGTGGTGCGCGAGTACCACGCTCCCGCCTCGGGCATCGTGATCGGTCGGAGCACCAACCCCGTGGCCCAGACCGGCTCGCGCATCGTGCACCTCGGGAGGGTGGTGGACGAGATCCCGGCCGTGACCCCGGAGTCGACCGAGGAGACCACCACGGAGGACTGACGTGAAGCTGTTGACCCTCGTGAATCGGCGCGGTGGTCTCAGACCGGATCAGGTGACGACGGCCATCGCGCAGCTCGCCGCGGAACGACACGGCCGCGCGTGGCTCGCCGGCGTCGACGACGTCTGGCTCGACGACGAGGTGATGTTCGACGCGCTGCGCGTCGAGCCCGGTGCCACCGCCGCGACGTTCAAGCAGGGCGCCTCCGCTGCGGTGGATCGGCTCCGCGCGAGCGAGCTCGACGTCGTGTTGATCCGGACCAATCCCGGACGTGACAAGGCGCGTACCGTGCTGCACGAGGCGACGCTGAACCTCTGCCGGCTCGCGAAGAGCCGCGGGCTCTTGATGCTCAACGATCCCGACGCGCTCCCGAAGGCGAGCGACAAGCTGTTCCTCGCGTACCTCCCGGAGTCGCTGCGGCCGCGCATGATGGTGAGCCGCGATCCCGAACGGCTGCGCGAGTTCGTCGATCGCGAGAAGGGCCAGAGCGTGCTCAAGCCGGTGTTCGGCAGCCAGGGCCGCGGCGTGTTCCGCGTGCGATCGGGAGGACCGAACCTGAACGCGCTGATGGAGGTGCTCACCGGCGACGGATACGTGATCGCGCAGGAGTACCTGCGACGCGCGCCGGAGGGCGACACGCGCGTGGTGGTGGTCGACGGCAAGCCGCTCGAGGTCGACGGGCGCGTCTGCGCGGTGCGGCGGGTTCCCTCGGAAGGCGAGTTCCGGAGCAACGTGCACGCCGGTGGGCACGCGGCCAAGGGCGAGCCGACGCTCCCGCTGCTGCGCGCGGCCACCACCATCGCGCAGATCCTCGAGATGCATGGGATCTGGATGGCCGGGATCGACATGGTCGGGACGAAGGCGGTCGAGATCAACGTCCGGTGTCCCGGCGGCCTCCACGACGCCGGGATCTTCGAGGGCGTGGACTTCAACGCGGCCGTGCTCGACTCGATCGAACGACGGGTGAGCGAGGCGACGGAGTGAGCTAGCATCCTCGCCCTCGATTCAGCGGACCCACGCATGCATATCGCCGTCCTCACGATGAAGCCGGAGAGCTACTCCGTGAACCGCATCCTCGACGCCGCGCGCGCGCGCGGGCACGAGGCGCGATCGATCGCGTACATGGACGCCCACATGGCGATCGCGGCGCGCCGGCCGATCCTCATGTACGAGGGCGACGCGCTGAACGGGATCGACGCGGTGATCCCCCGGATCGCAGCGAGCAATACGTTTTACGGGACGGCGGTGGTCCGCCAGCTCGAGATGATGGGCGTCTACACCGTCAACGGCTCGCAGGCGATCTCGCGCTCGCGCGACAAGCTGCGCGCGTTCCAGATCCTCTCGCGCAAGGGCGTCGGCCTGCCGGTGACGGGGTTCGGGCACTCCACCAAGGACGTGCACGGGCTCATCAAGGTGGTCGGCGGAACACCGCTGATCATCAAGCTCATCGAGGGCACGCAGGGCGTCGGCGTGGTGCTCGCGGAGACGATGAAGGCGGCGGAGTCGGTGATCGATACGCTGCGGAGCCTCAACGTGAACTTCCTCGTCCAGGAGTACATCGCGGAGGCGGGCGGCTCGGACATCCGCTGCTTCGTGGTGGGCGGGCGCGTCGTGGCGGCGATGGAGCGCAAGGCGGCGGAGGGCGAGTTCCGCGCGAACATCCACCGCGGCGGGAGCGCCCAACGCATCAAGCTCAGCGCCCAGGAGCGCGCGATGGCGCTCGACGCCGCGCGCGCGATGAACCTCGCGGTGGCCGGCGTCGATCTGATCCGGAGCAAGCACGGCCCGCTCTGCCTCGAGGTCAACTCGTCTCCCGGCCTCGAAGGCATCGAGAAGGCGACCGGCAAGGACGTCGCGACGAAGATCGTCGAGCACATCGAGAAGACCGTGCAGGCCGGCGGCGGCAAGACCGATCGCGTCGGCGCCTGAGCGATCCGACCACGCTCGCGTCAGGTCTGATCCATGTTCCGCGTGTGTCGTGTACGAGGACGTACGAGGACGTGCACGGGTAGGTGCACGTGCGCGAGGACGTGCACGCCGCCCGAGGCGATCCGACGTGCGTCGGCCCTCCGCGTCTGGTAACCGAAGCCGGGTATGCGTCGCCGTCCGCTCACGATCGCGATCGCGCTCGTCGTCTCCTCGAGCGGCGCGTCGCTGATCGCGTGCGGCAGCTCCGACGACGCGCTGGCTCCCGCCGCGAACACCGAGAGCGCGGGCGATCGCGCGGTGGCCGCGCTGCCGCCCGACGCGACCGAAGAGGATCGCGCGCGCGCTCGCTTCGACGCCGACTTCCCGGCCCATGGCGCGGTCACCGGAGTGCTCACCACGATCCACTCGGAGCCCGACGCCAACGGGGTGATCGTGGGCTGGCTGCGGGTCGGCGCGCGCGTCCGGCTCGCGAGCGACGTCACGCGTCGCGCGGGCTGCGCTCAGGGCTGGCGCCGCGTGCACCCGATCGGATGGGTGTGCGACGACGACAACCTCGAGGTGCGCGAGAGCGCGATCGAGAGCGAGGAGCCGACGCTCGAGGGGTGGAAGGAAGACCAAGTCGAGCACGCCGCCGAACGCAGCGCGCTCGTCCTGCCGCTTCCGTCGCGCGACGAGCCGATGCCCTACGACTACTACTACGTGCGCGAGGCGGCGGTGCCCGAGTACCACCGCCTGCCTTCGCGCAACGAGCAGCGCGCCGCGATGGCGAAGGCGGAGCGCTACCTCGAGCTCGCGCGGACCGACGAGCCGCGCGCGCGGCGTTACCTGCGCGGCGACGCCGACGACGGACCGCCCGGCACGGCGGTCACCAGCCGCTACCTCGATCGCGGGTTCTACGTCGCAAGCAACGGTGTCGAGCTCCGCGCGTCGCGCCGGTTCGTGCGCACCACCCAGGGTCGCTACGTGAAGCAGGCGCAGCTCGAGCCGCGGCACGGTCACGACTTCCAGGGCGTCGAGCTCACCGGCGACACCCAGCTCCCGATCGCGTGGACGGTGCGCTCGGCGCGCCCGATGGTGCTGCGCGAGGGGGGAGAGGCGGCGCTCGTGTTCGATGAGGAGGCCGAGCCGATCGAGCGCCAGACGCGCCTCACCGAGTGGGTCGAGCGGCGCAACGTGGCGGGTCAGGTCGTCCACGTGATCCAGACCGACGCGGGCGAGCGCTACCTGCGCGCCTGGTTCGCCGCCGTCGCCGAGCTCGAGCCTCGCCCCGAGGGCGTGGGTGACGACGAGCCGTGGGTCCACGTCGACCGCGATCAGCAGACGCTGGTCCTCTACCGCGGCGACACCCCCCTCTACGCCACGCTCGTCTCGACGGGCGTCGACGATCACGAGACCCCGACCGGGCTCTTCGAGATCCGCCGCAAGTACGTCACCGACACGATGAGCAACCTCGGCCCCGAGGCGGGCGACGACCGCTACAGCATCGAGGACGTGCCGTGGACGCAGTACTTCGAGGGCGCGGTCGCCCTCCACACCGCGTTCTGGCACACCGGGTTCGGCCTCCCGCGCTCGCACGGCTGCGTGAACATGACGCCGTACGACGCGCACTACGTGTTCGCGCGCACGTGGCCGGCCCTGCCCGAGGGTTGGCACGGGATCTCGACCGAGCGAACGCCGTTGTCGGGATCACACGTCCTCGTCACGGACTGACCGCGGTACTCGAAACGCCACTTGCGTCCTTCGAACCGCCGAGAGACCATGGCGCGGCGGGAGGACGGATGGGGGGAACGGGACGGATCGAGCGCGAAGCCGGGTCGTTCGTGCGATCGCGGATCGCGGTGGTCGCGCTGGTGACGTGTACGCTCGCGATCCCCCTCGAGGCGCGCGCCCAGCTCGTCATGAGCACGCGCCAAGCGCCCCGGCACGACGGCGACGACGACGGCGACGGCGACGACGGCGATAACGATGGGGACGACAGCGGCTCGTCGTACGAGGGGGCTATGCTCGGGAGCGGTATCGCGCTCTTCCTGACGGGCTACGCCGGCGCCGCGATGCTCGGCGGGCACGCGCTCGACCGGCTCGGCACGCGGGTCGGACCGACCGAGATCGATGCGACCTGTCACGACATCGTGGGCGCGCTCTCGTTCGTGCCGCTCCTCGGACCGATCGCCGTCGCGATCGCCGCGAACGTCTGCGAGATGGATCTGCACTGGATCGCGGATGACGAGCCGGACCGTCACCCGGTGAACGGGGACGAGCTCCGGACCACGATGAACGGCGACACCGCGTACACGATCGGCGCGATCGTCTCCGGCGTCGCGCAGGTCGCAGGGTTCTCGCTCGCGCTGTGCGGCGCGGATCGATTGTTCGATGCGCGCGCCAATGGCGTGCAAGCTACCTTACGGTTCTACGGTACCGGCGTCGGGCTCCGCGTGGACTACTGACGTCGGCTCCGCGGCGGGCGGTGACCCGGGATCTGGCGCGGCTGCCTCGAGCTCGCTCGGCGCGTCCGGCGCATCGTCCGCGCCCGGCGGCGGCGGCGGCG
>JBFWYI010000009.1:0-125259 GCA_050186575.1 Sandaracinaceae bacterium | reverse complement strand
CCGACGAAGATCTCCATGTCGAACTCGCGGAACGGGCCCCATCCCGCCGCGATCTCGAGCGTGAACGGGGCCACCTGACCGGCCGAGAAGGCGGCCCCGACCCCGACCGCTCCCCGCGCGGCCACGCGCGCGTTGATCTTCGAGAGCACGAGGCCGAAGTCCACCGCGACGCTCCCCAGCAACGTCTGTTGCGGTCCCAACCAGGTCGCGATGCGCGCGCTCCCCAGCGCGATCCGCATCCCCAGCGAGACGAGGAAGAAGTTCGCGATCATCTGCGTGCGGTAGCGCGCATCGATACGCACGCGGAAGCCGACGTCGCTGCGCGGCAACCAGAGCGAGCCGTCCTCGGCGCCGGAGGTGAGCATCGCCACCACCGCCGCCTCGATGTCCGACGGCTGCGGGTCGAAGAAGCTCGGCGGCAGGAGCTGGGCAGACAGCATCAGGCGGAACCGATCGCACATCGACCGGATCACCGTCCCGACCTCCGGCACGGGCGAGGGGATGAGCGTGCGGTCGCCCGAGACGAGGAATGGAACCGTGATACCGAGGAAGAGGAGCTGCGGATCGATCTGCAGCACCATCGCGCGCGCGGAGATGCGGAACGCGAAGATCTCGTTGCGCCCCACCGCGACGTCGAGCGTGGCGCCGAGATCGCGGTACGGAGAGCCGACCCCGGGGAAGTACCCGGGCTCGTGCGCGCCGGCACATCTCGGGACCCCGTCTTCGTCGGTGTCGACGTCCTCCGCCCAGAACGAGTAAGGGCGGCACTCCTGCCCGCAGTACCCCCGCGGCGCACAGAGCCTGCGGACGCACGCGTTCCCTTCGCATGCCGACTCCCCGGCCGGCGCGTCCGACGCCGGCGCGTCCGAAGGCGGGGCGTCCGAGGCCGGCACGTCCGAAGGCGGGGTGGGCGAGGGTTGGACCTCGGAGCCCTCCTGCGCGAACGCACGCACGGAGACGAACGCGATCCACGCGGAGATCGAGAGGGGCAACGCGCGTCGAGCGAGGCCACGCGCGCTCATGGCGCCCCCCCGTCGATCGACGCCTGCCAGATGTCGATGAACGTGCCGGCGGATCGGAAGACCGAGTCGATCACCGCCTGGCCGCTCACCGCGTCCATGCCGATCATCACGTCGTCTTGCATCTGCACCGCGGCGAGCAGGTCGGGCACCTGACCGATCGTCGCGAGCCCGCGCTCATCGATGCGGATCTCACGGTCGCCCGACCGCATGGGCACGAGCGGGACGGTGCGGCACCCGTTCGCGGTGAGCTCGATCCGCGTGGGACCGAGACGCGAGATCGGCATCTGGGGAGGCCCCCCGTTGAAGTCGGTGCCGAACGCGATCCGACCGACGCCGAACAGACTCATCTGCGTCGCGTACTCGTGCATCCAGCGGCGTACCGGATCGCCGATCGACTCGATGCGGACTTCGCCGAGATCGACGCGGGAGGTCGCCTCGTCCGCGCTCGCGAGCAGCAGCTCGACGCCGCACACGTCGTCGATCGATCGGGCGTCCGGCACCCGCGTGTAGACCGAGAGGTTCGTTCCGCTCCTGAACGGGCCCCGGTGATTGACGTGGAGCCACCCGGGCGGGCAGCCGCCGTCCTCGCTCTCCGCGGGGGCGCGCGCGCACGTTCCGTCGGAGGCCCGCGTGCGGACACGGACGCAGAGGTCGCTCCCGTAACGCCCGATCGACGCGCTCGGCAGGTCCGTCGCGCCGCCCGGGTTCTCGAGCGTGAGCCGGAGGAGTGAGCGATCCTCGAACGCCACCGGGCTCGCGCAGGTGAGGTCCTCTCGGATCAGATCCACCGCGTCGCGCCCCGCCGACAGCGTCGCGATCGGCGCGCCGGTGTCCACGAGCTCGTACACCACGGTGTCCCCGACGCGCACCTCCGCCGAGGTGATCTCGAACGTCGAGTCCGCGAGCTGCCCCGACGCGCAGTCGTCGAGCCGGAACCAGCGCACCGTCACGCGACGGATGCGCTCGCTCGGCGTCGCCTCACGCTCGCCACACGTCCCGCCCGCCGACGCGAGCGGCGGCAGCGGGATGGCGACCGCTTCACAGAGCGCGCCGCGGCAGTCGAGCTCCTGCTGCACGCGGATCGACGGCTGCTCGCATCCATCGAACAGCTCGAGCTCGACGATCGTATGGAGCAACGCGTCTTGATCGGCCGACACGCTGCGCGCGCCTCGCACCGTCACGCTCGCCGTCTCGTCGGCGACCCCGGCCATCGGGCGTGGGGTCGCCCCCGCGCACTCGCCGTCCAGCGAGTCGCTGAGGCACGCGGCGGACGGACACTCCGCGCTCGCCGTCGTACAGAGCGCGGGGCCGTCGACCCAGCGCATGAGGAGCTGCTCGTCGTGACGACGCCCCGTCCCGAGCCCGAGCATCCCCCCGAGCCGCGCGACCGCCTGCGCGTGCGCGAGGTTGAGGTCCCGCTCGTCGACCATCCACTCGGCCGACTCCGAGACCGACGAGTGCGACGCGATGAGCGGATAGCCGCGCTCCTCGGCGAGCGCGACGGTGGCCGCCGCCGACGCGTAACCCATGTGCGAGAGGTCGATCACCAGGCCGAGGTCCATGTATCGGCGGATCGCGTCGAGGCCCGCGGGATACACCGCGCGTCGATTGCGATGCCCGTCGAGCGGACGCGCGAAGCAGTCCGCCCCGCCCGGCCTCGCGCCCTCCCCGCTGCCGCAGAAGTCGAGGTCGTCGTAGTCCAGCCGCTCGTAGAGCGGGAACGGCAGGCTCGCGGGCAAGTAGATCAGCGGCACGTCGGGCGGCGCGAGCACGAGCGGACGACCGAGCCGGAGCCGCGTCCGCGGCGCGCCATCGCGATCGACGCATTGATAGGCGAGCGGCGCCGTCGCGCATCCTCGGAGCTCGTCGAGCTCCGGCGGGTCGAACAGGGGAGACAGGAACGCGCCGCCTCCGTTGAAGATGTCGCCGCTCGCCGCGGCGCCGCCGACGTGGTTGTCGATCAGGTGGATCGGGAAGATGTGCGCGATGGGGAAGCGCGCGACGAGGTTCTCCACGTCCTCGACGCGCAGCGCGTCCATCTCGAGCGAGAGGATCAGCGCGAGTCGACCGTCCCTCACGATCTCGCGCGCGTGCGCGGGCGACTCCGCGACCGCCATCCAGTCATTGTGGCGCCGCGCCATCTCGACGATGAACGTGAGCTGCCTCGTCGCGGACTCGAGCTCCTCGCCCTGATCGGGAGAGATCGGACCCGGAAAGCGCGGCCCCTCCAGGAGCTGCGCGAGCGCCTGGTTGTCCGTCGCCGCGACGAGCGCGACGCGGAGGCCGCCCTCGAACGCTCGGCGCAGCGCGTTGATGTGCATCTGTTGGTGCGTCACGTCGCGCGCGTCCGGCCACGCGGACGCGGGCGGTGCGTGCGACGTCTCGGGGATCGCGATGGGCCCGTGCGCGAAGCCGTCCTGCGAGTTCATCAGGCCGAGGATCAGAGAGTGCGCGGTGCGCTGGAGCGGATCGGAGACGCGCGCGTGCGAGTCGACCGGGCAGGGATCGGGAGGCGGCAAGACGTTCGAGCTGAGCGGCGCGTCGCTCTCGAGGTGGCCCCACACGAGGCGCTCGCGAAACGCGAGCTCGGCCGCCGGATGGACGTGGAGATCCGCGTAGCCCCACAGCACGTCGGGGTCGGTCGGCGTCTCGCACGCGATGCCGTTCGGCAGCGGCGGGGGATCCGTGCACGAGAGCGCGACGAGCCCGGCGGACAGGACGGCGAAAGGTAACTTGCGCACCGGCACGCTACCCGATCTCCCACGACGCGCCGAGGAGGAACATCGTCCGCGACGGCGTGAACTCGAAGCCCGCGTAGTGCTCGATCCGCAGGAGCAGCCGGAGCCCATCCGGGTCGTCCCCCGTGATCGGGTCCCAAGGACGGAATCGCCACTCCAGGAACGCCGTCCACTCCGGGCGGAGGAGGGTGAGGCCGACCGGCTCGAGATCGGGATAGAGCGGCAGGGAGGAGATGGCGTAGGTGATCCCGAGGCGAAGGCCGACGCTGAGCCCCCACCAGCGGTGGCGATCCGGTTGACAGGAAAAGAGATTGCTCTCGATGAGATGCGAGACGTCGAGCTCGATCGTGATGCCGCCCGCGTAGAACTGGGCCCGCTCGCTCTGTTGGGTCGAGCCGCTGAGCCCGATGAGGAGGAGCCCATAGAGCGGACGCAGCGACAGGTCGAGGGTGAGACCGTAGAGCAGGTGTCCCGAGTCCTCGTGCCGATCGCCGATGCCGAGCGGCGCGAAGCGGATCATCGTCGTGTGCTCGCGATCGCGGCACGGCAGCCTCTTGTGGCAGCGCGCGCAGCCGTCGCAGTCCGCTCGGTCGCTCTCTTCCTCCGACGGAGCGGGGGCCGGCGCCTCCTCGGTCTCCTCGAGCGTGAGGCTTCCGTCCACGCGAACGACGCGGCGGGGCCCGGCCTGCTCCGGCGCGCGGCGTCCGCCCTCCGCCGCCGGAGCGTCGGCGGTGTCGACGGGAGGCGCGACGGGAGGCTCGTCCGCATCCGCGTCCGCATCGGCGTCGCCGATCGCGGCCCTCGACTCCACCGCGTCCTCGCTCGACGGCTCGGTCGAACCGTCCGCCGGCGGCTGCGCGCGCGCGAAGCCCGCCGCACCGATGAGGCCGAACGCCAGCGCCGCCAACGCGTACCGCTCACCGTCACGCATCCTCACCCCCCCTGACAACGGAGGATGCATCAGCGATCGCGCGAACGATACGAAAAAGCTCTACCGCGCTCAGCCGATCCCCGGCTCGGGGGAGGCCTTGCGCTCCATCGTGCTCAGCCGATAGGCGGCGCTGCGCGCGCGCATCATGTTCCCGAGCGGACGGTGGGCGGGCAGCGCGTGCCACGGATCGAAGCTCATCTCCTCGATGCGCTCGGTCAGCGCGCGGCCCTCGTCGGATCGCACGTCTTGCTGCGGTACGGTCAGGCGCGCCACGCGATGAAACGGCGCGTCGCTCTCCTTCCATTCGTGCGACGCGTCCTCGATCGGCGTCTTCGCCTCGTCGACGAACAGCTGGACCGCGAAGTCCCACTCGAGCGGGCCGTCGGCCAGGCGCGCCGCGAGATCGTCGGCGAGCTGGTCGGGCCCTCTCCCGCGACCCGCCGAGTCGATCTCGCCCGCCGGTAGGATCGCCGCCTTCACCGCGTACGGCCCATAGGCGAACGGCAACGCGCTGAACAGACGCTTACCCGCGAACGTGACGAACGGCGCGTTGATCGACGCGAGGAGCGCGCGCACCACACCGAACGCGCGACCCCAGCCGACCCGCGACGCGAAGCGCGGGAGCAAGAGGAGCGGACTGCCCGACGCGGCCACCACCAGCGCCACGAACTCGCGCGCGGTGCCGAACGGCGGGGTCTGGCCCTGAATCAACAGGAAGTCTTGGGTCGTCGCCTTCTCGAGACCGGGAATGATCTTGTCGCCCTCGACGGCGAGCAGCTTGATCGCGATCCCGCGCACGTCGCCGGTCGCGTCCTTGTCGTGCGCGCCCGAGCCGTTGCTGAAGCGGACGAGCGCCTCGTAGGTGTGGCCGGGCGTCGCGAACACCCCCTGCCGCAGGTGCTCGGGGAGGTCCGCGTTCACCGTGAACGTCGCGCGCGCCCCGCCGTGACCCTTGGCGTGGAGCGCGCGGGAGATGCTGCCGCGCTTCGCCGCGCGAGCGCGCTGGACCGCGATCAGCTCCTCCGCCAACGCCTCCAGCTCGGCGGCCTCGCCTTCGGGGATCGTCTCGGCCCAGTCGGTGGCGGGGAGGTCGGTCATGGCGCGCGAGCGTGGACCTCGGCCACGAAGAACACAACGGCCGCCTCGTCCGCGCCCGAATCCCGAAGGATTCCGCGGCCTGACGCGGAATCGACCCGCGCGTTCAAAAAAAGATCGTCGCGCTGTCGATCCAGCCCCCCTCCCGTTCGTGCAGGGGTCGAAGGCGCCGCAGGTCGCGGCCCGAAACCGAGCCGACCGATGAGCCGCGATTCTGCTATCGATCGCGGGCGCGGCGGCTCACTCAGCAGGATGGAGAAAGTGATGAATCAATATCTCTTGTCGGTCCACTCGGTCGAAGGTGAGCCGATGCCCACGCCCGAGGTGATGCAGCGGTTGTACGCGGACGTGGCCGCACTCAACGAGAAGATCCAGAAGGCCGACGCGTGGGTGTTCGGGGGCGGGCTCCACCCGAAGGAGAGCGCGACGGTGGTCCGCGCCAAGCCGGACGGCGAGGTGCTCTTGACGGACGGACCGTTCGCCGAGGCGAAGGAGCACATCGGCGGCTTCTGGATCATCAAGGCGCCGGACCTCGACGCCGCGCTGAAGTGGGCGGCCGAGGCGTCCGTCGCGTGCCAAGGCCCCGTCGAGGTGCGGCCGTTCCAGGACGAGCCGGCCTGACCCCGCGAGGGAACGCGATGGTCGAGGTCACGGCGCGCGAGCACATCGAGCGAGCGTTCCGCGAGTGCTCCGGCCGCGCGGTGGCGACGCTCGCGCGCCGCTTCTCGGACCTCGGCCTCGCCGAGGAGATGGTGCAAGAGGCCTTTCTCCAGGCGCTCACCCACTGGGCCGAGAACGGCATCCCGCCCAGCCCCGCCGGGTGGATCATCACCACCGCGCGCCGCGCCGCGATCGATCGCGTGCGGCGCGAGGGCTCCCGCGACGCGCGCCACCGCGAGAGCCACGCGCTCTACGGTCCCGACGAACCCCAGCCGCCCGACGAGGGACCCGTGCTCGAAGATCAGCTGCGCCTGATGTTCACGTGCTGCCACCCCGCGCTCGCGCCGAGCGCGCAGGTCGCGTTGACGCTCCGCTTGATCGCGGGACTCGAGACCTCGCAGATCGCGCGCGCCTTCCTCGTGCCCGAGGCGACGATGGCCCAGCGCCTCGTGCGCGCGAAGAACAAGATCCGCGACGCGCGCATCCCCTATCGCGTCCCGTCCGAGGAGGAGCTCCCGGCCCGGCTGCGCGAGGTGCTCGCCGCGATCTACCTCGCGTTCAACGAAGGTTACGTGGCGAGCGCGCGCGAGGAGCTGGGGCGCGCGGAGCTCTGCCGCGAGGCCATCCGCCTCGCGCGCCACGTCGTCGAGCTGATGCCGACCCGCATGGAGGCGGTGGGGCTGCTCGCGCTGCTGTTGTTGATCGAGTCGCGCGCCGACGCGCGGGTCGACGCAGACGGCGCGCTGATCCGACTCGCCGATCAGGATCGATCGCGCTGGGACCCCGCGCTCATCGCGGAGGGTCACGCGCTCGTGCGCGCGTGCTTGGCGAGGAACGATCCCGGCCCCTATCAGATCCAAGCCGCGATCAACGCGGTCCACGCGGACGCCGCGCGCGCCGAGGACACCGACTGGTCACAGATCGTCCAGCTCTACGACCAGCTCTTCGCGCGGACGCCGACCCCGATCGTGGCGCTCAACCGCGCGGTCGCGATCGCGGAGCTGCGCGGGGCCGACGAGGCGCTCGCGATCGTCGAGGCGCTCGACCTTGCGAGCTATCACCTCTTCCACGCGGTCCGCGCGGATCTTCTCGCGCGACTCGGTCGCACGGCCGAGGCCGACTCCGCGTACGCGCGCGCGATCGAGCTCACCGAGAACCGCGGCGAGGCGACGTTCCTGGCTCGGCGCCGCGCCGAGCTCGCGACGCGACGCGGACCTCAGCCGAGCTGATCCGTCGAGGCGCACGCCGCCTCACGCCGACGTTCCGTCGTCCCCTCGCAGCACGACCTCGTAGTCGACGCCCGCCCAGCCGCCGTCCTCCCAGTGGAACGTGAACACGAGCCGCTGCCCCGCGGGCGCGGTCAGCGTCGGGAGATCCGCGTAGTACGTGCCGAGCCCGGACGCCTCGAGCGGGTCCTCGTGGATCGTCGTCCACCCATCCACGCTCCACCGCAGCGTCCCGGGCGCGCACGTCTCGACGCGCAGGCGCGTGCCCGCCGGCACGGGAACGGGGCGGTCGGCGCGCCACACGACGCGCGATCCGTCCACCCCTCGACCCGCGACGCTCACGCGATCGAACACGCGACCCGCGGACAGCGAGCGCGTCAGCTTGGCCGCCTCGGCGTGCGCCCACACCAACGGGCGCGCCGAGCCGCTCGCTCCGCCGGGCGCGAGGTGACGCTCGGGGATCGGCGCGGCGTCCCACACCTGCTCCGGGATCAACCCGGTCGAGCTTCGAAACGCCTCGAGCGCGGCTCGGTAGCGACGCGCGTCCTCCGCGCGTCCGCGCGCGAGCTCGAAGTGCGCACGCTCGCCCGAGAGGAGCGGCCATGGTCGGCCGCACCCTCGGCCGTCGAACGGTGCGCCGTCCGGCGCTTCGCCGTAGCCGTCCCCGTTGTACCGAAGGAACGCGACCCCGCGCGGCGTCTCGCGCGCGAGGTGCGCGTCGATCACGACCGCCGTCGCGGCGAGCCGCGGATCACCGGCGTCGCGCACCCCGAAGCGCGCGAGCGCGAGCGCGTCCGGGCTCACCGTCTCGTCGGCCTCGACGGACAGTCCGGGCGCTCGGTTCTTGATCGCGACGCGACCGCGGAGACCGCCGCTCCGCGATGCGACGCGCACGTAGTAACCGAACGCGTCGGTCCCTCGTGCCAACGGACCATGCTCGGCCCAGGTCCAGTGCTCCACCCATCGATCCCACGCGTCCGCCGTCTCGCTCAGGTAGCGCGCCATCTTCGCTTCCTTCAGCGCGCTCGCCATCCCGCTCGCCACCCGCAGCGCGGCGATCTCGGCCGCGAGGGTGAACGAGGTGAGGCCCGCGTCCTCCTCCCAGCGATCCTGGGGTGTGGAAGGCCCGTTGCGCACGAGGAAGCCGGCCGCGCGGCGGACCATCGGCCAGTAGCGTCGTACGCAGTCGACGTCATGCTCGCGATCCGCGAGATCGATCAACAGGATCGGCAGGGCCGCCTCGTCGAGCTGCGTCCCACCCCAGTAGGGCGTTCCGTCGAGCCACATGTTCTGGGGCCAGCCACCGTCGGGGAGCTGGGTCGACGCCAGGTAGTCGATCGCCCGCAAGGCATCCTGTCGTGCCCCCACCGCGAGGAGGCCCCCCGCCGTCTCGACGAGGTCGCGCGGCCACACGAGGTGATAGCCCCCGCGGTCCGCGTCGCCGCGGTCTTCGCCCCACGGGATCGAGAGGCTCGCGATCGTCGCGCCGCGGAACGCCTTCGACTCGTGGATGCGCAGCACCGTCGCGTCGGTCGGGTCCGCGTCCACCTCTCCGTCGAGCGCGGCGCGGGTCGCGTGCCAGTGCTCCCACCCTCGCGCGTACGCGTCCTCGTGCTCGGAGAACGGGGCGAGGAGCGACGCGCGCGCGCGCTGGCCCGCCTCGGCCACCGACGTGCCGAACCCGATCGCGACGACGGCCGAGCCTCCGTCCGCGCCGCCCGTGAGGCGCCCGGTCAGCGCGACGTGCCCAGGTCCGGCCGCGCTGTACGGCGCGAGCTCCTCACCGCGGGAGAGGAGCTGCCAGCCGTCCGAGACTCCGACGTGACCGACCGAGCGCGCGGCCCATTCGGTGTCGACCGCGAGCGCGAGCGCGCACGCGTCGTGCTCGGCGAAGAGCATCGGCACGCCGTCGTACGTCCCGGTGTACGCCAGCTGCCCGCTCCCCTCGCCGCCGAGCCGAGGGTTCGCGATCACGAAGACGTCGACGTCGCCTCGCCATCGCAGCTGGACGAGCAACGCGTCGCGCGCGGGATCGGCGAGCACGCGCTTGGTCAACGCATAGGCGTCGGCCTCGACGTGGCTCGTCACGTCGAACGCGGGCACGCCCGGCCGCATCCACGCGACGGTGTGACGCGCGTCGCGCTTGTCCTCGTAGAACGTGCCGTCGGCGCCGCGCAGCAACACGCCGAGGTCGCGCAGCGCGGGTCGATCGATCCGCGGATAGTAGACCTCCGTCACGTTGCCGCTCGCGAGCGTGAACCACACGCGGCTCGTGCCCTGGATCGCGGTCCCCACCGCCTGCTTGTCCGCGCGGCACCACGTCGGGCGCGTCCCCGGTGCGCCGGGCGCGATCCGAGGCGCGTCGACCTCCACGGCGCCGCTCACGTGCCACCCTCGTCGTACGCGGCGCGATCGACCACCACGTGATCGCCGTCTCGCCGCAGCGTACCCGCGACGCCGTCGCCGCCGATCAGCGCGCGCACCGCCGCCCGCTTCTCCGCGCCGGTGACCAACCACAGGCGCGCGCGAGCGCGCGACAAGCACGCGTGCGTCATCGTGACGCGCCGCCACCCGCCGTGGGAGCCGACCGCGACCACGTCGCGCGCGTCGTCGTACCCCGCCGTCTCGCCGGGGAAGAGCGACGCGGTGTGCCCCTCCGGGCCGAGGCCGAGGTGGACGAGATCGATCGTGGGGCGGGCGCCGAGCACCTCGCGCAGCGTGCGCTCGTACCGATCGGCCGCCGCCTCGGGCGAGGCGTCACACGGGATCGGATGGAGGCGCGCCTCGGTGCCCGCGAGGGCCCCCGCGAGCTCCGTCGCGTTGCGGTCCGGGCTGCCCTCGGGGGCCATGCGCTCGTCCGCCTGGAAGACGTCGACGCGCGACCACGCGAGGGGCTCCGCCGCGAGCGCGCGCAACATCGGTGGCGCGGTGTGTCCTCCCGAGACCGCCAGCGCGAACCGAGGCTGCCGCGAGAGGGCGGCGCGCATCGCGTCCGCGAGGAGCGACGCCGCCCGCCGCGCGGCGTGCTCGCGATCAGGCGCGACGATCGGCATCGCCGTCCTCCGGCGGAGCCCACGGGCCGAACCGCGCGGGGAGCGGCGGTCCCCAGCTCCCTTTCGCGTAGGTCACCGGCGCCGCGCTCGGGGACAACACGCCGTCGAGGGCCCGCCATGACGCCTCGATCGCGTCGCGTCGCGCAAACAAGAGTCGTTGTCCCTCCATCGCGTCTTCGAGGAGCCGCTCGTACGGCGTGAGCTGCCCGGGCGCCGGGCAGCGCGTCACCTGCAGCGTCACGCTCTGCCCCCGCAGCGCCTCGCCGGGCATCTTGGCGCGCGCGTGCAGCGCGATGATCACCTCGGGGCTGAGGCGGAAGCGGACCACGTTCGCGGCGCCGTCACGCAGGTCGCCGTACACGTCGAGCGGAGGTCGCCGAAGGTGGACCCGCACCTCCGTCACGGTGCGCGCGAGCGCCTTGCCCGCGCGGACGACGAACGGCACCCCGTGCCACCGCCACGTCTCGACGGAGAAGCGGACGGCCACGAACGTCTCGGTGCGGCTGTTCGGGTCGACGCCGTCCTCGCGCGTGTAGCCCTCGTACTGCCCGCGCAGCACGTCGTCCTCGCCGAGCGGCCGCAGCGCGCGGAGCACCTTGCCCGTCTCGTCGCGGATCGACTCCGCGTCGTGGCCGAGCGGCGGCTCCATCGCCAAGAGCGCGAGCACCTGGAGCAAGTGATTTTGCACGACGTCGCGCAGCGCGCCGAGCTCCTCGTAGAGGCGCCCGCGCCCTTCGACGCCGAAGGACTCGGCCATCGTGATGTCGACGTGCGCCACGTGGTGGCGGTTCCACAGCGGCTCGAGGAACGCGTTCGCGAACCGGAAGTAGAGGAGGTTCTGCACCGGCTCCTTGCCGAGGAAGTGATCGATGCGGAACAGCCGGGACTCCTCGAACCGCTGCGCGAGCGCCGCGCCGAGGCGCTCGGCGGAGGCGAGGTCGCGTCCGAACGGCTTCTCGAGCACGAGGCGATACGGTCGCGCGGAGCGGCCCAGCCCGTCGGCCACCGTCTCGAAGAGGCTCGGCGGGATCGCGAGGTAGGCGAGCGGTCGGCGCGCCTCGCCGAGCGAAGCGTCGAGCCGCTCGAACGTGCTCGCCTCGCGGTAGTCGCCGTCGACGTAGTCGAGCCGCCCGAGCAGGCGCGCGAGGGCGGCCTCATCGACGTCCTCCGAGGCGCGCGCGCTCTCCTCCGCGTAGGCGCGCAGCCGCTCCCGGTCCCAGCCGCTCTTCGCGATGCCGACCACGCACCTCGGGAGCGCCCCGCGCGCCTCGAGACGCACGAGCGCCGGGTAGATCTGCTTGTACGCGAGGTCGCCGGTGGCGCCGAAGAACACCAGCGCGTCGACGTGATCGGCGTCGCTCACGACGTGACCTTCTCTTCATGGCCGCCGAACGCGTAGCGCATCGCGGCGAGCGCCTGGTCCGCGACGCGCGCGTTGCCGCGCGAGGCGAAGCGCGCGTGCAGCGCGGCGGCGAGCACCGGCGTCGGGACGCCCTCGTCGATCGCCGCCTCGAGCGTCCAGCGGCCTTCGCCCGAGTCCGACACGCGGCCCTCGAAGCGCTCGAGCGTCGGATCGTTCGCGAGCGCGCCCGCCGTCAGGTCGAGGAGCCACGATCCGATCACGCTGCCGCGCCGCCACACCTCGGTGATCGCCGCGAGGTCCATCGCGTAGCGGTAGCGCTCCGGGTGCCGGAGCGGCGTCGTCTCCGCGTCGACGTCCGCGTCCTCGGCGCCGCACCCCGCGCGCGCGAGCACGTTGAGCCCCTCGGCGAGCGCCTGCATCGCGCCGTACTCGATGCCGTTGTGGACCATCTTCACGAAGTGCCCGGCGCCGGAGGGACCGCAGTGGAGGTAGCCGCGCTCGGCCGTCGACGGGGGGCCCTCGCGACCGGGCGTGCGCGGCGCCGCGTCGACGCCGGGCGCGAGCGCGGCGAACAACGGCTCGAGACGGTCGACCGCCGCCTTGGGCCCGCCGATCATGAGGCAGTAGCCGCGTCGCTCGCCATACACGCCGCCGCTCGTACCGACGTCGACGTAGACCACACCTCGCTCGGCGAGGCGCGCGGACCGCACGATGTCGTCTCCGTAAAACGAGTTGCCCCCGTCGATCAACACGTCGTCGGTGGTGAGCGCACCGAGCGAGCCGATCACGGTGTCGACCACCGCGGTGGGCACCATCACCCAGATCGCGCGTGGCGTGCGCAGCGCCTCGAGCAACCCGTCGATCGTGCGCGCGACGGTCGCGCCCGGGATCGACGCGGCCGCTTCCGGATCGTGATCGTGGACGACCACCTCGTGCCCGGCCGCGATCCATCGATGCGCCATCCCTCGCCCCATGCGCCCGGCTCCGATCAGTCCCACCTGCATGTCTGCTCTCCCGGTGTGGTGCCGTCGTCGCGCGGCACACCTCGCGGCGTGCGCGCGCAACCCGCTCCTGCTCGCAGGTGTTCCTACGGGCGCGGCGCGTCTCCATGAGGCATGCCATGTTCATGACCTCGGAGCGCGACGATGCGACGAAACGACGATCGACGCGGCGAGGATCGCCTCCCTGCCCATGTGGCTTCACGCCCCAGCGCGCGCCGGCGACGCACGCCGACCACCGGGGGCACGTCCAGGTGAACGACCGCCCCATCATCCTGTCGATCGACATCGGAGGATCGCACGTCAAGTTCCGCACCTCGGAGCGCGACGAGCCCTCGCGCTTCGCGTCGAGCCCCGAGCTCGGACCCGACGCGTTGTGCGCGACGATCCGCGACGCGACGCGCGGCTGGCGCTACGACGGCGTCTCGATCGGATACCCCGGCGTGGTGGTGGAGAACGCGATCGTGAACGAGCCCCACAACCTCGGCGCGGGGTGGGTCGGCTTCGACTTCGCCGCCGCGCTCGGACGCCCGACGCGCCTCCTCAACGATGCCGCGATGCAAGCGCTCGGGGACTACCGCGGCGGCACGATGCTGTTCCTCGGACTCGGTACGGGCCTCGGCAGCGCGATGATCGCTGCGCCGCGCATCCTCCCGACGGAGCTCGCCCACCTCCCGTACCGGAAGGGCCGCTCGTTCGAGGACTACCTGGGCGAGCGGGGGCGACGGCGCCGCGGGCGCAAGAAGTGGGAGAAGCACGTGTGGCGCGTCGTCGACCTCCTCCGGCGCGCGCTCCAACCGAGCGAGCTCGTCATCGGCGGCGGCAACGCCGAGCACCTCGAGCGCGTGCCGGGCGACGTGCGGATCGCCGCGAACGCGCGCGCGTTCGAGGGCGGGTTTCGACTCTGGCGCGACCCGTGGAAGGCCGCGGCGCAGCTGGTCGGCGAGGGCGACTGAGCGTCGATCGGGGGCGTGCGCCGACCTCAGTCGGGCTGAGCGAGAGGCTGTGCAGGAGGCGCGGCGGCGCGCTGGGCGAGCAACGCCTCGAGCCCTTCGTAGCCGGGCTGTCCGACCATCATCGTCATGTCGCCGAGCGACGCCTCGAGCTGCGCGAGCTCGGCGAGCGCGCGCTCCGTGTCCGCGCTGCGCAACGCCGCGACGAGCGCCGCGTCGTGCGTGTCGATCAGCGTCGGCTCGGCCTCGATCCCGCGATCGGCGAGCGCGAGCGCCCCCGCCGGATCGCCGCTGAACGTGAGCAGGCGCGACTCGAGCGCCCACACGTACGGATCGTCGTACTCGGAGCGCACCGCGCGGATCGACGCGAGCGCGTTCGGCCAGTCCTCGCGCAGGTAGTACGCGTCGAGCAGCGTCACCGCGAGCGACGGATCGTCGGGCGCGAGGTGCGTCTGCGCGTCGGTCATCACCGCGAGGTAACGATCGGTGTCGAGCCCGGAAGCCGCCTGGACGCGCATGATCTGCACGAAGCGTTGCTCCTTGAGATCGGCGGGCAGCGCCTCGTACGTGCGCATCGCCTCCTCCGGGCTCTCGCGCGTCGCGGTGACGAAGTCGGTCAGCCGCTCCACTCCGTCGGGGCTCAGCCTCCCGCGGCGTAGGATCATCGACACGAGGTTGCCGTCGCCCGCCGTCAACGCGGCGAAGCGACCGACCGTCTGCGAGAGGTACTCCGCGCTCGTGAGCACGTGGATGTCGGCGACCCGCGGTCCGCGCCCTCCCCCCGAGATGACGAGGAGATCGTGGAAGTTGAACCCACCCTGCGTCACCACGAAGCGGAAGCGCGCGTGGGGCAGCCCGTCGCGCCACACCACGCCGCGGAACGTATACGCGCCGCTGCCCGCGATCTGCGCGACGAACCCGCTCCCCGGCTCGCTGATGCCTTGCACCATCCCTTGGATGAACATCGCGCGGTTCGGCGTGCCGAGCGGCACCGCGCGCTCGCCGAGCGCGTTGAAGTCGAACAGCTGACCCATCCGCGTCTCGTCGTTCGCCACCGCCTCGAGCTGCTGCCCGAACGACTCGAGCGCCGCGGGCTTCAGCACGTAGGGCGCGTCCTCGGGTGGCGGGGTCGAGCCGCAACCCACGAGGACGATCGCAACGATCATTGCGGTCCCAACCGATCGGCGAGCGCTTCGCATCCGGTGTGCTAGCAGCGCCGCGCGCGACCCACCACCCGCCGCGCCGCCCGGGCGGCGAGGCCGGCGAGCCGCCGCACGCCGAGCTCGACGACGTCGCCCTCGTTCAGGGCGCGAGCGTGGAGCCGACGAGCACTCCGTCGGCCCAGTACTGACCCGTCTCGCCCGCCGGCAGCACGTCCCACGTGGCTGCGCCTTCGTAAGGTACGTTGCGCACGGCGCGCACCGTCGATCCGTCGAGCGGCGCGCCGGTCTCGAGATCGCCGAACGCACCGCCGCCCGCGAGCGGATGCCCGGCCGAGCCGCGGAGCACCCGCCCATCGACGAGCGCGATCTCCACGATCGTATGCGGCCCCGTCACCGCGGTGGCGGAGACGCGCAGCAACGGCTGCTCGACGCGCGTCCCGTCCGCGTCACGCGTGAGCACGAGATCGCCGATCGACAGCTCGGTGATCGCGCGCGGTCCCGAGGGCGTCTCGATCCGCGCCGACGCCGGGAGGCAACGCAACGTGCACGGTATGGACTCGCACCGACCGTCGGCGCCGCGCTGCGTCGCCGGCTCGACGTCCCCGCGATAGATCGGCTGGCATCCACCCGGGACCACGAGGCGCCCGTCCGCCGTGCAGCAGTGGTCCGCGTCGGCCGCGCACGTCTCCGGCGTCGTCTCGTCCCCGGTGGGCTCCTCCGCCGGCTCGGCCTCCGACGGAGGCGACTCGGCACCCGTCGCCTCGGCGCCGCCCGGCTCCTCCGCGACCTCGCCGCCGCCACACCCCACGCACGCGAGCAGCCCGAGCCCGACCCACGCCATCCGTCTCATGCGGGAGGCAGTGTGCGAGACCGATCGACGACGGGCCAGGCCGAAACCGAACCGCGGTCACACCCCGGTTCGACGCGGGCGCGTCTGCCGGTCCGCCGCCGCTACGCGAGCGCGTTGAAGAACGCGACGTAGTCCACGTGACTGTCGGGCTTCACCACGAACCCCGACGCGCCGAGGGCCTCGGCCTCTCGCTTGTCGTTCGGATCGCTGGAGCTCGTGAGCACGCAGAAGATCGGGAGCCTCTCGAAGTACGGATCGGCTCGGACCGCACGCAAGACGTCGTGACCGCTCATCCGCGGCATGTTGATGTCCAACAGCACCAGCGCCGGCATCGGAGCGGTGTTGGCCTTCACCGTGCCGAGGTACCCGATGAGCTGCTGCCCGCCGTTGAACGCGAGCCACGGGTTCGTCAGCACCGAGAGCTCGAAGCACTCTTGCGCGAGCTGGATGTCACCGGGGTTGTCGTCGACCATCACGACGTGCGCATCACTGGCTATCTTCATCGCGCTCCTCGTCACGCAGGGTGGGAAGGGTGAACCAGAACTGAGAACCTCCGGCGGAGAGCGGCTCCGCCCAGATTCGACCTCCGTGACGCTCGACGATCCGCTTGGTCACGGCGAGCCCGATGCCCGTGCCCGGGTACTGCGCTCGGTCGTGCAGGCTCTGGAACATCATGAACATGCGCGCCTGATGCTCTCCGTCGAAGCCCACGCCGTTGTCGCGGACGCCGATCGTCCAGACGTCGGCCGCGCCTTCCGCCGCGACGTGGATCTCCGGGGCGGTCAAGGAACGAAACTTGATCGAGTTCGACAGCAGGTTGCGAAACACGAGCCCCATCTGCGTGCGGTCGGCGCGCACCACCGGCAACGGGGCGCGATGGATCGTCGCTCCCGTCGACTCGATCATGCCGGCGAGGTCGCGGAGGACGTCGTCGAGCACCCCGTCCAGCTCGCAGCGGGTGAGCGCCTGCCCTCGCGAGTCGACGCGCGCGTACTCGAGGAGGTCGTTGATGAGCACCTTCATCCGCCGCGCCCCGCTCGACGCGTTCTCGATGTACCGCCGCGCCCTGTCGTCGAGCCGGTCCGCATACCGTTGCTCGAGCAGGCCGAGGAACGCGATCACCATTCGCAGCGGCTCCTGGAGATCGTGCGACGCCACGTACGCGAAGTGCTCGAGGTCCTCGTTCGAGCGGCGGAGGTCGTCGAGGATGCGCTCGCGCTCCGCCTCCGCGCGCTTGGCGGCCGAGATGTCGCGGAGGATCGACGAGACGCCGATGAGCGCACCGTGCTCGTCGAGGATCGGCGAGAGCGTGGCCAGCACCGGCACGTGGCGCCCCTCGACGGTGCGTCGGACCGTCTCGAAGCTGCGGCCTTCTCCCGCCTCGAGCCCCTCGATCGCGGCGCGATGCGCGACGAGCGCCTCCTCCGGGAGGATCAGCGCGATCGAGGACCCCACCGCGCGCACCGCCGCATAGCCGAGCAGCTTCTCCGCCGCCGCGTTCCACGCGGTGATCATCCCGCCCACCGACTCGCTCACGATCGCGTCGTGCGACGTCTCGACGATCGAGCTGAGGAGCCGCGCGCGCTGATCCGCCTCCTGCCGCCTCGCCGCGATCGCGTCGAGGTAGCCCTGCGAGATGGAGACCATGCCGAGGTCGATCAAGCGCCCGAGCCCGCGGGCGATCAGCGCGAGGTCGTCCTCGTCGACTCCGTCGGCGCGCGCGCACTCGAGGACCGCGGCGCGGAACGGCGGCATCAAGCGCGCCCAGATGCCGAACGGCAGCCCGAGCGCCGCGTAGCCGTTGCCCTGCGCGCGGAGGTAAAGGAGGTAGGGCTCCCAGTCGCCATCGAGGATCGCCGACCGCTGGAGGATCTGCAATTGACGTTGCCGCTCGGCGCGCTTCTCTGGCGACTCGCTCGCGTAGAGCGCTGCGATCGCAGGGTCTCGCAGCGCGTGGCGCACGATCGCCTCCGAGACCTCGGTCCGGTGCGCGTCGTAGACCTCGTAGCAGCGCTGGAGCTCACGCACGCGGACCGCGTCGTCGTCCAGCTCGTGAGCGCGTGCTTTCGGATGGGTCGAACGGGTCGGGCGCGCGCTCGCGCGACTCGTCTCGACCTCCGCGTAGATCCGCGCCATCCGCACGCGCGTCACCGCCTCGTTCACCGCGGTGGCGATGCCGCCCTCGTCCTCCTCGGCGACCACGCGCACGCCGAGCGGTACGAACGGCGTCGTGCGGAGCGCGGCGCGGACCGCGCCGACCGAGGTCTCGGGCACGCAGATCACGAGCTGACTCTGCGCGAGCCCACGGCCGATCGACTGCGCGGCGAAGATCGTCGTCGGCATCGGCACACCGAGCACGACCACCGCGTCCGTCGGCGCCTGCGCGATCGCGTCCTCCCACGCGTCGCACCGGAGCGCTCGGTCGCGGTCGGGCACGGCGTCGATCACCGCGTCGGAGCAGCCGGCGAACACGATCGTCGCGGCGCTCATCGCCCGAGGATCGGAAGATCGAGGAGCGCGCGCCCCGCCCACGTGTAGAGGAGATCGGTGGTCGGCGACATCACGTGCGCCGCGCGCGCATCGCGCAGCAGCCGCGGCAGCACCGCGTCGTCGCGATAGCCGATCCCGCCCACCAACGTCATGCACTCGTTGACGATGGTGACCGCGGACGTCGCGACCTCCGCCTTCGCCGCACAGAGCGCGGGCAGCGCGTCGGCGCCGTCCGCGTCGGCGTGATCGGCCGCCCAACGCGCGAGGTGTCGCGCCCGTTGGAGGTTGGACCACACCGTCCCGATCCGATGCTGGAGCACGTCCGTGTGCGCGAGCGATTCGCCCGTGTGCGAGTGCGTGCGCCGCGTGAGGTGCGCGCGCGCCTCCTCGACCGCGCGGCTCGCCACCCCGAGGTAGGTGCCGGCCATCGCGATGAGGAAGTACGGCGCGACGATCTGGAACGCGTACCAGATCTGATCGCCCTCCGCGCCGAGGCGATCCTCGGTCGGCACCGGCACGTCGCGCAGCGCGAGCGCGCGCGACGAGTTGCCGCGCATCCCCCACCCCGACCACTCGGGCCCCCACGCGTCCGAGACCGACCCGGCCGAGACGAGCACGAGCGAGAAGTGTCCGAGCGTCGCGTCCGACGCCACCGTCGACACCACGTACGAGTCGGCGTGACCGCCGCTCGTGACAAAGCACTTCTCCCCATGGAGGCGATACGCGCCGCCCACCTCCCGCATCGACGTCTGCGGCAGATAGAAGTGGCTGCCCGTCCCCGGCTCGGAGAGCGCCAGCGTGGTCCAGTGCTCCCCGCGACAGATCGGCCCGAGGTAGCGCTCCGCCTGATCGGGCGTCGCCTTCGCCGCGATGCACGCCGAGGCCACGCAGTGCATCCCGAAGCAGAGCGCGGTCGAGGCGTCCGCATGGCCGAGCGCCTCGCACACTTCGAGCAGGCCGCCGAGCCCGAGCCCGAGCCCGCCGTGCTCCTTCGAGACCACGAGACCCGCGAGGCCGGCCTCCTGCAGCGCGCGGACCCCCTCGACGGGCCAAGCTCCCTCGCGGTCCCACCGCTGGGCGTGGGGTGCGAGCACTCGTTGGGCGATCTCCTTCGCGCGCGATACGGCTTCGGCTCGGGGCATCCTGCGTACACTAGAGTAGTCAACTTGCGCAGGTAAAGGCGCAGCCGGGACGCACCGCACAAGTTTCACTGGAAGTGCACGGGGACACCCAAACCTCCTACTCGCGAGGACGGTGCCAATCGTCCGCGAGGCGGTCGTGCGAGCCGGTCGTGCGAGGCGGCTCGCGCGCGGATCACTCCGTCCAGCTGAACTGCATCGGCAGGTCGGACGGACAGTGTCCGTCGTCCGTGCACGGGAGGAAGCACTGCCTGTCTACGGCGCCGCGTTGACGGCCCATTGCGCGGCGAACGCCCGTCGATACGCGGGCCTCTCCTCGCCGCGCGCCACGTACGCGGCGAGCCGCGGGTACGCGTCGAGGATCCCTGAACTGCGCAGCCGGAGGAGCACGGACACCATCATCAGGTCGCCCGCGCTGAACGCGCCATCGAGCCAGGGCGCGTCGCCCAGCCGATCGGAGAGCGGCGCGAGCCGCTGCTCGACGCGCGATCGCACGAGCGGCGATCGGTCCGCGTACCAGGGCTCGTCCTTTTCCATCACCGTGGCCATCGACAGATCGAGGATGGGCGGCTCCACCGTGTTGAGCGCCGCGAACATCCACGTGATCGCGCGCGCCCGACCGTTCGCGTCGTCCGGCAGCAGCCCAGCGTGCCGCTGCGCGAGGTGCAACACGATCGATCCCGTCTCGAAGAGCGTCAGCTCACCTTCTTGGTACGTCGGGATCTGCCCGAACGGATGGAGCGCCAGGTGCGCCGGCTCCTTCATCTCGCCGAACGAGACGTAACGGACCTCGTACGGCGCACCCACCTCTTCGAGCGCCCAGCGGACGCGCGTGTCGCGCGCAAGCCCTTTTCCCCCGTCGGGGGACCGCTCGAACGCCGTGATGGTGATGCTCATCGCGCTGTTCTAGCAGGCGGCGTAACAGGCAGCCTGCTCCCGTGCCCGTGCCCTTGCCCATCCCCCGATTCGCGGGGCAGACCGGTTCACTGCGCGGCGATGGCCGTGTCCGCTGGAAACATCCATCCGGAACTAGGACCGCACCTTGGCTCATCGTCAACGAACCGTCCTTCTGCGGGGATCGCGCGGCGTAGCCGTCAGCCCCGTCCCCGAACGCGGAGGTCGCCTTCCCCTCCGCTTACATCGAGATCGCATCGTTGACCTCGCGCCATCCCGCAAGGTAGGTTCGGTGCAATCATACTAACCGGGTCGAGCTCGCAGCCTCGACAACGTAGTGTGGGGTCAGGCCCCACGGTGTGGCGCCGAAGCCATCAAGCCCCGCCCGCCACGGCGCCACGTTCCTTGCGATGAGAGTGTGGCATACGTGCTGCTGCCTGCTTGGTTCTGAGCGATGCGTCCCTGACGGAGGGGATGCGTCCCGGGAAGGAGGTTCTCACCTTGGACGCTACGTTCCTTTCGGATGCAGATCGGGAGTGTCTGCGGGCCTTCGGCCAGATGCTGGACCGCGTGCGCGATCAGACCGACGAGGCGGTGTTGGCCGCCGCCCGACAGATCCCAGGCTTCGCTTTGATCCTCGACACCATGAGCGCGGACGACTTGGCGGCCGAGTCGGAGCGCAGCCGTCGGTTGGAGCGCAGGGCCCTCCTCGAAGAAGACTGGGTGCCCTACCTCGAGAACCTTCACGCCCAGGGCACGCAGTTTGCGAACCTGGGCGTCGCGTTCCGGGATTGGTACAAGCTCCTCGCGGTATATCGGCACACCGTCGTCCCGCGCGCGATCGCGCTCGACGCGATCGCCGCGAGGCGGGTGCTGGACGGGATGGGGCTGTTCCTCGACATCGCGATGGCGGCGATGGGCGAGGGGTACCTGGCCACGAAGGAAGCCCGGATCCAGGGACAGCAGGCGGTCCTGCAGCGTCACGTGCGCGATCTCGAGCGCTCCAACAAGGAGCTCGACGACTTCGCGTTCGTGGCTTCGCACGACCTGAAGGCGCCGCTAAGGGACATCCACTCGCTGGCCGAGTGGATCGTCGAAGACGCCGGAGACTCCCTCACCCCCGACTCGGCGCGCCACCTCGGCCTCATCCGCGAGCGCATCGCCCGGATGGAGCGGCTGCTCGACGACCTCCTGCAGTACTCGCGCGCCGGACGGATCGCGTCGAAGACGGAGGAGTTCGAGGTACGCCGCGCCGTCGAAGCGGCGATCGGCGTCTCCGTGCCGGTGAGCGGGTTCGAGGTCGCGATCTCCGGCGCCAGTGTGGTCGTGCGGACCGCGCGGGCGCCGCTCGAGCTGGTGCTGCGCAACCTGCTCGGCAACGCGGTGAAGCATCACGACGCCGACGCCGGCCGGATCGAGGTCCTCATCGAGGACGGCGACGAAGAGATCGCGGTGACCGTCACCGACGACGGGCCGGGCATCCCGGCCGAGTTTCACGAGCGGGTGTTCCGCATGTTCCAGACGCTGAAGCCTCGTGACGAAGTGGAAGGGAGCGGGATGGGCCTCGCGATCGTAAAGAAGCTGGTCGAATCGTGTGGGGGCACGCTCGCGCTCACGTCGAGCCCGGGCGCAGGGACGTCGATTCGGTTCACCTGGCCGAAGCAGCACGGGACGGGCGCGTGAGCGACGACGCCATGGCGACCGTGCAGGTCGTGCTCGTCGAGGACAACGAGGTCGACCGCGAAGGCGTGCGTCGCGCGTTCCGCCACCATCGCATCGCGAACCCGATCCTGACCGCGCGGGACGGCGTCGAGGCGTTGGCGTTGCTGCGCGGAGGCGGCGAGGCCGCCGTGCGTCGCCCGTATGTCGTCTTGCTCGACCTCAACATGCCGCGGATGGACGGGTTCGAGCTCCTCCGGGCGATCCGGAGCGACCCGGCGCTCCACGACAGCGTCGTCTTCGTGCTCACGACCTCGAAGGCCGACGAAGACATGATGGCCGCCTACGATCTCAACGTCGCCGGATACATCTGCAAGTCCGATGTCGGCGCCGGATTCGTTCGTCTCGTCGAGCTGCTCGACCATTACTGGCGGGTCGTCGAGCTGCCGCGAGAGGCCCGATGATGGCGCCCGCGCGCCTGCTCCTCGTCGACGACAACCTCGTCGACCGCGAACGGGTGCTGCGCCTGGTGGGCCGCGACTACACCCTCCAAGAGGTGGCCACCGCCGCGTCCGCGCTCCGCTGCGCGTCGCTCGACGGCTTCGATTGCATCCTGCTCGACTATCGCCTCCCGGATGCCGACGGGCTCGATACCCTCGAGGTCCTCGTCGAGCGCGGCCTGCCCGTGGTGATGCTGACCGGACAGGGCGACGAGCGGACCGCCGTGGAGGCGATGAAGCGCGGAGCCCACGACTACATCGCGAAGGCGTCGCTCGACGCGCGCACCCTGCGGCGATCCATCACCAACGCGATGGAGAAGGCGGAGCTCCGACGCCGCGTCGAGAGTCAGCGCGCCGAGCTCGAGGAGCGGCTCGCGCAGCTCGCCGCGCAGCGCGAGGAGCTCGCCGCGAAGAACGCGGTGCTGAGGGAGCGCGAGGCCAAGCTGCGCGTGATCCTCCACCAGCTCCCTGCCGTCGCGTGGACGACGGACGTCAAGCTACGCTGCACGTCGATCGTCGGCACCACCGAACACGCCGAGATCGACCAGCGACGCGCCCTCGGGAAGACCGTCGGCGAGGCGCTGCGCAAGGCCGACGGGGTCGAGGACGCGATCGAGGCGCATCGACGCGCGTTGAACGGCTCGAGCGGCTCGTTCGAGCTCCGCTGGAGCGGGCGAATCCTGAAGGGACGCGCGGAGCCCCTCTGGGACGCGAGCGACACCATCGTCGGAGTCATCGGCGTCGTATTGGACGTCACGGAGACGCGCCAACTGGAAGAGCAGTTTCGCCACGCCCAGAAGATGGACGCGCTCGGCCAGCTCGCGGGCGGCGTGGCGCACGACTTCAACAACCTCCTCACCGCGATCGTCGGCTTCACGCAGTTCGCGCGGAGCCAGCTCCCCGGCTCGGGGCCGGTCCACGACGACCTCGCGGAGGTGCTCGCGTCCGCGAAGCGGGGCGCGGAGCTCGTGCGCAAGCTCCTCGCATTCTCCAGCGGGCGGGTGGAGAAGCCGCGGCCGATCGACGTCAACGAGATGCTCACCGGCCTGCTCCCGATGCTCACCCGGGTGGTGGGCGAGAACGTCTCGATCGGGGTGGAGCTCGCCCCGCACGTCCCCGCCACGCTCACCGAACCGGGCGGCGTCGAGCAGGTCATCGTCAACCTCGTCGTCAACGCGCGCGACGCGATGCCGCAGGGCGGGAGCATCGGGATCTCCACCGCGGTGGTCACCCTCGACGAGACCCAGGCCCTCGCTGGGCGCGCGTCGATCCCGCCGGGGGAGTACGTGGTGCTCGCGGTGAGCGACTCCGGTCCGGGGATCCCGCCCGACGTCCGGGACCGGATCTTCGAGCCGTTCTACACGACGAAGCAGGTCGGCCGCGGTACCGGGCTCGGGCTCTCGACCTGCTACGGCATCGCGCGGAGCGCGGGCGGCGGGATCGGCCTCTACAGCGAGGTCGGCCTCGGGACCACGTTCCGCGTGTACTTTCCGTCCTGCGCGGAGGTCCGCATCCTCCCGGGGCGCGCGCCGGTGCCCGAGCCCAGCGACAACACGGGGGACGAGCAAGTCCTCGTGCTCGAAGACGATCCACAGGTGCGACGCGCCGTGATCCGCGCCCTGCGTGCCGCGGGGTACGACGTGCTGGCCGCAACGGGTCTCGAGGACGCACGCCTCGTGGCGGCCAACCACGCAACCCGCGTCGAGCTCATCGTGAGCGACGTCGTGATGCCCGGCGCGACGGGGCCCGAAGCGATCGAAGAGCTGCGCACCCTGCTCCCCGATGCGGCGGTGCTCTACATGACGGGCTACGCGAGCGTCTCGCTCCGAGGTCGGGCTCTCGTGGCCGCCGACGTGCCGGTGCTCGAAAAGCCGTTCACGTCCATCGAGCTCACGCGCGCCGTGCGGCGTGCGTTGGACGCGCGAGCGGCGCTGGATCCTACGCACGAAACGCAGACGAGGTGACGCCATGGAACCGCTGATGGTCCTGATCGTAGACGACGACGCGTCGATGCGCCGGCTCATGCAGAGGACGTTCGAGGCCGATTCGCGCGTCAGGGCGACGTGCGCGGCCGATGGGCTCGAGGCGCTGCGGATCCTCGAGGACGGGGTGGTCGACGTGTTGATCTCCGACGAGGTGATGCCGGGGATCAGCGGGGTGCGCCTGTTGGAGACCGTGCGCGCGCGCTGGCCAGGCGTGCGGCGCGTGTTGTACACGGGGTACCCCGACGCCGACATCGTGATCCAGGCGGTGAACCGCGGGGGCGTCCACCGCGTCCTGCTCAAGTCGCCGCACGTGGAGCTGACCGATTCGCTCGCCGAGATCGTGGACGACGCGCTCGCGAAGCGCACCTCCCCCATCTCCGCTCCGCCGTCCGGGCGACGCGCGCGATCGGAGATCAACGTCCTCGTGGTCCACGACCACCTCGCCCTGCAGACGCGCTACGAGGCCGCGTTGGGCGCGTTCCGCATCCGCTTCGCGTCGCCGGGCACCGCGATCGGGGCACACGAGCGCGACTCGGCCGACGTCGTCGTGCTCGACATCTCCGACGGCGCCGACCCCCGAGCGTTCCTCGAGGCGCTGCGCGCCGCGGACCTCGACTGCCCTGTCGTCGTGACGGCGCCGCGCGGGGCCATCGACGCCGCGCACTCCGCGCTGCGCCACGGAGCGTACCTCTACGTGCTGCATCCCTTCACCGATCCCGGGCTGAGCTCGGCGGTTCGGCAGGCGGCGGCGATGCGAAGGATCGCCCTCCTGCGGCGCGAGGCAAACCCGGCGCCAGGTGAAGCGGCCTGGCAGCTCAGCGATCGCGCCTCCCTGCAGGTCCGCTTCCGGCGCGCGCTCGACGAACTCTACATGGTGTACCAGCCGATCGTCTCGCACTCGAACCGCAAGCTCGTCGGTTACGAGGCGCTCGTGCGGTCGGCGGAGCCCACCCTCCCTCACCCAGGAGCGTTGTTCGACGCCGCGCGGCGCCTCGACCGGGTCGAGGAGCTGGGACGCGCGATCCGCCGGGTCGCGCCCGCTCCCGTCCGTGACCTCGCGCCCGATACGCTGCTGTTCGTCAACCTGGACGTGCGGGACATCGACCAAGAGGACTTGCTCACCGCGCCGTTCGTCGACATGGCCGAGCGCATCGTGCTCGAGGTCACCGAGCGCGCCGCCCTCGACGCCATCGACGAGATCGCGGCGCGCATCAGCATCCTGCGCACGCACGGCTTCCGGATCGCGGTGGACGACCTCGGTGCGGGCTACGCGGGACTCACGAGCTTCGCCGCCCTCCAGCCGGACATCGTCAAGCTCGACATGTCGCTCATCCGAGACATCCACGAGGCGCCCGTCAAGCAGCGCCTGGTCGCGAGTCTCCAGGAGGCCTGCGACGACCTCCACGTCTGGATGGTCGCGGAGGGCGTCGAGTCGGTCCATGAGCTTCGCGCGCTCCAGGCGGCGGGCTGCGACGTGTTCCAGGGCTACCTGTTCGCGCGTCCGGCCCGGGCGTTCCCCGAGGTCGCGTGGAACTGAGCAGCGTCGAGCCCGGTCGTGTCCTCGTGAGCCGCGGGCGAGCTCGTCGAGCGCTCCTCGACCTGGGTAGCGAGAAGAGCACCCATTGAGCGAGACCACGACCTCCAAGGCGGAGGGACCCGCCGACGTCGTGGTCATCGATGAGGTCGCCGCCGATCGGCTTGCGGTCGAGTCGTCGCTCGGCAACACGGCATATACCGTGCGCTGCTATGCGGACCCGGAGCAGGGACTGACCCGCGTCCTCCACCATCCCCCCGCGCTGGTGCTCGTGGACCTCGCGATCCCCGAACGCGCCGGGTTCACGGTGTGTGAGCGCGTCGTCGCCCGATACGGACGCGACGTGCCCGTCCTCGTGATGACCGCCATCGAAGACATGAGCTCCAAGGTGAGAGCCATGGAGCTCGGCGCCGTCGACTATGTGACGAAGCCCATCCGAGCCCCCGAGTTTCGAGCGCGGGTCACCTTCCACGCCCGTCGTCGTCGCGCCCGACCGCGAGTCGCTCGCGGCGACGGGAGGCTCCGTGACACGAGCGCGGGACCCAACGACCTGGTCACCATGGCCGTCCATGACCTCCGCACGCCGCTCACCGGCTTGCTGTTGAATCTGCAGTTGATCCGCGACCACGACGAGTTGGCGCCGGCGCTGCTCCCCGACGTCGCCCGAGCGGTGAGCGCGGCGCAGAAGGTGTGTCGTCTCGCCGACTCGATGCTCGAGCTGTCGCGTCTCGAGTCGGGGGCGCTCCGGATCTGCTCGTCCGTGCAGCCGCTTCGCGCCGTCGTCGAGCGCGGGATCGAGCTCCTCGGAGCGAGCGAACGCGACGAGCGGCTCGAGCTTCGCGATCTGGACGGTCACGACGTCTTCTGCGATGCCGAGCTGACGCCGCGCGTGGTCGCAAACCTCCTTACGAACGCGATCTCATTCCTCCCGCCGGACGGGGGCCGGGTCACGGTGCGCGCCGAACGCCGCTTGACCTTCGTGCGCGTCTGGGTGGAGGACAACGGCCCCGGCGTCCCCGAGGAGCTCCGGGGCCGTATCTTCGACATGTACGCCCAGGCGCAGACGACGAACCGGCGAGTCTCCCGCCCGTCGATCGGCGTCGGGCTCGCGTTCTCCAGACTGGCGCTCGAGGCGCAGGGGGGCGCGATCGGCGTGGAGGGCGAGCGCATTCGGGGCGAGCAGGGCGCTCGATTCTGGTTCGACCTGCCACGGGCGAGCACGCGAAGCGCAAGCTAGATCGCGGGCGAGCCCGGAGCCGATGCCCGTCATGGGCGAGCCTTGCGGTGCCGCCATGAAGACTTGCGACACGCGGGCCACATCGGGGTCGTTAGTCGGTGAGAGTCGCCAGTACGGCTTGTGCTCGCCCATACAATTCCTTCTCGTGGTCGTTCCCGCCGGGGCTCGAGGATTCGAACGGTTGGTCTGCGAGGACCGCCCCGACGATCCGATCGCAGCTCGCGATGAGCGCCACCAGCGGGTCGGCCCGTGCGCCGGCGGCGTGGTGGTTCTCCGCGACCTGCGGGATCGGCGCCGGCACGCCCCACGCACGCAAAATTGCGGAGCCGAGTCGGGCATGCCATCGACTGACTTCCTGCTCGATGCACGCCAACGACGGTCCCTCCGTGACCTCCTCCTCGGCGAGCATCTCGGCGATGAGCACGAGGGCCGCGAGCTCGCCGACGTCCTGGAGCAGCGCCGCGCAGTACGCGACGCCGGGCGACATCCCGCGCTCGACCGCCTCGTATCCCGCGAGCGCAGCGGTCGCCGCGCTCCGCCGCCAACGCGCTGTGATCATCGACTTGAACGGTTCGATCTCGGTCCCGAACGCGGCGCGCGTGAGGCTCTGCACCACGATCTCGAGCACGGCGCGGTGACCGACGCGGGCGACCGCGCGGTCGAGCTCGGTCACCGTCTGCGCCGCGGGGTGGAGGCTCGAGTTGGCGAGCCCGAGCACACCTGCGACGACGCCAGCGTCGCCGGCGATCAGCGCCGCGACGCAACTCGCGGAGACGCTCTCCGCCTCGAGCAAGTCGATGGCCTGCGTCAGCCGCGCGTCGACGACCGGCACCCCGCTCGGATCCCCGTTGCAGCTCCGCAAGATGCACTCCCGGAGGCGCGTTCGAAGGGTCGGTGGAGCGGCGTCGCACGGTCCGGAGACGTCGTTCGCAGGCGCCACGTCGGGCTCGGAGGTGTCCTCTCCGAGCAGGCTGCGAAGGGCGGCGACGACGTCGACCGCGCTGAACGGCTTGCGCAGGAACGAAGCGCCCAGCTCCGCCGCGCGGTCCTTGCGCGTGGAACCGCCGAACCCGCTCATCACCAACACAGGTACCGCCACGCGCCGCTGGCGGAGATGGGAGAGCAGCGCGAGCCCGTCGATGCTGGGGAGCCCGACGTCGAGGAGGATCGCGTCGAAGGGTTGCGCGCCAAGCATCTTGACCGCGTCACGCGGGTCTCCGACCGCTTCACAACTCAGCTCGGCGCGGAGGAGCGTGCTCGCGAGCGAGTCCCGGAGGTTCTGGTCGTCTTCGACGATCAAGATACGCTGACGTCTCACATTGGGACGCAAACGGTGTCACCCCCGATCGATGAACCGTCCCCATGCAGTGGGGATTCAATCGGAGCGCCCGGTCCCGTTCCTGGGCAACCATGCTCGAAGACGCGGACTACGCAGCGGCGCTGCTCCAGGAAAGATTCCCTCACCTCGCCGCCCTCGCTCGTGACGACGAGCGGATCGCACACGAGCTCGGCGAGCTCCTCTTGTTCGCCCCCGCGCTGACGCGGGCGCCGCGTCAACCGGTCGAGCTCGCCGGCGAGCTGCGATGGAACGACGGCACCCGCGCACCCGCGCAGGTCTGCGAACGAAGCGACAGCGGTGTCCAGCTCCTCGTCGGTGCCGATCAGGAGCTCTCGTTGTCGAGGCTCCTCGAGGCCGAGCTCGTCGTCTCCGAACCCGCGTGCGGCGAGGACGTCGTCGTCCGTGTCCAGCTCGTTCGCGTCATCGATCGCAGTGACGAGGGGATGTTGCTCGGTTTTCGGATCTGCGCTCGCGAGCCGCGGGTGCGAAAGCAGGCGATCGCGCCGGCCGAAGCCTGGGGTCGCTGACCTCGCTCGGCACCGAACCGCGGTGAGCCAGCAACGCTGACGCGCTGGCGTCGGAGCGTAGCTCCGGATGCTCCCGCCGCGTCTCCCGCGATCCTAGGCCGGGGTGGACGGCTCGCCTTGGGAGCTCCGCATGTGTGTCAAGTACTCGTACTGGCTCGGCAGCGTCGCGACCAATCGGTCGGCGTTGGCCCGGATGCGCTCGAACATGCGCGTCGCCGCGGTCGCGTCCATGTGATCGAGACGAGGGCGGTGCGACGCGGGGCGATAGTTGAGCCCGAGCAACATGGTCGACCACGAGTACGCCTCGAAGCCGTGGAACGGCTGATAGATGCTGCGGGCGCACGGCAGGTGCGAGCGCCAGCGCTCCATGCGCTCTCGGAGGGAGTCGGGAGGGGTCACGCGCTTGGTCGCCTGCCAAAACGGTGTGTCGACGCGATCGCTCGCGAGGTAGTGGACCGTCAAGAACTCTCGCACACCATCGACGCAGTCGTTGAGGGTGCGGTTGTAGCTCGCGACCATGCGCGGATCGATCGCCTGGCCGGGGAAGTGATTCACCAGCTCCTCGATCCCGAGCTGGATGAAGAAGATGCCGGTCGACTCGAGCGGCTCGACGAACGCGCTCGAGAGACCGATCGCGACGCAGTTCTTCACCCATGAGTTGCGGCTGCGACCGATCCGCATCTTGATGTGATTCGCGGTGGCGTCGCGCGCCGAAGGACCGAGGAACTCGCGAAACTCGCGCTCGGCCTCGGTCTCGTCGATGAACTGGCTCGAGTACACGTAGCCGACGCCGTCGCGCCCGTAGAGCGGGATGTTCCACGACCATCCCGCGGAGTGCGCGTGGGCGGTGGTGTAGGGCCGGATGCCGTCGCGCTCGATGTCGCGCGGGATCTGCATGGCGACCGCGCGATCGGTCAGGAGCGAGTCGCCGAACCCGACGAACGGCTCGCCCAGCGCTTGGTTCAGGAGCAAGCCTCGAAACCCGGTGCAGTCGACGAACAGCTCTCCCGCGAGGACGCCGTGGTCCTTGGTGCGCACGCCGGCGAGCGAGCCGTCGTCCGCCTTCAGCACCTCGACGACGTCGTCCACCACGCGGGTCACCCCGCGCTGCGTCGCCCAGTCGCGTAGATAGACGGCGAGCTCCGACGCGTTGAAGTGGTACGCGTACGGATACTGCACGCGATGCCCCGCGATCGAGTCATTGGGGGGCTCTTTGCCGTCGTCGTAGTACTCCGTGACGTTCCGATCGAAGACCGTGCCGTCGAGGTAGCGCGGCGAGCGCATCGCGTCGCACACCCACGGCGTCGTGAAGCACGCGTAGTCGAACGGCTCCGCGTCGCGCCCGAGCTTCAGCCACCACTCCGCGGCGTCGTAGCCATCGGCGCTCTCGTAGCGCTGGAACGGGTGATAGAAGGCTCCCCCCGCGGCGGTCCAGTTCTCGAAGCGGATGGCCAGCTTGTACGCGCCGCTACAGTGGGGCATCCAGTCGGACTCGCGCAGACCCAGGAAGTCGAAAAACAGCTTGACGGTGCTGAACGTCGCCTCGCCGACGCCGACCGTCCGAATGTTCGCGGACTCCACCAGGGTGATGCGCTCGACGTTCGGGAGCGCCTTCTTCAGGTACGACGCGGTCATCCAACCGGCCGTCCCTCCACCGACGATGACGATTCCTTTTCCCTGCATCATCGAATCCAGTGCGCCGTGCGCGTCTAGGTCCGCCCCGAGAGAAGCTCCTCGAGACGGACACCGTGGATGGGGGGCGTTCGCACACCCGCGCGAGGACGTGCTCTCCCGGCTCTCACCGAGAGCCGGAACGTCCGCGAATAGTAACATCGTGACCGGCGAGTGGTGCGAACACGACGATCTCCCTGGGCTCCTGAGCCTGCCCAGCGCGGCTGTCGAAGCGGATGGACCGAACCCACTCGGCGGCCGCTCAGTCGAAAGTCCGCCCGGGCTCGCGGTTCCCGGGCTCGCGGTTCGTGGCGTGCCCGGCGCATAGCCCGTCGATGTAGAAGTCGAGGTGGCGGTGGGCGAGCGCGCGCTCCTCGGCGGCCGGCAATCCCATCGCGAGGGGCCGCGCGAACCGAGTCAGCGCGAACACGATGTCTCGCTCGGTGAGATCCCCGCGGAGGGAGGCGCGCGCTGCGCCGGCGAGGAGCTTCTTCGTGAGCGTCCCCGCGCGGCGTCGGAGATCGGCCCACTCGGTCTTTCCTAGGAGGGGGCGAATGATGTTGACGGCGCCGATCCCGTTGTCGAGCGCCGCGTGCATGTACCGGCGGAGCGCGTCGACGCCGTCGGGCACCGTCTCGAGCAACTCCTCTCCCGCGCCGATGCTCTTCTCCAGCACGTGACGGGCGGCCGCCCGGAGCAGCGACGGCGGGTCGGGGAAGTGCCTATAGAGCGTTCCGATCCCCACGCCCGCGCGTTGAGCGATCGCGTCGCGCGTCGGCTCACCGCCGACCTCGAGGACGAGCTCGACGGTGACCTCGACGAGCCGTAGTCGGTTTCTCTCTGCGTCTGCCCGCATCTCACGTTCCCTGGATAGATCGAGGAGCCTCGCCTTGACGGACCCGGAAGCGGAGCGTATCCCTCCGCTTATGTCGGAGCAAGGCGAGGGGAGGTCCGCGCAACGAACCGTCCCTCTGCACGGGATCGATCGCGACGATGCGCTCCTCGTGGGGGGCAAGGCCGCCAACCTCGGCGCCCTGACCAAGGTCGCCGGCGTCGTCGTGCCGGACGCGCTCTGCGTCACCACGCGCGCGTTCACGGACATGATCCACGGCTCGCCTCCGCTCGCCGCCGCGATGCGTCGGCTCGATGAGCTCTCCGATCGAGACCACGTCGAGGCGTCGGCCGCAGAGATCCGTGCGCTCATCGAGCGGGCGACGCTCCCGCCCGATCTCGTGGACTCCGTCTCCACGTTCCTGCGCGAGAACGAGGACGCGCCGGGGTGGGCCGTCCGCTCGAGCGCCACCGCCGAGGACCTGCCCGACGCGTCGTTCGCGGGACAGCACGACAGCTTCCTCGCACAGCGCGGCATCGAGAGCGTCCTCGCGGCCATCACGCGCTGTTGGGCCTCCCTCTACACCGACCGGGCGGTGATCTACCGCCAGCGAAACGGCATCGAGCACCACCGCGTGCGCATGGCCGTGATCGTCCAGCGCATGGTGCCGGCCGACGCGTCCGGGGTGATGTTCACCGCCGACCCGGTGTCGGGTGACAGGACGGTCATCGCGATCGAAGCCTGCGTGGGGCTCGGTGAAGGCCTCGTCTCGGGTGCCGTGGTTCCGGAGGGCGTCAAGCTCCGCGGCGACGACGTCATCGAGAGGACGGGGGACGCCGACGCGATCCTCCGCGACGCGCAGGCGCGCGAGCTCGCCGCCGTCGGTCGACGGATCGAGCTCCACTTCGGCGCGCCGCAGGACATCGAGTGGTGCCTCCTCGATGGCGCCTTCGTGATCGTCCAGAGCCGACCGATCACCACCCTGTTCCCCATCCCGCCTCGAGGCGATGACCAGCGGCACGTCTACCTCTCCGTCGGTCACCAGCAGATGATGACCGATGCGATGAAGCCACTCGGCTTGTCGGTCTGGCAGATGCTGGCCGCCCGTCCCATGCACGAGGCGGGAGGCCAGCTGTTCGTCGACGTCACGGAGCAGCTCACCAGCCCGGCCAGCCGCGCCGCTCTCCTGAGCACGCTCAACCGGGATCCGCTCGTCCGCAGCGCGATCGCGGATCTGCTCGCGCGCGGCTTCGTCGGTTCGTCGCCCGCCGAGGAGGCGAGCCCTCCTCCGGCGACACCCGAGCGGGATCCCGGGCCGGACACCCGACCGCCGCCCGACGCTCCCGATCCGGCGCTCATCGACGCGCTGATCGCGCGCAGCGAGCGCGCCGTCGCGGAGGCACGGCGCGCGCTGCACGCGAAGTCCGGCGACGCGCTGTTCGACTTCATCGCGGACGATCTCGCCGCCCTCAAGCGGCAGCTCATGGATCCCGAGAGCATGCAGGCCCTCATGGCCGGCATCCACGCCACGTGGTGGCTCAGCGACCGCCTCGAGACGTGGCTCGGCGACAAGGGCATCGTCGACACGCTCTCGCAGTCGGTGGACAACAACATTACCTCGCGCATGGGGCTCGACCTCCTCGACGTCGCCGATGCGATCCGACCTCACCCCGCCGCCGTGTCCTTCTTGCGCGAGCTCGATGAACGCACCTCGCTCAGAGACCTCGGGCAGGTCGAGGGTGGCGCTGCGGCCCTCGCGGCGATCGACGGCTATCTCGACCGGTACGGCATGCGCTGCGCGGGCGAGATCGACATCACGCGTGCGCGCTGGCGCGAACAGCCCGAGGTCCTCGTCCGCATGCTCCTCGCTCAGCTCGATCGGTTCGCCCCTGGCGAAGCGAAGCGACGCTTCGACGCCGGCCGTCTCCGCGCGAAGGCGGCCGAGGAAGACGTGCTGCGACGCCTCCGCGCGCTGCCGGACGGAGACCAGAAGGCGACGGAGGCCAAGCGCGCGATCGACACCATGCGCGCCTTCATCGGCTATCGCGAATATCCGAAGTACGGCTGGGTCCGCCGCATCGACCTTCATCGCCAGGCGATGCTCGGGGAGGCCGAGCGCCTCGTCGAGAGCGGCGTGCTCGAGCGAATCGACGACATCGACTACCTCCGCTTCGACGAGCTGCGCGAGACCGTGCGCGCACGACGCGCCGACCGCGACCTCATCCGCTCGCGCCGCGCCGACTTCGCGCGCCATCGACGCCTCGTCCCGCCTCGCGTCCTGACGTCCGACGGCGAAGCGCTCTTCGGTCATTTCACGCGCGATGATCTGAGCCCGAACATGATCCCCGGTCTCGGCGTCTCCGCGGGCACGGTCGAAGGCCGCGCCCGCGTCATCCTTCACCCCACCGCGGTAGGCCTGGACGCGGGAGACATCCTCGTCACCACCTTCACGGATCCCAGCTGGACTCCCCTCTTCCTAACCGTCGGCGGCCTCGTGACCGAAGCGGGAGGCCAGATGAGCCACGGCGCCGTCGTCGCGCGCGAGTACGGGCTCCCCGCGATCGTCGCCGTCAAGGACGCGACCCGCCGTATCCGGGACGGTCAGAGGATCCGCGTCGACGGAACGGCCGGCACGATCACCGTTCTCTCGTGACTCAGTCCGCTCCCGAAGCGCACGACCCGATCGGGCGGAGCGGGACCGGCTCGAGCGCGTCGACGTGGTGTCCTTCGAGAGCGGCATCGTCAAGTTGGTTCTCGAGCGCGGCTTACCCAACCTCGTCGGTCCAACCCGATCGGTCCCCAACCCGATCGGTCCAGGTCCCCAACCCGATCGGTCCGAGGTACGGGTGCCGTGCCGGAGTCCACGGCCGGACCGGCGCGGAACGCGGCTTGCAGCTCACGCCGCCGAACCCGTGCGCGCGGCGCACGCTGGCACAGCTCCGTCCTTGGAGGACCGACATGCACATCCGCTCGACCCTGCTCTTCGTCTCCGCGATCGCCGCCCTCCTCGGCTGCGTCGAGGAGCCGGCGCCCCCGGTTCGCCCCGACATCCGGGCCGTGACGCTCCAGGGGGCGGTCGCGCCCACCCCCATCCCGCCCGCCGACGTGGTCGCGCGCATCGACCTCTCGGGATTCGTGGGCCGGGTGAGCGGCGTGGCCATCGAGCCCGACACCGGCCGGCGTCTCCTCTTGTTGGAGCAGGGGTCGATCGTGGAGCTCGAGAGCGGCGAGGAGCTCTGGAGCGGCGTCGCCCCGCAGGGCGGGAGCGCGTTCGGCGACCTCGTCGCGCTCGGCGACGGCCGCGTCGCGATCACCTCGGTGAGCGACGGCTACCTCGTCGATCTCTCCACCGGCACCATCACCCCGCACTTCTGCTACGAGCCCGGCTGGTGGGACGAACCAGGGCAAGACCCCGTGCAGGTCTCCCAGGCCGTCGCGTACGACGCGGAGGCGGGGTTGCTCTACGCGCAGCCGCGGACGATCGATCAGGGCGGCTTCGGCGCGGTGACCGAGTCCTTCGTCTCCGCGTACGCGGAGGCCGACGGCGCCGACGTGAGCTGGTGGAGCATCGACGACCTCGGATTCGTCGCGACCGGCATGGCGATGCTCGAGCCCGGCCGCGCGGCGGGCGAAGCGCAGCTCCTCCTCGCCGCGGAGCGGACGCTCTATGCGTTCGACGGCGCGAACGCCGAGCTCACCCCCATCGCCGATCTGTCGAGCCTCGACATCACCGCGGCGAACGGCATCGCCCTCGACCGCGAGGCGCGGACGTTGCTCGTGATCGACGCGGACGCCCAGGCGCTCGTGGAGGTTCGCCTCTCCGCGCTCGGGCTCTGAGGGCAGGAAGCCGTCGTCACTCCATCCAGTCGAGCTGCATGGGCAGATCGGTCGCGATGAGCACGTCGAGGAAACGGAGGTTCCCCGCTGCGTTCGGGTGGTGCGAGCCGTCGGTCAGCGCGTACATCGGATCGTGCGTGCCGCTCGCGCCCTCGATCGCCGCGTAGAAGTCGAGCGTCCGCGCGGCGCCGAACTCCGCCAGGAGCGCGTCGCGATTGGCCTGGGCGAGCGGGACGTCGGCGGGGAGCCACGCCGGGTTGGGCAGCGCGACCCAGCCTTCGATCCCCGCCGCCGCGGCCGCGTCGATGATCTCGCGATGGTTCGCGACCCACACGTCCGTGGGCTCGCCCGCCGCGGCGCGAGGCGAAGGAAAGTTGACGATGATCGCGTCGGCCCCCCACGCGATGGCGTAATCCACGTTGCGCATCGGATCCGGCCCGTCGAGCCCGGACGGCACCGACGTCGAGGTGCCGCTCGGCAGCGCGATGAACGTCGACGCGCCCGCGAGCGCCACGTTCGTCACCATCGAGCCCGGGAAGCGCCCGTCGAGGTGCGCCTCGTAGAGAACGCTGTAGCGATCCGCGAGCCCCCCGGCGCGGCCGCCGTACATCGGCTGATCGAGGTTCTTGCCCTCGGCCGTCGACGAGCCGAGCACCATCACGCGGATCGGACCGGTCCGGCCGCCTCCCGCGTCGGCCGGCGAGTCGCCCGCATCGACGACGCCCGCGTCGCCCGGGCCCGCGTCGCCGCCGCCCCCGTCCGAGCTCGATCCGCCGTCGGCGCGACGTCCCGCGTCGGTTCCCACCACCGGCCCGGCGTCGTCTCCGCCCATCGAGCCCGGGTCGCAACCCAGGCAGACCCACACCACCACCGTCCACGCGAACCGCCTCATCCTCGCCTCCTCGACGGACCCGCCATCAAGGGCCGCGCCAAGTCCCGGTACGAGGATCTACGCAGACGGGCGGACCACGCGTGTCCCAGTCGATGTCCCGCGTCCGAACCGCGTGAGACAAGGCGCCCTCGGATCCCCGACGTGCCAACGCCGAGGCCCGGTCTGTCGCGTGCGCTCTCCTTCCGCGTTCGGGCCCGAGCCTCAGCCGTCGGTGCGGCGATACGAGAGCCGATACCGGATGTCCTCGGGCAGCTGATCGGCGGCGACGGTCACCCGGAGATACAGCCAGCGCCGGTCGGTGCTCAGGCTCAGCACGTTCTCGCGCCGCCCGCGCGACGACTCCTGGACGAGCCGGATATGCCCATCGCGGAGCGTCGCGCGAAGCTGCGTGTCGTTGCCGTCGGGGCCTCGCACCGAGCGCACCCGCCCGTCGAGCTGCACATCCAGCGGCCCCCAGCCGCCGAGCGAGAGACGCACCGCGTCGCCGCGGACCGAGTGGAGTCGGATGTCCGGCTCGGGACGGATCGCGCGGTGGATCTCGCCTCGCGCGATCTCGCGGATGAAGAAGTCGAGGTGATCGACGACCGAGTCGATCGCCTCTCTCAACCGCTGCCGCTCGCGCTCCCCGCCCGCGAACGCGTAGTGCCCTTCGAACGCCGACAACACGTCCGGCTGCGCGGCCGCATCGCGACCCGCCATCAACCCGATCAGCGCCGCCACGATGGCGACCGCGCTCTGAAGGGAACGTCGCACGCTCAGTCCAAGCCCGTTCGGTCGGAGATCAGTAGGTCGTCTGGCTTCGAGCGTTGCATTTTCTTGGTCGCTTGGCGTTCGCGGAGGCTCGACCTCGGCGAGCGAAGCACCACCGAGACGTCGAGCCATCCACGACGGAATGCAAGTTGGGTCCCGGATAACTCGGAACTCCCCACTAGGCTTCCCCGCCGACCGTGGATGGCTCGATCTTACCGCGAGGGTTCGGGCCACCCGGGTACCCGAGTGGCGCTCTCAGAACGACATCGTGAGCTCGAAGGCCGGGCGGAGCTTCTTGGTGGCCTCCTCTAGCGTGTGGATGACCTGCCGCAGCATCGCTGCGGTCACGCCGTCCTCGTCGCTTGTCTTGCGAAGCTGGTCTCGTAGTTGGGCAAGCTGAATCGATGCGTCGACGTAGCGCTGAGTGATCGAGCTCGTCGCATCGATGCTGCCGGCTGGGGCAAGACGTCCAGCCATCGCCCAGTCGGCTGTCGCGTGGGACCCGCGAAAGGGGGAACGCGACAGCTTCGTAACGTCCTTCGCCAAAGCCTCGATCGCGACGAGCAGCTCACGGTGCCGCCGCTCCTCGTTGGTCACGCTCTCCGCTGGGTTCTGCTCCCGCCAGCGTGCGACCGCCCGCTCCGCCTCGCTTACCTCTTCAAGGAGTCGCGGGATCGCGACCTCCATCCGGGCGCGCGTCGGTCCCTCGCGAGCGTCAAATTCGCTGGCGATATCGAGGAAGAGTCGCCGCGACTCCTGCTCGTCTGCCTTCCGCGCTTGGTACGCCGTCAGAGGGTGCGCCAGCTCGCGCGCCTCCATCCCTACGAGGTAGGGGCACACGCGCCCGGAGGGCTGGGCGCTGCCTTGGGGTGGGGGCAGCGCTCGGCCCAAGGCTCCCGCTTCGAAAAGAAGCCATGGTGCAGACTGATTGTCGGGCGTGCACACGATGATCCCGAAGTGGGCCCTCGCTAGGTTGTCCTCGATCGACGCGTGCCAGCGCTCGCCCGAGACGATCGTCTCGTGAGACATGAACACGTCGGCGTCGAACACGAACCCCAGCTCTCCATACAGTGCATCCGCCACCGCCCTGGCGATCGATCCTGAGAAGCTGACGAACACAAGTCGCTCTGCGGGCATGAGCGCATTGTGTCATGCGAGCCGATCGCTCGGCCAGCTTGAGTTGCGGTGTCCTTCTGCACGCGCCGCGCGATGAGGAGGAGTCGTCCGATGAGCACCACGTCTCCGAGCGCTCGACGCACGTCGCGCCAGTAGCGATCTGGGATCGGCGTACCCAGTGAGGGACATGGGAGCACCGGCGCCAGACCGCGCCAGGGATTCTGACCACGCGTGCTTGCACGCCAGGCGTCGTTCCACGAGCATCGACTCATGTCCTCGAAGTGGCGACCGATCCTTCTCGCGGTCCTCGTGCTCGGCTGCGATGGCGAGACATCGACGGGGGACTCGGGCGCGGCCGGGATGGACTCGGGCGGCATGGACAGAGACGGCGGCGGCGGCACCGACGCGGGCGACACCGGGCACGATGCGACCTCGGGGCACGACTCCGGCGCTGGCGGCACGGATGCCGGACCGCTGACCGGACACTGCTTCGCCGACGCTGACTGTCAGGATGGCCGATTCTGCAACGGAGTGGAGATCTGCGCGTCGGGAAGCCCGAGCGCGGATGAGCATGGCTGCGCCCCCGGCACACCCCCGTGCACTGGCGACGAACAGTGCGTCGAGGCGATGGACATGTGCCGCCCGAGCTGCGCCACTCCGGACGTCGACATGGATGGCCACGATGCCACCTACTGCGCCGGCGACGACTGCGATGACACGGACCCGTCCACGTACATGGGCGCGACGGAGCGGTGCGACATGGTCGACAACGACTGTGACTCGGCGCTGGACGAGGGCGTGACGGCGGATGCGTGGTACGGCGACTGCGATGGCGACACGTACCCAGGCCCGGACGGCTTCGTGCTCGTGTGTCCGCGACCCACCGCGGTGCCGCCCGGCTGCACCAACCCCGCGGGCACATGGACGCTACGCTCGCCCGCGATGGGGCTCGACTGCGATGACAACGACGCATCGCGCCATCCCGGCGGAGTAGAGATCGTCGCCAATGGCTTCGACGACGACTGCGACGGAACGGAGCGGTGCCTCTCCGACCTCGATGGGGACACCTATGCTTCCGCCGTCGAGGTGGTCTCGTCGGACGGTGACTGCAGCGACCCAGGCGAGGCGCTCGCTGGCGGCCCGGTGGACTGTTGCGACACGGACGCCAACACGTACCCAGGTCAGACCGCATTCTTCGCGCCGCGCAATGCGTGTCTCAGCTGGGACTACGACTGCGACACCACCGAAGAGCTGCAATACCCCATGCTCTACCACAACTGCACCGGGTGCAGCGGCGGCATGTGCATCGGAGCGCCCGACACGTGTGTGAGCGCAGGGTTCGTCACTTCTCGCGTCCCAGACTGCAATGAGACGGCACCGTTCGCGTCGTGCACATGCACATCCTCCACCGGCGGGGGAAGCCGCGCGCAGCGCTGCCGATAGGGCTCGACCCGACAGCCGCCGGTCCGCGCTCGAGGCGGGCCGGCCACTCGACGAGTCCGAAGACAATGGAATTCCCTCGCTACAAACTGTTGATGGCCGAGGCCGAGACGGGCTTCGTCCTGAATCGCGACGGATCGCGATACGAGGGCGGCGGCGCTGTTCCTCTGTTCGAGCCGCAGTTCGACATCTTCGAGCAGGCGCGTGCGGAGGCAGATCGCCTGGTGCACGAGTTTCTCTTCGCGGAGGTCGTCATCATCGACCAGATCGATCGGACGTCGAACGTGGTGCGCAGGTCTCCGCTCCAAGAGGACTACCTGCGAGAGAAGCAACGGTACGTTTACTGGCGAGCACGACACCCGCTGATCAGGGCCCTGCTTCCCCAACCGACATTTCGATTCTTGGCCTCGCTCGAAAAGGACTTTGCGCGCCCCAGGTGAGCGAGCAAGGACCGCTTCGCGCATACCTCGGCTCACACTCCCCACCACGACGACCTCCCCGTCAGCGTTTCATCCGGCTTCGCCTCCTACTCCGCCGCGCTCGGTACATCGCCGAACGCTTCCGCGGAGACACTCGGCCCCACCCGCTCGACCCCCAAGATCGCATCTACGCAATCCGAGTAGTCAACCTCCATCCCATCCCACATCGGATAGGCGGACTCCTCATCGATCCCGAGCGCCACCTGACGCGACCGCATCGCCTCCCGCAGCTCCGAAGCCGTCCCTTCCGGCGCCGTCCACCCGTTCGCCCTCAACCGAGCCCCCGACCGATCGAAGAACGCCGCGCGCCCGAGCCCATCCACCGACACCCGGAACCCGCCCTCATGCACCAGCTGATGGTGCATCGAGCACAAGCAAACCAGATTCCCCTTCTTCGTCTCCCCGCCATCCGCCCAGTGCTCGATGTGATGCCCGTCGAGGTACCGGTCGTGCGTGCACCCCGGAAACGCGCACCCCTTGTCCCGCAACACGATCGCCCGCCAGAGCGCCGGTGGAATGCTCCGCGTCTTGCGCCCCACATCGAGAGGATCCCCAGCCCCGTCCACCTTCACCCCGATCAACGAGCAATCGCACGCCACCCGCCGGAACGTCTCCGCCGACAGCCGCGACCCGTCATCCAACGTCGCCGCCCACCGCATCGCGCAAAACGTTTCCGCGAAAGCGCTCTCCTTCGCGTCACCCGCGCACGCCCGGCCCTCCGCGACCCCATCCCCCTCCGCTTCCGCGGAGACCTCCCGCGTCCCCTCCCCCGCGAGCCCCCCCGTTTCCGCGGAAGCGCCTTCCAACGACGAACCCGTCAACGCGGCGAACCGATCCTCCGCGAAATGAACCACGATGGCTGCCCGGTCCGCCCCGCTCCGTGCGGCCGACCCGTCTCCGAGCGTCGCATCCACCTGCTCCGCCATCCGCACCAGCGCGTCCGCCAAGCTCGGACGAGGCAGCTCCACCTCCGAGTCCAAGTCCCCCCGCTGCTCCGCCCGCATCGCCCCTTGCACCCTACGGATCGCCTCCATCACCAACGTCGCCTGATCCCCGGACAGCTGCGCCTCGATCCGATGCGCCCCATCCACGAGCGCCCGCTGAAACACCCACCGCTTCATCGCCTCCTGCGCCCCGACCGGATCTTCCGCGGCCCGTGCCTGCTCCACCCCCCGCACCACCTTCTCCAGCTGCGCCGCCGTGCTGTGCTTCGCCAAATCGATCAGCGCCTCCTCCGACGCCGGAGTGGCTCCCCGCGTGATCGCCCGCACCTGCGAGTACGTCACCCGCCCGTGCTTCAGCTCCTCATCGAGCCGAGGCAGCTCCTTCAACTTCGTCGCCACCCGCACCTGCTCCCGCGCCGTGCTCGCTTGAATCCCCAGCCGCCAACTCAGCCAGTGCGCGCAAGAAGTCGACCCCTGCTCCGCCCAATGCCCCGACTCATCGATCAACCGAATCAGCTCCAGCCGCCGATGAATCGCGCTATTGATGGTGGCCTCGAGCGTCGCGAGCTCGGCCTCCACGGCGTCCATATCGATGGGAGCGGGCTCCCGAACAGCTGCGCATGCGTTCAGCATCAACCCAAGCTAGCATGGGCCGCACTCAAATCTTGTAATCAAATGTATTTTCTCGCGATGCCAGTTCGGTTCGCACCGTCTGCCTGTCTCCCGACGGATGAAGTGGTTGACGCAAGGGAGGTGGCGGCAACCCCTGTGCGCTGTTCGACCCGCCTCAGTCCTCGTCCTCGACCCAAACGCAGGCAGACAGCACTGACCCGACGACGATCACCCCCGCGTCGAACGTCGCGGATGTCGCGGGGTTCCAACTGGGTCCAACCGTCACGCGATTTGTCAGGACCGTGGCCGGGCTTCCGTAGCTACCGTTCGTCCAGAGCTGCCCATCGGGCATCACCCGAAGGACCTCCGAGGCGAGCCGTCGTGCATCGACCATCGGCATGATCTCGGCGTCGTACGCGAGGTCGCGATGCAGAGTTCGGATCAGAACACGTCGAGCCTCTTCCGGATCGATGGCGCGATAGGTCGCGACGTCAGGCGCCAGTCCGAAAGCCGCGGCGACCGTGGGGAGGTCCGAGGCCGCGACAACTCCAGCGTGAACCACCCCGCAAACGCGGCGGTCCCTCAGCTCGGCGAAGATCTCGTCGGCGGTGCGTGGACTCGGCACGACATCCGATCGTACACGGCGCCCCACCGTCTGACTCCGCCACGCGACGCATCGCGTGCGACAAGCTTCCCGGCGCGAGAGCGACCAAACTACGCCGGTCCATGAACGCCGTCAGACTGATTCGAATGGACGCGCTCGAGTATTGCTCGACCCTCGCTAGCCTCGTCTCCGAGCGTACAGCGACGAGATCGTACCCAGGTTGGCGCGCTGCTGAACGGCGGAGGCGCGCGCGGCGTGACTGAAATCCGGCCTGCGCGGTGTGAGCTCGGCCTTCGAGAGGACCGCCTGAGCCGTCGCGATCGACCGCTTCGAGCGCGTGACAGGCTCCCGAGGGCTGCGTGCGCGAACGACGGACGGACCGATGTGCGCCCGGACGCTGGTCTCAGGCGCGCAAGGACCTTTGTGGTGGTCTAGGGCGGCGGGCGGACGCGCGCGTTGTGGTGCACGCGCATCCACCAGGTCCCGGGCGGGAACACGACGGTGCGAGCGCCCGACGTCCAGCCGGCGAGCGCCTCGTCATAGTCCGACTCGAACTTGCGATTGCGTTCGACCGTCCGGCGCGCCGCTTCGGCGTCGCCCGCCGCCGCGAAGCGCGGGTTGCGACCTCCGAACGTCTCCCACGAGCTCGCGCGTTCCGCGTGATGGACTCGCTGGGCGCGACGCGCACCGAGGAAACGCAGACCCGTCTGCTTGGACTTCGTGAGCGCGTCGCGCTCCGCTTGTCGCACGTGGGCTTGCACGCGCCGGCGGATCTCATCGGGCTCGATCTCGCCCTCGAGCGCAGGAGGCAGCGTGATCTCGAGCTCGATCTGCGCGGGCCAGTTCTCCTCGACGAGGTAGTGCTTTGGCCGTTTCGCGACGATGGTGCGTGTGCCCATGTCCCGTGCGCTCGTGCGAGCGCCCGGCCACTCGTCGGCACGCCGAACGAGGCCGGCGGTGGTGGGATTGGCGATGGCGTAGCCGAGCGCCTTGACGATCGCCGGCTCGCTGACGAGCTCATGCGCACCGGTGGCAGACTTGTTGACGACCTCCTCCGGCCAGCCGAGCCGCGCCTTGGTGCAGAGGGCGAGGAGCCGATGAAGGGTCGCATAGAACAGCGGGGCTTCGGCGCGGACGTCCGTGATGACGAGGTGGATGTGGTTCGACATCAGCACGGCGGCGTGAACGAGGATGCCGTGCTCGCGGGCTGCGAAGGCGAGGCAGTACCAGAACGCCTGCTCGGTCTCCCCGTCCGGGTCCGGGACCCAGAGCATGTGGCGGCGAGTGGTGCGCCGGCTGACGGCGAGCACCATTCCCGGCAGCACGATGCGGCGGGCGGGACACGTCGTCGCACTGAGCAAGCTCTGTTCCGCGGTGATACGCCAGACCATCCGTTCGATGCGGATGGCGTGGACGCGCGGTTCGCCGGCGGCCGCCGGGCGGCCGCCGGTCACGAGATCACTGCGCTATCGGCTCTCGCTCTCGTCTATCTGGTCAACCACGGTCTGATCTGCTGCCGATCTCACACGTCCTGCGCCGCGTGCGCCTGGGCGGCCGCACGCCCAACCGGCTCGCCCCATTGCGGCCTCCACGCAGGACTCGTCGCGTCCGGTCGCGTCCGGAGCGCTACAGCATGTTCGGTGAGGTGTGGCCGCCCAGGGCCACACCGATCCCGGCCCCGAGGCTCCACGACATATACTCGGGCAATGTAACGTGTCCGAGCACGCTGCCGTGAACTGCGATGTAGGGAACGTTCTCTCCGTGCGCGAGCAGAAAATGAAGGTCCAGGCGCGCCCCTGCCGCCAGCGCGACCCGCGCACCGGAACCGAAGAATGGATCTGAAAACAACTCCATGCTCGGTCCTACGAGCGCGTCGATCTCCGCGTGGACGAGGCGATGCGCGGCAAGGGCTACGCCACCTCGCAACAGGAGCTGCAGAAAGTCGCTCGGCTCGTTGGTGATGGGAAAGTTGACGATGACGCCGGTGGATATCGCGATGGGGGCCGTCCCGACCCAGATCCTTCTTGCGAACGCGAGTGATCCGCCCAAACGGCCCGTCGCAACGGCTTGCGTGCTGGCGCCGACCGCCCACTGCTCGCCCGCCGCGAACTGGACGTCGAGGATGTTTTCGCGGACGTGGTTGCCCTCAGAGAACCAGTCGGACGCAGAGGATTCCCGGCGTTGTGCCACACAATGAACGCACGTTACATGGACGTGTTGGTGGCTCCGCCTACCCCGCCGGTCTCGATTGAGCGCCTCCTCTTCCTCGTCATCCCCTTCTTCGTCCTCCGCGCCGTCGGTTTCGTGCTCCGCGGCTTCGTCCTCCTCGTCCTCCTCGTACTCGTCCTCCTCGTACTCGTCCTCCTCGTACTCGTCCTCGTCCTCCTCGTACTCGTCCTCCTCCCGTGGTTCTTCGAGAAGGACCTCTTCCGGCAGCGGCTCGGTCTCGTCCGCGTCGAGATCATCGTGCGCCCGAGGCGTGCCGCTGTCTTGCGCGTGAGCGCGCATGGGCAAGCACGTGAGCGCGAGGGTGAGGGCGATGCGCGATGTCTGCGCCGCGGCCGAGCGGATGCCAACCCCGGTCACAGCAGCCACCCCACGAGGATGGCCCCCGAGAGCCAACCACCCCGGTCGTTGCCGCCCAGGACGAATCGTGCCCCGAATCGGAATCCCGTGCTGACGTGGGTCGGCATGAAGCTCGCGCCGCCGTATCCGACCACGCCCGTGCCCTCGATCGGGATCGATCGCGTCGCGCCGTCCTGCTCGACGCTCGCCGTGTGTGCGTCGAGTCCGAGTCCACCAACGAGCCCGACGTCGAAGCCCCACCCGTCGGCGCGAGGGCCTAACCCGACCCCTACCTCGCCGGCGAAGAACCGAGAGGGGCCACTTGGCGCAACGCTCGTGGGGCTGCCGAACGCGGCAGTCAACCCGAACGTCGCGTAGACGCACTCGTGGACGGGAACGCGAATGCCCGTCCCGAACTGGCCAAGGAGGAGACCGTTCCCCGTCCAATCGTCCCCGCCCCCACCCGTGAATCCGATGTCCGCGTATCCTGCGACGCGGGTGTGAACGTCGCGTGCTGGCCGGCAGTAGGCCCAAATCCAGTTGACGCTCCGATCGACGTAGAGCTGAGACCCAACCGCGCACGCGATGAGCCGCTCTCCGCTCGCTCCGGGCTCCGGCAAGGTGCTAGGCACCCTATCGAGGCCGTCCAAGCGTGGGACTCCCTCGTGCACCCGCGTGATCGCGTCTTCAGACATCAACGAGAACGTGAGGTCTGAGCCTCGCACGCCGTGCGCGGAGCGCGTGAGCTCGTCGTCGCCGCGCGTCGGCTCTCGCGACCCACCGCAGCCACACCAGAGACGGTCGGCGTAGGCGCCGTTGGGGATGTTCGAGTCTGCGCCGCTCCCTCCCGCGCGGGCGCTCCCGCCACCCGACTTCCCCGGCATGAAGCTACCTTCGGGAGGTACCTCGTCCGGCGCGAGCGCGAGGCAGATCACGAACTCATCGCGCCCGCAGACGAGCTCCATTTCCTGCGCGGATGCGGGGGCTGTGAAGACCCATTGCACCGTGACGCACGCGAACGTCCAAAAATTTTGCCTCCGCATGTCTGCATGAGACAAACGGAGCTGCGTGAAGTCAATATACCGGCCTGTCTGGATCATCTCGCTCGGCCTGGCCGGGCTCGCGTGCCGGGCGAACGCGGGAGGCGATCCATGCGAGGACGCTTCGCCGACGTGTCCTCTCGGCACGTGCGTCGACGAGCCAGCGTGCGTTGCGTTTGTCCGAGGCCGTGCGGGCACCCGATGTGGGACGGAGGTCCCCGATGGCGCCGCGATGGATGCGGGCGTCTTCGACGCCAGCGTCATCGACGGGGCGGCCGCCTTCGATGATGCCGGTCCGACGGACGACGCGAGCCTCGACGCGGGCGCGAGCGTCCCCGATGCGAGCGATCCTCGATCGGATGCTGGGGTCGGACCGGCGTTGCCTCCGCGACGCGCGCCCCGCGCGGAGCCTCTCTTCGGATTCGCCGACCTCCACACTCATCCGGCGATCCACCTCGGGTACGCCGGTGACGACGACGGCTTCGGCGGGCTCGTGTGGGGTGGTCCCTTCGCGAACACCGAGCTCGGACCTGTCGATGCCAACCTCGCGTATCCAGGCCGTTGCTCGGTGGACCAGCGGCCGGAGAGCTACGTCATCCGGGCGACGCCGTGCGATGCCGAGATCCACGACCTGACCGAGCCGGACCCGGTTCGCCGCGCGACGCGCTCGATCGTGTTGTCGCGCCTCGTCGGCGGGCAGGCTCACTATCCGCACACCGATGGGATCCGGATCGGGCGCTCGTCGGCGTTTCCTAGATGGCCCAACGGGCGCGATCCATCGCACCAAGCGATGCACATCGAGGCGCTGCGGCGCGCCTACGATGGAGGCCTGCGGGTGCTGGTCGCCGCCGTGGGCGACACGCAGACCATCGCTCGGCTCGTCGACGTCCACGCATTCCCCGGTACGCTGGACTTCAGCTTCGACTGGGACCGCGAGACGGCCACCCGTCAGCTCGACTTTCTCCATCGTATGGCCGCGGCGAACTCCACGTGGATGGAGATCGTGACGACGCCGGAGCAGGCGGAGCGTGTCGTCCGCCAGGAGCGGCTCGCCGTCGTCCTGGGCGTGGAGCTCGACACGATCCGGGTCGAAGATCTCGAGTACTTCTACCACGAGTACGGGCTGCGGCAGGTCACAGCCGTCCACTTCGCCGACAATGAATTTGGCGGGTGTGCCGCCGTCCCCGGACCGTTCAATACGAGCGGGGCCTATGAGCGAGAGCTGTTCGGGGCGCGGTCCCCGGAGTTCTATCGCGTCGCGCCGGCACTCGAGTTCGTTGCTCGCGTCGATCGTCCGCTCTCGGTCGACCTGTTTCCGGTCGGGCTCGGGGCGCTGTTCCTTCCCGGCGATCTCGCATGGCCGAGCTACATCGCGCTCGGATACGAAGCATTTCCCTCCGAGCTCGTGACGCCCACCGCAGGGGTCCGGCCGATCCCGCGATCGATCGGCCACCGCAACAGTCGTGGGATCAACAATCCGGACGCGTTCAGGCGGCTGATGGCGCTCGGGATGCTCATCGATCTCTCGCACATGGGCGACTCGACCATCCGCGACGTGATCGAGCTCGCGTGCCGCGACGACGGTGCGGGTGGATGCGACGCGTGCAGCTATCCCCTCCATTCCTCGCACACGGGGATGCGTTGGAACGAAGATGGCGACCAGTCGGGTTCCGATCGAGATCTGTCGGAGACGAACCTCCGCCGCATGCTTGAGCTCGGTCCCTCGATCGTCGGGCTCGGCACGTCCGGTGACGTCACGGGCATACTCGATGCGGACGGACGTCCCACGACGCGGCTCGCGTGGGTGCGCGGCATGCGCCGAGACCGTCCGACGTTCACCATCGCCCCCGGGCGTGTCGGGCAGACGGTGACTGCGGAGCTTCCTTTGCGGAGAGCCACGTCGGAATCGGTACCGGCCAGCGTTCCGACGTGGCGATGGTGTCCAGAGCTGAACCATGACTTGGACGCGAGCCTCGACCGGGCGCACGCGCTCGAGCTCCGGGTTGCTTGCCATAGCCACGGGCGCAATCAGGAGGACACGTTCGTGCTGACGTCGCCCGGCGAGGCACCGCTCGTGTCTGCGAGCGGTGCGGCCAGGGCGTGCACGGATGTAGAATCGATCACTTCATTGACACTAGTGGCCTGGCGCGAGCGCGACGATCTCGCGAGCTCGGTGACCGGGTCCTTCGAGCCAGGGGTCCATGGCGCGACCGAGGTCTCGGGTCGGCTCACCCATTCGACGTGTGCCACGCCCGAATGGGCCTGGGAGGTTCGACTCAACGGTCGAGCGTCGGCGCAACACTGGGAGCTCCCGTTCGTCGTGCCGTCCGGCTCGTCCGACGCGTTGCCCGTGGGGGTGCGTCGCATGGTGCGTATTCGCATGGTTTCGGGGACGACGGACATCCGCGGACGTGCATGGCCGTTGGAGGGCACGCACGTGTGCGTCGACTTGCGTCGCAACGGAGGTTCCTTGATCGATCCCTATCCGGGGCAGCAAGCCGGGTGCGAGCAAAGCGAGGTGTCGATCAATGGGGGAGGTCCTTGGGAGCGCGGCAAAGAGGTGTGGATGGCGGTGCCGCTGACTGACGACCAGGCGCTCCCCGACGACGTGACCCTCACCGTCCGCGTCCCGCGTCAGAACGGGCTCCCCGACCCGTTCGATCTCGCCGAGGTGTACATCGACGAGGTCGAGGATCCCGCGGCCAACTTGGCGAGAGCGCATTGGCGCCTCATGCGGGCTGCGAGCTCGACCGGGGCGGAGGAGGGTCTTGGTCCGGGTGGGCTCGGGATCGGCGCGTTTGGGACGGATCTCAACGGGCTTCAGTACCTGATGGGCTACTCCGCGGTGACCGAGGTCGCCGATGGGGTTTCTACCGAGGTTGAGGTCGGTGGGTGTGGCGCTTCCTCTGGCAATGTCGCGTGCGATCCGGCTTCGGGGGTCCGACGCACCTACTCGATCGCCAACATGTTCGTCGACGCCCCGCACGACCAAGCGCCGCCGACTCGGCTTACCTTCGCCGAGCGCGGCATCGCCAGCGTCGGGATGCTCCCTGAGCTCGCGCGCGCGATGGCCGTCTATGCATGCAGCGGCGGACGTGGCTGCGTCCACGGCCCGACGGACCCGGTTCCGCAGATCGGGGCTCGACCCGTCGACTCGCTGTACCGATCGGCGGAGCAGTTCATCGACTACTGGTACGCGGTCGAAGATCGGGCAGGGTACTGTGGATACTAAGCGCGCCCTTGCGGCCCTGCTGGTGCTCATCGCCTGTAGCGAGGTCTCGATTGCGCGAGCCCAAGACAGTGGAGCACCTCCCGCGGTGCGCTGCACCGCGTCGAGCTACCGTTGCCGATGGTGGCGACCGCTCGGCGCTCTCGGCGGCCACCGTCGCGACATCGAGCTCCGCGTCTCGGGCGGCGTGTTCACGCAGGACGACAACGCGAGCGCACCCATCGTTGTCGACGTCGCTGGTGTCCTCGGGCAGTACGCGTGGTCGCGCGGGGGGCATATCGGGCTCTTTGCGCAAACTCGGGTCGGTGGGAACGTCTACGCATTCGCGACGCCGACCATGGGCCTCGGCCTCTACTTGGGATCCCCACTAGAGGGAATCCGTCTCGTCGCCGACCTCCGCATACCCGTCGGTGGCGAGACCAGTGGAATGCTGGAGGGAGCAGACGAGGGGGCGCGGCAGCTGGTCTTCACGGGGCTTGCGCTGGGTGAGACGGACGATCCTTTCTGGGTCCCTCGAAACCTCGGAGGCTACTCGCTCCGCATCGCGATACTGAGCCGCATCCCGTTGCCCGGGACCTGGGACATCTGGCTCAACGCGCGCGTCGCTTTTGGCGAAGCGCTCGTCCAGATCCCGTCTGCCGCGGCGCTCGGTGGGCTCGGCGCGCGGGCGACGTCAATCGGCGGCGCATGGGTCGAAATCTTCGGAGGAGATGCGCAAACCGGCTTCCGCTTTGGTGTGCGATGTTCGGTAGGGATCGGCGCCACACTCCCGGTGGAGACGGTGTTTCCCGTTCATGCTGATCTGGTCGCCGGCTACGAGGTCGAGCAATGGCTCGACCTCGAAGCGCTCTTCGGTTTCACTGCGATCCCGCTGGCGGGCGAGCTCTACGGCGACACGTCGCTGCTCGGAGGAGCGGGTTTCCCCAGCGCCCAGATCAGGATGACCATGTACCCGCTGGCCTTGCTCTTGGGACCGAACCCTGAGCGACCACGGCTTCGCGCCGATCCGGAGAACTAGCCACCGCCGTCGACGGCGGAGCCGCGACGCGCGCTCAGCGCTCCGCAAGCCGAGCTGCCCTTTCGCGCGCCGCCGCAGCGAGCGGTCGAGCGCGCGGACGAAGGCACGCAGCACCGCCGGGCACGAGCGCCGGTCGTAGCCGACCGCGTGGGGCACACGGTTCCTTTCAAGATCCGTCGGCAGCGGCTGTCCGACTTGGGGAGGCGCAGCGGACGGTCGAGGGTCCCTATCGCTCCCCCCGCAACACCTCCTCCGCAAATTCGCTCTCCAGCTCCACCCACATCGGTAGGTGGTCGCTCATCTGGTACGTCCGCCACGTCGCGTACTCCCACCCACGCCCGCCCTCGCGCCTCATCTCCTTCGTCAGCTCCTTCTCGTCGCCGCCCATTCGGTAGACGTGCTCGAAGAAGTCGAACACCCCCGCGCGCAGCGGCTGCACGCGCGGGATCGCCTCCGCGTGGCCGGGGCGCGCGTAGTAGGCGATCTGGTCGTAGAACTTGGTGCGCTCGACGTTGGTGCCGGCGGGGATCTGCTGGATCGCGTCGGGGATCACGAAGCCTCGGCGCTGGAGGGCGGTCATCGTGCCGTGCTCCTTGCCGACGATGTTGAAGTCACCGAGCACGAGGAAGAGGCTGGCGCTGTCGCTGTCGCGCTCGTCGTTCGCGCGTTGGCGCAGGAGCTCGGTGAGGCGGTCGATCTCGTCGATGCGGCGCTGCATGCCGGCGCTGCGCGCGGACTCTTCGCCGTAATAGATGTGGACGGTCGAGAGGATGAGCTTGAGCCAGCCGACCTGGAACGCGACGTAGTACGGGGTCCGCGCGAACTGCATGACGCCGTCGGCCCGCGCCGGGCGCGGGAGCTGGAGGCGGTGACCGGGAGGCGCGAGGTAGCGCGTGGTCCGGGCGAGGCGAAGGCCGCTCCGGCCCACCCTATATAGAGGTGTACCGGCGGGGACGCGGAGGCGGGATCCCGGAGGGAGCTCGAGCTGGGTCCCCTCGGGCAGCTCGAGGTAGACGGCTTGCGCGGTCTCGAGGCGGCCGTCCCTCTCGCGGGTGGCGGTGCCGGGCGGGAGGCGCAAGTCGCGGCGACGATCGAAACGGAGCGTGAGCGGATCGGCGCTCGAGAGCTCGAGGCCGTCGGCGTCGAGCAGCTCGGCGCCGTCCTTGAGGGTGAGCTCGCCGGCGACGCCGCCGAAGGCGACGCGGCGGCGATCGAAGACGAAGACCATGCGCTCGCCGTTGCCGGGCGCGCCCTCGGTCACGTCGGTGGCGAGGAAGTCCCAGCCGTCACCGAGGTGCGAGAGCACGCGGCGCAAGGCGTCGAGATCGCCGCGCACCTCCTGGAGAGCGACGACGTCGAAGCGGGAGACGATCTCGGCGATGTACCAGTAGGCGTCGGGGAGGCGACGACCATACTTATTGCGCGTGGCGAGCTCGCGGACGTTCCAGGTGGCGATGCGCAAGCCGCGTGTCGCTGGCGATACGCCCGAGATCGCGCTGGCCGCGTCGAAGTGAGCGTCGAGGCCGGCGCGAAGGCGCAGGAGTCCGTCGGCGATGCGGCGCTTCTCTCTCTTCGCGGCGGTGGTGTCTCCCGGGAAGGCGCGGAGGGCTGGGTAGTCCATGCGCCGCTCATCGCCCCCGCGGCAGCGTCGGTTGCGTGTCTCCGACTAGCGCCTCACGGCGCTAGCATCCGTCGACGTCTCAGTCAGTGACGCGATTCGTCGAACGGATCGTCCGGCGCTTGTTCGAGTGCGCCGAGAGGCCGCGGAAATCGTCCGGCGATAATTCCAATTATCCCCGCCGATTTAAAAATCGCTTCGGGATAATTCTAATTATCCCCGCCGATTCTAAAACCTCTCGGCGATAATTCTAATTATCTCCGCCGATTTAAAAGTCGCTTCGGGATAATTCTAATTATCCCCGCCGATTCTAAAACCTCTCGGCGATAATTCTAATTATCCCCGCCGATTTCGGACGCGGGCGGGGTAGCCCGAATTCTCGCGGACGCGCTCGGCCCGCCGCTCGGCACAGCCTGAGTCCGCCGAGACCTCGGCGAAACCTCGCGCGCTCACTTTTTTTTCGTCCACCCACGCAACCGCCCCCGGCGGGCCGCGATGAGGGGGGCGCCGGGCAACGAACCTCCGGCAGAAAGAGAGCAAGAGACATGGGCGAGACGAACACGAGCGCGATCACGACCACCGACGTGTCGGAGGACCCGAACGCCAACGCGCTGGAGGAGCTGACGCCGCGCCTCATGGCGATGGACACCGACGACCTCTACCGGGACGCGAAGCTCGATCCGGCCTCGGCGAAGATGATCGCCACGGCCACCGCGAAGAAGGTGCAGCCGTTCAAGGAGCAGTTGGTGGCGCTCTACGGCCCGTCGGCCGCGGCGCGCATCGACGAGCTGCCCAAGATCGCGCGCGCGGCGCAGCAGGCGCACATCATGGCGGCCGCGGCGGCGGCGCCGAAGGATCTCTCGTCGATGCACCAGCGCGTCCGGGCGGAGTACGACTTCCTGATCACCGACGCGCAGGGGCTCGTGAACCGCAACCTCATCCGGCGCACGAGCTCGAGAAGGCCAAGGACCTTCAGGGCTACGACGCCACGGTGCGCAGCACGCTGGTCCTGGTCGCGTTGCTCCGCAGCTACTGGAGCAAGGTGCACGATCACACCCTCTTGACCGAGGCCGACCTCGACCGCGCGAGCTCCGTCGCGAACCGCATGCAGGACGTCAAGGGCGAGCGGGATCAGGGCGTGCCCCTGGTCCCGGCGCAGGAGATGCGCCTGCGCGCGCTCAGCTTCCTCATCCGCGAGTACCGCGAGCTCTTCCGCCAGGTGCAGTACCTCCGCTTCTGGCAGGGCGACGCCGAGAGCGTGGTGCCGTCGCTCTGGTCCGGGCGCGGCCGCCGCGCGCGCAACGGCGCGAACGAGGAGGACGTGATCGACGACGCCGGCGACGAGCCCGTGATGAGCGGGCCCACCTCCGGCCCCGGCGTCCCCGTCGATCCCGGCGTGAACCCGTTCGAGCAGTAGTCCTCACCCCGCCGTGTGACCCCATCCGCGCGCACCACGAGCGCGGATGGGGTCACCGGCTCTCTTTTGATCGATCCTGCAACGGAGCTTGTCATGACGACGCGACCTCACTTGAGCCTCGGCGCGCAGCGCACGATCGATGGGAAGCGCTACGTCGGCGGCTACGCGCTGCCCGCGCATCAGCTCCTGACGCACGCCGTCATCGTCGGCATGACCGGCAGCGGCAAGACCGGGCTCCTCACCGTGATGGTCGAGGAAGCGCTCGGCCAGGGCGTCCCCGTCCTCATGATCGACGTGAAGGGCGATCTCCCGAACCTCGCGCTCGCGTTCCCCACCTTCGACGCCGACGCGATGACCCCGTGGGTCGAAGCCGCGCCCGGCGACGAGGACGGCATCGCGGACCCGCCCGAGGTGACCGCTGCGCTCGCATCACGGCAAGAGAACCTGTCGGCCTGGGGCATCGGCGAGCCCGAGCTCGCGCGCTACGCCGAGCGCACCATGGTCCGCGTCGTCACGCCCGGCTCCGACGCGGGCGAGCCGCTCCATCTCCTCAGCGCGCTCGAGCGCCGCTCGAGTCGCTGGGACGACGACCTCGTCGCCGCGCGCTCCGCGCTCAGCGCCGCGATCTCGCTCGTCCTCCGCCTCACCGGCCGCGACGGCGACCCCGCAAGGAGCCGTGAGCACGCGCTCCTCTACGTCCTCGCCGAGCGTCGCTTGCGCGCGGGACAGAGCGCCCCGCTCGAGAGCCTCTTGCCCGAGATCATCGAGCCGCCGCTCGAGGACATCGGCGCGCTCCCCGTCGAGACCTTCATGCCGATTCGCCTTCGCAGCGATCTCGCCGCCGACCTCAACACCCTCATCGCCTCGCCGTCGTTGCTCGCGTGGCGCCGAGGCCCCGAGCTCGACGTCGCCCGCTGGATGGAGCCCGTCGGCGAGCGCACGCCCGCGACGATCGTCAGCGTCGCCCACCTCGACGACGAAGAGCGCACCCTCGTCCTCGGCGTCCTGCTCGAGGAGATCCTCACCTGGGTCCGCCGCCAGCGCGGCACCTCAAGGCTCAAGGCGCTGATCGTCTTCGACGAGGTGTACGGCTTCTTGCCCCCGCACCCCGCGAGCCCGCCGACCAAGCGCCCGATCGTCGCGCTGATGAAGCAGGCCCGCGCCTACGGCGTCGGCTGCGTCCTCGCCACGCAGAACCCAATGGACCTCGACTACCGCGCGCTCTCCAACGCGGGCACGTGGTTCATCGGGAGGCTGACGACCGACGCGGACCGCGCAAGGGTGATGGACGGGCTCGGCGAGCCGAAGAAGAACAGCGCGCTCAACGCGGTGGTGAAGAAGCTCCCGCCGAGGTGGTTCGTGGTGCGCGATGGGAAGACAACGAAGGTGTCGTTGCTCAATCCTAGGTGGGCGATGAGTTACCTGCGCGGGCCGATGACGGCGGAGGACATTCGACGGGCGTGTGGGCTACGTGACGCAAGCACCAAGGGTTGACTTGACCGTCCGCCCATGCCTCGGGTAGGTTCGCTTGCATGTACACTCGACGCGCGTCTGCAAGAATCGCAACGGTTATTTCCGCAGTGTCGATCGCGTGTACTTCTGCGCCTCCCCCTGATGTCGGAGGGCAAGTTGGCGCACGCGTCGAGGCGATCAGTGCTGGCGTCCAGGACCAGGCCGCGACCGCGCTCGAGCAGGAGTACCGGGACGCGGTCGTACGGCTCGGGGGCCCCGGCTGCCATGCCACGCTCATCACACCGCGGCTGGTGTTGACTGCCTGGCACTGCCTGAAAGTCCCGTCCAACTGGAACCAAGCCGTATTCGGTTGGGCGCCCGACCGTGCGTACCCAACCCCGGAGCGGATCGTCCGGACTGTGGGGTGCGAAGTCTTCCCAGGCGCAAGGGCAGACGGCGCGCTACCGGCATGCCGAGGCTTTCCGTCAATCCCGGACACCTACGATCCGGATACTGAGCTCCACGTAGGTTTCGATCCGACGGTTCTGCGCTGGCCCTTCGATCTTGCGCTGGTCGTGTTGGGAGAGCGGGTGGATGGGCTCAACATCCCACCAACTGAGGTCCCTGGCGCGCAGGCTGCCCGGCCTATGCCCGTCGTCCTCGACGATCCTGGCGGGGATCGCAATTCTTGGGTAGGCGAGTCCATTCGACTTGTCGGCATCATCCCGCCAGGCTTCGACAGTGAGGCCCCGCATGTCCCCGCGGATTGGTTCCGGTACTCAGCGCCCGGGTGGAGCGTCGGATCCGTAGGAGACGGGAAAGAACAGCGCACATTCCTGGGTGTGCTCTATCCAGACGAATCGTAGGCGTTCGCTTGGCATGAGGGTGTCGGGGACGGGGGACCCGGTGACTCTGGAAGCCCGTGGTTGTGGACGAATCCTGCGACTGGTCGAGAAGAGCTCCTGAGCGTCTTCAACCTCAACCCAAGGCTCTCTCACCCGGAGGTCGCGGAGTGGCTTCGAGCGTACGTCGACCCAGCCACTCTAAGTGACGCATACATCGATGGTGTCTACGTCGGTCCGAGTGATGTGCCTTCGATGTACAACCCGGATCGCACCCCAGCGGACGCGCTGGTAGACTCTGACGGGGACGGTCTACTAGACGCGCACGACAACTGTGTCGGTCTATTCAACCCGCTGCAGAGAGACCTCGATGGCGACGGTATCGGAGACGATTGCGACATCTGTTCGTCGTCCGACGACCACACCGATACGGACGGAGATGGCGTTCCAAATCGGTGTGACGCCTGCCCACTCGTGGCAGACGATCAGACCGATTCAGACGGGGATGGGTTCGGCGACGCCTGCGACAACTGCGCGACCGCTGCGGCCCCTTCGCTCAGCCCCGATCAGCGCAACTGCAACGAGGACGCGGAGCTTGCGCTACGCCAAGCCTGCATCAACGGGTCTTCCGAGGCGGCGTGCCCGCGAGAGGACTTCGTGTTCGGCGATCAATGCGACATCGTCGAGTGCCCCGATACACGTGTCGGTCTGTATCGTGCCCCTGGCGCGATCCGCAACGACCTGATTCGCGTGGACGCGCTGGGAGCAGCGGGCGCGACGACAGCCTACGACTTCTGGACCGGCACTCGGTTCTGTCGTTGCTCGGCCGCACTCGGCGACACGCCACTCGACAGGGAGAATTGTGCGGAACCTCTGGCGGAAGGCACCGGCGGCTGCGAGCTCTTAGCGCTCACTGAATACGATCGCTCGCTCGCCAACGAGTCGCCGTACTGGCGCCGGATGACCCGCCTTCTTGCGACAGACCCGGCCCTACCTTACGGAACCGGATGGTCGAGCTTGTCGCCTTCGGCGGACTTCGCACTCACGTACGAAGCACCCGTACAGGTCGCGGCGGGCGGGCCGGCTCGTTCATTTGAAAACGATGCGCTCGTTCGATGGCAGATGTCCACCGACATCTCGCGTTGGCAAGCCGCGTGGCCGCTCGACCCAGCGATCGGGACCGGGCCTGGGGACAATCTGCCTGGCGTTCTCTGGACGCACATCCCCCGACTCTTAGGGGCCGAGAGCGATCTGCCCATCCCGCAACGAAATCCACGGAATCACTTCTGGTCGGGGCGATTCAGCACCGGCGAAGGCTTGGTGCCGCGCGAGGTCGCGCCATGCCTCCGACCCATCACGCCGTTCGTTGCGCTCGATCGGCTGTGCCCGTGGTGCAGCACCTTTCCTGAGCCATGGATCTCGTACCAGCCGAGCGATCCACTTTGCCCTCCACCCAGCGTGCGTCACAAGATCGAGCAGCCAGGCCTTCAGGTTGGGGTCGACGTGTTCGATCCGCAGGTCGAGATGAGCTGGTTCAACGACTCGATCTTCGAGACGACGTTCGAAGCGGAGTGGGTCGCGGCTGCCGAGGTGGCACCCTGGCTGACCAGCGACGCGGTTTGGTATGTCGGGGTCGGCGACAACGGGGCGTTCGCCGTCATTCAAGAGGACATCCAGGGGCTCCACCGCGTTGCGCTCGCCGTCACACCTGGCCCGTATGAGGGTGAGCGCGCCGGGTCCTTCTACGTCTTCTCGAGCCGCCGCAACACCCTGTGGGAGGTCGGCGGTTACGTTCAGGAGCACGCCTCCGTGATGGGTGAGTGGTCTCCGCCTGTGCCCACCCTCGCGATCCGCTCGCTCTCCGTGGACTCGACGTCCCCGGCGTGGCGACTCGTGCCGCTCATCACCACGGTCGTGCGACGCGTGATTGCGGCGACGTACGACGCATGGCGCGATCGGTTGTTCGTTCTTGAGTACGACGAGGTAGACCAGAAAATTCACCTGATGAGCGTCAGCCCCGACACCGGGGCGCGAGACTGGATCGCGACTTGGTCGCACGATGACCTGTCCGTGGATCGCTTCGCGCTCTCGGCGGACGGTGAGGGCGGACTCTACCTCGCGACGAGCGCATCACAGAGCCAAGAGCCCTGCATCCACCTGGCGCACTTCGAGGTGGGCCTGAGCGGTGCGCTCGAGGTGCAAGCCAGTCTGACGGTCCCCGGTGCCATGCTTGCCCCCGGCGGACTGCGTGCGAGCGAGACCGGTGCTACGATCGTCGACGTCAGTGACTCGTACGGGGTGCCGCTCGGGGTCGCCCTTGGTACCTTCACCGCGGATACCGCGTGCGACGCCTGCTTCTGACTACCGCGCTCGCCTGCGCAGCGCTTGCTACGTGCTGCGATGTCCAGGTCGATCCCGATGCCGGACACGACGCTGGGATGCGGGACGCGGGTGTCGACGCCGGCGCCGCGCGGCGCGATGCCGGTTCGCGTGAGGATGCCGGGGAGACTGACGCTGGCCCGTCTGATCCCAATTGGCTCCCCGTCGCGGGCCTGCCTGACTATTGCCCGATCGCGGTCGCCGCGGATCCCGAGCGGCTCTGGCGCTTCGAGTGGGAGGACTGCGGGACCGGGTGCCGACGCACGACGCCGAACCTCGCGCCCGGAGCGGCCGTCGGTCGCCCCTTGGACGCGTGGTATACACCGCAAGGTGCGTTCTACTCCTTCCTGAGCTCCGACGTCCCGACCGGGATGCGCGTCATCGTATTGGTCGACGAGACCGGGCGGGCGCGGGTCGCCTGGCGCATGCTCCGGATCACGGCAGGCGCACGCTACACGTGTCTGGTATCAACCGTCGTTGTCGGCGGATCGCAGGTGGCGTTTCACATTAGGTTCCGCGACGCGGAGAACGCGGAGAACGACGGGGCCGCTCTGTATCTCGCCCCGTTGGATATGCCCGTCCCACCCAACCTTGCACCGGTGGTCCAGATCGCTGCCTCGCTCGTCCCCGTCGGTCGCACTGTGGGCCGCATGTGGGCGTCCGACGACGTCCTCGGCTACCAGATGTCCCCGGATGGTCTCCTCGCGCTGTGGGCCCCCGACCAGCATCAGTTCCTCAACACGCCCCCTATCGACTACCCGGCGGATCGCATCTTCGTCGTCGCGGAACGAGCGTACTGGCAAGCGTACGGAGCCACCGTGCATCTGCGACGCGCGACCTATCCCGACGACAACGTCCCGTACTATGCGCCGGCGGGCCGCGACATCTGGTCGTTTGGCACCGACGGGTCCACCGCGGCGTGGATGGAGGTGGACTCCACGGGCGCGGCCGAGCTGTGGACAGGGACATTGACCGCGGGCTCCGACCCCTTCGCACCGCGCCGCGTTCGCGCCGTCGAGGCGCGCTACGTGGGCACGACCGGCGGCCACTGGTTCGCGTTCGGAGCCTCAGAGCCCACGGGCGGACCTCAGTACCTTCGCGTCTTCGATCTCGACACGGGTGAGCGACGCGAGCGCAATCCGGGCGACGGCGCCGCGCTGAGCGGCGATCCGTACTTCGCGACCGACGACCGCGTGGACTACGCGGCGGGGACCGTCGCGAGTGGGCTCCGCATCTACAGCGTCGACCCGAACACGCTCCCCCTGGCCGCCGTGCAGTAGCCGTCCAATCTTCCCCCGCTCGCGTTCCCCTCGTTCGACGCCGACGCGATGACCCCGTGGGTCGAGCCGGCGCCCGGTGACGAGGACGGCATCGCCGATCCGCCCGAGGTCGCCGAGGCGCTCGCGTCACGGCAAGAGAACCTGTCCGCCTGGGGCATCGGCGAGCCCGAGCTCGCGCGCTACGCCGAGCGCACGATGGTCCGCGTCGTCACGCCCGGTTCCGACGCGGGCGAGCCGCTCCATCTCCTCAGTGCGCTCGAGCGCCGCTCCCCCCGCTGGGACGACGACCTCGTCGCCGCGCGCTCCGCGCTCAGCGCCGCGATCTCGCTCGTCCTCCGCCTCACCGGCCGCGACGGCGACCCCGCAAGGAGCCGTGAGCACGCGCTCCTCTATGTGTTGGCCGAGCGTCGCTTGCGCGGCGGGCAGAGCGCCCAGGCGCGACGCGTCAGTTGGGCTCGCAGAAGCGCGTGCCGTCGGTCGCGGCGGTGCACTGGTTGTCGGGCGGGCAGTCTCCGTCCTCCGTGCACCCGAGGAAGCACTGGCCGTCGAGGCCGGTGACGATGCAGACGGCCGAGCCGTACGTGTCCGACGCGGGACAATCGCTCGCGCTCGCGCAACGCCGCGAGCAGTACACGCCGGGCCCCGCGAGGTCGGAGGACAGCGGCAGGCATTCGAACCCGACGTCCGCGCAGTGGGGCGGGAGGTCGGAGCAGACTTCGTAGCGCGCACCGACGGCCTCGTTGAACGTGCAGGCCTGGACGAGGAGCACCAGGAGGGCAGCGCACATCGCCCCGAATGCACGCGACGGCGTGGTTGGCTTCGCGGGAGTGGTCATTCGAAGGGCCGATCCGCGGGTCAGGGGCGGGGACGGAACGAAAACGGCCGGTCGAGGCGCTGCCTCCAACCGGCCGTTCGCTACAGATTATCGAGAGCGGGAGAAGGGATTCGAACCCTCGACGTCAACCTTGGCAAGGTTGCACTCTACCACTGAGTTACTCCCGCAGAAGGGCGACGGTCTAGCCTCGGGCCCCGAGGCTGTCAAGGCACGCGGGGGGCAGGCAACCGCTCCGGGAGCGAACCGATGTCGGGCGCCGGAGGTGAGCCATGTCCGAAATCGATGCCCGTCTGTCCCCCCGCGCCGTCCGTCTCGCTCAGCCGCTGATCGAGGGGTTCGTGCGCTCGCCGTGCTGCCCCGAGACGCACGAGTGGCACGCGCGGTACACGCTGCCGCTGCTCGCGCTGTGGGTGGCGATGAACGACGACCCGCGCGAGGAGGCGCTGCCGTGGGCGTCGCTCGATCCGGATGCGCTGTTCGTGCACTGCATGGATCTGTCGCCCGACGAGCCGCGGTTCATCCGCGATCTGTTCGACGTGGCGGCGTCGTTCTACGGGTTCCTCGGGACGCGAGGCGTGGTGTCGATGCACACGTCGGAGGCGCTCCGGGCGCGGCTCGCGCAGCTTGCGATGGGCGCGTCGGCGCTCGCGGCGTGAGGGGGTCGGCCGAGAGTGGCGCGCGCTCGGCTCAGGCGGCGACGGAGTAGAGGACGGCCTTGCCCTTGCGGACGCGGACGAAGGCGTCGCAGAGGTTGATCGTCGACTCCGCGCCGCCGAGCACGAGGTAGCCGCCGGGCCGGATCGCGGCGTGGGCGCGGTGGAGGATGTCGCGGCGCACGTCGGTGTCGAAGTAGATGAGGACGTTGCGCAGCATGACGAGGTCGAAGGGGTCGTGAGCCGGCCAACGCGTGGCGAGGTTGCGCTTCTCGAACGTGATGAGGCGCCGCACGTCGTCTTTCACGCGCCAGACGTCGCCGTGCTTCTCGAAGTGCGCGATGAGCTGGCGCGCGGGGAGGCCGCGGTTGACCTCGAGCTGGGTGAACTCCCCGGTGCGCGCGCGCGCGAGCACGGTCTCGTCGATGTCGGTCGCGAGGATGCGGATCCGCCAGCCTTCGAGCTCCTTCTGCTCGGCGAGGATCATCGCGAGGCTATACGGCTCCTGCCCCGTCGAGCACGCGGCGCTCCAGATGGTGAGCGCGCGCTGGGTCCGCCGGCGCTCGATGAGCTCTGGCAAGATCTCTTGCCGGAGCGCGTCGTAGTAGCTGACGTCGCGGAAGAAGCTGGTCTCGTTCGTGGTGAGGGCGTCGATCACCACTTGGGCGATCGGGGAACGCGGGTCGGCGCGGAGCGCGCCCACGAGCTCGGGCAGACCGGCGAAGCCGTGCTGGCGACAGACCGACGCGAGGCGACCGTCGATGAGGTAGCCCTTGTTCTCGTCGAGGACGATGGCGGCGCGCTCCCGCACGAAGCTGCGCACGTAGTCGTGTTCGGGTCGGGGGCTCATGCGCTGGCTCGCTTCGGCAGGAGACGAGGCGCGCTCGCGGCGCTGCGCAAGCGCGCGGTGATCTCGGACGCGATCTCGGAGAGCGGGAGGATGCGATCGGAGAAGCCGCCGCGCGCGACCCAGCCGGGCATGCCCCACACGACCGAGGTGGCCTCGTCCTGCGTGATCACCTGGCCGCCCGCGCGCTTGACGTGCTCGGCGCCGGCGAGGCCGTCCTTGCCCATGCCGGTCAGGACGACGGCGAGGACGGCCGAGCCGTACTCGTCGGCCGCGGAGCGAAACAACACGTCGACGGCGGGGCGACACGCGTTCTCCGGCGGCCCATCGTGGAGATGCACGTAACGTTGCGCCTCATGGGTATGGATCGCGAGGTGCGAGCCACCGGGGGCCACGTAGACGCGGCCTGCCTCGAGCGGCTCGCCCGAGACGGCCTCGCTCACCCGGAACGGGCTCACGCGATCGAGGCGCTCCGCGAGCAGGCGCGTGAACAGGGGCGGCATGTGCTGGACGATCAGCGCCGGGACGGGGAGCGGGGTCGGCAGCGCGGCGATGACGTCGGCGAGCGCGTTGGGGCCGCCGGTCGACGCGCCGAAGACGAGGACGCCGACGCGGACGTTCGGGATCGGCGCGTGCGGGCGCGGCGCGAGGCGCGGGAGGCTCGGTGCGGACGCGACGATCGACGGGCCCGCCACCGCGTGACGCGGGACGAGGCCGAGGATCTTCGGGATCATCTCGCATCGCAATCGCTCTTGCGCATCCGCGACGCCGTTCGTCTTGGTCGGCTTCTGGACGTAGTCGTCCGCGCCCGCCGCGAGCGCCCGCATGGTGACCTCGGCGCCGACCTCGGTGAGCGTGCTGAACATGATGACGCGCGGCCGCTCGGGCCGGAGCGCGAGCTCGCGTAGGAAGCCGAGCCCGTCGAGCTCCGGCATCTCGACGTCGAGGACGACCACCTCGGCGTCGCAGCGCTCGAGCTTCTGGAGCGCGAGCCGGCCGTTCGCCGCCGTGCCTACGACCTCGATGCGCGGGTCGACCGCGAGCGCGTCGGAGATGAGCCGGCGCAAGAGCACCGAGTCGTCGACGACGAGGACGCGGGCGGGCGCGACGCTCACGACCGATCCAGGCCCAACAGCGCGAGCTTGGCCGCGACGGCCTCCGCGTCGAACGGCTTCATCAGGTACTCGTCGGCGCCCGCTTCGATCGCGCTCACCACCTTGTCGAGCTCGCTCTCCGCGGTGACCATCATCAGCTTGACGTGCGCCAGCTCGGGGCGCGCGCGCAGCGCGACGACGAGCTCATGCCCGTTCATGTTGGGCATGTTCCAGTCGATCAGGACGAAGTCGAGATCGCCCGTGCACGCGATCACGTCGAGGGCCTCGAGCCCATCCGCCGCCTCGTACGTCTCGGCGATGCCGACCTCGGCGAGGATCTTCTGGAGGATCAGGCGCGTGGCGCGGGAGTCGTCGACGACCAGTGCTCTCACCTCGGACCTCCGGTTCAGGATGCCGGGGCGCTCACCGATGCGGCGCCCCGGCTACACTCAGCAAGAGAACTTGTTGACGGTCGAGCTCAGGTCGCGCGACATCGAGCCGAGCTGCTCGGCCGCCGTCTGCGTCGAGGTGGCGCCCTCGGCGGTCTGCTGCGCGGCCTCCGCCACGCTGCTGATGTTGGCCGCGATCTCGTTCGAGCCGCGCGCCGCCTCGCTGACGCTGCGCGCGATCTCGGTGGTCGTCGCGGTCTGCTCCTCCACCGCCGCCGCGATCGTGGTCTGGATCTCGTTGACCCGCCCGATGATCGCGCTGATGCGATCGATCGCGGTCACCGCGTCCCGCGTGTCGGACTGGATGGCCTCGATCTTCTGGCCGATGTCCTCGGTCGCCTTCGCGGTCTCCTTGGCGAGCTCCTTCACCTCGTTCGCGACGACGGCGAAGCCCTTGCCGGCCTCGCCGGCGCGCGCGGCCTCGATCGTCGCGTTGAGCGCGAGGAGGTTCGTCTGCTGTGCGATGGCGGTGATCACCTTGATGACCTTGCCGATCTGGGTGCTGCTCTCGCCGAGCTTCGCGACGCTCGCGTTGGTGCTGCGCGCGACCTCGACACCCTCGGTGGCGACGCGCGAGGCCTCGGCCGCGTTCTGCGCGATCTCCTTCACGCTCACGTTGAGCTCGTCGATGCCCGCCGCGACGGTGGACACGTTCTGGCTCACCTCCTCGGCCGCGGCCGAGACGACGATCGCTTGACGCGACGTCTCTTCCGCGGTGGCCGCCATCGTCTGGCTGACCTCGAGCAGACCGTCCGCCGCCTCGCCGACCGCGCCCGAGCTGCCCGCGATGCCGCGCACCGTCCCGCGGAGATCGGTGAGGAAGCGCTCGAGGCCCTGGCCCATCTGGCCGATCGCGTCGTCGCCGACCACGTCGACCTGGCGCGTGAGGTCGCCGACCGCCGCCGCCTCCACGACCGCGAGCATGCGATCCACCTTGTCCTTGAGCTCCTCCGCCTGGGCGCGCTCGCGCTCCTGCAGCTCGCGGGCGCGGCGCTCGGTCTCGAGCGTCTCGGTCACCACCGACCACGTGACCATCGTGCCGAGGAGCTCGCCGTCCGGGCCCTCGAGCGCGTCGGCGCGCAGATCGAGCTTGTCCGTGCCGAGCGTGATGATCGCCTGGTGGGGCAGGTTGCTCTTGTCCTTGAGGATGCGCCGCTGATGCATCGGGTTCTTGTGGAAGATGTCGATCGAGCTCCCGACCACCTCGGACGCGCGCACCGGCAGCATGTGCTGGAGCGTCTTGAGCGTCTCGATGGACTGGCGGTTCGCGTAGCGGATCACGTACTCGCGATCGGCGTACATCACGTTGATCGGCGAGTTCTCGAGGAGCGCGCGGAAGAACGCCATCGTCTCCGTCAGCGGCGGCGCCTCCTTGGCCACCTTCGCGGTGCGCGCGGCCACCCGCGGCTTGACGCGCTTGGTCCGCGACCGCACCGGCTCTCCCCGATCGTCCGCCTCGCGCACCGATGCCCCGCTCTTTCGTTCCGAAGCCATGCTCTCTCCTCTGCGGCGCCTCAGCCCGCGTCTTCGCTCGCCGCGGCGTGGCCGCGGTCCTCGCTCACCCCGACCCGCGCGGCGGCGCCGGCGTCCAGGATCAGCAACAACTCGTCTTCCAGCTTACAGATGGCGCGCACCAGCGCGCGCGTGACCCCGGACAGCGTCACCGGCGGCTCCTCGAACGTCGCCTCCGGCACGTCGAGCACGTCACCGATGCGATCGACGAGGAGGCTCACCGCGGCGCCGTTGGGCCGGCGCAACACGACGTTCATCGGCTCCTCGGGCGACGCCTCGAGATCGAGCCGACGGCGGAGATCGATCGCGGTCACGATCTCACCCCGGAGGTTCAACAGCCCGCCGATCAGATCCGGCGCGAGCGGGACGTGGGTCATCCGCTGCGGCCGCAACACTTCTTGCACGAGCGAGACCTCGACGCCGAAGAACAGACCCGACACGTGGAACGTGCAGTACTGAGCCATCAGCGCGCCTCCTCTCTCTCTCTGTCGAGCTCGGGGAGCGAGGCGGCGAGGACCTCGTCGATGTCGAGGAGCTCGACGACACGCTCTTGGACGACGCACGTGCCGACGACGCCGAGACGACGGCCGACCGTGCGGACGTCGAGCACCGTGTCGACGATGTCGACGAGCCGATGGACGCGCAGGCCGACCGCCTCGTCGCCGCGGCCGATCACGACCACCTGGTACGCCTCGTCGTCCGCCACCGGGACGGGCCGCGCGCCGAGGACGTCGCCGAGCGAGACGATCGGCATGATGCGCCCGCGGTACTGGACGACGTCGCGCCCACCCGCGCGCTCGATGCGGTGCGGCGCGATCTCCTCGAGGCGGTCGATCCGCGAGAGCGGGACGGCGGTCGGCGCCTCGAGCCCGACGTCGAACAGGAGGAGCGACGCCGTCCGATCCATCGCGCGGTCGGAGGCCGCGTCGTCGTGTGACTCCAGCCCGCGCTGACCGCGCCGCCCCACCACGCCCGCGCGCTGCGCGAGCCCGAGCACGTCGAGGATCAGCGCGACCGAGCCGTCGCCCATGATGGTGGCGCCCGCGTAGACGCCCAGGCCCTTGAGCTCGGCGCCGAGCGGCTTGACCACGATCTCTTCGGTGTCGCGCACACCTTCGACGACGAGACCGAACGGCTGGCCGTCGGCCTGTAGGACGACGATGTAGAGGTCGCCCTCCGCCTCGGCCGCGCCCTGGCGCAGCTGGTCGCGGAGGAACACGAGCGGCAAGAGCTTTCCGCGCAGACGATAGACGGGGGTCTCGTTGACGCGCTCGACGCGCCCGCGCTCGTCGGCCCCGAGGAGCACCAGCTCGAGCAAGCTCACTTGCGGGATGGCGAACGTCTCCTCGGCGCTGTCCACGATGAGGGCGGGGATGATCGCGAGGGTCAGCGGGATCGTGATGCGGATCGTGGTCCCCTCGCCCAGCGCGCTGACGAGGTCGACGGTGCCGCCGATGCGCTCGATGTTCGTCTTCACGACGTCCATCCCGACCCCGCGCCCCGACACGTTGGTGACGGCGGCGGCGGTGGAGAAGCCGGGGAGGAAGATGAGGTGGAGCGCCTCGCGCTGGCTCATCGAGGCGGCCTGCGCGTAGGTCAACAGCCCCTTCTCGAGCGCCTTCGTCTTCACCTTCTCCGCGTCGATGCCGCGCCCGTCGTCGGAGACCTCGATGATCACCTGGCCGCCCTGGTGGTAGGCGCGGAGGCGCAACACACCTTCCTCTTGTTTGCGAGCCGCGCGGCGCTCGTCGGGGGTGTCGATCCCGTGGTCGCACGCGTTGCGGACGAGGTGGGTGAGCGGGTCCTTGACCGCCTCGATGATCGTCTTGTCGAGCTCGGTGTCCTGCCCGTCCATCTCGAGGCGGATGTGCTTGCCGCACGCCTGCGCGAGATCGCGGACGACGCGCGGGAGCTTGCCCCACACCGTGCCGATCGGCTGCATGCGCGTCTTCATCACGCCCTCTTGGAGCGCGGTGGTGACGAGGTTGAGGCGCTGGGCGTGTCCGTTCTCGCGCGCTTCGTCGCGCTCGGCTTCGGACTGGAGGATCTGGTTGCGGATGAGCACGAGCTCGCCGACGAGGCTCATCAGCTCGTCGAGCAGATCCACGCTCACGCGGATCGTGTTGTCCTTCGCGGGCGCGGCGCCGCGCGCGGCGGCCTGCTTGGCGAGCGCCTCATCGACGACGCGCGGACGAGCTTGCTCGCGACGGATGAGGATCTCGCCGATCCGCCGCGGGTCGCCGGCCTCCTGCGCAGCGAGCGCCTGGGTGATCGCCTCCTTGGGGACGCCGTGCTCGACGAGCACCTCACCCAGCGGAGGCACCGAGTCGTTCGCGACCGGCTTCTCGCCGCGGGTGAGCGCCTCGAGGCGCGCGACGAGCGCGTCGTGCGGCTCGTCCCCGTCGGAGCCGGTCTTCGCGACGTTGTCCACCATCGCGGAGATCGCGTCGACCGTCGTCAGCAGCGCGCTGACGAGGTCGGGGCACACCTCGAGCTCCCCGCTCCGCACCTTGCTGAGGAGACTCTCTCCCGCGTGGGTCACCCGCTCGAGCCGCGTGAAGCCGAGGAAGCCGCAGACTCCCTTGATGGTGTGGACGTCGCGGAAGATCCGATCGACCACGTCCGGCGTCCGCGGGTCTTCCTCGAGGAGCACGAGGTCGCGCTCGACGCGCTCGATGCCCTCGCGGCTCTCGGTGAGGAACTCTTCGACGATCTCGTCGGCCATCCGACGGGAGTAGATCGGCGGAGCCGCGTCCTAATTGACGCGCGCGACGTCACACACCGCGAGCGGCGTCTGAATTGGACAACGAACGTCGCGATCTACGTCCACTATCGCGGAGGGTGACAAGCTCCAATTCACCCTATAGCGAGGCGCACACCGGCGACCGACGCCGCCGAACGAGGACGTGTTCGGCTATTCCTGACGCACGCCGTCGGCGGGCAACAGCCGCGCGGCCCACCAACTCGGGATGGTCGTCGCGGTGATGCAGATCAGGAGCGCGATCGAGATCGTGGTCACGATCTCCGAGGGGCTCGTCTTCACCGGGAGGTGATCGATCAGGTAGACGTGCGGGTCCAACGGGAACTCGAAGACGGTGAGGTACCAACAGACCCCACCTCCTAGGAGGAGGCCGACGGCGGTGCCGACCAAGCCGATCAAGAGTCCTTGCACCATGAACACGAGGAGGACGTCGAAGCTCTTCGCGCCCATCGCCTTGAGGATCGCGATCTCTCGCTTCTTCTCGAGGACGATCATGATGAGCGTGGCGACGACGTTGAACGCGGCGACGAAGATGATCGTGGCGATGACGAAGCTGAGCACGAACTTCTGGAGCGAGAGCGCGGTGAACAGATTGTGGTTGAGCTCCTGCCAATCCATCGTGTGGTACGGGCCACCGCCGAGGACGCGCTCGAGGCGGCGCGCGACGGTGGGCGCGGCGTCGATGTCGTGCAGGGTGATCTCGACGCCGGTGACCGAGTCGCCGTGCTCGAAGAAGCGCTGCGCCTCGTAGAGGTCCACGTAGACGAGGCGGCTGTCGTACTCCTGGAAGCCCGCCTCGAAGATGCCGATGACGCGGAACTCGCGGCTCCGCGGGGTGGTCGGCGCGTCGGTGAACATGCTGGTGTCGAGGCCGGCCAGCGGGCTGATGACGCTCACGCGATCGCCGACTCCGAGGCCGAGCGTCTGTGCGAGCGTCGTCCCGACGACGATGCCGGGGAGATCCGCGAGCGGGATGACGCCCTCTTCGGGGCCGTCGAGGAGCAAGTTTTCTTCCTCGAAGTATTGGTCGAGGAGCGCGTCGCTCGGCAGGCCCGTCTCGCCGGCCGCCATCGCCTCCTCGGCGGCTTCCGGCGACGGCACCTCCACCGTCGGCAGCACGATCGGTCCGTCGTCGTCGGAGCGGTCGTCGGAGCCGTCGTCGGAGCCGTCGTCATCGTCGAGGGCGTCGTCGAGGACCGCGTCGAGCGCGTCCTCATCGAATCCCTGATCGCCTTCGCCGCCATCGTCGTCCGGCGGGTCGTCCGGCGGATCGTCCGTCGGATCGTCCGGCGCGCGGTCGCCCGACGGAGGCTCGTCCTGCGCGAGCTGGTTCAGCCAGTCCCACTCGCGGTCGCCGGGATCCTCGAGGAGATCCTCGGGCCGCATCGGCGGCGCGGCGTTCGGCCGCCGCATGCCGCGCAGGCTCCCCTGGATGATCTGCGACGGGAGGTCGAGCACCGTCGGCATGAGATCGGGGTCGACGCCCTTGACCAGGATCCCGCTGATGCGGTCGCCCTTGGTCAGCATCATCTCGTTGATGAGGAACGGCGCCGCGCCCGCGACCTCGGGCATCTCCCGCGCGCGCTCGATCACGTCGCGGTACTCCTCGAAGTCGAGGCCGTACTTGAGCACGAGCACGTGCGCGTTGACGCCGAGCACCTTGTCGCGGAACTCGTCTTGGAAGCCGCTCGTGATCGACATCACCGAGAGCAGCGCGGCGACGCCGAGCGCGACGCCGCCGACCGCGACGAACGTGATCACGCTGACGGTGCGACGCTTCTTGCTGCGCATGTAGCGCCAGCCGATCCGGCCGGCGTAGGGATGCGTGAACAGCAGCACCACCAGCGCGAGGAGGATCAGCAGCGTCGGAGCCGCAAAGAGGGTCGCCACCAGCATCGAGCCGCCTCCATCTAACACGAGCAAATGACCCTCGCGACCCGGTCGCCACGCGGTCGGTCGACGAGGCCGGCCCGCTCTGCCCGTTCTTGTGCGCACGCGCCGCCATCCTCGAATCGCGCGCGAGCGGCCCACGATCGGGCGACTTCACCCCCCGATCTGGAATCGCGCGCCGAGGCCGGTACAATTGGCGCCGGTATGTGGTTCGGCTTGCTTGACCTCCGAAGTTTGGCGGTCCGCTGGGTGCGCGCGCTCGTCCTCGGGACGGCGGTGCTCGCGGCGGGCTGCGACGGCACCGACGTGATGCTCGACGGCGGGACCGATCCGCCGCCCGCGCCTCGGCGCACGCTCACGCTCGAGAGCGAGCCGTCGCTCACGCTCACGTTCCAGGCGTCGGCCGACGTCGAGGCGCGCCTCACCGAGATGGGGCGCGACGTCGCGCGCGAGCCGATCACGTTCGCGCTCGAGGGGACGGCGCACGACTCGTCGCTCGCCGACCTGATGCGCGAGACGGACACGGGCGGTCGCGCGCGGACGTCGCTCACCGCGGGCACGCGGGCGGCGGTGTTCCGCGTGCGCGCGAACGCGGAGGGCGCGACGCCGGTCTACGTGGACGTGTCGGTGGGCAACGATGGCTTCGGCGGGCTGCACGTCAACGTCCCGTACGGAGGTGTGCGGGTCGGCGGGGTCCGCCGCGCGGCGCTCGTCTATGTCGACGTCGCGTGCGACGACGTCGCGGACAGCCCGGATGCGCCCGCCCGCGCCACGCTGATCGAGGATCCCGAGACGCCCGACGTCACGTTCCGCACGCTCCCGGCGGGGCTCTCGTACACGGTGGTGGGACGCCTGCTCGGGCCGGGCGACGTGGTGCTCGCGCACGCGTGCGTGGAGGAGGTCGTCGTCGCGCGGGACACCACGATCGACGTGGACCTCGAGCTCGAAGACGAGCCGCTCGATCCGACGGGGATGCACGACATTCGCGTCGACATCGAGTCCGGGTTCGCGACCGAGCTGGCGGCGCTCGCGACCGCGTCGAGCGGAGACCTCATCGGCGAGGCGGCGGCGGGGCTGTACCTCGACGCGCTCGAGGACGAGCTGATGGATCGCGGGCTGACCGGCGCGACGGCGGCGCTCGCGATGGAGCGGAGCGCGCGGATGCTCGATGCGGTGGTCGGCTCGGCGCTCGACACGGCGGGCGAGGGGCCGGCGTATGCCCTCGCCGCGTTCTTCGCGGACCTCGCGCAGCGCCTCGCGCACGTGCAGCTGGCGGGTCCTTTGACCCTGACGCGCGACGGCGTTCACCTCGACGCGGCGTGGACGCCGACCGACCTCGTGGTGGGCCCGCTCATCCCGGCGCCGGATTCACCTGCGCCGTTGTTCCTCGATCCGAGCGCGAGCGGCCTCACCATCGAGCCGACGCTGACGCTGTTGCCCGGGCCCGGCGCCGACGACCTGGCGGTCGAGCCGCTGGTCCTCGATCTCCCGCTCCTCACGCTGGTCACCGAAACGATCCTTGCGATGGTCAGCGACGCCGGCGGAGCGGACGCCGCGCTGATGAGCGGCTCGGGGTGCGGCGAGGTCGCGCGCGTGGTCGGCGGCACCTCGGTCGCCGCGGAGTGCGACGACGGATGCGTCGAAGCGGCGTGCGCACGCGCGCTGCGCTCGGCGCTCGACGACGCGACGATGTCGGCGACGGTCGGTCCCTCGCGGACCGCGGTGGAGCTGGGCGGCGCGGTGCACATGACCGACGACAACGCCGACCTCGCGGTCGATCGCTTCGAGGGCACGCTGTCCGGCACGTGGAGCGCAGGGCCGCCCACCGCGGCCGATGAGGTCAACGCGACGCTCGAGGGCGCGCGGATGATCGTCACGCAGTGAGGCGGTGACCGGGTGAGCGGCTATCCGCTCGACGCGGTCCAGAAGGTTCGCGCGAGCGAGCAGGAGCGGGCGAGCGTGCGGCTCGCCGAGGCCCTCGAGGCATGGTCGCGCGCCCGCGAGGCGAGGCGGGGTGCGGCGTCCGCGCTGGCCGAGGTCCGGGCGGTCCCGAAGGGCGCGCAGCCCACGGTGCTGACCGGCGCGAGGTGGGCGCGCGAGCGCGCGTTCGATGCCGAGCGACGAAGGGCGATCGCGGAGGCCGAGCGCCGGTTGGCGCAGGCCCTCCGCGCGGAGGCAGGAGCGCGGCGGGACGTGGAGGATGCGCGCGAGGAGCTCGCCGACGCGGCCGTCGCCCAGAAAATCGTCGAGCGGCACCGCGAGGCGTGGGACCGAGAACAGCAGCAAAAACGAGAACATGCGGAGCAGGACCGGATCGACGACGCGAGCGCCGCCACTTTTTTTCGCCGCTTCAGAGGTCCGTAAGACGCCAGGCGTCTGTTCCACCGTGAGCAGGCCGCGAGGCGGTCGCTCCGGAAAGGAACCCGAAGCCATGAAGAAGCTCTCCCCGTTGTCCCTGGTTCGATCGTTCACCCTCGCGGCGGGCCTGAGCGCGGTCGCCGGATTCGCGGGGGTCAGCGCCGCCTCCGCCCAAGAGGCCGACGCTCCCGCCCGCGCTGAGTGCCACCACGGAGGCGGCCATCACGGAGCTCGCGGCCACGGTGCCCGCGGCGCTCGCTTCGCCGAGGAGCTGAACCTCTCCGACGCGCAGCGCGCGCAGCTCGCCGAGCTCCGCCGCACCGCGCGCGCGGAGGGTCAGCAGCTCCGACAGTCGGGCGACCGCGCGGCGATGCGCGCGCACATGCAGGGCATGCGTCAGCGGTTCGAGTCGGTGCTCACGCCCGCGCAGCGCGCGCGGATGGCCGAGCTCCGCACCCAGCACGAGACGGAGCGCCTCGACCACCGGGTCGAGGGGATGACGCAGCGCCTCGGGCTGAGCGCCACCCAGGCGCAGCAGGTCCGGGGCATCTTCCGGAGCTCGGCCGCGCAGCGCCGCGCGCTCATGGAGGCGGCGCGCCTCGACGGCTCGCAGCCGCGCGAGGCGATGCAGGCCCTCGGTGAGCGGACGCGCGCGCAGATCGACGCGGTGCTGACCCCCGAGCAGCGGAGCCAGGCGGCCGAGATGCGCGCGCAGCACGGCCAGCGCGGGATGCGCGGCCACGGACGCGGGCGCGGCGAAGGCCGAGGCCCGCGCGGCGCGCGTCCGAATGCACGTCCGAATGCACGTCCGAATGCACGTCCGAATGCGCAGTGACCCGAGGCCCTTCGTGGCCTGACAACTCGTTTCTCCCCTCGCCGCCCGCGTCGTCCCCCCGACGCGGGCGGCTCTTTTTGTCGTGTGTTCGGCGTGGACGAGGACGTGCACGATGCGCGAGGACGTGATGCCGTGCGGCAGCCGCGCGGCTCGGAACACCGCGGTGCGCTAGCCTGGTTGTGAGCGGTGATGCCGGCGCGGACGAATAGTTGGTGGCGATCGGGGCGGCCCTTAGGCTGGCGCTCGATGCTCGCTTCCGTCTGGTTCCGCGTGAGCGTCGGCGCGCTCGCCGCGACGCTCTCGACCTGCAGCACCCCTGCGGCGAACACCACACCGGCGCCCGCGCAGGCGGACACCGAGGAGGCGGTCGAGGACACCGCGCCGACGTTCGATCCCGACGTCGTCCGCCTCGAAGCCGGCTCGCCCCAGCGAGAGGCGCGCGACGCGCTGGACGCGGGGGACCCCGAGCGCGCGCAGGCGATCGCGACCGCGGCGCTCGCGACGGCGGAGGGCGACGCGCTCATCGAGCTGTGGTGGCTGAGCGCGCGGGCGAGCCGCGAGGCCGGCACCCCCGCGCGCGGGTTCGCGACGCTGGCCAACGTGTCGACGTCGGAGCACGCGCTCGCCCCGTGGGCGCGGCTCTGGCGCGCGCGCATCCTCATGGAGGCCGATCCCGCGCTCGCCCTCGAGGAGGTGACGCCGCTGACCGAGCTCGACTGGGCGGGTCAGGACGACGCGAGAGAGATCGCCGCCCTCGCGCTCGCGCAGGCCGGACATGGCGAAGAGGCGGAGCCGGCGCTGCGCGCGCGGCTCGCGAGCGCGCCGGACGAGGTGCAGGCGACGGTCGCGATGGAGCTCGCGGAGCTGCTCGCGATCCGCGACGACGAGGCGGCGAAGACGGAGGCGGTGTCGCTCCTCCGGCGGGTGTGGAGCCGCGCGCCGCTGAGCAACGCGGCGGAGCGCGCGGAGGGGCGGATCGCTGCGATCGTGAGCGAGCTGCCGCGCGCGGCGCGCCGCACGTGGAGCGAGCCCACGGCGGAGGAGCTGTCGACGCGCGCGGAGGCGCTCGCCGGCGCGATGCGCTTCCATGAAGCGGAAGAGACGTTCACGCAGGCGGCCGCGCGCGCGCACGATCCCGAGCTGGCGTGTCAGGCGCGTTACGGAGCGGGCCGCGCGATCTACTACCAGCGGCAACGGCGGCGGGCGGGCGATGTGCTCCGACAGGTCGCGCACGACTGCGAGGCGACCGAGGTGCGCGCGTGGTCGCTCTATCTCGCGGCGAAGGGATACCAGTCCGCGGGCGAGGTGGAGCTCGCGCTCGAGCTCTACGGACGGCTGGAGGAGCAAGCTCCATCGCACAGCCTCGCCGACGACGCGCGCTACCGCGCCGCGCTGATGGAAGGCGAGCGCGGTCACGCCGACGCGATGCGCGACGCGCTGACCGGGCTCATCGAGACCTACCCGCAAGGCGACATGCGAGGTCGAGCTCGCTTCGCCCTCGCGTGGAACGCGCGCGCGGCGGGCGACCTCGAGGGCGCGCTCGCGCACCTGGACGCGCTCCTCCGTGACGGAGACGGCGAGACGGCGCGCGAGGACCTCGGCGGGCGCGCCGCGTACTGGCGGGGCGTGACGCTCGCGGGGCTGAATCGCGAGCCCGACGCGATCGAGGCGTGGACGTCGGTCCTGCGCGAGGCGCCGCTCAGCTATCACGCGATGCAGGCGCTGAGCCGGCTCGATGAGGTCGACGAGGCGGCGGCGCTGCGCGCGCGCGCGGCGCTCGGCGAGCGAGGCACGAGCGCGATCCGCTTCGCGTGGCGCGACGAGCTCGACACCGAGGCGTTCGCGCGCGCGCTCGCGTTGCTGCGGGTCGGCGAGGTCGGCTCCGCGCGGGCGGAGCTGCGCTACGTGTCCGAGCGCTCGAGCCATCGCGACGACGCGCTCGGCTGGATCGAGGCGGCGCTCCTCGATCGCGCCGGCGCGCACGCGGACGCGGTTCGCATCGCGCGGCGATCGTTGCGCGACTTCATGGATCAGCCGCCGAGCGGCGAGCACTACGCGAAGTGGCGCATCGCGTTCCCGCGCGCGTACGCGTCGCAGATCCTCGCCGCCACCGAGTCGCGGCCGGTGCCCGCGGAGCTGGTGTTCGCGATCGCGCGCGAGGAGAGCAGCTTCCAGGCCGACGCCGTCTCGCCCGCCCACGCGTACGGGCTCACCCAGCTCATCCTGCCGACCGCGCGGCGCTTCGGTCGTCCGCTCGGCGTCACGGTGAACGAGCGCACGCTCCGCGACCCGACGATCAATACGCGCATCGGCGCCGAGTACATGACGTGGCTCTGGAACCGCTACGCGGACAACCCCGTCGTCCTCCCCGCCGCGTACAACGCCGGTCAGGGCGCGACCGATCGCTGGCTCACCGAGCGCTCGGGTCAGCGCCTCGACGAGTGGGTCGAGGAGATCCCCTACGACGAGACGCGCGGGTACACGCGCCGCGTGCTGCAGAGCTGGGGTATCTACTCCTGGCTCGATCACGGCTCGTTGCCGACGCTCCGCGCGCAGCTCCCTGAGCGCTGACTCGAAGGCGCGCTGACTCGAAGGCGCGCTGACTCGAAGGCGCGCTGACTCGAAGGCGCGCTGACTCGAAGGCGCGCTGACTCACCCGCGCGCTCGAACCGCTCGCGCCGTCTCTCGCACCGCTCGCCCGAGCGCGCGCGACACGGGAGGGGCGGTCCGTCACCGTAGAGAAATGCAAGATCCGATCGTCTCCGCCGACGAGCGCCCGCTCGCCGCGAGCGCGCCGTGGCCCGCCGCGAACGACTGGTCCCCCGCCGCGATCGCAGCGCGCGCCGCGCCGCCGCCTCCCGCAGGTCCGCTTGCGATCGTCGAGTCGCTGCTCCGCACTCCCTCGAGGTTGATGAACGATCCGAGCCCGCGCTCGGTGGGCTGGCGCCTCGCGCTCTTGCTCGCCGCGTGCATGGTGATCACCGGCCTCGTGATGGCCTCGTTCTCGGGCGGGCTCCAGCTCCTCGCGGTGCCGCTGAAGCTCACGGTGGGCGTCTTCTTCTGCGCGGTGATGTGCCTTCCGAGCCTCCACATCTTCTCGAGCCTCGCGGGCGCCGAGCAGCCGCTCCACAAGACGTGGAGCGCGCTCCTCATGGGCGTCGCGCTGATCGGCGTGATGCTCGTCGGCTTCGCGCCGGTGAGCTTCCTGTTCAGCCAGGCCACCGACAGCGTCGCGTTCGTGGGCTTCCTCCACGTGGCGTTCCTCCTCGTCGCGTCCTACTTCGGGCTCGGCCTCGTCCGGCGCGCGCTCGAGGCGGCGAACGGGCGACCGATCCGCGGCACCGCGCTCTTCGGGATCCTGTTCGTGCTGGTGGTCCTACAGATGAGCACGACGCTCCGCCCGCTCGTGGGCGAGTTCGAGGGCGCCGCGCTGATGGACAAACAGTTTTTCCTCGCCCACTGGCTCGGCGAGATCTTCGGCCGCGCGGGCAGCTGGACCTGAGCGCCTCTCCGGTCAGCCCTGCGCGTCGGCTTCGAAGCTCTTCTGCAGATCGACGAGGAGCTGGCGCGCCTTGGGGCTGAGCGTCGTCGGCACCTCGATCTGCACGATCGCGACGAGGTCCCCGCGACCGCGACCGTTGAGGCGCGGCACGCCCTCGCCGTGCACCACGAGGTGGTCGCCCGGCTGCACGCCCGCCGGCACCTCCACCGTCGCGGGCTCGAGCGTCTCGCCCGGCTTCGCGAGCCGCGGCACCGGAACCTTGCCGCCCAACGCGGCCTGCGGGAACGAGAGCTTGAGCTCGTAGGCGAGATCGAAGCCGTGACGCTGGAAGTGCTCGTGCGACGCGAGCTCGACCTGCACGAGGAGGTGGCCCGGAGGTCCACCGCGCACACCGGGTTGACCTTGATTGGCGAGGCGCAGGCTCTGCCCGTCGTCGATGCCAGCCGGGATCGTCACCTTCACGCGGCGCTCGACCATCTCCTCCGCGCTGCCGTTGCAGGTCGTGCAAGGCGACTTGGGGATGCGACCGCGGCCGCGGCACGTCGGGCACGTGCTCGAGAGCATGAACGCGCCGCGGTTGTACGCGACCTGCCCCGAGCCCTGGCAGCTCCCGCACACGTTGAGCTCGCCGCCCTCGGCCCCCGTGCCGCTGCACGCGCTGCACGGCGCAGGGTAGGAGAGCTGCACTTCTTCTTGCGTGCCGAACGCGGCCTCCTCGAGGGTGAGCCGGAGCCCGACCCGGAGATCCGCGCCGCGCATGGGCATGTCGCGGCGCGAACGGCCGCCGAAGCCGCCCATCCCGCCCATCCCGAACAGGTCGCCGAAGATGTCGCCGAACTGGCTGAAGATGTCCTCGACGCTCGTGAAGTGGGGCTGCCCCGCGCCGCTCAGCCCCGCGTGCCCGAAGCGATCGTAGAGGCTGCGCTTCTCGCCGTCGCTGAGCACGGTGTAGGCCTCCGCGATCTCCTTGAAGCGCGCCTCCGCCTTCGGGTCGTCGGGGTTGCGGTCGGGGTGGTACTCGAGCGCCAGCTTGCGATACGCCTTTTTCAGCTCGTTCGCACCGATGCTGCGCTCGACTCCGAGCACTTCGTAGTAGTCGCGTTTCTCGGACATCGCGGGGGGGCGGGCCGGTAAAGGGCGCCCGCAACATGGGGCGCCATTTCAGGCTGGCAACCCTTGCCACGCCCGTCCGCAGGTGTCACGCGTCTCGCCGTGGAGCCGGCCCCGAGCGCCATGGATACCAGCGTCTACGTACACTTCCCGTGGTGCCTGGCGAAGTGTCCGTACTGCGACTTCGCGTCCGGCGCGATCCGCGCGGCCGAGGTCCCGCACGACGCGTACGCCGACGCGGTGCTGCGCGAGCTCGAAGAGCGCGCCGAGAGCCTCGCGGGGCGACACCTCGTCAGCGTGTTCTTCGGCGGCGGGACACCTTCGCTCTGGAGCGCGGCCGCCCTCGGTCGCGTGCTCGCGTCGATCGAGGCGGCGTTCGAGACGCGCGCGCCGGAGGTCGAGGTCACCGTCGAGTGCAACCCGAGCTCGCTCGACGAGGATCGCGCTCGCGCGTTCGTCGACGTCGGCGTCGACCGGCTCTCGATCGGCGTGCAGTCGCTCGATGACGCACGGCTCCGGTTCCTCGGACGCCTGCACGATGCGGCCGGCGCGCGGCGCGCGGTGTCCGGCGCGGTGAAGCACGTCCCGCGCGTGAGCGGCGACCTGATGTTCGGGATGCCGGGACAGCGGGCCGACGACTTCGCGACGGAGCTGAGCGAGCTCGTCGACCTCGGCGTCGAGCACGTCAGCGCGTACGCGCTCACCATCGAGCCGGCGACGCAGTTCGGCGCGCTCCACAAGAAGGGCAAGCTCCAGCTCGCGCCGGAGGACGGCTTCGCGGAGACGTTCGAGCGTGCGCGCGCGGAGCTCTCGGCGCGCGGCTTCGCGCACTACGAGGTGAGCAACCACGCGCGCGAGGGCGCGGAGTCGCGGCACAACCTCCACACGTGGCGCGGCGGCGACTACCTCGGCCTCGGCGCCGGCGCGGTCGGCGCGCTCAGCGAGGGCACGCGCGCGCGGCGCTACCGGAACGACCCGCGGCCCGAGCGTTACCTCGCGTGCGGTCTCGGTGGCGGAGAGCCGCGCGAGATCTTCGAGGAGCACCTCGAGCCGAGCGATCGGATCGGCGAGGCGCTGATGCTCGGCCTACGCACGGCGGAGGGCGTGGACCTCGACGTGGTCCGCGCGCGCACCGAGCGCGATCCGCTGGCCGGTCGTGAGCGCGCGCTCGAGCGACGGGTGCGACAGGGCGACGTCACGCTCGACGGCGCGCGGCTTCGCGTGCCCGCCTCGCGTTGGCTCCTCCTCGACTCGATCGTGGCCGACCTGTTCTGAAGTCGAGAACGGAGCGGCCCGTGTGCTCTAATGCCGCGGACGAGCGCCCGCGGGATGACTGAAGCCTTCGATCGCGTGACCGTGAAGGGCCTGGTCAAGGTCTACGGGGCGACCCGCGCGCTGGTCGGCGTCGACGCCGAGCTGCCGGCCGGGCGGGTCACCGTCATCGAGGGACCGAACGGCTCGGGCAAGAGCACGCTCCTCAACTGCCTCGGCCAGCTCGTCTCCCCGACCCGCGGCGAGATCCGCTACGGCGACCGCGCGTGGAGCCCGATCGAGCTGCGCGCGGAGATCGGGATCCTCGCCCACGCGGCGATGGTGTATCCGGATCTGAGCGGGCGGGAAAACCTCTTGCTCTATGCGCGGCTCTACGATCTCGAGGATCCGCGGCGCACCATCGACGCGGTGTGCGACCGGTTCGAGATCGGCCGCTTCGGCGATCGCCCGGCCCGCACCTACTCGCGCGGTCAGCTCCAGCGCGTATCGTTGGCGCGCGCGCTCCTCCACGCGCCGCAGCTGCTCTTGCTCGATGAGCCCTCGACCGGCCTCGATCTGCGATCGGTGGACCGCCTCGTGGAGGCCGTCGAGGAGGAGCGCGACCGCGGCGCGATCGTCGCGCTGATCACCCACGACCCCGCCCTCGCGGATCGGATCGCGGAGCGCCGCATCCGGCTCGATCGCGGGAAGGTCGTCGACATCGACGAGGACGACGAGGACGACGAGGACGACGAGGACGACGACAACGGGGCTGCCGACGACGCACGCGCGGAGGCGCGGTGAGCGCGTTCCTGCGCGGCATGCTCGTGATCGCGAGGAAGGAGCTCGCGATCGAGCTCCGCACCAAGGAGATCCTCGTCACCGCGGGGCTCTTCGGCGTGCTCGTCGTCGTGCTCACGTCGATGGCGTTCTTCCTCGACGACGACACGGCGACGCAGCTCGCGCCCGGCGTCCTTTGGATCGGCGCATCGTTCGCGGGGGTGCTCGCGATGGGCCGCGCGTGGGCGCGCGAGCGCGACGCCGACGCGATCCGCGGGCTCCTCTTGGCGCCGATCCCTCGGAGCGCGATCTATGCGGGCAAGGCGCTCGGCACGCTCGCGTTCGTGCTCGTGATCGACGCGGTGCTGTGGCCGCTCGTCGGACTGTTGTTCCGCCTCGAGGTGACGAGCGCGTTCCTCCCGGTCGGGCTCGTGCTCCTCCTCGGCACCATCGGCTACGTCGCGCTCGGCACGCTGTTCTCCGCGATGACCGTCCGGACCGGCGCGCGCGACCTGATGATCAGCGTCGTGCTCTTCCCGCTCGCCTCGCCCGGGATCATCGCCGGGGTGGTGGCGACGCGCGAGCTCCTCACGGGCACCCCGCTCGACGAGATGATGATGTGGATCCGCATCCTCCTCGCGTTCGACGCCGTCGCGATCGTGTGCGGCCTCGTGCTCTTCGAGCCGCTGCTCCGCGATTGACCGCATCGCGGGCGCGCTCAGAACACCGCCTCGAGCACGTTCACGTCGACGAGCGGCGCGCGATGACGCGCGTGCGCATCGAGGACGGAATGCGATCGATCCAGTCCGCGCGAAGAGGAGCTCGAGCGCGATCGGCATGGTCACCGCGCGCTCGTCCTCGACCGCCTCGAGCGCTCGGAGGCGCACCGGCTCGGAGCGAACGACGCGGAAGCCACCGCCGGCCCGCCGCGTAAGAGAGCCATGCGACTCTGCGCCGTCGTCCTCGTGACGCTCGCCCTCACGTCGGCGGGGTGCCTCGCGGGGACCGCCCCGGTGACGCTGCACGCGGGAGAGGAGCCGCCCCACGCGACGCCTCTCCCCCCGCTGCCGCCGCCGCCGAGCCCGCCGATCGTGCTGCGACGCACCCACATCGCCGCCGCGCGCTACGAGCGCGAGTCGTCGACGCGGATCGCCGCGGCCGGCGTCAACGCGGGGGTGCGCATCGCGCTCGGCGGGACCGTCGTCGTGACGCCGGTCGACGACCAGCTCGTCGAGCGCTCGGAGGTCACGCGGGCGAGCGCGAACGGGCGCGCGGTGTACATGGATCCGGAGGCGGGCACCGCGCCGATGGTGGGCACGCGGATGTCCGCGCGGTTCGACGCCACGAACACGGTGATCGGCGAGTCCGCCCTCGACCACGTGCCCGCCGGCGCCGACCCGCTCGTGGCCGAGGTCGCGCGGATGGTCTACGCGCACCTCCGCGTCCAGTTCCCCGACGGCCCGGTGCGCACCGGCGACCGCTGGGCGGGTCGCCCGATCTACATGGACACCCGCGGCTCGGGCGGATGGGTCGGCCTCTGGCTGCGACCGAGCTTCGAGCTCCGCGCGGTCGACGGAGAGCTCGCCACGATCGCGTGGAGCGGCGAGGTCGAGACCGAGCGCTTCTGTGACATCGGACCTTGCCTCGTCGGACGCGGCGACGTGACCGGGACGACGCGCCTCGATCTCAGCGACGGATTCACGAGCACGACCGAGCTCCGCTTCGACGTCGCGCTCCGCGCCGAGGCGGCGCCGCCCGACAGCTCGCCGATCCTCGTCATCGAGGCGAGCTTCACCGACGCGCTCCGTCGATCGAGCGTCAGCGAGCCAGACGAAACCCGCTGACCTGCCAGCGCGCGTCGGCGGGGAAGAAGTTGCGATACGTCGGGCGCACGTGGCGGCCGGGCGTCGCGCAGGATCCACCGCGCAAGACGTACTGATTGGCCATGAACTTCCCGTTGTACTCGCCGAGCGCGCCGGCGGCCGGGGCGTAGCCGGGGTACGGCGCGTAGGGGCTCGCCGTCCACTCCCACGCATCGCCGAACATCCGGCTCGCGCTCGGGTCGTCGTCGATCGGCGCGGGGTGAAAGCGCTCGCTCTCGACGAACGCGCCCGCGCCGCCGGCCGCCTCGCTCGCGACCTCCCACTCCGCCTCGGTCGGGAGGCGCGCGCCCGCCCACGCCGCGTACGCGGACGCCTCGAACCACGACACGTGGCAGACCGGCTCGCGCGGATCGAGCGCGACGACCCCGCCGAGCGTGAACACCCGACGCTCGTCGTCCTCCCAGTAGAGCGGGCCGCGCCAGCCGCGCTCCTGGACGAGCGCCCAGCCCTCCGAGTGCCAGAGCTCGTGGCGCCGATAGCCACCGTCCCGCACGAACTCCGCGTACTCGGCCACGGTGACGGGGCGGCGCGCGATCTCGAACGCATCGAGGAAGACACGGTGACGCGGCGTCTCGTTGTCGAAGCAGAAGCCCTTGCCATCGAAGCCGACTTCGTAGACGCCCTCGGGGTGCGCGCGGAACGCGAGCGGCCCGGGGCCGGGTCCATCGTCCTTCGGGGGCGGCGGCCGATAGGCGGGGCGCAGCGGGTTCACGCTGAACACGTGCTTGATGTCGGTGAGCAGGAGCTCCTGGTGCTGCTGCTCGTGATGGAGCCCGAGCTCGATGATCTGCCCGGCGCGCGGCTCGATGCGACGGGCGATGCGCGACTCGACGCGACGGTCGACGTCCTCGCGGTAACGGAGGATCTCCTCGACGGTCGGTCGAGATAGCAATCCACGTTGCGCACGAGGGAACTGCTCGCCGACCGTGTTGTAGTAACTGTTGAAGAGGACCGCGTAGGCGGGATCGAACGGCGGCTCGTCCGCGAGCAGGAACGTCTCGAAGAACCACGTGGTGTGCGCGAGGTGCCACTTCGTCGGGCTCACGTCGGGCATCGACTGCACGACCATGTCCTCGCGCGCCAAAGGCGCGACGAGCCGCATCGTGGCCGCGCGTACGGCGCGGAACGCATCGAGCGAGGTCTGCATGGACGACGTAGTACACCACGATCCCGCGCGCCGGACAGGGTGCGCGAGGGCGCCCCTCCGCTATCCTGCCGAGCGATGGACGAGGACCTGCGTGCGATCCAGCCGATCCCGACGAAGATGTTCGTCCTCGCGTTCGTCGCCGGCGGCGCGTGCGCCCTCCTGCTCTCGCTCTACGTCATCCACCTCGAGAACCAGGCGGCGGAGGCCGCGCCCGACGTGCCGGAGGCCGCCGCGACGGCCGGTGGCGGCGAGCTGGATCCGGCGGTTCGCGAGCAGCTCCACGCGCTCGACGATCAGCGTCCGGACTGGCTCGCGCCGAGGGGCGAGCCGACGAGCGGGGAGTCGACGAGCGACGAGCCGATCAGCGGGCAGGCACCGGCGACGGAGAGTGAGGCGCCCGAAGCAGCGGCGGCCACGAGCGCGCAGGCGCAGGGCGAGGGGGCAGAGGGCGAGGGGGCAGAGGGCGATGAGGCGGAGGGCGAGGGGGCAGAGGGCGAAGAGGCTCCGCTCTAGCATCGCACGGATCGCTGACGCGCGTGCCGGCGCGATACGCGGGCAGGGGCAGGGGCGAGGGAGCCGGTCGCCGATGCGACCGGCTAGCGGCCGGACCAGGCCATGCCGACCGGCTCGTGGGTGTCGGGGATCGCGACCAGCAGCACGCACTCGCCACGGCGCGTGATCGTGTAGAGGCCTCCGCTCGTGTCGGCGCCGTCCTCCAGCGCGCCTCGGACGAGCGCGATCGCGTCGCTCCCGAAGTGCGCGGCCCCGATGTATTCGGCCTGCTCGCCGGGCAACACGGTGGTCGAGGTCGCCGCCCAGCCACAAGGCGTCGGACCGAGGAACGCCTCGGGCATCCCGCGCGACCAGTACACGAGCCCGTCTTCGGCCGCGCCCACCACGTCGGCGCCGACCACATGCATCGCCGTGTAGTGCTGGAAGCTCGGGATCGTGAGCTGGAGCTCGCCGGTCGTCGCGAGGCTCTCCGCGCCGGGATCGAGACGCGCCTCCTGCACTCCGTCGCCCGCGTCGAGCAACCCGAGTCGATCCGGCATCCCGCTCGGCGGCGCGCTCACCCCGACGTGATCGAAGCTGGCGTCGAACGTGTCGGTGAGCTCGAGCGCCGGCAGCCGATAGAGATCGATGTGATCGCCGGAGCCGGAGCTCCCGTTGCCCCACAGCACCGCGAGCATCGGTCCCCCGTGGTCGATCACCGCGAACGACACCGGGAACGTCTGCGGGCTCTCGGCGATCACGCGCGGCGTATCGCCCTCCACCACCGCGAGCTGGCCGGACTGGTTGTAGCCGCCGAACCCGATCACCTCGCGCCCATCGGGCAACCCGCCCACCGCGGACGGAGACGCGTACGTCATGCGCGCGAGCGCGACGCCGCGACACTGCGCGAGGCTCGAGTCGAAGCGGAGGAGCGCGTGATCGGCGCTCGAGTCGCGGAGCTGGAGCGCGAGCGCGAGGTGCGGACCGGCGGGGCACTCCGGCAGACTCCTTCCCGGATCGATCATCATGGTGCGGCCGCCCGAGCGACATCCGGCGATCGCCATCCCGACCCACAACGCGACTGCGAGACTGCGCATCGTGCTGCAACGTGCCTTCGCGGCCGGGCGGGGGCAAGAGCATCGCGGCGGGGTCGCACGAGCGCTGCTATCGTCCTCGCGTGTGTCGCCGCGCAGGAGGGTTGGCCATCGCCGGGCTCGCGCTCGCGTTCGTCGGCTGTTACCCGGACCTCAGCGGCTTCACCGTGGTGGGCGCCAACACCGACGCGGGCCCGCGGCCCGTCCAGCTCGATCGCGACGCGGGTGCCCCGATCCCCATCGATCTCGGCACGCCGTGCGGCTCACCGCACCTCCTCATCGCGACGGGGGGCGCGAGCAGCGGCTACGCGCGCCTGCTCCGCTACGACGTGTCGAGCGGCGCGCTCTGCCGACAGTCGCCGAGCCTCGAGCGACAACCCGCCTTCGGCCGCGGCATCAACGACGTCGACTGGTCGCCATCGACCGGCGATCTGCTCGCGCTCGAAGGCGCGATCCTCGCGCTCGACGCGGAGGGCTTCGGCGCGTGGCGCCACGAGCCGTTCCAAGACAGTCGCTTTGCGCCCGCCTACGTGCTCGCGCTGCCGATGCCCGCGGGCCTGCGCGTCACCGCGTTCTGGTCGGTGAGCTCGTCGAGCACGCTCGAGAGCGGAAGGCTCCTCGACGGGACGGGGCACCTGATCACCGAAGAGATCGACATGCCGTTCTCGAGCTCGGGGATGGTGGCGGCGCATCCATCAGGCGACGGGCGCCTCTTGATCGCGCACCGCGGCGGGCCGATCTCCGCGTTCACCATCGACGACTCGACCACCGTCATCCGCGACGCAGACGGCGTGGAGATCTTCACGGGCACCGCCGACATGGCGAACACGTTCAGCGTGGGGAGCCGCAACCACCTCGACGCCGACTTCGAGACGCGGCGGCTCGCGATCATCCATGAGCAAGGCGCCTTCCTCTGGACCGACGGCGGCGCACCGCCGACCGCACCGTTCACGTGCGGGCTGTGTAACGCGCTCCTCGTGGGGGTCGCGGGACCCGGCGACGAGATCTACGGCATCTGCACGAGCGCGGGGAGCAGCAGCCGGCTCGTCGTCCACATCACGCGGTCGGACTGCCAGATGATCGTCGACGGGAGCGGCCTCGCCGGCCTCACGCTCCGCGACCTCACGCTCGTGCGCGAAGCGCGCTGACGGAGGCGCCTTTCTTCCTCAGTCGAGGAACGTCTCGAAGACGTCGATCGCGAGCGCGGTGTCCCACTCGCGCGCGCCATCGATGCGCAGACGGATGATCCCGTCCGGATCGATGACCCACGTCTCGGGGTAGAGCCGCGTCCCGAAGCGACCGCGGACCACCTCGCGCTCGGGATCGAGCAGCACCGTCATCGGCGCGTCGGCGGGCACCACCGTGTGGACGGTGTCCCAGTCTCCGTCGGTGCTGATCGTGACGAGCTCGATGTCGTCGCCGCGCTCGTCGAGCATCTGCGCGAGCGAGATGAGGTTCGGCATCTCCTCGACGCAGGGCTGGCAGGTCACGGTCCAGAAGTTGAGGACGATCACCTTGCCGCGGTGATCGCTGAGCCTCCACGTCCCGCCGTCCGCGGTGGGTAGGGTGAAGTCGGGCGCCGAGCGATCGTCGCCGAAGTAGTTCTGCGGGTAGGTCTCGCCGGACGCCCAGGCGTCGTAGCTCGCCGCGCCCATGAGCGCGCGAATCGGCGTCATCCCGCGCCGCTCCTCTCCGTCGACGAACGCGACGGTGCCCGCGTAGGCGAGCGGCAGCGCGATCGCCGCGGTGATGATCAGCGCGACCAGCTCCGGTCGTCCGGAGGTGCCGCGCGAACGTGAGCGACGGGCTGGCCGCGGCTCGGGCGCCGCCTCGCGCGCGATCGCCTTCGACGCCTTCGCGCGACGAGGCTTGCCGACTGGCTCTTCGACGTCGACGGTTCGCTCGCGAATGACTCGCTCGCGAATCACGCGCTCCTTCGCGGTGGTGCGGCGCCGCGTTGTCTTGCTATCGCGCTTGGCCATGCCTGAGACCGGTCGCGAAGCCTAACCCGGGGCCAACGGATCGTCGACGCACATGGGACGGTAGCGCTCGCCCCCCAGCTCGAGGTACACGCCGGCGTCGTCCTCGCCCAGGAGATCCGCAAGCTTCATGGCGGCCGCGTTGTCGAAGCGCGCGACCAGCTCCGGGCCGACGTCGCAGTAGAGCGCCTCGTCGGGGCCGCGGCGCAACGTCGCCGGGTCGAGCGCGACGCGGCGACCATCGGAGAGCGCGAGGGTGACCGAGGCCCCCTCGACCGCGACGTCCCGAACGAACCGCGGCGGGCCCTCCACCTGGACGAATGCCCAGTTGATGTCGTTCGACAGGCACCATCGCCCCGAGCCGTCGGGAGCGCGCACGAGCCACGCATCGAACGCCGCCGTGAGGAGCGGGTGCGTGATCGGGTCCGCGTCGTTGAACCAGCGCCCCTGCGAATCGCGACGAATCTTCGTCTCGCGGGTGCGTCCCTCGAGCATGGCCGAGGGGTTGGGCGGGGAGGGGTCGATCATGCGTGGATCCGATGGGTTCTGTCGGGCTCTGGGCCTCGTTCGGAACCCCATGTTAACTTGAATCGTGGCGAGCGGGACCCGCTGGATGACCCGCGCCAGGATCTGGCAGAGCTGGCGCCGATGGATGCTCGTCCTGGGGTTCTTCGCCCTCGGGATTCCGGTGTCGTCCGCGCTGCTGGTCCGCAGCGGCACGAGCCGCGAGCGCCTCCACGGGTTGGCGACCGGCGCGATCCGCGAAGAGCTCGGCCTCATCGCCACCATCGGCAGCGTCCAGCTCCGCCTCGTCCCGTTCTCCCTCGTCGCGCGCGACATCTCGCTCGACGATCCGATCTACGGCCACTTCGCCGACGCGGAGGAGCTCGCGATCCGACCGAGCTTCCGCACGTTGATCCGCGGCGGGCTCGACATCGACGCGATCACGATCCGCCAGGCGGACCTCCGGCTCGTCATCCGCAACGGTCAGATCCGCAACCTCCCGCGCTTCGAGGGCGGTGGCGCGAGCGGGCCCCCCACCCTGCCGTTCGACGAGCTGCACGTCCTCGACTCGACGCTCACCGTCGACGCGCAGCCCCACGCGCAAGGTCAGATCCGACACGTGGATCTGCACGTGCGCGGCACGTTCGATGGCATCGGCATCGAGGCGCACAGCACCGACGGCTGGGCGCGCCACCGCGGGGGCCGCGAGGAGATCGTCAACCTGCGGGGCGAGGTGGAGGTAACGGAAAACGACTTGCGTGTGCCCAGCCTCGAGCTCGAGACGCCCGACCTCTCGGTGCGCGCGGAGGACTTCATCGCGCCGCTGACGTTCGGCGAGTACGGCTACACGGGCACGATCGATCTCACGTACGACCTCGAGCACACCGCGCGCCTCCCCCTCCCCGAGGGCACGCAGCTGCCGCACTTCGACGGGCGCGTCACGGTGCACGCGACGCTCGAATCCGAGGAGCGGGATCAGAGCGCGCACGGCACGGTCGACTTCGCGAACGTCCACGTGCAGGAGTTCGGCATCGGCAGCTACGGCCACCTCGAGGTGGCCGCGGATCGCGAGAGCGTCCGGGTGCTCGAGGGCAGCGTCGTCCACAACGTGCACGAAGGCGGCACGGTGGACGTCACCGGCTCGATCGGCCTCGACCCGGAGCGCGGCTTCCCCACCACCGCGCACGCGCACGTCGACGACTTCAGCTTCGTGCGCCTCATGTCGGCGCTCGACGTGACGCAGAACGGGATCGTCGAGTGGATCTTCGACGGCGACCTCGATCTCGCCGGTACGCTCGACCCGCCGTCGCTGGAAGGCCCGATCGCGCTCGATACGCGCGACTTCCGCGTGACCCACGAGCCCTACCACGCCGCCCGCCAGCGCCGCGTGATCGCGGTGAGCCGCGGCCGCTTCACCGGATCATGGTCGATCCGCGACGACGCGATCCGCTTCGAGAACCTCGTCGGCGAGCTCCCGCGGAGCCGCATCCGCGGCGACGTCCTGCTCGGGTTCCACAACGAGCTGCGCGTCAACGCGACGGGCGACATCGAGCTCGCCGACGTGGGCCAGCTCGATCAGTTCGCCATCGCGGGCTCGGGCGCGGCGCGCTGCGAGATCGACGGCACCTTCCAGGATCCGAACGTGCGCGGCCACGTGCGGATGAACGAGTTCGTGTTCGACGACTTCCGGCTCGGCGACGTGGAGAGCGACTGGAACCTCGATCCGGACGGCCTCGGCGTGCACTTCCCGATGGTCAGCGCCACGAAGCTGGAGAGTCGCTATCGCGTCTCCGAGCTCTACCTCGACTTCCACCGCGATCGCTTCGAGCTGACCGGCGGGCTCCACCTCGATCGGTTGCTCCTCGCGGACTTCTATCACGTGTTCGGCTTCGAGGAGGACGAGCGCTTCGCGCCGTGGCAGGGCGAGGCCAACGGGCAAGCCAGCTTGCACTATACGAACGGCTTCCCGTCCGACTCCGCGAGCGGCACCCTCGACGTGGGCATGGACCTCGCGTTCGAGCGCGCCGACCTCGACGGCTTCGCGTTCGACGAGGGTCGCCTCCTCGGACACTGGCGGTGGCTCGACTGGTCGCGCGGCGCGCGCGGCGCCGAGCTCGACATCGAGCACCTCGCGCTCCGCAAGGGCGAGGGCACCATCACGCTCGACGGACGGATGGCGCTCGGCGGACAGCTCCGGATGACCGCGGTCGCGGATCGCATCGCGCTCAGCCAGCTCGAGGGGATCGGCGATCGGTTCGTGGGGCTCGACGGCGTCGGCACCGCGATCGGACAGATCGGCGGCACCTTCGACGTGATGCGCGCCGACTTCGACGTGGGCGTGACGAACGTGACGTACGAAGGCCGCCCGATGGGCGACGGTCGCTTCCACGTCCGGATGACCGATCCGACCGATCCCTACATCGCGGCGGCGCAAGACTGGGATCCCGCGCGCCTCCCCGCCGAGCCCTGCGCCGCCGCGCGATCGGGGCTCGCGCACGCCGACTGGGCCCCCGACCCACCGCTCCACACGGTGAACGGTCCCGAGCAGCGGCTGCTCCGGCCGATGGCCTACGTGATCTGCGGCACCGGCCTCGACCAACACCTGCGGGTCGACGCGGCGATCGGGCGTACCCAGGCGCTGCCGATCCGCGGCCGCATCTACTTCGATCAGCTCGACCTCGCCCCGTTCCTCCCGCAGCCCGGCGAGGTCGAGAGCTTCGAGGGTGGCGTGTCGGGCGTCCTCAGCTTCGCGAGCGGCGCGATCCGGCGACCGGAGACGCTCCGCGGGCAAGTATTGTTGCGTGATGCACATCTCGGGCTCGGCGAGGATCTCCGCTTCACGAACCAGCGCGACGTGGACCTCCGGTTCGCGGACGGCACGCTCGTCGTGCGCAAGGCGCGCTTCACCGGGCCCGACTCGCGGCTGCGCGTGCGCGGTCAGGCGTCGATCGAACGGGGCCTCGCGCTCTCCGTCGACGGTGACGTGGACCTCGAGGTGCTCTCGCGCCTGAGCCACTCGATCGAGGAGGCTGACGGCCGGCTGCGCGCGCACTTCAACGTGAGCGGCGAGCTCGCGGATCCGGAGCTGTTCGGCGACGCGACCATCGAGCACGGGAGCCTCCAGCTCACCGCGTTCGAGCCGCGCATCGAGCACATCGGCGGCACGATCCGGTTCAGCCAACGGTCGGTGCTGTTCGAGGATCTGTCGGCCGACGTGGCGGGCGGACACCTCGACGGATCGGGCACCGCGCAGCTGCGCGAGCAGTCCGTCGAGCGCTACGACTTCGCGCTCAACGCGCGCGGGATCGAGTACCAGTTCGCCGAGGGAATCGACTCGCGCTTCGGCGCGCGCACGCGCCTGACGTGGGCGGCGGGGGATCGCTTGCCGCGGCTCAGCGGCGAGGTGCGCGTGCACCAGTTCACGTACACGCGACCGATCGAGCTCCGCAGCCTCGGCGACGTCGCGGCGACGTTCGTCCGCGGCGCGTTCCGCAGCGAGCGCACCGAGGTGCGCCGCTACGATCCGGACCAGGACTCGGTCGAGCTCGACCTCACGGTCGTGCAACGCAACTCGCTACGTATCGACAACAACCTCATCAACGCGCAGGTCAACCTCCAGTCGGGCGACACCCCGTTCCGCATCGTCGGCACCGATCAGCGATTCGGCGTGCAAGGCGCCATGCAGATCGCGAACGGACAGATCTTCTTCCAGAACAACACGTTCGACATCCGCCGCGGGACGATCTCGTTCGACGACACGACGCGGATCGATCCGCGCCTCGACATCGAAGCGACTACCGAGATCCGGCGCAGCAGCGATCAGCGCGACATCAGCTGGCGGGTGTTCCTCACCCTCACCGGCTCGGCGGAGAACCTGCACCTCACCACGCGCAGCGAGCCCGACCTCGCGCAGCCCGACATCCTGATGCTCCTCGCGTTCCGGATGACCCGCAGCGAGCTCCAGCAGCTCCAGCAGGGCGGCGACCTCGCGAGCGCGGCGGCGCTCGAGGCGATCAGCTCGGTGACCGGGGTGAGCCGCGAGGTCCAGCGCGCGCTCCCCATCGTCGACGACATCCACGTCACCACCGGCTACAACACGTTCACCCAGCGCAGCGAGCCGCAGCTCTCGGTGGGCAACCGGATCGCGGAGCGCGTGCGCTTGAGCGCGACGACCTCGCTCGGCGAGTCCCGCCAGTTCCGCGGTGCGCTCGACTGGCAGCTCGACGAGAACCAGCACGTCGGCGTCTCGTACGACAACTACAACATCACCGGGACCAATTCCTTCGGTAACCTCGGCGTCGACTGGGGCTACCGATTGGAATTCGAGTGAGCACGACGGGGCTCCGCGAGGAGCGGGTCGCTCGACGCGACTCGGTGTCGTGTACGAGTACGTGCACGTGCACGAGGACGTGCACGCACACCCTCCCTCCCGCTCGCGGGAAGGGGTTAGGCGGAGGGTCGTCCGCGGGCTTGGCCGCCCTCGCCTTCCCCTTCGCGTTCATTCTCGCGCTCCTCGCCACCCACCCCGCCCACGCTCAGCTCGCGCGTCACCTCACGGGGCGGCGCGTGATCGCGGTGCACGTCGAAGGCGAGACGAGCGGCGCGACCGGCGCGTCCGACATCGGGATCGAGATCGGTTCCGTCCTCGACCGCGCGCTCCTCCGCGCCACCGTCGAGCGTCTCCTCGCGACCGACCGCTGGGCGGACATCCAGATCGACGCGCGCCCGAACGGCGAGGGCGTCGAGCTCTTCGTACACCTGCGCCCGCGGCTCGTGATCACCCGCGTCGACGTGATGGGCAACGAGGCGCTGAGCGACGACGAGGTGCGCGCGGTGATCGGTCTCGGCCCCGGCGGCGCGCTCGAGGACGACGCGCTCGCCGCGCTGGAAGACACGATCCGGGCGACGTACGCGGACCGCGGCTACGACGCGGCGGAGGTGCGTTGGACGCTGCGCGACACCGACGATCCGTCGCGCAAGGTGCTGCACGTGGTCGTGGTGGAGGGCGAGCCCTCGCGCCTGTTCGGGTTCGTCTACCCCGAGGAGTCGCCGCCCGCGGGCTTCGATCTCCCAGACGGGCTGGGCCTCCACGAGGGCGACGTCCTCGATCGCACTCGGCTGCGCGACGGCGTGGAGACGGTGGAGCGGCGCCTGCACGAAGGGGGCTGGCTCGAGGCCCACGTCGGCGAGCCGCGCGTGCTCGCGCAGGGCGGCCAGGCGTCGCTCGTGATCCCGCTCCGCGTGGGACCGCACTACGACGTGCGCATCATCGGGCACGAGCCGCTCACCCGCGGCACGGTGGAAGAGGCGCTCGAGCTCACGCACGCGAGGTTGACGACGCGCGTCTACGCCGATCTGCCCGAGCGCGTGCAGACCCTCTACCAGCGGCACGGCTACTACCAGGCGCAGGCGGGGATCTCCCGCTTCGCCGGCCCGCAGCCCAACACCGCGGTCCTCGAGATCCGAATCACGCCGGGCAACCAGCTCCACGTCGTCGGCATGTCGTTCCCTGGCGCGAGCCACTTCAGCTCGGACTACCTGCGCTCGCAGGTGGTGAGCGTGCTCGAAGAAGACTTGCCCGATACACGTCTCTTCGCCGCGGTCGACTCGGACACCGTGGATCGCGTCGGCCTCGGCGGACAGTCGCTCGATCGCCGGAGGCGCATCCCGCGTCCGGTCGAGGTCGACCCGAGCCGCGTCTACTACGAGCCGCTCTACGAGGCGGCGCTCGAGCACGTTCGCGACGTCTACGAGTCGGTGGGCTACCTCTCGGCCCGCGCCGGCCCGGTGCGGTTCGATCGGGTGGGCCGCGGGCGCGCCGTCATCGTCCTACCGATCTTCGAGGGCCCGCGCACCCAGCTGTACGCGGTGCGGCTGACCGGCAACCGCGTGATCGGCGATCGCGAGCTGCTGGAGGCGGCGGGCCTCTCGCGCGACGAGCCGTTCAGCTACCTCGGCCTCGAAGAGGCGGTCACGCGGATGACGCAGCTCTATCAGGAGCGCGGCTACCTCTACGCGCGCATCGAGCCCGACGTCCGATTCAGCGAGGACCGCGAGCGTGCGGAGGTCGTGTTGACGGTCGTCGAGCGCTTCGAGGTGCGCGTCGGCGAGATCACGATCGAGGGCAACGAGCGCACCGACGCCGGTCTGATCCGCGACGTGCTCCAGCTGTCGACCGGAGACGTCTATCGCCCGTCGCTCGTCCACGGCAGCCAGGAGGCGCTCCTCGCGCTCGGCGTGTTCTCGAGCGTCAACATCTCCCCGCGCGACCCGACGCTCGCCGAACGGGTGAAGCCGCTGATCGTCCGCGTGTCCGAGCGCATGCCGCAGTATTTCGACTACCAGCTCGGCATCTCGACCGGACAGGGCCTGCGCACCTCGCTCGAGTACGGCTACCGCAACGGCGCCGGCTACGCGTTCAGCGTCACCGGCCGCGCGCAGCTCGGCTTCCAGTTCATCTTCCAGGACCAAGAGCTGCAGGACAACATCAGCAACCTCCCGGTGCTCGATCGCCTCGAGCGCCGCATCACGATCACGCTCGCGCTGCCGCACCTCCCCGGCATCGACAATGTTCGTTCCACGCTCGATCTCGTCCACGTGCGCGACAACCAGCGCGCGTTCGGCGTCGACGACAACGGCGTCGTGCTCTCGTTCAACTGGCGCCCCGTCTCGCGGCTGAGCCTCACGCTGTCGGCCGAGCTCGAGAACAACAACGTGCAGCTGTTCGGCGATCGCACCTCGATCCGCCAGGTGCTCGAGGAGAACCCCGGCAACACACAGATCACGCAGCTCCTGCGCGTTCCGCAAGGCAACTCGGTGGTCGTCTCGAGCCGGCTCACCACCGCGTACGACGCGCGCGACAACTCGTTCGTGCCCACCGACGGCTGGTTCGCGTCGGGCACGGTGGAGTGGGCGCACACGCTGAGCACCGAGGCGCAGGAGGACGGCGAGCCGTTCTTCAGCCACTTCCTCAAGCTCAGCGCGACGCTGAACGGTTACACCCACGTCGACGAGGTGGTGTTCGCGGGTCAGTTCCGGATCGGCGGCGTGATCCCGCTCGAGCCGACGAGCGAGACCTACCCGAACCGACAGTTCTTCCTCGGTGGCGTCGACACGCTGCGCGGCTTCAACCAGGACCAGCTCCAGCCGCAGGACATCGCGGAGCTGCAGCTCGCCGATCCGCTCGCGCGCACCGGCACCGTCCTACAGGGCGGCGACTTCTTCTATCTGTTGCGCTTCGAGCTGCGCTTCCCGATCTTCGAGAGCCTCCACGGCGCGGTGTTCACCGACGTCGGCAACCACTGGGCGCGGACGGAGAACGTCCTCAGCACGATGTGCCCCGCGATGGTGAGCCAAGAGGCATGCTTCCCGATCCGCCCCACCGCCGGCCTCGGGATCCGCATCGCCACCCCCGTCGGCCCGCTCGCGCTCGACTACGGCTTCAACCTGTTGCGGCGCGAGGAGCTGAACGAGCCGATCGGCGCGTTCCACTTCTCGATCGGCGTGTTCTGAGCGGCAACGCCGCGAAGAATCCCTCGCCCGTGCCCGTGCCCCTGCCCGCGGATCGTGCGCGGGCGAAGCCGCGAGGAAGGCACCTGATGATCACCGTCGCGGCTCGCTCGTCCGTGAGCGTCAGGTTTGTTTGCGAACAGTTAGGCGGGCAGGGGCAGGGGCACGGGCAGGGGCGCGGGAGATCGATCTCCCGCTCAGCTCAACGGCGAGGTGATCTGCGCCGCGCGCGCGACCCGCCAGAGCGACGACGCGAACCAATCCCTGTCGTCCTCGAACTGGCGCATCACCGAGAAACCCGTCTCGAGCGCGAGCCGATCGATGTCGGCGCGGAGGTACTTGTAGCTGTACTCCGTGTGCATCGGCTCCCACGCGTCGAACGCGAACGTCTGCCCGAGCGCCTCGATGCGCACGAGCTGCGGCGCCTGGCTCACGAGGTAGCTCTCCATCGCGCCGTTGAACACATTGTACGTCCCGAAGTGCCGGAACTGCGAGACGTCGAAGTCGGCGCCGAGCTCGCGGTTCATCCGCGTGAGCAGGTTCAGGTTGAACGCGCTCGTGATGCCGTGCGAGTCGTTGTACGCGCGCAAGAGGACCTCGATGTCCTTCTTCAGGTCGAACCCGATGAGCACGCAGTCGCCGGGCCGCAGCGCGCTCCAGAGCCGGCGGAGGAACGCGCGCGCCTGCACGCGGTTGAAGTTCCCGATGTTCGAGCCGAGGAACAGCACGAGGTTTGCGCGCTCCTCGTGCGCGCGCCCGAGGTAGCGCACCCCGTCGGCGTACTCGCACACGAGCCCCTCGATGCGGGTGCCCGGGAGGCGCTCGCCGATGTCCTTCACGAGTGAGCGCATCGCGCCCTCCGAGATGTCGATCGGCACGAACACGAACTCGGCGCGCGCGTGCTGGATCGCCTCCATCAGGATGCGCGTCTTCTTGCCATCGCCAGCGCCGAGGTCGACGAGGTTGAACGCGCCCCGACCGAGCATCGGCGAGATGATCTCGTGCGCGCGCGCCGCGAGGATCTCCGTCTCGCACGTCGTCGGGTAGTACTCGTCCAGCTCCATGATGCGCTGGAAGTAGCGGGAGCCCGCGTCGTCGTAGAAGTACTTGCTCGAGATCCGCTTCGGCCGCTCGGAGAGCCCGACGAGCACGTCGTGGGCGAAGTCCCGCGCGGGGTCGTGCAGCTGACTGAGGATCTCCGCGCCCAGGACCTGATAGCCGGCCGTCATGCACGGGTCGCATAGAGCGATCGGAGGGCGATCACAAGCCACGGATCGGAGACTCGGCGTGTCGGGATCGCTCCGCCGGGCCGCCGCATCGGCGCACGTTGACAGTTGCCCGCCGCCCCCTAGACTCGGCCGCATGTCGATTCCGGAATTCCTCCTCGACCGGCGCGTCGTCGAGCGCAACATCGCGAGGGGCCTCCTCGACCGAGCCCAGGCGCAGAAGGCGATCGAGGCGCTCCCCGACGTCGAGTCCAACTCGGTCCCCTGTGCGCTCGAGGTCCCGAGCGCGGACGCACACGACGAGCTCGGCTCCGACGACTGAGCCTCGGAGCGCTGAGCCGCAGGAGCAGCGCTGAGCCGCAGGAGCAGGACCCGCAGGGAGCACCGCATGAGCGACGCCGAGATCCCGCCGATCGACTTCAACACGTTCGTGCTCTCGATGAGCACCGCGTGCATGGCGCACCTCGGAGAGGTCGACGGGCCGGACGGCCGGCAGGTCAACCTGACGCTCGCACGTCAGACGATCGACATCCTCGAGATGCTCGAGCAGAAGACGGCGGGCAACCTCACCGGGGAGGAGGAGCGCATCCTCACCCAGGTGCTCGGCGAGCTGCGCGACAAGTACGACGCTCATCAGGGCTGAGCCACGCTGGCCTAATCGGCCGAGCCCGCGCGGCGATTAGCGGTATCCTCCGCCGCCATGGGCAAGCTCACCCTGAGGCTGGAGACCTACGAGAAGGACGCGCGGCAGCTCATCGCCGCAGCGCAGACGCTCGCCGACGAGCGCGGCAACTCGGAGGTCGAGCCGCTCCATCTCTTGTACCGGTTGGTCGAGGGCACCGAGACGGTGCAAGACGCGATCAAGCGCGCGGGCAGCGACCCCACGGACCTGTTGCTCGAGGCCGAGTCGGAGGTCCGCAAGCTGCCCCGCACGGGCGGCTCGGTCTCCTACCTCTCGCCGCGCATGCTCGATCTGTTGAGCCGCGCCGAGGGCGAGGCCGCGCGCGCGGGCGGGGCGAAGGTCTCCGTCGCGCACCTCTTGGTCGCGGCGGCGCAGGAGACGTCGGGTCCCGTGCACCGCGTGTTGCGCTCGGTCGGGCTGAGCGCCCCGATCCTGCGCGCCGCTGCGTCGCAAAGTGCGTCGTACGCCGCGAGCCCGAGCGGGGCCGCGGGAACGAGCCCGAGCAGCGCGACGACGGAGCAGGGCAACCCGCTCGAGCTCTACGGCCGCGATCTCACGCGCATGGCGTCGCAAGGAAAGTTCGATCCGGTGGTGGGTCGTGACGCCGAGCTCCGACGGATCCTCCAGGTCCTCGCGCGACGCCGCGAGAACAACCCGCTCCTCGTCGGCGAGCCGGGGGTCGGCCGCACGTCGATCGTGCGCGCGCTCGCGATGCGCATGTCGGTCGGCGACGTGCCGAAGATGCTCGCGGAGCGGCGGCTCGTGTCGCTCGAGCTCGGCGCGCTGGTGGCGGGGGCGAAGCTCCGCGGTCAGCTCGAGGAGCGGATGCGCGGGCTGCTCGACGCGGTGCGCGACGCCGGCGGCGAGGTGATCCTCGTGGTTCCCGATCTCCAGAGCCTGATCGGCGATGGCGCGCAGGGCGGAGCCGCCGATCTGTTCAGCGTCGCGCTCTCGCGCGGCGAGGTGCGCGCGATCGGCATCGCGACGACCGACGGGATGCGCAAGGCGTTCGACGAGAACCCGGCCCTGTCGCGGCGCTTCGTGCCCATCCCGGTGGAGCCGCCGACCGCCGACGAGGCGATCGCGGTCCTGCGCGGCGTGGTCTCGCGCTACGAGATGGACCACGGCGTGCGCATCACGGACCCCGCGTTGGTGGCGGCGGTCCGCTTCGCGCGGCGCTACGTGCCGACCGTCCAGCTCCCGAAGAGCGCGATCGATCTGATCGACGAGGCGGCCGCGCGCGTGCGCGTGGAGATGGAGAGCGTGCCCGCGGCGGTCGACGCGATGGAGCGCCGGCTCGAGCGCCTGCGCGTCGAGTCCGCGAGCCTCGAGGACGACACGGACGCCGACTCGATCGAGGCGCGCGCGAAGATCGAGGCCGAGGTGCTCGAGCTCGCGCCCAAGGTCGAGCAGGCTCGCGCCCGCTGGACGGGCGCGCTCTCGCGGATGAGCGACGTGCGGCGCATGCGCGAGGAGCTCGCGGCGGCGCAGCGCGAGTACGACCAGGCGCGCGGCGCCGAGGACCACGGCAAGGCCGGCGAGCTGCGGTTCGGAACGATCCCGCTCCTCGAGAAGAGGCTCGCCGACGCCGAGGCGAGCCTCCCCGACGCGCCGCCCGAGGAAGAAGCGCTGGTGCGCGACAAGGTGGTGGAGGCCGACGTCGCCGACGTCGTCGCGGCGACCACCGGCGTCCCGGTGTCGCGGATGCTCGAGGGCGAAGCGGACAAGCTCCTGAAGATGGAAGCCCGCTTGCAGGAGCGCGTGGTCGGTCAGGACCCCGCGGTGATCGCGGTGAGCAAGGCGGTGCGGCGCGGCCGGGTGGGCTTACGGGATCCTCGCCGACCGATCGGCAGCTTCCTGTTCCTCGGCCCGACCGGCGTCGGCAAGACGGAGCTCGCCAAGGCGCTCGCGGAGTTCCTGTTCGACGACGAGCACTCGCTGACCCGCCTCGACATGAGCGAGTTCATGGAGAAGCACATGGTCGCGCGCCTCCTCGGCTCGCCGCCCGGCTACGTCGACAGCGACGAAGGCGGCTTCCTCACCGAAGCGGTGCGGAAGACTCCGTACAGCGTGGTGCTCTTCGACGAGATGGAGAAGGCGCACCCCGACGTCTTCAACATTCTCCTGCAGGTGCTCGACGACGGAAGGCTCACCGACTCGCGCGGCCGCATGGCGCACTTCAGCGACACCGTCGTGATCATGACGAGCAACGTCGGCGGTCACGTGATCCTCAACCACGAGGGCACCAACGAGGAGCTGCGCGAGAAGCTCAATCAGCAGCTCCACGCCTGTTTCCGTCCCGAGTTCCTGAACCGGATCGACGACACGATCATCTTCGATCCGCTGAGCAAACAGGACCTCCGCGGCATCGTCGACATCCAGCTCAAGGCCCTCTCGCGGCTGCTCGCCGACAAGCGCGTGGACATCCGCGTCACCGACGCGGCCAAGGATCACCTCGTCGACCTCGGCTACGAGCCGTCGTTCGGCGCGCGCCCACTCAAGCGGGTGATCCTCAAGAACCTGCAGGACCCGCTGGCCGAGGCGCTGCTCCGCGGCGGCTACACGGCGGGCGACATCATCGAGGTCGGTGTGAAAGAAGACCAGTTCACCTTCGAAAAACAGCCGCGAAGCTGAGCGACGAAAAAGTCACTCTTGATCTTTGGGGTGACCTCCCCATAGTGAAGCTCGTGAGTCGTCGCACGGATCCTCCCCCTCCTCGAAAGCCCAAAGAGCCCAAGAAGACTCTCGGCGAGGTGGTGAGCGAAGTGGTCAAGGGTGTGCTCGACGCGATCGACGACCTCGTGGCACCTCCGCCGCGGCTGGTCCCGATCCCGATCCGCCGCCGGCGCTGATCGCCCCACGTAACCGCCGCGTATTTGTCGGCCCCACCGCGCGAAGGCTAGGATCGCGGTCGTGGCGCACGTCCCGTCGTTCATCCCGCCGCGCGGTCGGCCCCTCGAGACGGCCGAGCGCGAGGCGCTCCTCGCCGACATCGCGGAGATCGTCGCCACCAGCCACCTCTTCAAGTCGCTCGACGACCAGGGGCGCGGACACCTGATCGAGAGCGGCTACGTCATCGCCTACGACGAGGGCGAGACGATCATGCAGCAAGGCGAGGAAGGCTCGACGATGTACCTCGTCATGCGCGGCAAGGTCGCGGTGGAGACGACGCGCGGCGAGAAGGGATCGATCCACCTCGCCGAGCTCGGCCGCGGGGCGTGCATCGGCGAGGTCTCGGTGCTCACCGGCAGCGCGCGCACCGCGAGCGTGCGGGCGATCGAGCCGACGCAGCTCCTCGCGTTCGAGGCGCACCGCATCCAACGCGTGATCGACGCGCACCCGAGGGTAAGGGAGCTCCTCGACAAGATGATCGAGGGACGCGCGCGGGCGACGGTCGAGAAGCTCATCGGTTGAGATGCACGTCCACCTGATCGGCGTCGCGGGGACCGGGATGGGCTCGCTCGCGGGGCTCTTGCGCGCGGCCGGCCATCGCGTGACGGGATCGGACCGCGCGTTCGATCCGCCGATGGGCCCCGCGCTCGAACGGTGGGGCGTCGAGACGATCGTCGGCTACGACGCGAAGAACCTCGAGCCGGCGCCCGACCTCGTGGTGGTCGGCAACGTCTGTCGGAAGGACCACCCCGAGGCGGCCGCGGCGATCGAACGAGGCTTGCGGGTCTCCACCTTCCCGCACACGCTCGCCGAGCTGTTCTTGGGCGACCGCGTCCCCCTCGTCGTGGCCGGCACGCACGGCAAGACGACGACGAGCACGCTCCTCGCGTATCTGCTCGAGCGCACCGGCAAGCACCCTGGGATGTTGCTCGGCGGGGTCCCGGTGGACTTCGACACGAGCTTTGCGATCGGACGACCGGGCGGGCCGTTCGTGATCGAGGGCGACGAGTACGACACCGCGTTCTTCGAGAAGACGCCGAAGCTCTGGCACTACCGCGCGCACGCCGCGATCCTCACCTCGGTCGAGCACGATCACATCGACATCTACCCGACGCTCGAGAGCTATCGCGCGGCGTTCGTCCGGTTCGTCCGCGACCTGCCCGAGGACGGCCTGCTGGTCGCGTGGGCCGGCAGCCCCGAAGTGCGCGCCGTCGCGAAGGAGGCGCGGTGCCGCGTCGTCTACTACGCGCTGAGCACCGACGAGACGGCCGACGCCGACGTCACGTGGCTCGCCGCGCCGATCCAGAGCAGCGCGGGTTGGCAGCCGTTCGAGCTGTTCATCGGGGGCTCGGCGACGCCGCGGATCGTCAGCCCGCTGAGCGGCGCCCACAACGTGCTCAACGCGACGGCCGCGATGGCGCTCGCGGCCGAGGCGACGCGCGCTCCCCTCGACGGCCTCATCGGCGCGCTCCGCACGTTCGGCGGCGTGAGGCGACGCCAAGAGCTGATCGGCGACGCGAACGGCGTGCTCGTCTACGACGACTTCGCACATCACCCGACCGCGGTGCGCGAGACGTTGTCGGGCCTCCGCAAGCGCCACGCGAACGCTCGCCTGATCTGCGCGTTCGAGCCGCGCAGCGCCACCGCGTCGCGGGCCCTTCATCAGCAGGCCTACGTCGAGGCGTTCGACGATTGCGACCTCGCGATCCTCGCGCCGGTCGGTCGACCCGAGATCGCGAAGGAGGAGCGGCTCGACACCTCCGCGTTGGCGCGGCGGATCACCGAGCGCGGCACGCAGGCCGAGGCGCCGGAGACGCTCGACGCGGTGCTCGCGCGGATCGTGGACGTCGCACGGAAGGGCGACGTGGTCGTGCTCATGTCGAACGGGGCCTTTGGTGGACTGCACGAAAAGTTGCTGTCCGCCCTCGCCGTGCGGGACCTCTGAGCGTCAGGGCGCGCTCGCCATGTCGATGCGCTCCGCCCAGTAGCGGTGGAACGTCGGGTTCCGGTTCGGATCGTCGATCGAGAGGCCACCGGTGATGGGTGGAACGTGCGGCGCGAGCGTGAGGCGGTGGACGAGACCGAGCCGGAGCGGACCGGCGTCACCGGAGCTTGCATCGTAGGACGGGCGCGCGAGCTCCGGGCACGCGACGATCACCATCGCGTACGGCTCCGGGTAGTCCCCGCGCTCGACGCGCAGCACCTGGTAGTCGACGACCACCGCGGTGTGGAGCACGCCGCAGTGGGCGGTCACTCCCGGGAGGCTGATGATCCGTCCGACCACCTCGATGGGCGTGCGCTCGGCGCCGACGTGCGCCTCTTGGTGCACCATCTCGCAGCGCCCGTCGGCGTGCACCTGGACCGCGCGCCCGAGACCCGCGCGTCCGCTCAGGTAGCGGAAGAACACCATCCAGCCATCGCCGGCTTGGCTCGCGTCGATCGCCCGCGCGTACAGCGTCCCGCGCCGTTCCTCCGCCCTCGGCGGGGTGCGCTCCATCGGCTCGGGGACGAGAGGCGCGCGGATGAGCGGCTCGAGATCCGTGTACGCCTGATCGCGAACGAACGCCTCGGCGAGCTGGACCGCGTCCGCGCGCCCTCGCGCGGTCTGCACCGCGATCTCGGACTCCTCCGCCTCGGGCGCCGCCTCGCGGGTGGGCTCGGGCTCGGACGGGGTCGACCGGGTCGGCGGGTCGTCGGCTCCGCAGCCGAGGAGCACCACGCCTAGGGCGAGGCTGGCGAGCGTCGAGGGACCGGGCGACGTTGGAAGCATGCGAGCGAGCATGAGACTCTATACGCGCCGCCGGCTCCGTGGCACGCGCGCAAACGAGATGACAGTCGCGCGTCCGAGGCTCTGCCAAGGTGGGCGACGGAGGCATCGATGACCCGCACCCCGCTCACGTCCGCTCTCGCGCTGCTCGCCGCGAGCCTCGTCGCATCCGGTTGTGACGGCATGACCGACGGCGGCGAGGACGCCGGTCCGTCGCCAGGCATCGACGCGGGACGCGGCGGCGGCGGCGACGCGGGACCCGGCGCGGGCGAGGACGCCGGCCCCGGGGGATCGACCGACGCAGGACTCGGCGGAGGCGATGCGGGACCGGGTGGTGGCGCCGACGCGGGAGGTCCACCGCCGGCTGGCAGCGCGGCGGACTGGATCCGCATGCACTTCGCGTCGGACCCCGACATCACGGGCACCATCACCACGCGCACGCGCGTCGAGACGCCGGCCCTCGTGCACGACGCGGACGCGTGCTGCGCGAAGTACGCGTTCGACGTCCGCGAGGCGATGGCGCCCGATCGCCGCGAGGTCGGCTTCGTCGACGTGCTCATCCACGACCTCGTGAGCGGCGACGCGTTCGGCGGCGGCGTCCAGACGTCGGGCGCGCCGGGCGTCGATCTGTTCATGGCCAACGTGGTGGTCGAGCCGAACTGGCCGATGTGGATCAGCTACTCGGAGACGAACAAGGACGGGCTCGTGCTGGACGACTCGAACGCGATCTACGCCGAGGACCTCACGATCCGGAACTGGAACGCGGACGGCGCGATCGACAACAAGGCGCAGATCTCGCAGTTCGTACGCCTCACCATCGAGGGCCGCGGCAACCGCGGCATCCGCTACTGGCAGAGCGGCCCGCACTACCTCGTCGACTCGAACCTCCACAACGACGGCGGCTGGGGCGAGGGCAGCATCTTCTGGTTCTCGAACTGCTCCACCGCGGTGGTCAACGTCTACAACTCGACGTTCAACGGGATGAGCACGATCCCAAACAGCCTCATCAGCTGCGACAACGGGAGCAGCCCGACGATCAACTACCTCACCGTCGATCCCCGCACGACCGGAGAGATGCACGAGATGTTTACGCCGTAGCGATGCCTCGAAGCGCTCCTCCGCGCGACGTCGACGCGATACCATCGCCCGACGCATGACTCAGGCCCCCGTGTACGAGATGTTCTGGGACTGCAGCTACTGCGGCCAGACCAAGAACCTCGGTCTGACGCACCGCCACTGTCCCAACTGCGGCGCGCCCCAGCAGCCCGACAAGCGCTACTTCCCTCCCGAGGACCAGAAGGTCGCGGTCCAGGATCACCCGTTCGTCGGCGCCGACCTGACGTGCCCGGCGTGTCGAGCGCCCGCGTCCGCCGCCGCGCACAACTGCGGGCAGTGTGGCTCGCCGCTAGAAGGCGCCGCCGCGGTCGCGAAGCTCGCCGACGCCGCCCCCGTCGCGCAGATCGGCCCCGCCGCCCCGGCGATGGGGCTCGCTCCGACGCCGCCACCGAAGAAGCGGAGCGCGCTGCCGTGGGTGCTCGGCGTGCTCGGCGTCCTCGTGCTCGGCTGCTGCGTGCTCGGCGGCGTCGCGATGTTCTGGAAGCGCGAGCAGTCGGTCACCGTCGACCATCACTCGTGGCGGCGCACGATCACCGTCGAGCGCTTCCAGACGGACACCGACTCCGCGTTCTGCGACTCGCTCCCCGCCGGCGCGCGCGTCACCTCACGAGCTCAACGCGAGCGCGGAAGTCGTCAGGTCCAAGACGGCCAAGAGTGCACGACGCGAAACGTCGACAACGGGGACGGCACGTTCCGACAAGAGCAGGACTGCCGACCGCGCTTTCGGAGCGAGCCGACCTACGCCGACTACTGCAACTACACGATCGACCGCTGGTCGCGCGTCGAGGACGCGGTGTCCGAGGGCCAAGGCACGAGCCCCGCGCCGAGCTGGCCCACGCCACAGGTCAGCGGATGCGCCACGATCGGCTGCACGCGGGCCGGAGCCCGCAACGAGACGTACACCTTGCACCTCCGCATCGAGGGCGCGGACACCGAGACGTGCACGGTGACCGAGCCGCGATGGAATCAGGTGGTCGACGGCTCGGAGTGGCGCGCGAATGTCGGCGTGCTCACCGACAGCGTCGACTGCGAGGAGATGCAGCCGCTCTGAGGCGTCCGAGCGGTGCCCATCGGTCGGCCCGATGGCCGGCATGCTGGTCGCCCGCGTAGACGACGAGCGATCCATCGACGCAAGACGCGTGTCTCGCGTGCCCTCGTGCGGCCAACGATCCGTGTAATCCCACCGGCTGCGACGGCGCGTGTGACTTCCGGCCGCCGCGACCGTAGGTCAGTGCCGCTCGGCTTCGAGCAGCGTCGCCTGGTGATCGTTGCGCAGCGCCGTGAAGAGATCGTCGAGGTCGCCCTGCATGACCTGGTCGAGCTTGTGCAGCGTGAGCCCGATGCGGTGATCGGTGATCCGGTTCTGCGGGTAGTTGTAGGTGCGGATCTTCTCCGAACGCTCGCCGCTCCCCACCATCCCGCGACGCTCCGCCGCCTCGCTCGCGTGGGCGGCGGCCTGCTCGCGCTCGAGCAGCTTCGCCCGCAGGATCTGCATCGCGCGCGCGCGGTTCTTGTGCTGTGAGCGCTCGTCCTGGCAGCGCACCATGATGCCGCTCGGGATGTGCTTGATGATCACGGCGGAGTTCGTCGTGTTGACGTGCTGACCGCCGGGGCCGCCCGAGCCCGTCGCTTGGAACTCGAGGTCGCCGTCATCGATGTGGACGTCGACCTCGTCCGCCTCCGGCAACACGGCGACGGTCGCGGTGCTGGTGTGGATGCGGCCCTGGCTCTCCGTCGCCGGCACGCGCTGCACGCGGTGCACGCCGCCCTCGAACCGAAGCTGGGAATACACTTTGTCACCGGTCACCATCGCGATGATCTCTTTGAACCCGCCCGCCGCCGCGTCGCTCGTGCTGAGCACCTCGAGCTTCCACCCGATGCGATCCGCGTAGCGCTGATACATGCGGAAGAGATCGCTCGCGAAGAGCGCCGCCTCCTCGCCGCCCGTGCCTGCGCGGATCTCGAGCATGGTGTTGCGCGCGTCGTTCGGATCGCTCGGGAGGAGCAGCAGCTGGAGCTTCGCCTCGAGCTCCTGCACCTCGGCTTCGAGCTGCGGGATCTCTTCGAGCACGAGCTCGCGCAGCTCCGGGTCGGCGAGCGCCTCCTTGTCCTCGGCGAGGCGGGCGCTCACGTCGCGGTATCGATCGTAGGCGCTGACGACGTCGCTCAGATCGCTCCGCTCGCGGTTGAGCGAGGTCAGCCGCGCGGTGTCCGAGAGCACGTTGGGCTGGCAGAGCAGCTCTTCGAGCTCGGCGAAGCGCACCTTGAGGGAGTCGAGCTTGTCGATGGGGAGCATGGTCTCGCTGCGCGGGTGGAGCGGCGACGAGATACGTCGCCGCGGAGAGCTCAGGACGCCGACGCGGAGCCGCTCGAGCGCAGGGTGGGCAGGCCCTCGAGGAACCCCTCGAAGCTCGGGAAGTAGACCGGCTCCGCGGGCGCCGCCACCGCCTCGCCCGCCTTCTCGCGCCACATCGCGGTCCGCATCGCGGCGATCGCGATCTCGATCTGGTCGTCGGTGGGCTCGCGGGTCGTGATCTTCTGGAAGAGGAAGCCCGGCCACAGGAACACCCGCAGGGGACCCTTGGTGAAGAAGCGCGCGCTCACGCGCTGGAGCTCGTAGCTCACCGCCGCGATGAGCGGCATCAGCGCGACATAGACGCCGACGTTCAGGACGTGACCGAGCCAGAACGGGATCCCCTGTGGGATCACGCGCGGCGTCACGAGGATGCCGAGCACCACCGAGATGAAGATCACGACGATGAGGAACGTGGTGCCGCACCGCGGATGCAACGTCGATTGCTTGCGTACGTTCTCGACCGTGAGCTCGAGGCCGGCCTCGTACGCGTAGATCGTCTTGTGCTCGGCGCCGTGATACTGGAAGACGCGCTTCACGTCCTTGAACTGGCTGATGAACACCAGGTACAGCGTGAACACGAGCAGCTTCACGCCGCCTCGGATCGCGTGGAAGCGCCAGTCGTGGACGTCGAGCTCGATGCCGAACAGCGTACCGGCGCCGGCCGTCGCGAACTGAGGCAACGCGATGAAGAGCCCGATGGCGAACAGGATGCTGAGCCACGCGGCGCCACCGCCGCCCTTGCCCTCGAGCTCCTTCTTCTCTTCCTCGGAGAGCTGCTGCTCGGCGCTGAAGTTGAGCGCGCGATACCCGAGCGTCATCGACTCGACGAGGGTGAAGATGCCGCGCAACCCGGGCACCTTGCCGAAGCGGTTGAGCTTGGCGGGCAACGGGCCTTCCGAGATCGCGATCGATCCGTCCGGCTTGCGGACGGCGACCGACATGCAGCCAGGGGCGCGCATCATCACGCCCTCGAGCACCGCCTGACCGCCGATGTACGGCTTGTTCTGTTCGCTCACCGGCTGACCCTCAGCTCCCTGGACAAGGCGCAACCATACAGCGCGCGTCCACGCCGCGCCCGTCTCGGAGGGATGGCGAGCGCGCGGGCTCCGGCGACGCCGGGGCTCAGGACGCGGGAGTCTCTTCCGTCGGGGCAGCCGCAGCGGGGGCGGCCGAGGCGGCGCCCTTCTTCTTCTTGCCCTTCTGGAGCTCCTGCTTCTTCTCGAAGCGCTGGCGGAACTTCTCGACGCGGCCCGCGGTGTCGACCATGCGCTGCTTCCCCGTGTAGAACGGGTGGCACTCGCTGCAGATGTCGACGGTGTAGGACTCCGCGGTGGAGCGGGTCGTCCACGAGGCGCCGCACGCGCAGGAGACGGTGACCTCGTTGTACTGGGGATGAATCTCGGGCTTCATGGCTCTTGCCTCTCGTCCCCACCACGCGTGCTGGCGGCGGGGGGTCGGGAGATGTAGTGGATCGCCCGGCCACCCGCAAGTGGGTGGGATCCGCGGATTTCTTGGCGGTCGACCGCCCGCGGGGTAGGAGGAGGAGCCGCATGGCACTCAAGCAGATTCACCTCGTCGTTCGGGGACGGGTTCAGGGCGTCTACTTCCGGGCCTCCGCGCAGCGCGAGGCACGCCAGCTCGGGTTGACCGGCTGGGTGAAGAACCGGAACGACGGCGCCGTGGAGCTCGTGGCCGAGGGCGAGGAGGACCAAGTGAAGGACTTCCTCGCGTGGGCGCAGACCGGTCCGGCGACCGCGCGGGTCGACAAGGTCGAGACCCGATGGCGCAGCTACACCGGCGAGTTCGCGAAGTTCCGCATCGTCCCCTGAGGGGTCGGTTCGGGGTCTTCCCTCCTTCGGCGCGACGCGCCGTCGTCGCGCTCACGCTCGCGGCGCTCGCGCTCGCGGGCGGACGCGCGAGCGCGCAGGACGACGACGGCGGAAACGAGCGCCAGCTCGAGGAATGGCTCGAGCAGGTCGCCTCGGATGACGCGTCGATGCGCGAGTCGGCGTACGCCGCGCTCGGCACGCTCGGGCCCGAGTACATCCCCGCGCTGAGCGCGCGCGCCGAGCGCGTCCACCTCGGCCGACCCGAGCGGCGCTGGGCGACCGACATCCTCACGCGGTTCCGCACGCGCGGCCGCATCGTCGACGAGCGCACCGGCGCGATGGTGCGCATCGACACGGCGCGCGGCGCGCTGCTCGAGCTCGGGCAACGGCACCGCGCGACCGAACGCGGGATGGTGCGCAAGATGGCGGAAGTCGCGTTGCTGTGGCGCGCGCTCGACGCGATCGGGACGCTCGACGCGCGGCGCGCCGTGTTTCCGCTCGTCGCGGCCGACGGAGGGCTGTGGATGCCCGAGGCGCGCAACTGGGTGCGCGAGCGTGGGACCGACCTGCTCGCGGTGTGCCTCTACGCGCGCCGGGCCGACCAGCCGAACACCCGACGCTGGGGCGCCTGGGCGAGCGACGAGCTCGGCGCGGACGACCCCGGCCGCGCGATCCCCGCGCTCCCTGAAGAGCAGATCGGAGACGTGCTCCGCGCCTACGGCACGCTCCACGTCCAGAGCGCGATGCGCGTGATCGTGAGCTACCTCGGCCATCCGCGACGCGACGTGCGCACGGCGGCGCGCTGGGCGATCGACGAGTATGGAGGCAACGCGATTTGGGTGCTCCGGACCGCGTATCGCAACGGCACGGGCGAGCACGCGCCGGCCGAGTGGGCCGCCGGTCGGGTCAGCGAGGCGCTCGTCGCCCACCTCGATGAGCAGCGCCTCGCGCCGGTGCGCGCGGCGCTCGACGAAGGTCGCGCGGCGGCGGACGCCGGCGATCTCGAGACGATGCGCGCGCGGTACGACGACGTTCTCGCCCGGGTCGTCGAGCCCGGCGAGGGCGACACCGTGGCGAGCGGCTACGCGCGATGGGCGGAGGTGGCGGAGGCGCGCGGCGATGTCGACGGCGCGCGTGCGGCGTTGCTCCGAGCGGCGCGCGTCGCCCCCGAGAGCCCCGCCCGCTCGACCTGGGAACGCCACGCCGAGTTGCTCCGCACAGAGCGCATGCGCGCGAGCGGCGTATACGACGAGGCGCACTACATGGCGTCGGTCGGGGACCCGCGCGCGCGGGACGTCCTCGCCGCACAGAGCGCCGAGCCTCACTCGATCCTGAGCGACCCGAGCGGCGGCCGGTCGAACGCGTTGTTGCTCGCCGCGCTCGTGTTGAGCCTCCTCGGCGCGACGCTCTCGTTCGCGCCGCGCGTGTGGCGTGGCGCGCGCTCGCTCGTCGGCCCGAGCGAGACGTCGATCGCGACGACGCCGAGCGTCGAGGAGACGCCGGCCGACTCGGATCCCGCGTGGGAGCTCGCCGGCGGCGAACGCACGCTCGACGACGGCTTCGACGTCACGCTCGCCGACTCGACCGCCCCCGGCTACTGAGCGACCGCCCTCGCGACCGCCCTCGCTTGTTCCGAGCGCGATCCCGCGCCACCTTGCCCCATCGAGGGCGCCGCATGCGGATCAGCGTCGTGAAGGGCGACAAGACAGATCGCGTATACATCATGAGGACCGACGGCACCGAAGCGAGCTGGTCCTTCCCGAGCTATGGGCCGCGCGGGATGCCGCACGACCTCGTGCACCTCGCGATCGAGCGCGCGCTCGGGATGAGCGACGGGATCTACGCGAGCGTCGCAGCGGGCGCGGACCTCGCGCGGATCAACCGAGCGGCGAACCGAGCTGGCGGGACCGTGCGCGAGCGGTACGCAGCGCTGGGAGGCGACGTCGAGGGCGTGATGCGGAGCGAGGCGTTGGCCGCTGCGCCGTGGCTCGACGAGAGCCTGACGACCGAGGCGCTCGGGGCGCGCGTGCGCGAGCTGTGCGGCGACTTCGGGGTCGAGCCTCCAGACATCGACCTCGCAAAGGTACGCGACGCGGTCCGGGCCGCGCGGGCCGCGTGGTCTTCGGTGGGAGTCGGACGCGCGCTCGAAGCGACCTGGCCGTGAGCGGTCGAGTTGTGCCACGCGGCGGACCGCGGTGGCGCACCGCGCGTATGTCGCCATCGCCGTCGGCGTCCGCGCGCGCGAACTTGTCACCTCGGGTGGCTGGCGCGATCGTTGCGACGATTCTGGAGAAGCCCATGCCACGCGCCCTCGCCCTCGCGACGCTCGCGGTCGCCTCCCTGACTCCGGCGCTCGCCCTCGCGCAGCCGGCCGCGGAGCTCTCCTCCCCCAGCGTGAGCGAGCCCCCCACGTCGGGGTGGGAGCCGCTCCGCGACGTGAACGCGGACCACGACGAAGGGCCGGGGCTGGCGGGGCTCTACGGGTACGCATGGCTGGGGCTCCTCGCGGGGGGCGGCGCGGGGGCCGGACTGGGCGCCGCGATCGGCGCGTCGATCTTCTACGAGGAGAGCTCCGGAGACGTCTTCCTCATCGGCCCGGTGACGGGAGGCCTCCTCGTCGGAGCGATCGGCGCACCGAGCGTCGCTCCCTTCGGCGCCGCGCTCGCGGTGTGGATGGCGGGCAACGGGCAGGGGGGCACTGGCAACTTCTTTGCCTCGCTCGGGATGGCCTACCTCGGCGCCGCGATCGGCTTCGGCAGCGGCATCCTCCTCGGCTTCGCCACCAACGATGGTCTCCTGAGCGCGCCGATCGGGGCCGCGCTCGGGGTCGGCCTCGCGACGTTCGGCGCCGCCCTCGGCTACGACGTCTCGCGCTCCGGCGAGCGTCGGACGAGCGAGAGCGAGTCCGCCACGTTCATTGCGCCGTACATCACGCCGACCGAGCGTTCGGACGGGGCGGTCGTCGGCGTATTCGGCGCCCTCTGATCAGGCGACCCAACCAAATGCGAAACGGCCGCGCGGCGGGTGCCGGCGGCCGTCTCTTCGGGCGACGAGGGTCACACAGCCGAGGAGCCTCAGTCGAGGAGCTCAGTCGAGGAGCTCGATGAGCGCCATCGGGGCGTTGTCGCCCTTGCGCGGCAGCATCTTGGTGATGCGGGTGTAGCCGCCGCCCTTGTCGTTCTTGATGCGCTCGAGGTAACGCGGCGCGATCTCGTGGCAGAGCTTGTAGACGAGGTTGACCTCGATCTCTTCGCCCTCGTCGTTCATGCGCGTGCCGCGGATGGGGAGGAACTTCGCGAGCTCGCGCTGGACGTGCGTCCGACGCGAGAGGACGCGGTGCTTCTCCTCGTCACCGAGCTTGCTCACGTCGACCACGAGGTCGTCCTCGAGGCGCGCCGCGCGCGTGATGAGACGCTCCGCGATGCGACGGAGCTCCTTGGCCTTCGCCTCGGTCGTCTCGATGCGCTCGTGCAGCACGAGGTTGCCCGCGAGGTTGCGGAACATCGCTCGGCGATGCGAGGTGTTGCGGCCGAACTTTCGGCCGGCTTTCTGGTGCCGCATGGCTCTCTGCTTTCCGTCTCGCGCTAGCGCGGATCAGCCGCTCGCCTGCTGCGCCTTCCAGCGCTCGAGCATCTGCGGCCAGTTGTCGATCTTCATGCCGAGGCTCAGCCCCATGTCGGCAAGGATCTCCTTGATCTCCTTGAGCGACTTGCGGCCGAAGTTCTTCGTCTTGAGCATCTCGGCCTCGGTGCGCTGCACGAGCTCACCGATCATGTGGATGTTCGCGTTCTGCAGGCAGTTCGCGCTGCGGACCGAGAGCTCGAGCTCTTCCACCGAACGGAAGAGGTTCTCGTTCAGCGGCTCTTCTTCGCTCTCGATACGAAGGAGGCTCTCGTCCTCCTCCTCGAAGTTGATGAAGATGGTCAGCTGCTCCTTGAGGATCTTCGCCGCGAAGGCGACGGCGTCCTGGGGAGCGACCGAGCCGTTCGTCCACACCTCGAGGGTGAGCTTGTCGTAGTCGGTGATCTGACCGACGCGCGCGTTGGTGACCGTGTAGTTCACCTTGCGGACCGGCGAGAAGAGCGCGTCGATCGCGATCGTCCCGATCGGCTGACCCGGCTGCTTGTTGCGGTCCGCCGGGACGTAGCCACGGCCGACGTTGATCGTGAGCTCCGCGTTGAAGCGGCCACCCTTCGCCACCGTGCAGATCACGTGGTCGGGGTTGAGGATCTCGATCTGGTCGTTCGTCTGGATGTCACCTGCGGTGACGACGGCCGGACCTTCCTTCTCGATGCGGACGGTGTGGGTCTTGGGCGTGTGCGCCCGGACCACGACCTCCTTGAGGTTCAACACGATGTCCGTGACGTCTTCGACGACGTCGGGCACCGAGGTGAACTCATGGAGCGCGCCATCGATCTTGATGGCGGTGATCGCTGCGCCTTGCAGCGAGTTGAGCAGCACGCGACGGAGCGCGTTGCCCAGCGTCGTCCCGAACGTCCGCTCGAGCGGCTCGCAGACGAACTTGCCGTAGTAACCGGTCAACGAGTCTTGATCGACCGGCACGCTGCGCGGCTTGATCAAGTCCCGCCAATTCTTGGCGATGAACTGCGTCTGGGAATCGGCCATGGCGACTGTGCTCCGGGCTAGCGAGAGTAGAACTCGACGATGAGCTGCTCCTGGATGGGCAGCGTGATCTCTTCACGATTGGGCATGGTCTTCACGGTGCCGGTGAGCTTCTCGCGATCGAGCTCGAGCCACTCCGGGACCCCGCGGCGATCGACACCCGCGAGGGCGCCCTGCACGCGGACCTTCTGCTTGCTGCGCTCCTTGATGGAGACCACGTCTCCCGGGCGCACGAGGTAGGACGGGATGTTGACCGTCTTGCCGTTCACCTGGACGTGGCGGTGGCGCACGAGCTGGCGGCCGTCGGCGCGCGTCCACGCGAAGCCGAGCCGGTACGCCACGCTGTCGAGGCGGCGCTCGAGGAGCCCGAGGAGCTTCTCGCCCGTGACGCCCTTCGTGCGGTCCGCCTTCGCGAAGTAACCGCGGAACTGGCGCTCGAGCATCCCGTAGATGCGGCGGACCTTCTGCTTCTCACGCAGACGGATGCCGTACTCGGTGAACTTGATGCGGCGCTGACCGTGCTGCCCCGGCGGGTACGGTCGACGGTCGAAAGAGCACTTGTCGGTGTAGCAGCGCTCGCCCTTGAGGAAGAGCTTGGTGCCCTCCCGACGGCAGAGCTTGCAGGCCGGTCCGGTGTAACGCGCCATGGTCAGACCCTCCGTCGCTTCGGCGGACGGCAGCCGTTGTGGGGGATCGGGGTGACGTCGCGGATGAGGGTGACCCGCATCCCTACGGTCTGGAACGCGCGCAGCGCGGACTCGCGGCCGGCTCCCGGCCCCTTCACGAAGATCGCGACGCTCTGCATGCCGTGCTCGGCCGCCTTGCCCGCCGCGTCCTCGGCCGCGAGCTGCGCGGCAAACGGCGTGCTCTTGCGCGAGCCCTTGAAGCCGCGCGCGCCGGCCGACGACCAGGCCACCACGTTGCCGTTGAGGTCGGTGATCGTGACGATCGTGTTGTTGAACGTCGACTGGATGTGCGCGATCCCGTTGGCGACGTTCTTCTTCGCCTTCTTCTTGCCGCGCGGTGCTTTGGGCTTGGCCATGACTCTTCCCTATTCCAACGGACTCAGCGAGCCCGCATCGCGCCGCGGCGCGGACCCTTGCGCGTGCGCGCGTTCGTGTGCGTGCGCTGACCGCGCACCGGGAGACCCTTGCGGTGCCGGAGCCCGCGGTAGCAGCCGAGGTCCATCAGGCGCTTGATCGCCATCGCGCGCTCGCGACGGGCGTCACCCTCGACCTTGTAGTTGGCCTCGATGACCTCGCGGATGTTCTTGATCTCGCCCTCGTCGAGATCGTCCGCCTTCTTGTCGCGCGGGATCTGCGCCTTGTCGCAGATGTCGGACGCCACGTGGGGACCGATCCCGTAGATGTACTGGAGCGCGATCCAGATGTGCTTACGACCGGGGAGGTCGACGCCGCTGATACGTGCCATGGGTCTCTCTCTTCGCCTTTGAGCCTTCAGCCCTGACGCTGCTTGTGGCGGGGGTTCTCGCAGATCACCCGCACGACACCCTTGCGGCGGACGATCTTGCACTTGTCACACATCTTCTTGACGCTCGGTCGAACTTTCATGGTGTCCCCGCTCTCGTGCTGCTCTCTCAGACCTCGGATTCGGAGCTAGAGCCGTCCGTGGATTCGGCCTCGCGTGGGGTCGGTGGCGCTGAGCTCCACCCTCACGCGATCACCGGGGAGGACCGTCACCGTGGTTCGCTTGGCCTCGGTGCTGAGGGCGGCTCGGACCTTCCGTCCATCTTCCAGCCGCACCAGGTAGAGGCCGCGCGGTAGCGCCTCATCGATGATCCCCTCGTGCTCGCTCGCTTTCGTCGGTCGCTGCTTGGTCAGTGGGTGAGTTTCCTCGCGGAAGGGGCCGCGATGGCCCGTTGGATGACCCGGATTCCGGGTCCACAGAGGCTCGAAGTCGGCTCGGACGAGCGCTACTCGAGGGCCCGCATGATCCGCTCGGTGATCTCCTCCACCGAGCCTTCTCCGTCCACTTTCTTCACGACGCCGGCGGGGGCGTAGTGCGCCAAAATGGGCAGAGTTTGGCCTTCATAGGCCGAGTTTCGGGTGCGGACCTTCTCCTCGGTGTCGTCCGAACGTTGGACGATTTCCCCCCCGCACTCAGGGCACACCCCGGACGGAGGGGGCGGACTATAGCGCACGTGAAAGGTGTGTCCACAGGTGACGCAGACCCGCCGACCCGTGATCCGGTCCACGATCGACTCGACGTCGACCTGGAGCGCGACGACCGCGTCGACCTTCCGCCCGAGCTTCGCGAGCGTAGCGTCGAGCGCTTCCGCCTGCGGCAGGGTCCGCGGGAAACCGTCGAAGAGCGCGCCCTTCGCCGCGTCCGGCTCGGCGAGCCGCTTCGCGAAGAGCTCGAGCACCAGCTCGTCGGGAACGAGCAAGCCCTTGGTCATGTACTCGTCGAACTTCTTGCCGAGGTCGCTCCCCGACGCCCGCTCGGCGCGCATCATGTCGCCCGTCGAGATCTGGGGAAGGCCGAGGCGCTCGACCAAGATCTTGGCCTGCGTCCCTTTGCCCGCCCCGGGGGGTCCGAAGAGGATCACGTCCATGGTCCTACGCCCGACCCCGCGCGCGGATGCGACCGCTCGCCGGTCCGGTGAGGCCCTCGTAGTGACGCGTGATGAGGTGCGACTCGACCTGCTGGACGAAGTCGAGCGCGACGCCGACGACGATCATCACCGAGGTGCCGCCCCAGCTCTGGGCGACGCTCGCCGGGATGTCGAGGAAGTTGCGGAAGAAGTCCGGCACCGTGCACACGGCCGCGATGTAGAGCGCGCCGCCCACCGTGATGCGGGTGACCACGCGATCGATGTAGTCGGCGGTCTGCTTGCCGGGCCGCACCGACGGGATATGCGCGTGCTGCTTGTTCAGATTGTCGGCGACCTCGACGGGCTGGAACGTGATCGCCGTGTAGAAGAAGCAGAAGAAGATGATCAGCAGCACGTAGAGCGTGGTGAACTGCCAACGCCCGGGCGAGATCATGTCGTTGAACGTGGTGAGATACCCGCTCAGCGTGCGCTGGATGTCGCTCACGTCACCGGTCCCGTCGTCCGCAAAATAGTTTGCGAGGTAGGTCGGGAACATGAGGAGCGACGACGCGAAGATCGGGGGGATGACGCCGCTCATGTTGACCTTGAGCGGGAGGTGCGAGGTCTGACCGCCGTAGAGCTTCCGACCGACCATCCGTTTGCTGTACTGGATGGGAAGGCGGCGCTGGCCGCGCTCGAAGAAGCAGATGACGGCGATGACACCGATCGCGGCGCCGACGAACATCAGGAGGTTGACCGGCGTGACCTGCCCGATCTCCACCTGCGTGAAGAGCTGGAAGAAGTCGTCCGGGATGCTCGAGACGATGCCGGCGAAGATGATGAGCGAGATGCCGTTGCCGAGGCCGCGCTCGGTGATCTGCTCGCCGAGCCACATGATGAAGGCGGTGCCCGTCGTCAGCGACACGACCGTGAGGAGGCGGAAGCCCCAGCCCGCGTCGTGCACGACGTCGCCGCTCGCGACCTGACCGTTCAAGCTCTCGAGCCAGAACGCGATGCTCAACGCCTGGATGACGCTGAGGATCACCGTCCCGTAGCGCGTGTACTGGTTGATCTTCCGCTGACCGGCCTCGCCCTCTTTGCGAAGCTCCTCGAGGGGCTTCACGACGACGCTCATCAGCTGGAGGATGATGCTCGAGCTGACGTACGGCATGATGCCGAGCGCGAAGATCGAGAGCTGCTCCAGCGCGCCACCGCTGAAGAGGTTGAACATCCCGAGGAAGCCGCCGCCCTGCTGGACGTACTCCCGCATCACGTTGCGGTCGACGCCCGGCGTGGTGACGAAGATCCCGACGCGATAGACGGCGAGCATCCCCAACGTGAAGAGGATGCGGCGCCGGAGATCGGGGATCTTCGCTATGTTCGCAAACGCGCTCATCGTGATCCTGGGCTAAGGGGCTCTCGCTACCGAGGCGAGGAGCGCGCCAGAGCGGGCTCGTACACCTCGCGCCGGCAGAGTATTCGGGGTCGCGCTCGCCGGCGGCTGGGGACGGGGGAACGAAACCTAAGCCTCGGCACCCGCCGGGTCGATGAGACGCTCGGGCACCACCTCGACGGTGCCGCCAGCCTTCTCGATCTTCTCCTTGGCGCTGGCGCTGAAGCGGTGCGCCTTGACGGTGAGCTTCTTGTCGAGCTCGCCGTCGCCGAGCACCTTCACCACGTCGAAGCGGCCCTTGATGAGCCCCTCCTCGACGAGCGCGGTCGCGTCGACCGTCGCCCCCGCGTCGAAGCGCGCGAGGTCCTTCACGTTCACCGTGACCACGGTCTTGGCGAAGATGTTGTTGAAGCCGTGCTTCGGGAGGCGGCGGGCCAGCGGCATCTGACCGCCCTCGAAGTTCAGCTTGTGGATGCGCCCCGGCTGACGAGCCTTCTGGCCCTTCTGACCGCGGCCACCCGTCTTGCCGAGCCCCGAGCCGAGGCCGCGACCGACGCGGAGACGCTTCGTGTTCGCACCCACCGGCGCGCGCAAGCGCGAGAGGATCGGGACGTCCGTCGTCTCGGGCGTCTCGTTGGTTTCCGACTTCTTAGGCACTGTGTTCCTCCACGTTCACCAGGTGGAGCACCTTCTTGATCATCCCGCGAAAGGACGGGGTGTTGTCGACCACGACCGCGGAGTGCGGGCCGCGCAGGCCGAGACCGCGCATGATCTTACGCTGCGCCTCCGGCCGGCCGATCCAGCTCCGGAGCTGTGTCACCTTGAGTTTCTTGCTCATGCTCCGGCCTCCGCGGGCGTCTCCGGCGGCTGCGGCGCAGCGTGCTGAGTCGGAAGGTCGAGCGCCACGCCCCGGCGACGCGCGACGTCCTCGGCTGCCTCGAGCGAGGCGAGCGCCTCCATCGTGGCGTGGACGACGTTGTGCGGGTTGGCGGTCCCGATGATCTTCGAGAGGACGTCGCGGATGCCCGCCGCCTCGACGACCGCGCGGACCGCGCCGCCTGCGATGACGCCCGTACCGGGGCTGGCCGGGATCAGGAGCACCCGACCCGCGCCCGCGCGACCGAGCATGCGGTGCGGGATCGTGCCGCCGACGAGCGGGATGCGGATGAGGTTCTTCTTCGCCCGCTCGTTGCCCTTGCGGATCGCGTCGGGGACCTCGTTCGCCTTGCCCAGACCGACGCCGACGTGACCGTTCTGGTCACCGACGACGACGAGCGCGCTAAAGCTGAACCGCCGGCCGCCCTTGACGACCTTCGCGACACGGTTGATGTGGATCACCCGCTCCTGCAGGTCTTCGAGCGAGTTCGGATCGATGATGGGTCGCATGTCTGTTCCGATGTTGGTTGGCTAGCGGCGCGGCGCTCGCTCAGAAGTTCAGGCCGCCTTCGCGGGCCGCGTCGGCCAGCGCCTTCACGCGGCCGTGGTAGATGAAGCCGTTGCGGTCGAACACGACCTTCTCGACGCCCTTGCCCTTGCAGGCCTGCGCGATCGCCGCGCCCACCAGCTTGGCCGCGTCGGTCTTGTTCACGCCCGACAGCTTGTCCTTCACGTCCTTGCTGAGCGTGGACGCGGTCGCGAGCGTGGTGCCGGTCTCGTCGTTGATGACCTGCGCGTAGATGTGCTTCGCGGTGCGGAACACGCTCATGCGCGGACGCTCCGACGTGCCGTTGACCTTCTTGCGGATGCGCTTCTTGCGTCGCGCGAGGCTCTCGACGTTCTTCATGGTCAGGCTCCTGCTTTTCCGGCCTTCTCGCGGATTCGCTCGCCGGTGTAGCGCACGCCCTTGCCCTTGTAAGGCTCCGGCGGCCGGTAGGAACGGATGCGCGCCGCCGTCTGGCCGAGCGCCTCCTTGTCGTGCGACTCGAGGTGCAGACGCGGGCGCTTGGTGCCGCCTTCGTCGATCGTCTCGACCGTCGCCTTCACGTTCGGGTGCAGGGGGTGCTTGATCTGATGCGAGAGGCCGAGAGCCAGCGTGATCTCGCCGGGCGTCACCGTCGCGCGATAGCCGACCCCGTAGAGGTCGAGCGACAACTTGTATCCCTCGCTGACGCCCTGGACCATGTTGCGCAGGAGCGCGCGGCTGAGGCCCTGGTACTGCGCGAACGCCTTCGGCGAGCCCGCCGCCACGACCTTGAGCGCGTCTCCGTCTCTCTCGATGCGGACATCGGAGTGGAAGGAGCGCTCGAGCTCGCCCTTGGGGCCCTTCACCTTCACGGTCGCGCCGTCGATGGTCGCGGTCACGCCCTTGGGCAGCTCCACGGAGCGCTTGCCGGTACGCGAGACGCGCATCGCCTCGGTCTGTTCGGTGGTCATCACCACACCTCGCAGAGGATCTCGCCGCCGAGCTTCTCCGCCCGCGCGGTCTTGTCGCTCATCACGCCACGCGACGTGCTCATGATCGCGACGCCCATCCCGTTGTGGACCCGCGGGATGTCACGGTAGCCGACGTAAACGCGACGGCCCGGGCGGCTCTTGCGCTTGAGGCCCACGATCGCGCTCTGGCGATCGCCGCCGTACTTGAGATCCACGATGATCGTGCCGTGGCCGGTACGATCGACGCGGAAGTCGTCGATGTAGCCCTCCTGCTTGAGGATGCCGGCGATGCGCTCCTTGATCTTGGAGAGCGGAATCTCGGTGCGCTCGTGCCGCGCGAGGGCGGCGTTGCGGATGCGCGCGAGCATGTCGGAGATGGGGTCGGTCAACATGATCTACTCCTGCCTACCAGCTCGACTTGGTGACGCCGGGGATGTCGCCCTGCAGCGCGTACTTGCGCAGGCAGACGCGGCAGAGCTCGAACTTGCGGTAGTAGCCGCGCGAGCGACCACACACCTTGCAGCGGTTGCGGTGCCGGACCTTGAACTTCGGGGTGCCATACAACTTGGCGAAAAAGCGGGTGCTAGCCATCGTCTTCCTCAGTTCTTCCGGAACGGCATGCCGAGACCCTCGAGGAGCGCTCGCCCGAGGTCATCCGTCCGCGCCGTGGTGACGAACGTGATGTTCATGCCTTTGATCTTCTCGACCCGGTCGTAGTTGATCTCCGGGAAGATGATTTGCTCGCGGATACCGAGCGTGTAGTTGCCACGGCCGTCGAACGCCTTGCGGCTCACGCCGCGGAAGTCGCGGACGCGCGGCAGCGCGAGGCTGATCAGGCGGTCCGTGAACTCCCACATCCGATCGCGCCGCAGCGTGACCATCGCGCCGATCGCCTGGTTCTCGCGGAGCTTGAAGCTCGCGATCGACTTCTTCGCCCGCGTGATCACCGGCTTCTGGCCGGCGATCATCGTGAGCTCCGCCGCCGCGGTGTCCACGATCTTCGCGTTCGACACGGCCTCGCCGAGGCCCATGTTCAACACGATCTTCTGGAGCCGCGGGACCTGCATCGGGTTCGTGAAGCCGAACTCCTTCATCAGGCCCGGGACGACGTGATCCTTGTATCGCTGGATCAAGCGCGGTTGGTATTCGCCCATGTTCTTCTTCTCATCACGGCGCCAGAACGGCGCGGAACTTTGAGCCGCGAGCAAAGGCCGCCGAAGGCGGTCGGAGCGAAGCGGCGGGGTGGTTGCGAAGCGGCGGGGTAATCAGTCGAGGACTTTGCCGCTCTTCTTCGTGACGCGGACCTTGTCGCCCTCGTCGTTTCGCTCGTAACGCACGCGGGTGCGCGCCTGCGCCGTGTCGTCCCAGAGCATCACGTTGCTCATGTGGATCGGCATCGACTTCTCGATGATCCCGCCCTCGGGGTTCTGAGGGGTCGGGGCCTGGTGGCGACGCACCACGTTGATCCCCTCGACGATCACGCGGTCCTGATCGCGGAGGATCTTCAGGATGCGGCCCTGCCGCCCCTTGTCCCGCCCCGAGATCACGACGACCACGTCGTCCTGCTTCAGCCGTTCCATCTCACACCACCTCGGGCGCCAGCGACACGATCTTCATGAAGCGCTTGGTGCGGAGCTCGCGCGCGACCGGCCCGAAGATGCGCGTGCCGATCGGCTCGAGGTTCGCGTTCAGGAGGACCGCGCTGTTCGTGTCGAACTTGATGCAGCTCCCGTCCTCACGCTGGAGCTCGCGGCGCGTGCGGACGACGACGGCCTTGCTGACCTCGCCCTTCTTCACGCGGGCCGTGGGGAGCGCCTCCTTGATGGAGACGACGATGAGGTCGCCGATGCCAGCGTAGCGGCGGCGGCTGCCGCCGAGCACCTTGATGCACGCAACTCGCTTGGCGCCGGAGTTGTCGGCGACGTCGAGCTCGGTTTCGGTCTGGATCATGGGACTACACCTCCACCGGGCGGCTCACGAGCCGGATCGCTTCCCAACGCTTCGTCGCGGAGCGCGGGCGCGACTCCTCGATCTCCACCAGGTCGTTCGTCTGGAACTGTTCCGTCTCGTCGTGCGCGTGGAACTTCTTGCGGCGCTTGACGTACTTGCCGTAGACCGGGTCGCGGAAGCGGCGCGTCACCTGGACGACGATGGTCTGCTTCGCGCGGCCGGGGTTCTTCGTGTCGCTGACGACCTTGCCGACCAGCTTGCGCCGGGCGCCACGGGTGTGCTCTTTCTTCGGGGTAGGCTCGCCCATGACTGTCAACCTTCGCTGTTGCCTGCAGCGGTGCCGCGCTGCGTGAGGAGGGTCTTCACGCGCGCGAGGTCGCGGCGCGTCCGGCGGATCTTCGCCGTGTCGTCGAGTTGGTTCGTGTAGTTGTCCATCTTCGTCTTCCAGAGCTCGCGGCTGAGGTTCCGCTCCTGCTCCTTCAGCTCGTCGACGGTCATCTCGCGTAGCTCAGAGGCCTTCACAGCTGCTCCTCCCGGGAAATGAAGCGCGTCTCGATCGAGAGCTTGTGCCCGGCGATCCGGAACGCCTCGCGCGCGAGCTCCTCGGGGATGCCCTCGATCTCGTAGAGCACGCGGCCCGGACGGACCAACGCGACCCAGTGATCGACGGCGCCCTTCCCCTTCCCCATCCGGGTCTCGAGCGGCTTCTTGCTCACCGGCTTGTCGGGGAAGATGCGGATGTAAAGCTTCCCTGCGCGCTTCACCTTGCGCTGGATCGCCATACGAGCCGCCTCGATCTGGCGCGACGTGAGCCGACCACGGCCGACCGCCTGGATCGCGTAGTCACCGAACGAGACGGTGCTCCCGCGACGGGCGGTGCCCTTGAGGCGGCCCGTCATCTGCTTGCGGAACTTGGTGCGCTTGGGCTGCAGCATGGCTCAGCTCCTCACCTGCCGGCGGCGCTGCGGGAGGATCTCACCCTTGAAGATCCAGCACTTCACGCCGATGGTCCCGTAGGGACAGCTCGCGATCGCGTAGCCGTACTCGATGTCCGCGCGGAGCGTGTGCAGCGGCACCCGACCCTCGCGGTACTGCTCGGCGCGCGCGATCTCGCTGCCGCCGAGGCGACCCGACGCGTGGACGCGGATGCCCTTCACGCCGAACTTCATCGCGGTCGAGACCGCCTTCTTCATCGCGCGCCGGAACGCCACGCGGCGCTCGAGCTGCGTCGCGATGTTCTCCGCGACGAGCTGCGCGTTGGTCTCGGCCTTGCGCACCTCCTGGATGTCCACGAAGAGCTCGTTCTCCGTGATCTTCTGGAGGTCGGCGCGGAGCTGCTCCACGCCGGCGCCGCGCTTGCCGATGATGATCCCCGGGCGCGAGGTGCTGATGATCACCTTGGCCTTGTTGGCGGCGCGCTCGATCTCGATCGCCGCGATGCCCGCGTGCGCGTGCTTCTCGCGGATGACCTCACGGATCTTGATGTCCTCGTGAAGCCACTTTGCGTACTGCTTGTCCTCGTACCACTTGCTCGTCCACGTCTTCACGACGCCGAGTCGAAAGCCGTACGGATGTGTTTTCTGACCCATGCTGGCTCCTCAGCTCCTCAGGCGTCCGCTCGGTCGTCGAGCACGACGGTGATGTGGCTCATTCCCTTGACGATGCGCGTCGCGCGGCCCTGCGCGCGAGGACGCCACCGACGCATGTGCTGGTCGGGCGCCTTGTCGGCCCAACACGCCTTCACGTAGAGGCTGTCGAGGTCGACCCCCGTCTCCTTCTGCTGCGCGTTCGCGATCGCGCTGTCGATGATCTTGGCGACGATCGGGGCGGCGGACTTGCGCGTGAACCGAAGCTGATCGAGCGCTTCGGCGACCTTCTGTCCTCGAACCATGTTGAGGACCATCCGCGCCTTACGCACCGCGATGCGCTGGAATCGGGCTTTGGCGATGGCTTCCATCTTCTCTACGGTCTTTCTGAATCGGTTCTTCGGGCGGGGGCCGAAGGGCGCGCGATCTAGCACGCGGCCCTCATGCCCTCAATCAGGCCGGACGCTTGGCCTTCCGGTCGGCCGCGTGACCCCCGAACGTACGGGTCGGCGCGAACTCACCGAGCTTGTGACCGACCATGTTCTCGGTGACGAACACCGTGATGAACTTGCGGCCGTTGTGGACATTGAACGTGAGGCCGACCATCTCGGGATAGATGGTCGAGCGGCGCGACCAGGTGCGGATGACGCGGCGGTCTCCCGCCTTGCTCGCCGCCTCCACCTTCTCGAGGAGGTGGTCGTCGATGAAGGGGCCCTTCTTGAGAGAACGTGCCATGGCTACTTCTTCCCCCGGCGGCGGATGATGAACTTGTCGCTGGACTTGTTGTGGCGCGTCTTGAGGCCCTTGCTGAGCTGACCCCACGGCGAGCACGGGTGACGGCCGCCCGAGGTGCGGCCTTCGCCGCCGCCCATCGGGTGATCGACCGGGTTCATGGTGACGCCGCGGTTGTGCGGGCGACGGCCCAGCCAGCGCGTGCGCCCGGCCTTGCCGATGTGGATGCGCGCGTGCTGCGAGTTGCTGACCTGGCCGATGGTCGCGCGGCAGTTGACGTGGACCTTGCGGACCTCGCCCGACGGCAGGCGGAGCTGCGCGTAGTCGCCATCCTTCGCCATGAGCTGCGCCGCGGTGCCCGCGCTGCGGACGAGCTGCGCGCCCTTGCCGATCTTGAGCTCGACCGCGTGGATCATCGTGCCGCTCGGGATGTAGCGGAGCGGCATCGCGTTGCCGGGCTGGATGTCCGCGTTGCGCGAGCTGACGACCATGTCGCCGGCCTTCAAGCCGTCGGGCGCGAGGATGTAGGACTTCTCGCCGTCGACGTACTTGAGGAGCGCGATACGCGCGGAACGGTTCGGGTCGTACTGGATCGAGTCGACCTTCGCCGGGACGCCGATCTTGTTGCGCTTGAAGTCGATGATCCGGTAGCGACGACGATGTCCGCCGCCGCGGAAGCGCACCGTGATGCGGCCCGAGTTGTTGCGGCCGGACGTCGAGTGCTTGAACCGCGTGAGGCTCTTCTCCGGGCGGACCTTCGCGAGGTCGCTGAAGTCCGCCGTCTCGTACTGACGGCGGCCCGGCGAAGTGGGCTTGAATCGCTTGATGGCCATGGGATCAGGACTCCTCGAAGAACTCGATCGTGTCGCCCTCGGCGAGCTGCACGATGGCCTTCTTCCAGTTGCGGGTCTTGGCGTAGCCGCGGCCCATCCGGCGGATGCGTCCACGCACGATCATCGTGTTGACCTCCTCGACCGTCACGTCGAAGAGGCTCGCCACGGCGTCGGCGATCTGGCGCTTGTTCGCGCCCATCGCGACCTCGAAGAGGTACTTGTTCGCGTCCTCGCGCAGGAGCTGACCCTTCTCGGTGAGGATCAGCGGGCGCTTGATGACTTGTTCGTGGGTGAGGTTCATGGCGTTACCGACACCGGGCTTCGAGCGCCTCCACGGCGCCCTTGGTCAGGATGAGGTGCTCGTGGCGCAGCACGTCATAGACGTTGACGCCCTCGGGCGGGAGGAAGCGGTGCTTCTCGAGGTTCCGCGCGCTCATGCGCAGGTTCTCGTTCGTCGCGCCGTCGACGATCACCGAGCTCTTCGGGATGTCGAGCGCGCTGAGCACCTGGCTGAGGCCCTTGGTCTTGATCTCCGGCAGCTCGAAGCTGTCGACGATCAGGAGGCGGCCCTCCTTGAGCTTCAGCGCGAGCGCGCTCCTCAGCGCGCCCTTGCGCATCTTGCGCGTCGGGCGGTAGCTGAAGTCCTGGGGCTTGGGGCCGTGGGCCTTGCCGCCGCCGCGGAACTGAGGCGCGAGCGCGTCGCCGTGACGCGCGCGGCCGGTCCCCTTCTGCCGGTACATCTTGGCGCCGGTGCCCGCGACGGCCGCGCGGTTCTTCACCGCCTTGGTGCCCGCGCGCCGCGACGCGAGCTGCGCCTTGACGACCTCATAGAAGAGGGCCTCGTTGACCTCGACCCCGAAGACGTCGTCCGCGAGCTCGAGCTCGCCGACGCTCTCCTTCTTCAGGTTATAGACCTTGACCTTGGCCATGAGCTTTCCTTCTCGAATGATCGATGTGGTCGGGGCGACCCAGATCAGGACTTGATCTCGACTTCCACGCCGGCCGACAGGTCGAGCTTCATCAGCGCCTCGAGGGTCTGCTGATTCGGCTCGAGGATGTCGAGGAGCCGCTTGTGGGTCCGGATCTCGAACTGCTCGCGGCTCTTCTTGTCGACGTGCGGTCCGCGGAGGACGGTGAACTTGCTGATCCGCGTCGGCAGCGGGATCGGGCCCGCGACGCGCGCACCGGTGCGCTTCGCGGTGTCCACGATCTCCGAGGCCGACTGATCGAGCAGACGGTGGTCGTACGCCTTGAGCCGGATTCTGATCTTGGTCGCCATCTTCGTTACTCGCCGATCCCTATTCGTGGATCTTGGTGATGATGCCGGCGCCGACGGTGCGGCCGCCCTCGCGGATGGCGAAGCGCTGCTTCTCTTCCATCGCGACCGGCGTGATGAGCTCGATCTTCATGGACACGTCGTCACCCGGCATGACCATCTTCACGTCCTCGGGGAGCTTGATGGACCCCGTCACGTCCGTCGTCCGCATGTAGAACTGCGGGCGGTAGCCGTCGAAGAAGGGCTTGTGGCGGCCGCCCTCCTCCTTCTTGAGCACGTAGACCTGGCCGTCGAACACCTTGTGCGGCGTCACCGAGCCCGGGTGCGCGAGCACCTGGCCACGCTCCACGGCCTCCTTCTCGATGCCGCGGAGGAGACAACCCGCGTTGTCACCCGCCTGGCCCTGGTCGAGCTGCTTGCGGAACATCTCCACGCCGGTGACCGTGGTCTTCGTCGTGTCCTTGAAGCCGACGATCTCGACCTCGTCGCCCACCTTGATGATCCCGCGCTCGATCCGGCCCGTCACCACCGTGCCGCGGCCCTTGATCGAGAACACGTCCTCGATCGCCATCAGGAACGGCTTGTCGACCTCGCGCTGCGGCTCCGGGATGAACGAGTCGATCGCGGCCACGAGCTCCTCGATCGACTTGACGCCCTCGGGCTTGCCCTGCAGCGCCAAGAGCGCCGAGCCCCGGATCACCGGCGCGTCGTCGCCGCTGAACTGGTAGCTGTTCAGGAGGTCACGGACCTCCATCTCGACCAGCTCGAGCAGGTCGGGGTCGTCCACCGCGTCGCACTTGTTGAGGAACACCACGATCCGCGGCACGCCGACCTGGCGCGCGAGCAGCACGTGCTCCTTCGTCTGCGGCATCGGGCCGTCCAGCGCGCTGACCACGAGGATCGCGCCGTCCATCTGCGCCGCGCCCGTGATCATGTTCTTCACGTAGTCCGCGTGCCCGGGGCAGTCGACGTGCGCGTAGTGCCGGTTGTCCGACTCGTACTCCACGTGGCTCGTCGCGATCGTCACGATCTTCGTGTCGTCACGGACCGTCCCGCCCTTGGCGATATCCGCGTACGAGATCGCGTTCCCACCGAACTTGTCGCTCATCACCTTCGTGATCGCGGCCGTCAGGGTGGTCTTGCCGTGGTCGATGTGACCGATCGTGCCGACGTTCACGTGCGGCTTGTTACGAACGAACTTTTCCTTGCCCAT
>JBFWYI010000008.1:0-154871 GCA_050186575.1 Sandaracinaceae bacterium | reverse complement strand
CCACGCGAGGTTCATGACGCGCTTGCTCGAGGAGCTCCCGCTGAGCTTCGAGGCGCTCACCCTATTCGGCCGGCCGGTCGCGACGCCGCGCCTCACCAGCTGGCACGGTGATCCCGACGCACGCTACGCATACTCGGGCCGCGCGTTCGATCCCGCGCCGTGGACACCGACGTTGAGCGAGCTGCGCGACGCGCTCCACGCGGCGACGGGCACCCGCTTCAACTCGGTCCTCGCGAACCACTACCGCGACGGGCGCGACTCGATGGGCGCGCACGCCGACGACGAACGGGAGCTCGGCCCGACGCGCGACGACGTGCGGATCGCGTCGATCTCGCTCGGCGCGCCGCGGCGGTTCGTGCTGCGCGAGCGCGCGGGCGGTGCGCGCCGGGAGTGGTCCCTCGGCGAGGGGGCGCTGCTGGTGATGGGCGGTGAGCTCCAGCGCACGACGCGCCACGCGATCCCGAAGACGCGCCGCGCGGTGGGCCCGCGGTTGAACCTCACGTTCCGCGTCGTCGACGCACGACCTCGCTGAGGCTCAACCGCACACGCCGGCCGAGCTGCAGAACGTCGGCCCGGGCCCGCAGAGCATGCCGTCGCAATCGGTGACGTCGCGACAGTCCGTATCTCCGTCACAGTCGTTGTCGACGCCGTCGTTGCACGAGGCTTCGATCGTGCTCCCCGACGGACAGTCGCAGATCCCGCCCAAGCAGACGCGCGAGGTCCCGAGATCGCACATCGCGCCATCGCAGTCCGGATCGGCGCAGTCCGCGAGCCCGTCACAGTCGTTGTCGCCGCCATCGAGACAGAGGGTCTCGCTCGCGCCCCCCGGGCACACGCACGCGCCGGATGAGCACTGCCGTCCGTTCGCGTCGCAGGGCGTCCCGTTCGTACAGCTCCCGGTGTCCGCGCAGTTGACGAGCCCGTCGCAGTCCTCGTCCCCCGCCGCCGCGCACATCTCCGTTCCGCCCGGGCACACGCACCCACCACCCGAGCATTGCCGTCCGTTCGCGCCGCAGCTCGTCCCGTTCGGGCAGCTCCCGGTGTCCGCGCAGTCGATGAGCCCGTCGCAGTCCTCGTCTCCCGCCGCGGCGCAGAGCTCGGTCCCGCCGCCAGGGCACGCGCACGCGCCCGCCGCGCACACTCGGCCGTTCGCGCCGCAGCTCGCCGACGCGCAGTCCGGATCGAGGCAGTCGGCCGTGCCGTCGCAGTCCTCGTCGCCGACCGTCGCGCAGATCTCGGCGCTGCCCGGGCACGTGCACGCGTTCGACGCGCACCGCCGCCCTCGATCATCACATGCGACATTGTCGCAGTCGGGATCGGCGCAGTCGGCCATCCCGTCGCAGTCCTCGTCGCCGACCCGATCGCACACCTCGTCGGCCATCGCGGTGCACGTGCACGTACCGCTCATGCAGACCTGCCCGGTCGGCCCGCAGGCCGCCGCCTCGCAGTCCGGATCGTCGCACATGACGAGCCCATCGCAGTCGGCGTCGACCGGCTCCGCGCAGCGCTCCGCCGTCGCGGGACAGGCGCACGCACCGCTCACGCAGATGCGTCCCAGCGCCCCACACTCCATCGCGTCGCAGTCGGGATCCTCGCAGTCGGTGAGCCCGTCGCAGTCCTCGTCGATCGCGTTCGTGCAGCTCGTCTCGGTGGATCCGCCCGAGCAGACGCACGTCCCTCCGATGCACGTCTCTCCCGATCCGCACGGCCCCGCGTCGCCGCACCCACCGCAGCCGGGGCAGCCGCCGTCGACCGCCGCGTCGCGCCCCGCCGCGTCGAGCGCCGCGTCGAACCGCACCGCCGCGTCGAGGCCCTCGCGGTAGCAGAACCCATCGGGCCGGCACCCGAACCCGGATGGACACTCGTCGTCGCGCGAGCATGCGAACGTGCCATCGGGGAGGTTCAGGCTACAGCCGATGGCGACGACGGCGTGCGAAAGGACGACGGAGAGGAGCGCTGCCCGCATCGACCCGAGGAAGATAGCAGGCCCTCTCTGCCCGGTGGCGGGCGCCGCCGGTGGTCACTAGGATCGAGCGACCATGGGAATCTTCGGACACAAGACGATGGAGCTCCCCACGAAGGAGACCGCCCTCCCCGGCCGCGCGACCACGATGCGGGTCGCGCCGAAGCACGCCGTGCTCGGCACGCCGATGGAGGGCCCGTTCGCGGAAGGCGTCGAGCTCGCGATGTTCGGGCTCGGGTGCTTCTGGGGCGCGGAGCGCAAGTTCTGGCAGGCGCCCGGCGTGGTGAGCACCGCGGTCGGCTACGCGGCCGGGATCACGCCGAACCCGACCTACGAAGAGGTCTGTACCGGACACACCGGCCACAACGAGGTCGTGCGCGTCGCGTTCGACCCGTCGAAGATCAGCTATCGAGAGCTCTTGCGGATCTTCTGGGAGAGCCACGACCCGACGCAGGGCATGCGGCAGGGCAACGATCGCGGGACGCAGTATCGGTCCGGGATCTACACCTACGGTGCAGAGCAAGCGGCGGCGGCGCGCGAGAGCAAAGAAGCGTTCGCGCCGAAGCTGCGCGAAGCGGGCTACGGGGCGATCACGACCGAGATCCTCGACGCGCCGGAGTTCTACTTCGCGGAGGACTACCACCAGCAGTACCTCCACAAGAACCCGAACGGATACTGCGGGCTGGGTGGCACCGGCGTGACGTGTCCGGTGGGCGTCGGAGTCTGAGTCTCATCTCGAGGTACACCGCCATCAAGGTACGTTGCTCTCGACGTATCTCGAGGCCCGCTCGGCGACCCGAGGGAGTGACCGCCGATGTGCGAGCACGGCGGGCCGATCTCGGTAGATCGACCCGCCGCGATCGACGATCGCAAGCGATCAGTGCGCGCGGACCTCGGACTCCTCGACCCGCTTCTCGCCGACCGTCGCGATGTCCGCCGCGTTGGCGCGCTCGAGCACGGCCTTCGCCCGATTGCGGTCCTCGGAGCTCTCGGTGTGCACGGCGAGCAGCACCTCACCGCTCTTCAGGCGCGACTCGTACGTCTTCACCTGGACCTCGCTGAATCCCATCCCGGTGAGGCCGCCGATCAGGCCACCCGCGGCCGCGCCCGCTCCCGCGCCGCTCAGCGCGGCGATGATCGGACCGGCCGCGACGAGCGCGCCGAGCCCCGGGATCACGATCGTCCCGATCCCAGCGAGCAGGCCCAACACCCCGCCGACCGCGCCGCCGGCGATGCCGCCGATCGACGCGCCCTCCGGCGCCTTGGTGTGCTTCTCGAGCGCGAAGTCGCGCGTCGCTCCCTTGTTCCCGAACAGCACCGAGATGTCGCCGAGCGAGAATCCCGCCCGCTGAAGCTCCGAGACGACGGTCTCCGCGCGACTCTGCGAATCCACGAACCCGATCACTGCGTTGGCGTGTGCCATGTCTGTGTTCCTTCCTTGATCGACTCTCTACGCGAACAGATCCTCTAGCGAACAGATCACTGCCGGGGACCGACGGCTCGCTCAGTTGGCGACCTCCAGCCGGTTCCGCACCGAGCGAACTCCCTCGACGCCCATCGCGAGCTCACCGATCACGTCGCGCTCCGACGACGAGACCCGGGGCCCCGCGAGCGTCACCACGCAGTCACGCGTGACGATCACGACCTGCTTCGCCGACATCGAGAGTCGGCTGTCGTCGCTCACCGCCTGGCGGAGCTCCTGGGTGATCCGGAGATCCTCGGGGTCGTTGCCCTGATCCTCCGCGGTGACGGGAGCGCCGTCGTCGTCGAGATCGTCGTCGAGGTCGTCGGCCGTCTCGTCGACGTCCTCATCGACTCCGTCATCCTCGATCCGGTCTGCGCGATCGGCGCGAGCGTGCCGGTGGCTCGTCGTGTCGTCGCCGTGCTCCTGGCCTCCGCATCCGAGCAGCGAAAGCGCTGCGACGGCGAAGACGATCCGTACGTGTCTCATGGTGCCTCCTCGTGGCGAGGCCGGTACTGCAGGCCGCGCGCCAACGCGGAGGCGAGGGCGGCGCCGAGCCACCATGTTGTTTGGCCACGTGGCGGCCGTGCGCTCCCGGGGCGGTTAGGACGGCGCCAGCCAATGGACGGGCTATAGGCAACAACGAACGATGACGAGCGGCTGCGGCTTCCCCCTCGAACGCACGTCGGCAGCAACGCTCGGAGCGAGGCCGCGTGATCTCGAGCGAGCGCGCGTGCTGCCACGGATCCGTGATCGACGCGGTGTGCCTTCGCGAACGTCTCGCGCGTCGCGGCGACCATGCCCTCGTCGGCGTCGCCCTCGTCGGCGTCGAACGTGCTCAACGCTCGATGCTCAACGGCTCGACGCTTCCGCGATAGAGCACGCTCCACGGCTCGATCGGTCCCGCTCGCGTCGCAGCGAACGATGCTGGGGCACGCCGTGGTCGGAGTCGTCCAAGCCGGCTAGCGCGATCCCGTAGGTGTGCGCGGCGGGATCGCGCGGGCGTGGCTCATTCCTTCTGGAGCGCGCGCTCCTTCGCGTCCTCGAACTCGCGCGTCATCTCTCGCTTGCGCATGTCGTCGAGCTGGCGCCCGGCCAGCTGGAAGATGCCGTTCTCCTCCTCGTCGACATGGTGGGTCGCCTTCTCGGCGAGCTCGGCGAACTTCGCGAGCCAGCTCCCGTGATCCATGCGGGCGTCGGCGAGCTCATCGAGCAGCTCTTCCATCTGCTTGTGCTCGTGAACGGAGTGACCCGCGCGATCGCGGGCCGACTCGTCGGCGAGGAGCGCCGAGTAGAACACGCGCTCCTCCGCCTCCGCGTGAGCCCTCATCTCGCGGTCGAGGCGCGCGAACAGCTCGCGTCGTCCGTCCGAGTCGCCGTGAGTCTTTCCGACGAGGTCGATGAGCGTGCGCTGCGTGTCGTGGTCCTCGCGTAAGCGCTCGAAGATCGTCTTCCTGCTCGGGCCAGCGGCGCTATCGAGCCGTGCGCGCTCGAGCGTCGCGCCTTCGTCACCTTCGACCGCCTTCGCCGCAGCGCGGGCTGCGGCCTCGGCGCGCCCGCTCTTCGCGAACGCGGTCGTCTCTTTCTGATATCGGCGCCCCGCCTCGCGGTCGCCTTCCCCGATGGAGTCCTGGCTCTTCATGGTGAGTGGACGGAGCAAGTCGCACACCAACCGAGGCGCCGCCGCACGTCCGAGGACCCGTCGTGGCGTGACGCGACAGGTGAGGGAAAACGCGCCGCGCGGTCGGCTCGTAGCCCGGGGACGCGGACCGAGCCGCAATCATCCTTGCCTGTCCATTCCGATTCCGATTCCGATTCCGATTCCGATTCCGATTCCGATTCCGATTCCGAGTCCGATTCCGATTCCGAGTCCGAGTCCGAGTCCGAGTCCGAGTCCGAGTCCGAGTCCGATTCCGAGTCCGAGTCCGAGTCCGAGTCCGATTCCGATTCCGATTCCGAGTCCGAGTCCGAGTCCGAGTCCGAGTCCGAGTCCGAGTCCGAGTCCGAGTCCTCTGCGCGCTAGGGCGTGATCTGTACGCCGACCTGAACCTGGAACGGGCGCACCGGTCTCGCGCCCAGCGGCCGCCGGCCCGCGACCGCCGTCGACAGCGTGAGGTTCTCGCCCCGCACGTAGACACGGAGGTTCTGGAACACCTGGATGTACAGGTTCGCGTCGAGGAGGAACTGGTCGTCGGTGAGCACCGCGTCCGCGTCGTCGAAGCGTGCGGCCGTCTCGAGCATCCGGCTCACGAACGTGCCGCTGACGTTGAAGCCGACGTCGCGGTGCTCGATCCCGGCCTGGAGGCCGAGCTGGTGCTGCGGTAGGTACGGGAGCGCGTCGCCGGAGCGTGCGCCGAAGAACAGGGGGCTCGGCGACGCCAGGATGTCCTCGCGGAGCTCGCTGTAGGTGAACGTGTACGAGGCGCGGACTGGGAACGCGACGTCGCCGACGCGCGGCTCGAGCTCCACCCGCGCGTCGACCCCCGCCACCAGCGGGCGACCGCCGTTCGCCTGGGAGTCGATCGATCCTTCGCCGCAGCCCGACGCAAACGAACATTGCTGGAGATAGTTCGAGTAGTCGCTGACGTATCCGTTGATCTGCGCGCCGGTCCGCGACGCTCGATGGAGGAACCGCGCGCCGACCTCGTAGATCACCGAGTCCTCGGCCTGCACGGTCGGCGCTTGCCCCGGCGCGACCGGCGCGAAGCCGCGCATCACGCCGGCCGAGAGCTCGAGCTCCTCGATGGCCTGCCATTGCACCGAGACGCCGGGGATGAACGCGTCGCGGAACTGACTCGCCATCGCGCCGCTGCCCTCGAGATCGTCGAACGACGTCCAGATGAGCTCCGTCCGTAGGCCCGGCGTCACCGTGAGCACGTCGAGCAGCGTGACCGCCCAGGACGCGTACATGCTGAGCGCGAGCGCCTCGGCGTGCGTCCGCAGGAGCGTGTAGGTCTCCGGCGTCGCGCGCACGAGGTCGCCGTCGATGGTGGAGTACGCGTCCTCGGTGTGGTGGCGGTCCACCGCGTCGTGATGGAGGCGAGCGCCGAACCGCACGACGTGGTCGAGCGGGCCGGTGGCGAATCTCCCCGTGCCCATGCTCTGGAGGCCCGTCGAGCCGAAGCGTCGCGCGTTCGTGCCGATGAGCACGTAGTCGTCGGCGCTCGGGGTGAGGCCGCCGTCGGACTCGCCCCGCAGGATGCTCGTGAGCACCGCGTTGCGACCCGACTGCCCGCCGTAGAGCACGTCGAAGAGATCGACGCGCGTCTGCGCGAGGCCGTCGTCGGTCGGGAGGCCACCCATCGCGTTGACCTTGAGCCACGAGCGATCGAGATCGTGGCGATACGCGGCGCTCTCGAGGACGAAGCCGTCGCCGACCTCGAGGCGATGCCGGAGCTCCACCGACGTTCGCCACCATCCCATGTGATCGAGCTGGCTCGCCGAGTAGCGCTGAAACGGGTCCGCCGCGTAGTCGGTCTCGGAGAGCCCGAGGTAGCTCTCGTAGCTCGACTCTCCGCTGAGCCCGAGGCGCAGCTCGAGCCGGTGGTACACGTCCGACGACAACGCGCCGTGCAGATCGCCGCGAAGCACGAGCTCCCCGCGATCGAAGCCGGTCCCCTCGTTCGTTCCATCCGGCAACACGATGTGCTTGAATCCATCGGTCCGGAGATAGATGCCTTCGATGGCGAGCGCGCCCCACTCGTTGCCGATCCCGACCCAGCCGTGCGCGCGACCGAACGTGTTGTTGCCGAACGCGAGGTCGAGCGCGCCGTCCGCGTGCTCGGGCAGATCGCGGTTGTGGAAGTCGATGGCGCCGCCCACCGTGGTCGGCCCGTACGGGACCGCGGCGACACCGGTGTAGACGTCGACCCCGGTCATCCGCGTCATCAGCGGGAAGTAGTACGCGGCCGGCGCAGCGTAGGGCGCGGGCCCGAACAGGATGCCGTCCTCCATCAGCGTGATGCGCGAGCTGCGGTCGCTGCTCACGCCGCGCAGGCCGATGTTGGGGCGGAGCCCGTAGCCGTCCTCTTGGCGCACGTACGCGCCCGGCACCTGCTGGATGACGGCGTCGGGGTTGTCGTAGTTGAACCGCTCGAGGAGCCGCTCGCCGAGGCGCTCGACGCCGCCGCCCGTGGCCTCGTCCTCGTCGATCGCGTGGGCGGTGACGACGACCCCCTGGACCTCGAGGTCGGACTCATCCTCGACGAGGTCGGACATCTGCGCGTCCTCGAGGAGGACGTCGCCGTCGGAGAGCACGTCATCGTCGCTGAGCCCGAGCAGCGAGTCCGCGTCCTCGCCGTCCTGCGTCGAACCGTCGTCCGTCGCGCCGTCCTCGCTCGAGCCGTCTTCCGTCGCGCCGTCCTCCGTCTCACCGTCCTCCGTCGCGCCGTCCTCCGTCGCGCCGTCCCCCGTCGCGCCGTCCCCCGTCGCGCCGTCCCCCGTCGCGCCGTCTCCCGTGCTCCGATGCTCACCCACCCCGGCGTCGATGCCCCTCCCCGCGTCGCCGCGTGCTCCAGCGTCAGCGTGCGCCCCCGCGTCCCGCGGGGCGCCCGCGTCCCGCGACGGCGGTACGCCCGCGTCGAGGTCTTGCGCCGAGACGACCCGCGCGGTCATCGCGACCGACGCGAGCAGCAGAGTACCGACGAAGACGCGCGCCCAGCGGCGCGCGGGACTCGGGGGCGTCGGGATCAAAACAGCTCCGCGTACCGATGCCCGCTCCCCGCCGGTCGACCGTGGGGGAGCGGCAAGATCCATTGCGCAGGCAAGACGGAGTCGTCCACCTTTGCGAGGTCGACGCTCGGATCGATCAGCCGCGCCGAACGCCGACCGTTGAGCGACGCCCACGCGTCGACGCGGACCTCCACGTCGGGATGCCCCGCCGCGCGCTCGCGCTCCGCGATGTGGTGGGCGAGCTGGAGGATCAGGTCCGGCTGGGCGCCGAACTCGCGCTCCTGGTCCTCGGTGAGGTAGCGCCGCGGGCTCACCCGGACCTCGCGCTCGGTGGGTCCTCGGCGCACGCGATACTCCACCCGCCCGTTCTTCTCGTGGAGCATCACCCGCCAGCTCCATCGCATCCCCTGCTCGTGCCAGAGCACGTCGCCCGAGTAGAGGTGAGAGCGGAGCGGCACGACCAGCTGGACGAGCGCGTAGAGCCCGAGGAGCGCGAGCCCCCAACGCGGGAGCATCCTCGCCTCGGCCGCGGGCCGGTCCGGCTCCGCGGAGGGCGCGCGACCGACGAGGCGGCGGATCCGATCGGCGAGACGACGAGGCCAGGACGGGTCGAAGAACACCGTGGCCGCGACCGTCATGAGGATCGGGAAGATCCCGATGTCGAACAGGAGATGCGTCGTGAGGTGGAACGCGCACAGCACGGCGAACGCGTACGGACGCGTCTTCTCACGCGAGAGCCAGAACGGGATCGTGAGATCGTAGAGGCAGCCGGCCCACGCCATCAGCACCGGCACGAAGGGCAGGCCGAAGAGCGATCCCAAGAGCGGCGCCTCCGTGCGCGACGAGAGCCAGATCCCGAGCGGCTGCGCATCGACCAGCCAGTCGGGTCCGACCTTCGCGAGGCCCGCGAACACGTAGACGACGCCGACCTGGAAGCGGAGCCAATACAGCATCCACGCCGGCAAGGTGGCTCGTCGAATCGCTCGGTCGCGGAGCGCGTCGAGCGACCAGCACGCGTGGAGCGGGAGGACGCAGAGGATCCCGCTCAGCAGGATGACGAGGTAGTAGTGGTTGAGGTAGCGCGTGACGTCGAGCAACGCGACGTAGCTGAAGAGAGCAAAGAACGTGATCGTCGCGACGCGATAGAAGAGCCCGAGCGTCACGCACACCGCGGCGACGAGGAGCACCGCGAACACCGCGGTCAGGTACGGCTCGGGGAGCGGGCGCACCCAGCCGAACCCCCAGTACTGGAACGTGAAGATCGGCCGCACGTAGAACGCGTCGATCCATCCGTAGGCGAAGTACCGCGCGACGCTGACCACCATCACCGCCCCGAGCAGCACCCGGAACGCCGCCAGCGAGGCCGCGTCGCGAGGTGCGCCCAGCGCGGCGCGCAGCTTCTCGAGCGCCGGCGTCACCGCCCCGCCCTCTCCGTCGCTCGATGACGCATCAGTCGTTGTCGCCGATCCGCGGCCCCGAGGGCTCGACGTCGAGCACCGTGAAGACGTCGACCTCGAAGAGCCGAAGCGCCTCGGTGATCGCGTCGTACGCCGCCATCACGGCGGGCATGTCGTTCGCGATCGCGTCCGCGAGCGACGGTCCGAGCGCGTCGAGGGCGGCGATCGCCGCGTCGATCGCGGCGCCGAGATCCGCGGCGAGCTGCGCCTCACCGACCTCCACGAGCAGATCGTCCCAGCCGAGCGCGTCGCGCCCCGGCACGTCGCCGAGGTACAGGCGCTGAAACGCGCGCATGTTCGCGGCGAGGAGCGTCGCGTCGACCCGGGCGTGCGGCGCCTCGAGCGCGTCGGGACAGCTCGCCACCGCGCAACCCGCGATCCCGGCCGGTGGTCCGAGCTTCTTGTCCTGCGTGTCGGTGTCCAGGTACAGCATGCCCCCGGCGATCTCGTTCAGCCCCGCCTGCGCGCTGACGAACGGATTGCCGGTGAGCCCCGCCTGCGAGAGCGTGGCGCCGAAGCCGTCGGTGATGGACCACGCCGCCTCGAGGCGCGCCGCTTCACGCGAGATCAACGTGGCCACCGTCGCGGCGAGCCCGGCCCGCCTCGCCGCGATCTCCGTCGCGTCGAGGGCCGCCCAGCTGCCCTCCGTGTTGATGCGGCCACCGGCCGCACAGGTGTTCTCGGCGCTCTCCACGAAGAGCAGGTACTCGAGCGCGTCGAGCCCTCGCACGTTGACCAGCTCGGCCGCATACGCTTCGACGTCCAGATAGATCTGGTCGACCGTCTCCTGATCCAGGAGACACGTGTTGCGCGCCTCGTACGTGTAGATCTCGTCGCGGATCCCTTCGCCGCCGACGACCCCGAGCGTGCCGCCGAGCCCGGTGGGACCGATCTGCATCACCTCGACGAGCTCCCAGGCCTCCATCGCCTCCCGCCAGGCGTCTTGCGCAGCGGAGCGGTTGGGGTCGCTAGGGTCCGCGGCGTACGCGCTCACCGCGGTGCTCATGGCTGACGCGGCGATGCCGAACTCGTGGATCGATCCGACGATCGCGTGCTCCGTGATGCTCGCGAGCACCTCGCGCTTGTAGTCGGCGAGCGGGTCGGGCGGAGGCCCGCCCCCGTCGCAGCTGAGCGCGATGATGGCGGCGAGCATCGCGGCCGAGGGACACTTCCAAGCTCTCACTTCCAGTCTCCTGACTTTGATTCTGATTCTCAGTACCAGAGAGACGAGGAGCGGGCAACGAGAAGTGAAGCCCCGATGCGCGACCGCCCGCGCGGCGAAAGCTGCGCGGGCGGATTCGATCCGAGGTTGGCGAAGACGATCAGTCCGGACCGCCCGGCATCTCGATGTCCGGCGGCACGAGGAAGTAGACGATGCGCGCGTCGAGCGGCGAGTCGTCGCCGTACACGGTCAGGCGCGCGCGGAACACCTGCGGGGTGTCCACGATGCGCTCGACGGTGTTGTTCTGACGCGGGACGACGTCCCAGCAGACCGGGGTGCCGGGCAGGAGCGCGGGGAACGCGTCCGGATGCCCGTCGCTGTCGGTGTCCTCGAGCGGGGCGACGGCCGAGCAGCGACCACCGCTGACGTTGACCTCGAGGTAATCGATGAACTGGAGCGCGTCACCCGCGTCGCCCGGCTCGTCCGAGGTCTCGATGGTGACCCGCAGCGGGATCCCCTCGACGACCTCGTTGATCGCGCCCGCGACCGCCGGCACGACCGCCGCGTCGGTGCCGTCGAACACGAGCGGGTTGAGCGAGCGATCCACCGACTGCGAGCGGATCGCGAGGTTCACCATGTCGACGCGCTCGGTCGAGCCGGCGCCGCCGCTCCAGACGCCGATGAACGTGACGCCGTTGTCGATGAGCGCCTGACCCGCCTGGTCGGTCGTCTCGGTCCCGTCGCTGTTCTCGTCGCTGAACGTCACGAGGATGCGCACCGCGTTGTCGCGATACTGCGCGCAGCCGATGCGGTCCGCCGCCGGCGGCATGCAGCCGGTCTCGGCGAGCGGCGACGCGTCCGGATCGAGGAGGCTCCAGACCGCCGCGTTCATGCGCTCGGTGCCGCCGAACGACGGAACGTCGAGCGCCGACGCGGTCGCCGCGGGGTTGTCCTGGATGCTGAGCAGGTTGACGAAGAGATCTTCGTAGTACCCGCCGCCGGACCACGGGCTCGCCACGCACGAGCTCATGCTCGGATCTTCGATGCACGTGCCCGTGAGGCTGCAGACCTGCGCGACCGGGCAGTCGCCGTCGGTGCGGCAGGTGATGCCCGAGTCCATGCACTCGAGGTCGTCGAGCAGCGTGGTGACCGCCCCGCGGAGCGCGGCGAGCTCACCGGCCATCGAGCCCGAGATGTCGAACAGGAAGTACACGTCGGCGAACTGGATGCTCGTGCGGAACTCGAGCGTGTCGCGGATCGGATCCGGCGGCTGCATGTAGTCGACCACGAAGACGAAGTCGCCGCGCGCGAGCGGGCTCTCCGCCGGGTCGTTCGGATCGGTGCCGGCCGCGAACTCGATGAGGTCGGGGACCATGTCGTTGTCCGAGTCCTCGAGGCGCGGGTTGGTCCCGAGGTCGCGCTCGAGGCGATCGGAGAGGCCGTCGTTGTCGCTGTCGGCGTCGCGGAAGTCGGGAACGGTGTCCTCGTCGCTGTCGATCGGCGCCGAGTACACGTCGTCGTCGCCGGCCTCCTCGAGGTCGGTCCAGCCGTCACTGTCGGAGTCGAGATCCTCCTCGTCATGGAGGCCGTCCCGATCGGTGTCCGCACCGAACTCGTCGCCGTCGAGGATCTGATCGTTGTCGCTGTCGACGTCGCGATAGTTCGGCGAGCCGTCGCCGTCGGTGTCGATCGGGGGCAGGATCCCGTCGAGCTCCATCCGATCCGACACGAAGTCGTTGTCGTCGTCGAGGTCGGCGTAGTTCCGGATCCCGTCGAGATCGAAGTCGCCCGAGCCCTCGATCGCGTCGAGGATGCCGTTCTCATCCGAGTCCAGATCGCGGAAGTCCGGCGTGCCGTCCTCGTCGCTGTCGATCGGCGAGGTCGAGAGGTCGGCGTCGCCCGCCTCGATCTGATCCGGGATCCCGTCCCCGTCGGAGTCCTGATCGAGGTAGTCGAGGATGCCGTCGCCGTCGGTGTCGACGCGATCGGCGCGCTCCTCTTCGAGGTCGGAGATGGAGTCGGCGTCGCTGTCCGCGTTCGGGCTCACACTGCCGTCCCCGCCGGCGTCGGCTCCCGTGCCACCGGTGTCACAGCCGAGGGGCGGAACCAAGAGAGCGAGCAGCAAGCCGAGAAGAGAAGACCTGGGACGGAAATGCATCGGGCAATGCTAGCCGCCACGGCGAGCAGCGCAAAGGCGAGCCGACGAGCACCGTGGGAAGACACATACGCGGGGTTCGCACGCGGCCGGAACGGTTGTACCTTCCACGGCCATGAACCGCACTCTGCCTTGGACTCTCCTCGCTCTCGTTTCCGGCGCGATCTCGCTGACCTCGCTCCCGAGCACGGCTCACGCGGTGTCGCTCACATCGTCGCCGGGCGGCTTCCTGTTCGACATCACCGAGACCGCGAACGGGTACGTAGGCAACGGGACGAACGACGCGTACGACTTCATGTACTACCTGAGCGTCAACGGGACGGATTACAACGCGGGAGGCGCGGCGACGAGCTCGCTCGGCGGTCGTCAATACGACATGCGCGAGATCGCGATGGGCTCCCTCATGGTGAGCCGGCACGCGTACGTCCCGGCGTCGGGAGGCAACTGGATCCGTTACTACGATCTGATCCGCAATCCGACGGGTTCGGCGGTGATGGCGACGATCCAGATCCACGGAGGCCTCGGCGCCGACGCGTTCCTCGAGATCACGGGCTCGAGCACCGGCGACATCCTGGTGACCGACGAGGACGACTGGTTCACCACCGACGACAACATGCCGACGAGCCTCGACACCCCGACCGGCCACGTCGTGCAGGGACCGAACGGCCGCGTGCGCGCGACCGGCATCACCGCGATGCCCGGAGCGGCCAGCGCGACGCTCGCGTGGAACTTCAGCGTCATGGTGCCGGCCGGCGGCGAGGTCGCGATCCTGACCTACGGCATCCAGGAGGCCGACCGGGCGACGACGATCACGACGTCGCAGGACCTCGTCAACCCCGCTTGCTCCACGACGGGCGCGGACCCGCTGAACGGCCTCAGCAACGCGCAGCGCGCGAGCATCGTGAACTTCACCCTGGCCGGCGCGCCGCTGCCCTGCTTCAGCGCGCCTGCCAACGTGGACGAGGGCGACGCGATTCCGGTCGACGTCACGGTGACCGACCTCGAGGGTGACCCCTCGATCTCGTGGACGTTCGATCTCGACGGCGACGGCACGTTCGGCGAGATGGCCGACGCGGCGATGGTCACCGTCCCGATGGGCGTGACCGACGGCCCCGCGCCGTACCTCCTCGGCATCGAGACGACCGACGGGACGAACACGCAGCGCTTCTACCGTGGCATCAACGTGGCCAACGTCGCGCCGATCATCACGTCGTCCCCGCGCACGGTCGCGGCGATCCGCCGTGAGTACCAGTACATGGTGACGCTCGACGACCCGGCGTCCGCGCACGAGACCTACACGTACACGTTGGCGTCGCGCCCCATGGGCATGACGGCCGACGCGAGCGGTACGATCACGTGGACGCCCACCGTCGATCAGCGCGGCATGTCCTATCCGGTGATCCTCCGCGTGGAGGATGGCGACGGCGGCGAAGCGATCCAGACCTGGGAGATCGAGGTCGCGGAGAATACGACGCCGGACGCGCCGGTCCCGATGTCCCCGATCGACCGCGTCTACGTGTCGCCGGACTCGGCGCCCACGCTCGTGGTGGAGAACGGAATGGACGGTGACGGCGACACGCTCGTCTACTTCTTCCGCCTCTCGATGACGTCGGACACCAACAACGCGCCGTACGTGTCCGGTGAGGTGACCGAGGGCTCCGGCGGCACCACCGAGTGGACCCCACCCGAGCCCCTCGCGCCCGGCCTCTGGTACTGGGACGTCTGGGTCGACGACGGCATCGGCGAGAGCGCTCACCGCTACGCGCAGTTCATCTCCGGCGACATGCAGGGCCTCGCGGACGCCGGCGGCTCCGGGTTCGACGCGGGGACCGGCGGCGGCGTCGACGCGGGCCCCGGCGGTGGCGGCGACGGTGGCTGCAGCATCGGGCGCACGCAGGATCGCAGCGCGGCGCCGATGATGCTGCTCCTCGCGGGGCTCGGCCTCGCGCTGATCCGTCGGCGTCGAGCCTGAGCGGCTCCGCCGGCTCGCTCTCCGCCAGGCTCCCCGCTCCCTCGGGCTGGCTCGGGGCGCGGGGGGCTCCACCCGGGCGCGAGAGCTGATAGGCTCCGCGCCCGTGGACGAGCTGCTCAAGCTCCTGGACGTGGTGAAGCGCGAGCTCGGTGCCGAGGACGCGCGCGCGGAGATCGGCGGGCGAGCGCCCGACGATCCGCGCGTCGTCCACGCCAAGCTCGGCGAGTCGTGGCGGGTCGTCGTCACGTTCGCGCGGCCGGTCGCCGATGCGGGGGTCAAGCGCGAGAAGCTCGAGCGCCTGCTCGCCCCGTTCGACGTGGCGCGCCGGATCGATCCCCCGGACGCGCGGGTCGAAAAGCAGCTCGAGCTGGATGCCGAGCTCGACGCCCTCGCGGAGCGGGCGGGGGCACGCGCGGCGCTGGTGTTCGACGAGCGCTCGCCGGTGCTGTGGGGATGCTCCGCGCCGCGCGCCGACGGATGGGATGTCTTCGCGATGGAGGACGCGCACGTGCTCGCGCGCGCGCTCGGCGAGGCGGGGTTCGACGCCGCGCAGTGCATCCACGATGGGATGCCCGAGGACGAGGATCTCGCGGCGCGCGGCTTCGACGAGACGGAGGCGCGCCGATGGAGCCATCGCGCGCATCGTCTCCATCAGATCGCACCGCAGTGGACGAAAGCGGAATGGACCGAAGCGGTGCAGATCGCCACAGCCGTCCACGCCGCGCGCGCGAGCTGCAAGGGCGGGATGGCGCCCGAGCGGTTCACCGAGCACCACGAGGGCTACGGGATCTTCGCGCGTGGATTCGCGCAAATCTACCTGCTCGCGTTGGTCTACGATGGTCCCTACTCCGAGCTCCACGCCGAGGGTCCGCTGCTCAGGGCGTTGCCCTACATCGAGGGTCTCGTGGTCGCCCTCCCGCCGGTCGAGCCGCCGCCGCGCGGCGCCAAGGTCATCGCCCTTCGACGTCCTTGAGCGCCGCGTCGTGATCGCTTGCCCTCGGGTCCCGAGCACGCGATGGTCCACGTCTACCCCCGAGGTGCGTCCATGCTGGAGCTCCCGATCCAGACCGAGCGCTTGATCCTGCGCCGCCACATCGAGCACGACCGAGATCCGTTCGTGTCGCTCGTCACGGACCCGCGCTTCTACGAGCACCTGGTGATCCCCGAGCGACAGCGCACCAAGGACGGCGCGAGCGAGGTGTTCGACACGATCCTTGCGTCGTACGACACGGAGGAGCCGGTGTGGGGGCTCACCGTCGCCGATCGCACCTCGGACGCGTTCCTCGGGACGGTGGCGTTGCACCCCATCCCGTTCGGCGAGGCGCTGGAGGTGTTCTACGCGATCGTCCCGCGCCGCTGGGGCGAGGGCCTGGCCACCGAGGCGCTCCGCGCCTTGCTCGACGCGGTACCCGGACGCGACTTCGTCGCCCTGACATCGGTGGCCAACCTCGCCTCGCAGCGCGTGGCGGCGCGCGCCGGCATGAACGACGCCGGCATCGACCACCCGCTCGGCGGGCCCGAGCGTCATCGCTTCGAGCGCGCCGCTCGCACCGACTGATCCGAGACGCGCTCCGGCCATCCGCCGCTTGCGCCGGGCGCGCGCTCGCCCGAGATTCGCGCGGCTGAACGAGCATGACGACGCAGCCCGGCTCTGAGATGGCTCGCGAGCGCATCAACGTCGCCTCCTACCTGGCGTCCCGTTTGTGCGGCAACGTCGGCTTCCAGGCGCAGAGCGTCGCGGTCGGCTGGCAGGTGTACACCGCAACGAACGATCCACTCGACCTCGGCTGGGTCGGGCTGTCGATCTTCGTGCCGATGGTCCTGCTCTCCCCGTACGCGGGGACGCTCGCGGATCGGTACGACCGGCGCACGATCCTCTGGATCTGCCACGCGCTCTACGCGGTGGGCGCGGCCGCGCTCACGTGGCTCAGCGTTCGCGGCGAGACCTCGGTGCTCGGCATCCTCCTCGTGCTCGGGTTCCTCGGCGCGGTGCGCGCGTTTGCCGCGCCGGCCTCGTGGGCGCTGTTGCCGTGGCTCGTCGCGCCGGAGCGCCTCGCCCGCGCGATCCCGCTCAGCTCGACCACGTTCCAGATCGCGATGATCGGCGGTCCGGCGCTCGGCGGCTTCCTGTATGCGGCCGGCGGTGCCCCGCTCGCCTACGGGTTCGCCGCCGCGATGAACGTGCTGGCGGCCGCGTTCGTGATCGCGCTCCGCTTCGCCGTCCCGATCCGCGCAGCCATCACGGAGACGGCGTGGCAACGAGCGCTCGGCGGGCTCGCCTTCCTACGCAGTCGCCCTGCCCTGCTCGGGGCGATCAGCCTCGACCTCGTGGCGGTGTTGCTCGGCGGCGCGGTGGCGCTGATGCCTGTGTATGCGCACGATATCTTGCACGTCGACGAGACCGGGCTCGGCTTCCTCCGCGCCGCGCCCTCGGTCGGCGCCGCGCTCGTCGCGGTGTTCCTCGCGATCCGACCCATCGAGCGCCACGCCGGGAGGCTGATGTTCGTCGCCGTCGCGGTCTACGGCCTCGCCACGATCGTGTTCGCGGTGAGCGAGGATCTCGCGATGAGCCTCGTCGCGCTCGCGGTGCTCGGCGCCGCCGACATGATCAGCGTGGTGATCCGCCAGTCGATCATCCAGCTCCGCACCCCCGACGAGCTCCGCGGTCGCGTCGCCGCGCTGAACCTGATCTTCATCGGCGCGAGCAACGAGCTCGGCGAGTTCGAGTCCGGCGTCACCGCGTCGCTCTTGGGCACCGTGCGCGCGGCGCTGCTCGGCGGGATCGGGACGCTGATCGCGACCGGCGTGTGGGCCGCGTGGTTCAAAGAGCTTCGGGAGATCGACTCGCTCGAGGACTGAGGGGCCGCCCCATCAAGCGGCATCGCGACGCCCGCGTGGAGACCGAAGCGCGCAGCCGACCCGTTCTCTACACGGTGGACGGCGACGGTCGACGGTCGACGGTCGACGAGCACGGACGACGGAGACGAGGAGCCGAAGCGAGCCGATCGTCCTCGTGCACGTGCACGTACTCGTGCTCGTGCACGTACATGGTGGACGGCGCACTTGCACGGATGACGGAGACGGCGCGCCGCCGTAGACGACGAGCGAGGACCGCCGACTAGCGCGCCGCGGCGCAGAGATCGCGCATCGTCTTGTCGGCGTCGCCGAAGAGCATGTACGCGTTGTCGAGGAAGAACAGCGGGTTCTGCACGCCCGCGTAGCCGGAGCCCATGCTGCGCTTGAAGACGACCACGCGCTCCGCGTTCCACGCCTCGAGCACCGGCATCCCATAGATGGGGCTCGACGTGTCGTCGAGCGCGCTCGGGTTCACGATGTCGTTCGCGCCGATCACGAGCACGACCTGCGTCCGATCGAAGTCGGCGTTGATGTCGTCCATCTCCTGGACGATGTCGTAGGGGACACCCGCCTCCGCGAGGAGCACGTTCATGTGTCCCGGCAGTCGTCCCGCCACGGGATGGATTGCGAATCGAACGTTGACGCCCGCTTTCCGCAGGCTCTTCGTCAGGTCGTAGACCGCGTTCTGCGCGCGGGCGACCGCCATCCCGTAGCCCGGGACGATGATCACTTCCTTGGCCGCCTTCAGCCAACCCGCGACCTCGTCCGCGCTCGTCTCGTGGACGTCGTCCTTGCCGCGCGTGTCGACCGTACCGGGTGAGCTGTCCGCCGTCCCGAAGCCGCCGAACACGACGTTCAGGATCGAGCGGTTCATCGCGCGGCACATGATGATCGAGAGGATCGCGCCGCTCGATCCGACCAGCGCGCCGGTCACGATCAGGAGATCGTTCTCGAGCACGAACCCCGCCGCCGCGGCGGCCCAGCCGGAGTAGCTGTTGAGGAGCGAGACGACGACCGGCATGTCGGCGCCGCCGATCGCCATCACGAGGTGCACGCCCAGCGCCGACGCGAGACCCGTCATCACCAGCATGTAGGTGAACGACATGGGCCCCTCGGGATCCTGCATGAACGGCACGGCGAGACCGACGATCGCGATCGCGACCACCGCGTTGAGCAGGTGGCGAGCGGGGAGCAACAGCGGCTTGCCGGTGATCGTGCCGCGGAGCTTGCCCCACGCGATCACCGAGCCGGTGAACGTGACCGCGCCGACGGCGATGCCGATCCAGATCTCGACGGCGTGGATGCTCGCCTCGATGCCGTGGAGCTGCTGCGCCGGATCGAGGTGCGACGAGATCCCGACGAGCACCGCCGCGAGCCCCACGAAGCTGTGGAGGATCGCGACGAGCTCGGGCATCGCGGTCATCGCCACGCGGCGCGCGACGACCGCGCCGATCACCGCGCCCACCGCGAGGCAGCCCGCCATGATCGGATAGCTCGCGACGCGCGGGTGGAACGCGGTGGCGACGAGCGCGAGCGCCATGCCGACGATGCCGAACATGTTGCCGCGCCGCGCCGTCTCCTGGCGGCTCAGCCCGCCGAGGCTCCGGATGAAGAACACGCCCGCGACGAGGTAGGCGATCGTCAGTACACCGTCTTGCACGCCGACCTCTCTACTCGTCCCCGGAGGCGCGATCGTCTTTGACGAACATCGCGAGCATCCGCTGGGTGACGAGGAAACCGCCGCTGATGTTGATCGCGGCCACCAAGATCGCGACCGCGCCGAGGATGGAGGCGAGGTCCATCTCGCCGCTCCCCACCTGGAGCATGCCGCCCACGATGATGATCCCGGAGATCGCGTTCGTGACGCTCATCAGCGGCGTGTGGAGCGCGGGCGTGACCGCCCACACGACCTGCCAGCCGATGAAGCACGCGAGCACGAACACCGTGAGGTGCTGGATCAGCGCGCTCGGCGCGAACTGCCCCGCCGCGAACAAGAGCGCGATCACCACGAGGCCAGCCACGCTGCCCGCCGTGCTCGGCGCCGCCGCTGCGCCGTGGCCGTGCCCCCCGCTCTTCTGCTTCTGCGCCGCGCGCTCGCTCGCCGCGCGCTCGGGCTCCGGCGCCGCCACCGGCTTGGGCGGAGACGGAGGCTTCACCTCGGGCGGCGGAAGGATCTCGCCGTCGTACGCCTGCGTCGCGCCGCGGATGATCTCGTTGTCGAGATCGACGCTCCACTTCTCCGCGCCGCCGAACTCCTTCAGCAGGTTGACGATGTTCGCGCCGAAGAACCGGCTCGCCGAGCTGGCCATCCGGCTCACGAGATCCGTGTAGCCGACGATCTTCACGCCCTGGAAGTCGACGACCTCGTCGGGCTTCGTGAGCTCGCAGTTGCCGCCCTGCTCGGCCGCCATGTCGACGACGATCGAGCCGGGCTTGAGGTGCTCGACCACGTCCTTCGGCAGGAGCAGCGGCGCCTTCACGCCGGGGATCAACGCGGTGGTGATCGCGATGTCCACTTCCTTCGCTTGCTCGCGGAAGAGCGCCATCTCCGCCTCGATGAACTCCTTGCTCATCACCTTGGCGTAGCCGCCCCCGCCCTCGCCCGACTCCTCGAACTGGAGCTCGAGGAAGTGGCCGCCGAGGCTCTCGACCTGCTCTTTCGCCGCGGCGCGCGTGTCGAACGCCCGCACCTCCGCGCCGAGGCCGCGCGCCGCCGCGATCGCCGCGAGGCCCGCCACGCCAGCCCCGATCACGAGCACGCGGGCCGGAGGCTGGGTCCCCGCCGCGGTGACCTGCGGCGCGAAGAAGCCTTGGTAGAGCGCGGCCGCCTCGAGCACCGCGCGATAGCCGGCGAGGTTCGCCATCGAGCTGAGGACGTCCATCGACTGCGCGCGCGTGATGCGCGGAACCTTGTCGAGCGCGACCACGTTGACGCCGCGGCCCGCGAGCTGCTCGACGAGCGCCTCGTTCTGTGTCGGATAGATCAGCGAGACGAGCGCGGCGCCCGCCTTCATGCGCTTGGCCTCGCCCTCGGTGGGCGGGCGAATCTTCACGACGACGTCGGCTTCCCAGGCCTCGGCTCGCTCTCCGTCGCGATACGTCGCGTCGGCGGTGGCGTCGACGACCGTCGCACCGACCGCTTCATAATCGTCGTCGGTGAAGCCGGCCTGCGCACCCGCGCCGCGCTCCACCACGACATCGAACCCGAGACCCGTGAGCTTCTCGACGGATGGGGGAGCTACCGCGACCCGCCGCTCGCCGTCATGGGTCTCTCGAACGATTCCCAAGCGAATGATGCACCTCCGCGATCGCGGCGGAGAATACCCCAAGGTGCGGGCGTGAAAACCCGAGAATGCTCACTGACGTGCGTTTATCGACCAGTCGTACTCGGCGTACGCGAGGGTCGTCCCGGGCTCGCGCACGAACGCCCCATCCGCCTCGTCGAGCTGAGCCGCCACGAGCTCGCGCACCGAGCCCCCGCCGCGCTCGAAGTCCGCCGCGTACCACTCGAAGACGCGCGACACCGTGGCCTGGCCGGCGTCGCGATCGATCGTGGTCGTCGCGCGCACGAACGCGCGCGTGCGCGCGGCGAGCGTCGCGTCGAGATCGTCGGGCTCGTAGGGCGTCGGCGCGAGCGGGGGGCAGCTCGCGCTCGCGCAGTTCAGCGCGAAGTGGACGCGGGGCTCGTTCAGCTCCTCGCTGCGCAAGATCTCGGTCTCGAGCTGGTTCAGCGTCAACGTGCGACCGCCCACGCGGTGGGTCCGGCCATCGAAGAACCCTTCGACGTTCATCACGCTCTCGACCGGCCACTCGCGGACCACCGAGCTCACGACGAGGAAGTTGTACGCGTTGATGTAGAACGCAATCTTCGCGTCGCGCTCGGCGGGCACCGCGGCCTCGGAGGCGATCTCGATCTGATACACGTCGAGGAGCGAGCGCCCCTCTGGGCTCGCGCGGAGCGCGGCGTAGCGGAAGCCGCCGTCGTCCGTCGCGAACCCGCCGAGCACCTCGCGCCAGGCGTCGCCCTCGTCCTCGAGGAGGGGGCCGCGCGGAGGCTCGGGGACCGCCCGGGGCGTCGCGGTCGGAGGGCTCTCTTCCGATCCTCCGCTGCCGCACCCGTCGCCGCACCCGGTCATCGTCAGGATCAGCGCCGCGCTCAGCCATCGACGGGGACCGCTCACGACTCACCTCCGGTCGACGCGCCGCTGCCGCGCGCCTGCTCGTTCAAGGCATCGATGATCGCGCGGCGAAAGTGCGAGATGCGCCGCGCACCGTGCAGCAGGACTCCGTTGACGAAGAAGCTCGGCGTCCCGAGCTCGAGCCCGAGGCGATCGATGGCCCCGCGATCGCGCGCGATCACAGCCGCGTGGTCGTCGGACTCGAGGACCCGCTCGACCGCGTCGACGTCGATCCCGCCGAGCGCCCGCGCGTGTGCGAGGAGCGCAGGCCGAGAGAGATCCTCCTGATCGGCGAACAGCCGATCGTGATAGCGCCAGAACGCCTCGTCCCCGCCCTGCCGGTACACCTCGACGGAGGCGCGCGCTGCGTCGTCTGCGTGAGCGTGGTATCGCAACGGTCGCTGTCGCCACACCACCTGCACGCAGTCGCCGAACTCCGCGAGCAGGTCGTCCACGGTGGGGAGCGCGCGCGCGCAGTACGGACACTCGAAGTCGCTGAACTCCTGGATGACGACGCGAGGGCGCTGCGCTCCCCGCCGCGGCGCGAACCACGGCACGGGCAGCGCGTAGCCCCGGCCCTCCCACGGCGGCTCCTCCCCCTCGGGCAGCGGGCTGCACGCACCTGGAGTCAGCACGGGTCCTTGCGGACCGCCGCACCCGATGACGCAGGCCATCGCGAGCCCCAATCCCAGCGCTCGCCTCATCCGCCGAGCATCCCGATGAGCTGGGCCTCGTCGATCACCGTCACGCCGAGCTGCTGGGCCTTCGCCAACTTGCTACCCGCCTCCTCGCCGGCGACGACGTAGTCCGTCTTCTTACTCACCGAGCCCGACAGCTTGCCGCCCGCTTGCTTGATCCGATCCTCGGCCTCCTTGCGCTTGAGCGTCGGCAGCGTGCCGGTCAGCACGAACGTCTTGCCCTCCACGCCCTCCACCGGTGCGCGCCGCTCCACGATCGCTTCGAGCTTCACCCCCGCCGATCGCAAGCCTTCGAACACCTCGCGCACGGCCGGGCTCGCCAGCTCGCCGAAGATGCTGTCGGCCGTCTTGCGCGCGAGGCCCTCGATCGCGCCGGTGCCCTTCTCCGGAGCCACCGTCTCGATCGCGACGGGGTCCGCCGCCGCGTAGCGCGCCGCGAAGTCGAGGAGCGCGTCGGCGTGCCCGAAGTAGCGCGCGAGATCCTCCGCCATCGTCTCGCCGACGTGACGGATCGCGAGGCCCACGAGCACGCGAGCGAGCCCGCGGCCCTTCGCCGCCTCGAGGCCCGCCAGGACGTTTTGCGCGCTCTTCTTGCCCATGCGATCGAGCGACGCGAGCTGGTCCACGGTCAGCCCGAAGAACTCATGAGGCTTGGCGAGCCCGTAGCGCTGGATCAGCTGCTCGATCAGCTTGGACCCGAGCCCCTCGACGTCCATCGCGTGGCGGCTCGCGAAGTGCTCGAGGCGCTCCTGCACCTGCGCGGGGCAAGCCGGGTTTGGGCAGTAGATGAAGATCTCCTCGCTCATCACGAGCGTGCCGCACACCGGGCACTCGCGCGGGCGCCGCACCGGCCGCGCGTCCTTCGGGCGCTCGGAGAGCACGACCGACACGACCTGCGGGATGATCTCTCCGGCCTTCTCGACGAGCACGGTGTCGCCGATCCGGACGTCCTTGCGCTCGAGCTCGACGAAGTTGTGGAGCGACGCGCGCGTCACCGTGGTCTGCGCGAGGAACACCGGCTCGAGGTGAGCCACCGGCGTCAACTTTCCGCTCTTCCCTACCTGGACCGTGACGTCGAGGAGCTTGGTGGGCTTGCGCTCGGGCGGGAACTTGTACGCCACGCCCCAGTGCGGGTGGTGCCCCGTCTCGCCGAGCCGCGCGTACCACTTCAGCTCGTCGATCTTGATGACCATCCCGTCGATCTCGTAGTCGAGCGCGTCGCGCCGGACCGCGAACCCCTCGCAGAACGCGAGCGCGTCATCGGCCCCGTTCGCGAGGTACACGTCATCGACGTACACGTCGGCGCCCACTTCCTTCAACCACTCGAGGATGCCGCTCTGCGTATCGGGCAGCGCGACGCCCTCGGTCCACGGCACCTGATAGAGGAACGATCGGATCCCGGTCTCGTGCAGGCCCTCCGGCTCCTTGCGCTTCATGTAGCCGGCGGTGCCGTTGCGCGGATTGATCACGAGGCGCTCGCCGGCCGCCGCGAGCTTTGCGTTGTACGCCTCGAACGCGCTGGTCGGCCAATACATCTCGCCGCGGATCTCGATCGCGCCCTTCGACACGCCCTCGAGGCGCATCGGCACCGCGCGGCTCGCCTCGACCTGCCGCGTGATGATGTCCCCCTTCTTGCCGTCCCCGCGGGTGACCGCGCGCGTGAGGCGTCCGTGCTCGTAGATGAGCGACACGCCGATGCCGTCGACCTTCGGCTCGACGAGCAGCGGCAGCGCCGCCTCGTCGTCGAGCTCGAGATCCTTCTTGCGTCGCGTCACCCACTGGGTCAGCTGCTCCGCGAGCGGGATCGGCTCGCCCGCGCTGTCGCGGCGCGCGGGCGAGAGCTTCTCGAGCGACAGCATCACCACGCGGTGCTCCGCGGTCTCGAAGCCCTCGGTGTGATCGGCGCCCGGCTTCGCGTCGATCCGCGCGTCGGCAGCGAGGCCGAGCTCGTCGGCGAGGAACTGATAGCGCTCGAAGAGGTCGTCGAACTCGGGGTCGCTGATCTCGGGCTCGCCGCGGCGATACGCCGCCTCGTGATAGGCGATCTCTTTGGCGAGCGCGTCGAGCTCGTTACGCGCGCTCATCGAGGGCTCGGTCATGGCGCGCGAGTCTACCGCGCCACTCAGGCCGGATCCCGAGGCGCGTGGCGGTCGGGGGTTCGACGACGCTGGGGCGACCCGGGGTCCTTTGCTATCGTGGCGCGATGCGGTGGTGGGCGTTCGCGGTCGCCTGGCTCCTCGCGGCGAACGCGGCCGCGCAGGCCGCGCCGACGACGCAGCCGCCGCAGACCATCGAGACGCGCGCCGTGCGCAACGAGCGTGAGCTCGGTCGGGCCGCGCTCCGCGCAGGTCATTTCGGCGATGCGTACTCGCACTTCGTGCGCGCGGCCGAGCTGGGCGCGGCGGCGGACGTGTGGCTCGAGATCGGCGACGTCGCGGATCGCTTGCGCCTCGACGTCGAAGCGCTGGTCGCGTACGAGCGCTACCTCGCCCTTCGCCCCACCGCCCCGGACCGCGCCGAGGTGCAGGCGCGCGTCGACGCGCTCCGCGAAGTCCGGAACGGCGCGCGGTTCAGCGCCGACGGAGGTGACGTCACGCTAGTGCGCGAAGACGCACCCGCGTCGGCCGCCCCGGGCAGCCTCCTCGTCGACTGGGCCGGCCGCCCGCTCGAGCGTCAGTCCTCACGCTCGCCGATGATCGCGCTCGCGGACTGGGACGGGAACGTGATCCCTCGCCGCTCCGGCGACGCCGTCTCGCCCAACGCCGACGGCCTGGGTCGGCGGCTCGCGGATCCGAGGTAGCGCCGGACCGAGCAAGGGGATCTGCGGTCGGCGACACCGGTCCGAGGCCGGGGCCGGGGCCGGGTCCGAGGCCGGGTCCGGGACCGAATCCGATTCCGATTCCGATTCCGTGTCCGTGTCCGATTCCGTGTCCGAATCCGAATCCGAATCCGAATCCGAATCCGATTCCGAATCCGATTCCGATTCCGTGTCCGTGTCCGTGTCCGTGTCCGATTCCGATTCCGATTCCGATTCCGATTCCGTGTCCGTGTCCGTGTCCGTGTCCGTGTCCGATTCCGTGTCCGTGTCCGTGTCCGTGTCCTTCGCGTCAGCTTTGATTGCTGTGGACGTGGGTGGCTCGTCCGTTCGGGTGCCCCAGGGTGCCCTCCGAGCGCGCACCGCCTCAAGGAGAGCTGCGCTCCCAGCGCTGCGCGCTGGCTTCGTCGCTGCGCTCCTCGTCCTTGACCCGGCGCGCGCTCGGAGGGCGGCGGGGCGGCGTGAACGGACGAGCGCGCGACTGGCGCGCGCTCGGGACGGGCACGTTGGAGATCGTGATGACTGAGTTTCGGATCAGGGCGCGGATCGAGAGTCGGTTCGGGGTGCTCGAGGATGCCGTTCGGTTGGTCGTGCTGGTGCGGCCGCTGGTCGCGCAGATCGCGAAGCACGACAGGTCGCTCGCGGTTCAGCTGCATAAGGCGGCGGGATCGCTGAGCGCGAACGTCGCGGAGGGGATGCACCGGCGCGGAGGTCACCAGCGCGAGCGCTTCGAGACGGCGTACGGATCGGCGCAGGAGGTGAAGACGCATCTGCGGGTCGCGTGGGCGTTCGAGGTGCTGCACGGCGGAGAGCCGGCGTTCGATCTGGCGGACAAGATCGCGGCGTCGATCTGGCGCTGTCAGCATCGGCGGCGCTGAGACACCTCGGCGGTCGCAACGAGGGTTGCGACCGCCGATTCCGATCACGTGCACGTAAGTGCACGTGCCCCTGCCCGATTCCGAGTCCCATTCCGACTCCGTGTCCGATTCCGAGTCCGAGTCCGAGTCCGTGTCCGATTCCGTGTCCGAGTCAGCCCGAGCCGAGCCCGGCCCGCTCTCTCACGCGGCGGCGCGGACCTCTGCGATCCACCCGCGTGCGCGCTCGATCAGCTCCCGCGCGAGCACGATGTCGGTCGCCAACGCCGATGGAGCGCGCTCGCGGCAGTCGGCATACAGCAATCCGTTCTGCACGCTGTCGTCGACCGCGCAGAACGTCGGCGTCAGGGCGCCGACCTCCGGCGGCGGCATCCGGCACGTCCACAGCGCGCGGAACGGCTGCGGGATGTGGCGGTATGCGTCCGACGCCACGTCGCCGGGATCGGCCGCGACGCTCCGGCGGGCCGTGCCTCGGAAGCGCTCCGCGAGCGTCGCGTGATAGAGCATCACGCAGAGCTTCGACGCCGCGTACTCGCTCACCGCCGTTCGGCTCCTCGTCCGGCCGCGCATCGCGTCGAACGAGAGCGCGCGCACGCCCTCGTGCGATCCGGACCCGAGGTGCACGACCCGTCCGTCGGGCGCGAGGGCGTCGAGGAGGAGCTCGGTGAGCTGAACGTGTCCCAGGAAGTTGACACCGAACGCCAGCTCGAAGCCGTCCTCCGTGATCCCGCGCGCACCGCCGACCGCCGCGTTGTTGATCAGCCCGTCGAGCGGGCCGAAGTCCGCGATCTCTTCCGCCGCGCGCGCCACGCTGGCGAGCGAGCCGAGCTCGAGCGGGACGAACACCGCGCTCCCGCCGACCGCGTCGATGTCACGCAACACCGCTTGCGTGCGGTCCGCGTTCCGACACGCGAGGATCACGCGCGCCCCTCGCGCCGCCAGCGCGCACGCGGTGGCCCGGCCCACCCCCGTGTTGGCGCCCGTGATCGCGTAGGTGCGGCCGGCCAACGAGGCCGGCGCGCTCACGTCAGACTCCAGAGACCAGCCCCGATCCCCGACCACATGATCGCGAGCGGGACCGAGCCGATCGCCGCGATCGCGAGCTGGCGACCGACCGGCACGCGGTAGGCGCCCGCCGTGAGGTTCGCGACGTGGAAGCCGAGCGGCAGCCAGCGGATGACCACGAGGAACACCGGGTGCGTCACGCCGAGCTTGCGGAGCCAGGCGGGCATCCTCGCGAGCCGCGCCTCGAGCCCGAGGTCGCGCGCGCTGCGTCGCGCCAGCGCGTACTGGATCATCGATCCGAGCGTCCAGCCCGCCCAGGTGATCACGGTACCGATCATCCAGCCGTAGGTCGCGGCGCTCACCAGCGCGAACAGCTCGCTCGGGAACGGCGCCGCCGCGAGCAGCGCCTGCATCACGACCATGATCGCGGGCGCGGCGAGGCCGAACCGAGGCCCGAGCGCGGCCGGGCCGCCGATCGACTGCACCCACCCGTGGAGGAAGTACACGCCGACCAAGAATCCGACGGTGAGCCACAGACCGGGGCTGGTCAGCACACGCTTCAACATTCGTTGACCCTCCCCGGCTCGAGCTCGTCGCGCAGACACAGCGGAGGCTTGAGCAGCCAATCGTTGAGGAACGGGCCGAACAGCTGCGCGACCGCGCCGTTGCCCGCGTCGGCGGTCATGCCCCACGAGACGAGCGTCCCGTCGCCGTATGCCGACAGCGTCATGTACCCCGACCCACCCGCGACGTCGCGGGGCCGCGTCGGATCGAGCGCGAAGCTGATCGTGCGGGCCGCGTCGTCGAACTGCATACGTACATGGTAGAGGCTGGTCGCCAACGCGGCTCGATGAAAGAAACGGACCACGGTCACAGTTCGGCCATCGGACGTCGGCTCGGATCCGATCACGGTCGCGCGCTCGAGCGACGGGATGAGACGAGGGAACAGATCGATGTTCCGCACCGCCCGCCAGACTCGTTCGATCGGCACGCGGACCCGAATGAAGCTCACGCCGCCGAAGGTGCTCGGCGCGCTCGACGAGTGAGGCGTTTCGCGGCGTAGCAGCTCTCCCGCTTCGAGGCGCGCGCGCTCGACGTCGGTGAAGCGGCGCGGTGCCTGGGCACGCGCGGTCGAGATCGCGAAGGTGGTGAGGAGAGCGAGGAGGATCGGCGCGGCGGCCGATCGGGGAGGCACGTTCGGGTAGGTCATGCGGCTCGGATGCACGGGACGCATTCGACGGCTCACGCGAGCCGCGGGGCGCCGCCGCCGCATCCCCTCCTCGATGCATCACCACGCCATCCTCGTCGCGCTGCTGCCCCTGCCTCTGCTCGCCCTCGGAACCGCGTCGGTCACCCGCGCGCAGGTCCGCCCGGTGGTCAACGAACGCGTGGCCGCGCTCATCGAGCCGATGGGCATCGAGCACATGGTCGGGATCGGCGCGAGGGAGAGCTGGGGCGACGGACGAGACATGCTGTTCGGCCACTCGTACGCGGAGGTGGGCCTCGTCAACCATACTTCCCCGATCTATTCGATGACCGGCGGCTACTTCGAGGTGAGCCCCATCGCGTTCATGATCGTCCGCGCGCACATGCTCGAGGTCGAGGTGTGGCCGATCGGGCTGGACGGCGCGGGGTACTTCCCCTCCGACAACGGGGCGCGCCCGTCGCTCGAGGGAGCCACCGCCGGCGCGACGAGCGGCGGCCTCAGCGCCAGCCTGAGCGTCGTCCTCCAAGGCGCGGTGGATATCGGGGACGTACGCGCGATCCTGTGGAACGAGACGAGCGCGGAGTACTACCGGCTCGGTGAGGCTCCGTACCACTACTCGGCGCGACACGCGTTCGTCCTCGCGCAAGACGATGTGATCCTCGGCAACTGGGCGATGGCGCTCGCCGAGCTCCACCTCTCGACGAACGTCGCGCTGCGCCTCGGCGCCTATGACGACGTGCGGGCGGTCCCGCGGAGCGGCGCGCTCAACCACCAGATCGGCGGGGTCGCGATGCTCGAGATCGAGCGCCCCGTCCCCGAGATCGCGGACGTCACGATCCTCGCGAGGGTCGGCGGCTATCTCGAGCGCGACGGCGCGGCCGCAGGCGACGTCACCGCGCTGCTCGCCGTGATGGCTCGCTACGAGCTCATGCCCTGACCGTCGGGGTGGACCTCGCGCTCCTATCGCCCGTCACCGCGCGCGACCTCGATCGCGAACGCGGCGGCGGCGTCGAGCCACACGTCGGCGCCCGCGAACGGATCGCGCCGCGAGCGCGCGAGCGAGTGATCGGCCCCCTCGAGCGCGACGAGCGTGGCGCGAGGCAGCCCCTTCACCACCCGGCGAAGGAGGCGAGGCTCCGCGAGCGCGTCGCGGGTCCCCGAGAGGAACAGCTGTGGCACCTCGATGCTCGTGAGGTGATCGGCGCGCAGCTTCTCCGGCTTCGACGGGGGATGCAGCGGGTAACCGAAGTAGACGAGCCCGCGCACGTCCTCGGCGCGTCCGTCCGCCGCGAGCATCGAGGCGATGCGCCCACCCATGCTCTTGCCGCCGATCACGATCGGTCCGTGCCCGCGCAGCCGGCGCGCGACGCCGAGCATCGCCTCCCACGTGTCGAGGAGCCGCGGCTTTGCGTCCGGGGGACGCCGCCGACCTTCACGCGACGCTCGCTCCATGTAAGGGAAGTTGAAGCGCAGCACACAGAGCCCGCGCCGCGCGAGGCGTTCCGCCACGAACGCCATGAAGGGGCTGGTCATCGGCGCGCCCGCGCCGTGCGCGAGGACGAGGCAGGGACGACCCCGGATCGTCCCGTCGCGGGTCCAGCTCACCGTCGCGCCATCGACGTCGAGCGAGGAGATCGCCGTCATGGTCTCTGGTACCGCACGCGCGTCGCTTCTTCCATAGCGCGCGCGTCACCCCGTATCCTCGGACGACGTGGACGCCGACGAAGACGTACTGAGCGGCCGAGCGAACCAGCGGAGGTGGATCTTCGTGCTCGTCACGATCCCCTTCCTGCTCGCGATGGCGGGCGGCGTGTACTTCTTCTATCTGCGGTATCGCGCGGCGCGCGAGGTCGAGCTCGTCGATCAGGTGACCGGCGCGTCGTTCGGCTGCGTCGCCTCGCTGCGCGGCGATGCGCCGGAATCGTGGAGCCTCGAGCGCGCGCTCGAGCACATGGCGCGGATGTCCCGTCAGGCTCGCCGCCCCGCGGAGGGTGACGCGTCGCCGACCCATCTCCGCTTCGCGCAGCTCGCGGCCGACGCCGCGCGCGGATGCGAGGCGCTCGGCGCGCTCATGCGCAGCTCCACCACCGAGTTTCCGAACCTCTACTTCGCGGTCCCCGCCAAGCTCGCTCAGCCCCCCGACCTCGCGCACCCGACCGTGTGGTATCGCCGCGTGCTCCCGAGCGATCGCGCGGAGGCCGTCGAGCTCACGCGACAGATCCGCGCGATGTCGGTCGCGATCGGCGCGCTGCGCAGCGAGCGCGAGATGATGGCGCAGGAGCTGCCGATCGAGGGACGCGGACCCGATGAGCTCGCGCGGCTCGTCGAGCTCGGCGCGGTGCCGCGCGATCGCGAGAACGTGACCAGCGACGCGTGGCCGACCCTCGACGGCGTCGTGGTGCTACGCCGCGGCTCCATCCCGCACGTGCCGTGCGATCTCCGCTTCGTGAATCGCCTGAGCTGCTTCGGGGACTTCGTCCAGACGGTGTCATGGGAGGGCGAGACCACACCGCTCCACCCGCTCACGCGACCCGCGTCCATCTCGTACTGGGCGGCGTTCACCGTCGACCCCGCCGGGGCGCTCTGGGCGATCGGCGCGGACCAGCGCATGCATGGGCAGCTCGGGCGCTATGCGCCGGACTCGGACGCGCCGCAGGTGTTCTCGATCGACGCGGAGATCGACGGAGGAGCGACGCTCGCCACGATCGATGCAACGCACCTCGCGTTGACGCTCAGCGACGGGCGCACGCTCGCCGTCGACGTCGGGGGAATCGCGGACGGGAGCCCGCCGGTGGTGTCGCCCGCGATCGACGAGTCGCGCTCGCTCTACATCGAGTCCGGCTTCGACGCGGACGGCGCGGTGCGCATCGAGCTCGCGAGCGGCGACGCCCTGACCCTCAGCGGCAGCGAGGCGGACGGATGGACATCGCGGCTCGAGCCGAGCGGCGATCGGGAGCAGGTCCTCTTGCGGATCGCAGATCCGCATCGCGTCGTCGCGATCTTGCGCGCCCGCGCGCTGGTGACAGGCTGGACGGTCGCGGTCGCGTCGCGCCCCGACGGCGAGCACGGGCTCCTCCTCACGCAGGACTTCGGGCGCAGCTTCCTCGGCGAGAGCACCGCGAACTGATCCGTCCGCCTCGACGCGCCGCCTCAGCGCGCGATGGCGCGACGGTCGATCGCGCGGCGCAGGTCCTCGGCCACGAAGCCGACCTGGATCTCGCCCTCCACGTCGATCACGGGGACGACGCGCCGGCCACTCAGCTGCACGAACGTCGCCGCGGCGCGCGGATCCGACTCCACGTCGTGCTCGATGAACGGGATCCCGCGCGCGTGCAGCCACCCGCGAGCCTGCGCGCACACGGGGCACCACCGCGTCGTGTAGAGCGTGACGTGGACCTGCGCGCGCTGCGCTGCCGTCGCGGGCGGGACCTGCGGCGCACAGGCGGTGATGAGCCCAGACGCCGAGCTCAGCGTGAGGGCGAGCGCCACCCACGCCGCCCGTCCGGGCCTCGAGCGCGTCCTCGGCTCGTCGATCACCGCCGCACGATAGCTTCTCTTATCCGGGGATGGCACGCGTGCTATCTCCGCCGGGCGCCATGAGCATCCGCTGCGCCAGCTGCTCGACCGAGAATCGGGACGGCGCACGGTTCTGCCTTCAGTGCGGCTCGCAGCTGGGGATGCCGCCGACCGTCGACCCTCTGATCGGTCGGCTCCTCCTCGGCCGCTACCGCGTGCTCAGCGCGGTCGGCGAAGGCGGGATGGGCCGCGTGTACAGCGCGGAACAGCAGATGGGCACCGCGACGCGCCGCGTCGCGATCAAGGTCCTCCACGACAAGCTGAGCCGCGATGAGCGCGTTCGGCAACGCTTCCATCGCGAGTGCGCGATCGTCATCAAGCTCAACCACCCGAACACGATCCAGTTCTACGACTTCGGTGAGCTCGAGGACGGCCGGCTCTTCATCGTCATGGAGTTCATCGAGGGCCACTCGCTCACCGACGAGATCGCGAAGGGCCCGATGCTGCCGTCGCGCGTCGACCGGATCGTCGCGCAGATCGCCGGCTCGCTCGAGGAGGCGCACCAGGAGGAGATCGTCCATCGCGATCTCAAGCCCGACAACATCCTTCTCACCACGCGGGGAGGTGAGCCGGACTTCGTGAAGGTGTGCGACTTCGGGATCGCGAAAGCGGTCAAAGAGGACAAGAGCTCCCCGGGGATCACCATGGAGGGCACGATCATCGGGACGCCGCAGTACATGAGCCCCGAGCAGCTCACGGGCGGTGCGATCGATGGGCGCAGTGACGTGTACAGCCTCGGGTTGATCACGTTCGAGATGTTGACCGGCCAGCGGCCACATCACGCGAGCACGCCGCTCGAGTGGGCGACGTGGCACACGACCGGCGCGCCGCCGTCGCTCGACGCGTACGAGGCGACACGTTACGTGGACGGCCGGTACAAGAGCGCCATCGCGAGGGCGCTCCACAAGCGCCCCGACGACCGGCCGGCCGGCGCGCGGGCGTTCGCGCAGGAGCTCCTCGGGAGCACGATCACGCCGGCCTCGCTCGCGATGCCGTACGTCACGCCGCGCTCGAGCCCGCCCGCCGCGCACCCGATCCCGAGCCCTCCCGGATCGTACCCGGGCTATCCGGCCCACTCGGGGAGCACGCCGGGCCGCTCGAGCGGAGTCGCGCCGACGATGGCGGATCCGTCGATCGCCGGGCTGCCCTCCCCGGCACGTCCGGCCGGTGTGCGCTCGATGCTGCTCCCGACGCTCTTTCTGATGGGCACCGCGGTCCTCGCGGCGTCGGGGATCACGGTGTTCCTGAACCGTGACAAGATCCCTTGGCTCACCCAGGCGGCGGAGACGCCCGACGCCGGCGCGGTGATCGAGGACGCCGGCGCGGCCGACGCGGGGAGCGACGAGCCGACCGTCCGGGAGTGGATCCGCATCGTCCACTTCCAACGTGGGATCGCCGACGCGGCCTATGCGCTCGGGGCTCCCGATCAGCGCTACGCGATCATCCGCCCCTCCGGCACGCTCGTGCTCGAGCTCAACGCGGGCACGCGGATCGCGACCGGCGGCACGTCGGGGCCCGACGTATGGATCGCGATCGACGATGAGCGCTCGGGCCCCTACAGGGCCGACGTCGCGGTCGCGCAGAACCAGTACGTCACGGTGGGCTCGGAGCTCGTCGGCTCGCTCGGGCTGGACGCGGATCAGTTCGGCATGACGCGGATCCGCTACGTGCGGATCAAGAATCGGGGGACCACGAACCTCTACCTCGACGCGGTCGGGGCCTACGCCACCGCGCGCGCCGAGGACTGATCCGCGATCCCCCGACTTCGGGGCTCAGCGATCCGAGTCGATCAGCAGTGGCGGCCGTGACCGGCGCCGTCGGCGTTGCGGCCGTTGTCGCTGTCCGTGCAGGCGCGGCCGCGGCCGTGACCCGCGCGGTCCGCGTTCGCGCCGCTGTCGCTGTCGGTCCGGCCGGTGTGACCGCGGCCCGCCGGGTCGGCGTTCGGGCCGCTGTCGCTGTCCGACTGGGCCTGCGCCGCCTTGGGCGCGGTCGCGGCGATGCCGGTCAGCGCCGCCGCGCCGAGGACCGTCGCGCCGATGGCGGTCAACGCCGAACGGCGACCCACCACGCGCTCCACCTCGATCGCCTTCTCATCCAAAGACTTCTTCGTGTTTTCGCTCATCTCGATCACCCTCCATACCCTCGGTCGGCACCGTCCAGGGGCGACGGGCGCGCTCGAGATCATCCCCGGAACGAGACCCCGGGGCGTGCCTTCGACGGACGCGATGAAACGGCATTCATTCCGATCTCGCAACCCGTATTCGATGACTGTGGACACGCACGACGCCGCTTCGCGGCGGTGATCCGCGGGAAACGGTTTGTATTAGGCTGCGTCACGATGACGACGCCCGCGCGCTGGGATCTCGCCCGCCTCATCCACCCGACCTCACCCGAGGCCTTCCTGGAGCAAAGCTACGAATCGAAGGTCGCCCACGTTCCCCGCGAAGATGAGAGCTACTACCGCTCGCTGCTCTCGATGGAGGACATCGATCGGTGCCTCACCACGCTGCACCTCTCGCACCCGTCGGTGATCATGGTCAACGCGGCCAAGCCCGACCTGAAGACGGATGACTACTGCTACCCGTCCGGGCTGATCGACGCCGCGCGCCTCTATCAGGAGTACATCGACGGCGGCACGATCGTCCTCAACAACCTGGAAGGCTCGTTGCCCCGCCTGATGGAGCTCTGCCGCTCGATGGAGGCGACGTTCTCGACGCGCTTCCAGTGCAACATCTACGTCACCCCGCCCGACGCGCAGGGTCTCAAGACGCACTTCGACAGCCACGACGTGTTCGTGCTGCAGATCACCGGGGAGAAGAACTGGACGATCTACGACACGCCGATCGAGGTCCCCTATCGCGGGCAGGAGTTCACGCCGGACAAGTACGATCGCGGCGAGAAGACGATGGAGTTCACGCTCCGCCCGGGCGACATGGTGTACGTGCCGCGCGGGGTGATGCACGACGCGGCGAGCACCGACGCTCCGTCGTGCCACATCACGCTCGGCGTCCTGCCGAACAGCTGGACGGACCTGATCCTCGAGGCGGTCGCGCAGGTCGGCCTCCGCGAGCCGGCGCTCCGACGCTCGCTGCCCACCGGATACGCGAAGCCCAACTTCGATCGCGCGGCCGCGCGCAAGCACTTCAGGAAGCTCCTCGAGATCGTGCTCGAGAAGGCGGAGCTCGACCCCGCGCTCGATCACTTCGCGGAGGACCTCGTCTCGACGCGTCACCCGCTCCTCGAAGGGCAGATGCAGCAGCTCGAGCGGCTCGACACGCTCAGCGTCGACGACGTGGCGGGGGCGCGACCGTACGTGCTCTACCACCTCACGACGACGGACGAGCGCGTGACGCTGTCCGCCTATGGCGGGCAAATCAGCTTGCCGCTCCACGCCGCCGAGGCGCTCGAGTACGCGGTGACGCACGACGAGTACCGGATCGCGGACCTCCCGGGTGAGCTCGACGATCCCGGCAAGCTCGTGCTGATCCGGCGCCTCGTGCGGGAGGGGCTCGTCCAGATCCGGTAGGGTCGCGAGTCTGCCGTTGCGGACTCCACACGACCGGCTCGCGGAGCCACGCCGCCTCTCCGGGTGGCGGCTCGAGGCGCTCGTCCTCCTCGCCGGCGGCGCGGTGTGGTCGATCTATCCGGACGCGCACGTCGCGTCGCTGCTCGCGGCGTGGGCGATCGCGTACGTGCTGCTCACCGCGATCGGGGCCCAGCGGTTCGTCGTGTCGAACCGCGTCGCGCTCGTCGCCGCGGTCCTGCTCGCGATCGCGCCGCTCGCGTACGCCGCACGCCTCTTTGACCGATTCGTCCAGAACGAAGGCCTCGACGGTCTCGGGCACCGGCTCGACGCGCGCGATGCGCTCCGCGAGGTCCCCGCGATCCACCCGCACCTCGTGTCGCTCGACCGACCGCAGACGTTCTACGTGAACGCGCCGGGGGCCGAGCGCGTCGCGCTCGAGCTCGGGGGCGCGTCGACCGAAGCGGTCGCGCTCGGCCATGGGTTGTTCCGGCTCGAGCTCGATCCGCGGGCCGATCGAGCTGGCCCGATGGAACGTTCGTTGTCGGAGCCCACGACGCGCGGCGAGGTCGCGGTGCGGATCGTCGTCGACGGCACCGCGCACGCGAGGACGCTCGACGTCGTGCGGCCGCTCGCCCATCCGCGATGGCTCGCCGCGTCTCCCGACGGTCGCGCCGCCGTCGCGGTGAGCGAGGAGACCGACGAGCTCGCGATCCTCGAGCTCGACGGGCCCCTCCATCGCGTCGCGGTCGACGACGGACCGGTCGGGGCGGCGTTCGTGAGCTCGGAAGACGTATTGATCGCCTCCCGCTACGCGCGTGAGGCGCGGCTCGTGCGGTGGCGAGGTGCCGAGCGACGGGCGATCGAGATCGGCTACGGCGCGGTCGGGCTCGCCGTCTCGCCGGCGCGGTCCGACGCCGCGATCGTGCGCGAGGGATCGCCGCCGGAGCTCGTGATGATCGACGTCGAGGCCGCGCGGGTACGCCGGCGGGTGCCCCTCGGCTTCGTCCCGGACCGGATCGCGTATGGCGCCGACGAGCGCACCGTCCTCGTCAGCGAGCGAGCTCCCGCGCGCCTGCACCGCTTCATCGACGGCGTGGAGGACGGCACGCTCGAGCTCGCGCGGCCCATCGTCGTGATGAGCGGCGGCGGGCCCGCGCTCTTCGCCGCGGTCACCGAGTACCGCGCCGATGGTGCGCCGCCGGAGGGCAACCACTTCGTCCAGGACACGATCCTCCGCATCGACGTGGGCGCGTGGCGCGTGACGCACACACGCCGCACCGCGTCGCGAACGGACCGGCAGCGGAGCCCAGGCGATCTCGATCGCGGGGTGTCGCCGATGGGGCTCGCACCGACGACCGACGGCGGGGTGTGGGTCGCGTGCGCGGGGAGCGACGACCTCCTCTACCTCGACCGCGAGCTACGGCCGCGCCGCACCATCGAGCTGGACGATCATCCCCTCGCCGGACCGCACGGGATCGCGGTGCTCGACGGCGGCTCGCTCGCGGTGAGCTCGCCGATCTATGGGACGCTCGCGGTCCTCTCGCCGCGCGGGGAGCCGACCACCATCGCGCGGCTCGCTCCAGACGATCAAACCCTCTTGCGCACCGACGAGGACGCGCTCAAGCGCCGCATCGGCGAGCGGACGTTCTACGAGACGACGCGCGCAGGGGTGAGCTGCCAGAGCTGTCACCTCCACGGCGGGAGCGACGGCGCGCGTCACGACATCGGCGGGGCCACCATGGTCGCCACGCTCGACGTGCGCGGCGCGGCCGGCACCCCGCCGTACCTCCGCGACGGCGGCTACCCCACCCTCGGCAGCCTCGACGAGGTCGCGCGCACGCTGTACCGAGGCTATCGCCGCAATCAGGGCGGCCGCCGTCCCGGGCTCGACGCGTACCTGAGCTCGCTCGCGCGCGAGACGCCGCGCCGGCAGCTCGAGGGGCACGACGTCGAGCGCGAGCGCCGCGGGGTGGACGCGTTCGTGCGCGCGCGCTGCGTGGTCTGTCATGCGTTCCCGGCGTTCACCGATCTGTCGCAGCACGACGCGGAGTGGCTGTTCCCCGGTCGCGAGCAGAACCTCGTCGCGCCCGAGCTCGACACGCCCTCGCTCCTCGGGCTCGAGCGAAGCGCGCCCTACCTCGTCGACGGCCGCGCCGCGCGCATCGGCGACGTCATCGGCCGACACGATCCCGCGCATCGACACGGGCGCGCGTCGGTCCTCTCGGCCGACGAGCGCCGGGATCTCGTGCACCTCTTGGAGGGGCTGTGACGCGCCGCGGTGACGTGGCCAACTACGTGTACGGCGCAACCGGGATTGCGACGGTCGGCGCGCTCCTCTATGGCTCGCTCCCCGACTGGCCGATGGAGCGCTCCATCCTCTGGTCGAAGGCGACCGGATGGGTCGCGATCGGCGCGCTCGCCCTCGCGCTCTGTGCGAGCCCGGTCGGCGCCGCGCTCGGGTGGTGGCGCCGGCGATCGTTCGCGGCGACCACCGCGGAGGCTCGCCGCGCGCTCGGGATCGCGAGCGCGGTGATCGCGATCATCCACCTCACGATCGGCCTGACCGGCGTGCTCGCGGGGGAGCTCGAGCGCGTCCTCACGATCGCGTGGGTGCGAGCCGGCGCAGGCGCGGTCGCGATCCTGCTCCCGCTCGTCGTCACCAGCTTTCCGACCGCCGTGCGGGTGCTGCGGGTGAGGCTCTGGAAGCCGCTCCATCGACTGGCCTACGTCGCGGGCGTCCTCGCCGTGCAGCACGCCTTGCTCGCTCCGATGTCGGACGGACGCTGGGTGATCGCGCTCGCCGCCGTCGTCCTCGCGATCGCTCCGCTCCGACTCCTGCGACGTCGACCGCGCTCAGCGGATCGCGACGCCGTCCCAGGTGAGCAGCCAATGGGCGACCTGGTCGACTAGCTGCCGCGCGCCCACCGTCTTCTCGAGGTAGCCATCGGCGCCACCGCGCTCCGCGCGCTCGGCGAGCTGGTCCTTGGGCAGCGCGGACCACAACACCACGCGCGTCGTGCGGAGCTCTCCGTCCGCACGCACGAGCTCGAGCACCGAGGGTCCATCGAGCCCGGGCATCATCGCGTCGAGGATCACGACGTCGGGTCGCTCGCTCCCGATCAGCGCGAGCGCGCCATAGCCCCGCGCGTGCGTCACCACCCGGGCGCGGGTACTTCGGAACGCGAGCTCCACGAGACGAAGGAGCGCCTCGTCGTCATCGATCACGAGGATGACCGGTGCCGCGGCGCTCATCGCGCCTGGGGCTCCGCCCCGTTCCTGAGTCGCATCTCGTTCGGATCGTAGCAGGCGGCTCTCACCGAGCCGCACTAGACCCTCGCGACGGAGATCGCGATGGGTTCAGCGTCGATGATCGGGCGCGAGATTGGCCCTCGGCGGGACGAGGCGATGCCGGAGTATCGTCGAGGAGCGACGAGGGTCGAGATCGGGTTCGAGGGCGTCGATCAACCCGTCGCGATCTCCGTCGCGAGGGTCTAGTCGGCGATCACGCCGCGGCCGGCACCATCAGATCGTACTCGCGGCTCGCTTCGGAGCGCTCCGCCGCGCGCGAGAGCCCCGCCGCCAGCGCCCCACCGATCGAGCACGGCAGGATGCACACGAGGATCAGCGGCGCCATCTCGTTCTCGAAGAGCGACAGAGCCACGAACGCGGCGAACACCGCCACGTGGTGCACGAGAGACCATCGGGCGATGCCCAACGCGGACCGCGTGGTGCTCTCCTTGCGCCGGATCAGTCCGACCGCGGCGATGAGGAGGCTCGGCCCGAGGAAGAGCCCGCTCACGCTCACCACACCGATCAGCACCGCGGCCGCCTCGCTCGTGAGCGCACAGAGGAAGCCGGCCGGAGCGAACACCGAGACCGTCGCGAGTCCCCACACGAGGTTCAGGCCGGCGGACCAGCTCGCGTAGGCCGGCACGCCGCGCAGCTGAACCTCGGTGACGCGCGCGGAACCGCGATAGTCGTTGGCCTCGGGCTCGTAGGTCACCGCGCGCATCCCCCAGCGATCGCGCACCAGGTTTCCGAGCGACGCGACCAGGAGCGCGCACAGGAGAACGACCACGACGAGCGCGAGCACGACTCCGATCAGCTGCATGACTCCTCCGTGGGTGGATGTGGGAGCGTTCCGCCGAGCGTCCATACGCGCGAGCCGTGCCAGCCCCCACATGAGCGCCCTCGCGGGCCGGAAGCGGCCTGCGCGTACAGCCCATGCACCTCGGCGCGTCCGCATGTACACGCCGCGCACCGGCGACCCGCGCGGATCGCCGAAGCCGACAGGTGCTTTTTCGAGGGCCGCCCGGGTATACTCGCCCGCATGAGCGAAGCGCTCGGTGCCGTCGCCCCGCTCGCGATCTCCGCGGCTGGGGACACCCACATCGGTGGGCGCGAGCACAATGAGGACTCGGTGCTGCTGCGCCCGGACCTGAGCCTGTGGGCGGTCGCCGACGGCGCGGGCGGACACAACGCGGGAAACGTGGCCTCCGCCCTCGCGACGACGAGCGCGGCCCACTACTTCGAGTCCACGCAGGACGCGGCGGCGCACGCACCGGTGTTCGACGAGATGGGCCTGCCGTGGGCGGCGCGCCGGCTCGCCACCGCGTTCCAGCGCGCGAACCAGGAGGTCATCGAGGTCGCGGACAGCTCCGACCGCCGTAGGGGGATGGGGTCGACGTTGGTCGCCGCGCACTTCGATCTCGCGCGCGCGACGCTGGTGCTCGGCCACGTCGGCGACAGCCGCTGCTATCGCTTGCGCGGAGGTCGCCTCGAGCGGCTCACCCAGGACCACACGCTCATCAACGACGTGCTGGAGATCCAGCCGGACATCGATCCGGATCGCGCAGCCGCGCTGCCGCGCAACGTGATCACGAACGCGCTGGGAATGGACGAGCGCGTGCGCGTCTCGGTCCGGACGTTCGAGGTCGCGCCCGGCGATCGCTATCTCTTGTGCTCGGACGGACTCACCGACGCGGTGGACGACGGCCAGCTCGCGCAGGGTCTCCAGATCTCCGCGTCGGCCGACGAGGCGGTTCGCCTCCTCATCGATCTCGCGCAGGAGGGCGGCGCGCGCGACAACATCGCGACCGTCGTGATGTTCGCGAGCGTCGCGCCGGGGGTCGGCCGCCTGCCGGTCGCGCCCATCCCGCCCCGTCGCCACTATCGACCCAACGAGGACTCCGAGGAGGTCCTCGTCGGTGAAGACGAGGAAGAGACATTGCTCGTGATCGACGGCGACGACGAAGCCTATGAGGAGCCCGACCTCGAGGTGATCGTGATCGAGGATCCGGACGACGAGGACGCGCCGATGATCGAGATCGTGCGCGACCGGCCGGCCAGCGACGCGGGGCGTCGGCGCCGTCCGGACGACACCGTGATGAACAAGCGCGACCGCTGAGCGGCGCCCGGCGAGCTCTCTACGCGGCCTGGATCCGCTCGAGCGCGCACGCCTCGAGCATCGCGCGGCAGTCGGCGGGACGGTCGTCGGGCCGCTTGCTCAGCGCGCGCATCACCCCGGCCGCGAGCTCGGTCGGGACGGCGGGGCGGATCGCGTCGAGGGGCTCCGGGCTCGTGGCGAGCGCGCGCATGACCCCGCGGACGTCGCCCTCGTCGATCACGTGGGGCGGTCGACCCGAGAGCACCTCGTAGATCGTCGCGGCGGCCGAGTACACGTCGGAGCGCGCGGTGGGCTCGTCGCCGAACAACAGCTCCGGCGCCATGTAGCCGAGCGTCCCGACCACCACGTTCTCTTCCGTCACGCGGCTCCGCGGATCGCCGAGCGTCCGGCTGATGCCGAAGTCGATGAGGGTGAGCCGCGTGCCGCTCGCGGTGTCGGACAGGATCACGTTCGACGGGTTGACGTCGCGGTGCACGACGCCGTGCGCGTGAGCCGCCTCGAGCGCACAAAGGAGCTTGCGCGCGATGTCGAACCCCTCCTCGAGCGGGTACCAGAAGCACTCCGCGAGCCGGCTGCGCAGCGTCTCTCCCTCCAGCCGCTCCATCGCGAGCCACGCGCCGCCGCCGTCCAGCGGACCCGCGTCGAACACCTCGACGATCGACTCGTGCCGGATCGCACCCGCGAGCCTCGCCTCGCGGAAGATGCGCTCGCGCTCGGTGGCCGCGAAGCCCGACGCGGGCTCGAGGATCTTGAGCGCGACGAGCCGCCCCGTGTGCTCGTCGAGCGCTTCGTACACCACGGACGAGCCGCCGGTCCCGATCGCCTCGCCCAACCGATACCGCGCCGCCACCATGGTTCCCCTGGAGAAGCGCGAGCGCGGGATGGGACGTCGGAAGCTCACTGCACCGACGCACCATCCGCAATCCACATACCGCGCCCCGCCTCGCAGGAAAGCGGGTGAGAAGCGTCACGGAATGCGCACACAACGGCACAGCCGGCGTAACCGGCGGGCCTCCCGTCCACGGATTTGGTAGACCCGCGCGCATGCGTCCCGACTTCGAGGTGCGAGCGGTCGACGGGCCCCGACCCGAGGGCGCGGGGGAGCGGGTCACCGTACAGGTCCGGATCCCGACCGACGTGCGCTACGTCGAAGGCCACTTCGAGCACGAGCCGATCCTGCCCGGGGTGGCGCAGCTGGTCGGCCTCGTGCTTCGGCCGACCCGCAAGGCGTGGCCGTCCCTCGGGCCGCTCCGCGCGATGCGGCGCCTCAAGTTCATGCAGGCGCTCCGGCCCGATCAGGAGGTCGACATCCAGCTCGACCGCGACGCGAACAAGGTGCGGTTCGAGATCGCGCGCGGCGGCGAGCCGGTGACCCGCGGCGTGCTCGTGTTCGAGGGATAGGCCGAGTACCTCGCCACAGGGATCTCGACGGGCTGCTCTGTGCCCTCGACCCCGATCTCACCCCCCGTCCTCCTCGACACGACTCCGGCCATTGCCTCGTCGTGGCGGAGGGCGATCTCGAGCCCGATCGTCGGCGCTGAACGCATCGAGATCCCTGTGGCGAGGTACAGGGACTACTCTGAGCGAGCCGGCATGCGCACCCTCATCGAGAACGCACGGATCATCGACGGCACGGGCGGACCGTCGCGGCAAGGCGCCGTGCTGATCGAGGACGAGCGCATCGCGGAGCTCGGCGAGACCAGCCTCACGCCGGACGAGATCATCGACGTCGAGGGCGCGGTGGTCGCACCGGGCTTCATCGACGTCCACTCGCACTCCGACTTCAGCCTCCCGGGCTTCCCCGACGCGCGCGCGAAGGTGCTCCAGGGCGTCACCACCGAGGTGGTGTGCAACTGCGGCCTCGGGATCTTCCCCGCCAACCAGCGCGTCGAGGACTTCTACGAGCTCATCTCGCCGGTGATCTTCGGCGAGCCCACGGCAGGCTGCTATCGCGACCTCGACGCGTACCGCGCTGCGCTCGAGGGCCGCGGCGTGGCCGTCAACGTGGCGTGCCTCATCGCACACGGCAACGTCCGCGGCGCGGTGATGGGCATGGACGAGCGCCACGCGACCGACGGCGAGCTCGATGGGATGCGCGAGATCTGCGCGACCCAGATGGAGCAAGGCGCGTTCGGGCTCTCGACCGGGCTCGTCTATCCGCCCGGTGCCTACGCGCCGACCGAGGAGATCGTGGAGCTCGCGCGCGTCGTGGCGCGCGACGGCGGCATCTACGCGACACACATGCGCGACGAGGGCAGCGACGTCGTCCGCAGCGTGCAAGAGACCCTGCGGATCGGCCGCGAGGCGAAGGTGAGCGTCCAGATCTCGCATCACAAGGCGGCGGGGCGCTTCAACTGGGGCAAGACGAAGAAGACGCTCGCGCTCGTCGACGAGGCGCGCGCGCAGGGCGTCGACGTGCACAGCGACGTCTACCCGTACACGGCCGGCTCCACCGTCCTGAGCGCGATGTTCGTCCCGCTCTGGGCGTTCGAGGGAAGCCAGGACGCGATGCTCGCCCGGCTCAAGGATCCGGCGACCCGCGCGCGGATCATCGCGGACAGCAAGAAGCGCTTGCTCGCGTTCGCGCGCCTTCCGGGCGTGCTCGATCGCTGGTTCCCCAAGCGCCTGTTCCTTCCGCTCCTCTTGCGCGAGATGAGCAAGGTCGTCGTCATCAGCTCGACGAAGCGCCAGCACCACTACGAGGGGATGAGCCTCGAGGCGCTCGCGAAGTCGCGCGGCCAGCCGCTCTTCGACGCGATGCTCGATCTCTTGGTCGAGGAGGACGCCGCCGTCGCCGCGATCGCGCACGTGATGGACGAGGCGGACGTGCAGCGCGTGATGGCTCACCCGAAGACGATGATCGGGAGCGACGGGTTCCCGCAGCGCGAGGGCAAGCCACACCCGCGCACGTTCGGGACCTACCCGCGCGTGATCGAGCGCTACGTCAAGGAGCTCGGCCTCCTCTCGCTCGAGAGCGCGGTCCACAAGATGACGGGGATGGTGGCCGAGAAGCTCGCCATCGCGGATCGCGGGGTGTTGCGCGAGGGGGCGTTCGCGGACCTCGTCGTGTTCTCGCCCGAACGGGTGCACGACCGCGCGACGTTCGAGAGCCCGCAGAATCCGCCGCTCGGGTTCTCGCACGTGATGGTCAACGGGGCGTTCATCGTGCGAGACGGTGAGGCCACCGCCGCGCGTCCCGGTCGCGTGCTCCGGCGCGCGAGCCCACAGTGAGCGAGGCGCGGTGAGCGAGGCGCGGTTCGCGCTCGGCTCGACCGAGGACACGATCGCGGCGGCGGCGCATCGCCTCGGGTGGAGGCTCCTCAGCGCGGGCGAGCGCCCGCGTCGCTTGGTGTACGGCGGCGATGGCTGGCAGGCGCGCTTCACGATCGGCGAGCACGTCGACGTGTCCGCGCACGACGTGGACGGTTGGCGACGCGCGCTCGAGGCGGAGGTCGGCGGCGAGCTCGTACGGATCGAGGTCGACGCGCTCGAGAGCATGCCGATCGCGCGGCCGCGGCTTCGCGACACGGTGCGGGCGCGGATCCTGAAAGACCAGGGCGACGACGCGCGCGTGCTCCTCCATGACGTGGAGTCGAGAGCGCACGTGGAGATCGACGTACCGACCTGGCGCGTCGTGCGCGCGGCCGATGGCACCCGCGACCGAGACGGGCTCGCGCTCGCGACCGGTGAGCTCGCGTCGCGCATCGACGCGCTCGAGGAGGGAGGCTGGCTCGCCGACGGCGTCGGGCGCTCGGCGCGTGCGGTCCTCGCGTCGACCCCGCGTCCGGTCGAGCGACTCCCCGACTACGCGTTCGTATGCGACGGACGTGGCGCGTGCTGCGAGGCCTACGGGAGCGTCCCGTTCACCGTCGAAGAAGCCGCGCGCGCGTCGCGCACCGCGCGCGCCCCGGCGGACGAGGCGCTCCGGTTCACGCCGTACGGCGGAGCCGCCGACCATCTCGCGGTCGCGCTGCATGACGGCGCGTGCGCGTTCCTCGACGCGGACGGCGCGTGCGGCGTGCACGCCGAGCTGGGCGCGCGAGCGAAGCCGATCGCGTGTCAGATCTATCCCGCGACGTTCGTCGACGACGGGGTCACCGTGCGCGCGTCGGTGGCGCCCGAGTGCGCGTGCGTGTTCGCGAGCGCGCGCCGCGATCGGGAAAAGGTGAAGGACCCGTTCGAGCCCGACCCCATCGGCCCGGTGCCCTCGCTCGTCGATCCGGTCCCCCTCAGCGAGCTGCGGACCGCGTCGCGCGATGCGTTCCGCGCGTTCAACGATCGGCTCATCCGCGCGATCGAGCGCGCGCCCGACCCGGCGCGGTGGCTCGCCGCGGTCGCCGATCGGGTGAGCGAGAGCGGGCTCGACGCATCGCTCGACGGCGAGGCGCCGGTCCCGCGCCCCGACGAACGCGCGCTCATCCGGCTCCGCGAGCTCGCCGATCATCCGGCGAACGCTCTGCTCTCCCGGCGCGTGATCGCGTGGGCGCTCGACGCGGCGCGATCGAACGAAGCAACGCTCGGTGACATCGAAGCGGAGCGCTTCTACCTGCGCGCGCTCGCGTTCGGATACCGCCTCGCCCGCGAGGGTCGCCCGCTCGACGCGGAGCTGCGCGAGCGCGCAGCGCGGATCGGGTTGGCGCGACGCATGTCCGGGCTGCCGGCTCCCGACCCACGCCTCGCGAGCTACCCGCTCGGCGCGCTCGAGGCGGCGCTCCGCCACGTCGGCGCGCGGCTGCGCTGAGGGGGAGCTACTCGGAGGTTTCGCCGAGCTGGACGCTGAGCCGCGCGTGCTCGCCGGGCGAGATCGTCACCGTTCGTTGCGTCTCTGCGCCCAGCACCGGGTTCACCAATCGGATCACGTGGCGACCGGCGGCGATCGGGACGTTGGGCCGCGGCGCGTTGTGCGCGTAGGGCTCGCCGTCGATGAAGATCTGGGCCCACGGGCGCACGAAGATGTCGATCGTGCCCTCCCCGCCGGTCGGCGGCGCTGGAGCCACCGCGTGGGTCGAGTCGGAGGGAGAGCGATGCGCGCCGCGGGAGGGGGACGCGGAATCGGACACGGAATCGGACACGGAATCGGACACGGAATCGGAATCGGAATCGGAATCGGAATCGGACACGGAATCGGACACGGAATCGGAATCGGACACGGAATCGGAATCGGACACGGAATCGGAATCGGACACGGAATCGGACACGGAATCGGAATCGGACACGGAATCGGAATCGGAATCGGAATCGGACACGGAATCGGAATCGGATTCGGAATCGGAATCGGCGTCGGAGCCGCCGACCGGCTCGCTCACGGAATCCTCGCCCGACCGCAGCACGATTTGCGAGTCTGCGATCGCACCGGTCGCCGCTACCCTCGGCGGCTCCGGATCGCTCGCCATCGACACCGACCACATCACCCCGAGGACGCCCGCCATGAGCAGCGCCCCTAGCACCGCCGGCGTCACCCAGGTCGCCTTCGCCGGCGGCGCGGCGCTCGGCGCGGTCATCGGCTCGACCCCGCTCGCGAGCAACGTGACGCCGTCGGGCGAGACCCCCGTCGCGATCAGCGTCTCGACCTTGCTCGGATTCGATGGCTGCGTCGGCGCGTGGGCGTCCGCCGTCTGCGCGCCGACCAGCGGCTTCAGCTCGGAGCTGTCGAGCACGATCCGAGAGCCGTAGCTCACCTCGACGATCGCCCGCGCGAGCTCCCCCGCGCTCGCATGGCGACCCTCGCGATCGAGACAGAGAAGCTTCTCGACGAGCGCGTCCACCTCCGGCGGCACCTCGCGCGCGTAGTCGGACGGAGGCCGGTAGCCCATCGTGGCGAGCGTCGCGTCGTCGCTCGGATCGACGAGGCCGTTCCACGGTCGCTGCCCGGCCAGCATCTCGTACATGATCAGCCCCACCGCGAACAGATCGGCGCGGCCGTCGAGCGTGCCACCGCGGAGCTGCTCCGGCGCCATGTACATGGGCTTGCCCGCGACGAGGCTCGTGCGCGCGCGGTCGCTCGCCACCGCGGCGATGCCGAAGTCCGTCAGCTTCACCACGCCCTGTCGACTGATCATCACGTTGGCGGGGCTCACGTCGCGGTGGACCACCCCCGCCGCCGCTCCGCTCTCGTCGGTGTACCCGTGCGCCGAGTCGAGCGCGCGCGCCACGTCGAGCGCGACCTGCAGCGTCTGCGACAGCGTCGGCCTCTTCCCTTTGGCGTCCAGCGAGGCGAGGATGACGTCGAGGCTCTGTCCATCCACGAGCTCCATGACGAGGAAGAGCTCGTCCCCGTGCCGACCGAAGTCGAACACCTGAACGATGTTTGCGTGCTGCAGCCGCGCCGCGATCTGCGCCTCGCGGATGAACCGCGCCGCCATCGACTCCTGGTTCACCCACTCGGCGCGGATGCGCTTGATCGCGACGAGCTTCTCGAAGCCGTGCGGCCCGACCGCGCGCGCCTTCACGACCTCGCCCATCCCGCCGACTCCAAGCGGCGCGATCACCTCGTAGCGATCGAAGCGCACAGGCGTCTCCATGCGGGCTACGCCAACCGTATCACGGTCCTCGCGGGCCTCCTCGCGGGGCTCGTGGGATGTGGCGGCGCGTCCCCGAACGTGGGGCGATCGACGCGGGTGCTGTTGGTCGTCCAAGGGGAAGACGACGCCGACGCCCACGTCGAACGGCCGAGGAACGAGCTCGCTCGATCGCTGCGCGATCGCATCGCGGACCGGAACGATCTCGAGTCGGCCGACCTCGCGCGCCTCGCGGCGCTGGCCGCGCGCCCCACCGCCGATGATGACGACCGGATCATCCTCGACGCCGAGCACCGCATCGCGCAGGCCGAGCGAGCGTTCAGCGCGTTCGACTACGCAGGCGCCACGACCGCGCTCTCGGAGGCGCTCGAGCTCCTGCGTCCGCTCGCCCGTCGCGCGACGGGCCGGCGACGGATCGCGGCGGTGCACCTCCAGCTCGCGATGGTGCTCGAGGTCCACGGCGAGTCCGGCGCCGCGGCGGATGAGATCCGGACCTGCCTCCACGTCGATCCCGACTGCGCGCCCGATCCCGCGCGTCATCCGCCGGAGCTGGTCGAGCTGTTCCGCACCACCATGGCCGAGCCGTCGACGAGCTCGCGCGTCTCCATCGAGACGACGCCGAACGGCGCGGCCGTGCACCTCGATGGTCGCGCCGAGGCGACGTCGCCCGCGACGTGGGAGGACGTGCCGGCCGGGCGCCACTACGTCGTGATCGAGCGCGACGGGTTCCTCCCCGACGTCCAGGTGATCCACGTCGTGCCCCCCGACGCGCTCGAGCGAACGTTCGTGCTCACGATGGGCGATCAGACGGCGCGCGCGGGGGCGGCGCTGCGGGCGCTCGCGTCCGACGGCGTCGGCACGGAGCCGCGATGGCGGAGGGAAGCGGCGGCGATCACGGAGTCGGACGCGCTCTTCGTGCTCGAGCTCGGCGCGTCGCCTCGCCTCGCCGCGTTCGACGCGCGGGGCGCTCGGATGCGCGATCCGTTGACGCTCGACCCGGACGACGGCGGCCACGCGCGCCGCTATCTCGACGAGGCGCTCCCGCCGCCGACGGTGCCGTTCTATGGGCAGTGGTGGTTCTGGACGCCGATCGCGCTCGGCGCCGCGATCCTCTTGGCCGGCGCGACGTACCTCGTGGTGAACGTCCCCGACGTGCAGCTCATCGGTGGAGATGTCGAGTTTCATTGACACGATCGCCCACCCGATGCGGCTCGCGCTGCTGGGTGCGCTGCTCGTCGGGTGCGGCCCGCGTCGGGTGGAGATCACGTTTCACACGCCCGAGAGCTGCCCCACCCCCGGCGTCCCCGACTCGGGTCCGCGCGAGTGCCCGCTGAGCGACCTCCGCTCGGTCCTCACGCGGCTCGTGCGCGCCGATGGCCGACCGATCGAGGAGCAGTGCGTCCCCACCATGGACGCCTGCGACTTCACCGACTTCGCGGACACCCCGTTCTTGACGCGCGCTGCGCCCTCCGAGGGCGTGGAGGTCGAGATCCGCGGCTGGAGCGCCGAGGGCTGCCCCGAGGGCGAGCCCGGCGTGCATCTCGTGTTGACGTGCGACAGCTTCGGCGAAGCGGTGATCGAGCTCCCCGAGGTCTCGTCGATCGACGTCTGGTGCGAGTGTCCGAACGGGTGAGCGCGTCAGCGCACGTCGACGCTCTGGGTCGCGCGTAGGATGAGCCGCGCCTCGTATCCATCGACGATGCGCGGATCGTGGATGCAGCTCGGGCCCTCGATGACGGTCCCGTCGCCGTCGATGCACCGCGCGATGGGGCTGACCGTGTGCGGGATCTCGAGCTCCACCCGCTCGTAGCCGTCGCCGTCGACGTCGTCGTCCGGGTCGTAGTCCGAGGCCACGAGCACCGAGAGCGAGACGGTGCCCTCGGGATACCCGTTGAGGTTCTCGCTCGGGATCACCTGCTCGCCGAGCTGCCGGATCGTCCACGTCGTGTCGGCGTGCAGATCACGGAGCTCGATGACGCTCTCGAAGTCCGACGGATCGAGCCCCTCGAAGCGACCGCTGATCTGCCACCAGCGCGGCACCACCGAGAGCGCGTACCCGCCGACCTCGAACTCACCGATGTTGAGGCGCGCGTCGAGGGTGAGGCCGTCGATCGAGACCGGCCCCTCCAGCTGCGGGATGGGGGGAGTGGCGTTCGGGTCGCGATACGAGATCGGTTGGATCACGAGCGAGCCGCCGTCGCAGGGGTCCCCCTCGCGGGCCGTGACGACCAGACCGGTCAGCGCGCCGAAGCCGCCCGCGCTCGTCAGCTCCGCGTCGATGCGGAGCGCGAGCAGCGGATCGGTCTCGCAGCCGAGCGCGTCGAAGCCGGCGACGATCGGTTGGGCCGACGGTTCGTTCCGCACCCACTCGGCGAGCTGCGTGCTCGGGTCGAGGCTGAGTCGCTCGAGCGCGAAGTAGAGCTCGCGCCGGACGGGCACCTCGGCCGGCGGTCCCGCGCATCCGAGCGCCAGGACGATCCACGACGCGAAGGTGGCGGCTCGCCTCACGCGGCCATCATAGCTCACGGGTCCCGTCGTCGATGAACGCCCGCGCCGAGGGAGCGGGCCGCGAGAGGAGCGAGACGCCGACGAGCACCGCGACGTTGACGACGAGGCCGTACAGCCCCGCGTGGATCGGCCACGGCCGGAGCTCGCTCCACACGACAAACGACGTGGTCACGAGCCCGCCCGCCACCATCCCGAGGAGCACCCCGACCCGGCTCGCACGCTCCCAGTAGAGCGCGGCGACGAGCGCCGGCATGAACTGCACGATCGCACCGTACGTAGTCAGCAACAACACCACGAGCGAGCCCTGGTAGAGCACCGCCACCGCATACGCCGCCAGCATGTAGACGACGATGAGCGCGCGCATCAACCCCAGCTCCCGCTCCGGCGCGAGCGAGCGGCGCAGCCCCGTGACCCACCCGTCGCGCACGCTGATCGCGGCCGCCGCGTGCACCATCGCGTCGCCGCTCGACATCGACGCGGCGAGCGCGCCCGCGCAGAAGAGGCCGACGAGCCACGGATCGATGTCGAGCACCATCATGAGGTGAGGGAGGATCTCGTCGGCGTTCGCGGGCGCGGGATCGATCGCGAACCCGGCGAAGCCGATCAAGAACAGCGGGACGAGGAAGAGCTGGAACGTCGGGTAGAGCACCACCGTGCGCTGGAGCGTCTTCACGTCCTTGGCGGTGAACGCCTTCATGAAGAGGTGCGGCCACGCGCTGAAGCCGATGATGCTGACGAGCACCGCCGAGCTGTACTCGCCCCACGACCACGGCTCGCCGCTCGTGGTGAGCCCGGGCGCGCTCAACAGCTCGGGGCGCGACGCCTCGATCGCGTCGAACATCGCGCCGATCGATCCGAACCGGAGCGTCGGGAGATAGACCCCGAGGCCCCACGCGAGCGCGAGCATGAACACGCCCTGGAACACGTTGGTCCACCCGACGCCGAGGACGCCGCTCTTGAGCACGTAGCCGAGGACCACCGCGTAGACGATCGCGGCGCCGAGCCACTCGGGCACGTCACCGTCGGTCAACGTCTCGAGCACGAGCCCGGCGCCCTTCATCTGGAGCGCGAGGTACGGGATGAACGCGACCACGCTGACCACGCTCATGAGGACGGCGAGCGGGGGCGACTCGAAGCGCGCCGCGATCATCTGCGCCTGCGTCACGAACCCGCGCCGCACCCCGAGCCGGAGCGCGCGCGCGCCGAGGAAGTAGAACGGGACGAACCCGAGCGCGCCGTAGCCGAGGATGTAGAACGCGGCGGCGCCGCGCTGGTACGCCCACCCGGGGAGGCCGAGGAACGCGAACGCGCTGAACACCGTCGCGCCCGTGATGAAGTACATCAGCACGAGGCCGAGGCTCCGGTCACCGGCGACGAACGCGACGCTCGGATCCGCGCTCGCCTTCTCCTTTCGAGACGCGAGCGTGCCGAGCACGACGCAAGCGCCGAGGTAGACGGCGCACACCGCGAGGATGATGACGCGCGACGCGCTCATCGCAGGCGGTGGTAGACGGCGAGCACCACGAACGTGAGCGCGACCCAGCCACCGTTGTAGGCGAGCGCGAACGGGACGCCGAAGACCCGCAAGCTCGCGTGCTCTTGCACCCACGCGAAGCCCGGCCAGGTGATCGCAGCGAGGCACACGAGCGCGTAGAAGGCGAACCCGATGTCGAGCGCCTTCATCGCGCCCCGCGCGGGGTGAGATGGTGCATCGGGCGGTTGTACCGCGAAGCGCCGCGACCACGAAGCCCCGCCGGCCACGCCCCGCCGGCCACGGCAGCGAGGTCGTCGTGTTGCGTCCCCCATCGACGGCCATCTCCTCGCGGTTCCATTTCTGGCAGAGTGAGCGAGCCATGCGGCACCTCCGGGTCCTCGCCCTCCTCGCTGCGCTCTGTGTCGATGGTCGCGCGCTCGCACAGACGAGCGGCTGCGAGGAGGGCCGCGTGTCGAACGACGCGACGGGCGGCCGCTGCTGCTGGCCCGGGCAGGCGTGGAGCGTCGAGCACGGTCGCTGCGAAGGCCCACCGGCGTGCCCCGAGGGGTTGGTCGCGCACGGCGACGACTGCGTCGCTCCGCACGCACGGGCGGAGTCGGACGCGCCCGCGGCGCGCGGACCGGCCGTGAGCCTCGGCGGTGACCCCGAGGCGGCGAGGCTTCGCGAGCTCTTCGGTGAGCGCTTCGGCGAGCGCTACCCGCAGTCCGACGCGCCCCCGGTGGAGATGCGCACGCGACGAGAGTCGCTGATCGGCCTCTACGTGTCGGGCTACGTCGTGCTCGCGATCGCGGCGACCTACGCCGGAATCATGGGGACGATCGCGCTGAGCAGCTGCTGCGGCAACAACGCCGCGTGGACGATGTACATCCCGCTCGTCGGGGGCGTCGCCTGGCCGCTGGCGGACGAGACGAGCTATCCGTCGGGGTGGCTCGGCATCCCCGCGACGGTGGTCGAGACGGTGGCGATCTCGATGATCATCGCGGGCTACCTCCTAGAGCGTGACGTGTCGGTCCCGCACTACGCGAGCGCGATCCCACGCGTCACCGGCGGGCCAGGCGAGGTCGGGCTCGGGCTCGGCTGGCAGTTCTGATCGAGCGCGCTGGAATCAGAGAAGGTCGTTGCACCGCGCGTCGATGTACCCGAGCGCCCGCAGCTGCCGGCACATCTCCGCGTCGATCTGCGACTCCGCCCGCGGCAGCGTCCGGCTCGCGCCGCCCGTGCCCGCGTGGAGCCAGTCGCCGCGATCGTCCGCGCCGAGGTGCTGGCCGTACATGCCGCGCAGGTAGCGGAGCGCGATCGGGTGGCGACCGCCGTCGTCGAGCTGCTCGTGCTCGCCCGGGTCGGTCCGCAGGTTGAAGAACGCCCACGTGAGGTTGTTGCGGATGACCAGCTTGTAGCCCGCCGCCACCGCGACGCGCCGATCGTCGAGTTTGTCGCTGAACGCGATGGCCGGCCCCGGCCGCGTCACCCCGCGCGCGGTCGACAACAAGCTGTGCCCCTCGAACTCGTCGGGGATCTCGATGCCGGTCGCCTCGAGCACGGTCGGCGCGACGTCGAGCGTCGTCACGGTCGGCGCGAACCGCGAGGGCGGGATCACGTCGTGCCAGCGCACCATGAGCGGCACGTGGAGGAGCTCCTGGAAGATCGAGTGCCCGTGCCCGAAGCTCCCGTGGTCGTTGAACTCCTCGCCGTGATCGCTCGTCACGACGAACACCACCTCGTCGTAGAGCCCGAGCTCGCGCAGCCGCGCGATGAACCGCGTGAGCTCGCGGTCGTGGTAGGTGACCTCGCCGTCGTGGAGCGCCTCGAGGTGCTGGATGTCGCGCGGCGTCAGCGTCATCCGGTTGTTCTTCACGTCCTCGAGCTGGAGGCCGGTGCTCCGCGGCCGGAGCGGCCCGTCGTACGCGGCCGCGTCGTAGAGACGCAAGATGTCTTCCGGCGGGTCGTACGGCACGTGCGGGTCGATCGTCTGGATGTAGACGAAGAACCGATCCTGGCGGTGCTCCTCGATCCACCCGATCGCCTCGCGGAAGACGTTGCCCGCCTCCGTGTTGCGCTCCTCACGGATGTAGTTCGTGTAGTGGTCCCACCCTTGGTTGAACCCGAACCGATCCGAGACGTAGCCGTTCGCGATGAAGCTCGCGGTCGCGAACTCGTTCCGCTGAAACACCTCGGCGATGGTGAGCGCCGACGCGGGGAGCGAGCTCGACTGCTCCTTGGTGTTGTGGGTCATCGGCGTCAGCGAGGTGAGCACCGAGGCGACGGACGGCTTGGTCCAGTTCTCGGGCGCCTGCGCGTTCTCGAACACCGCCGCCTCGCCGCCGAACTCGTCGAGCATCGGCGTCTGCACGCGCGAGCGCGGGTTGTACACGCGCAGCTTGTCGGCGCGCATCGTGTCGATGAGCAGCACGATCGCGCTCCGCGCCTGCGCCGAGGCGAGCGCCTCGCGCGGCCGCGGCACCACGATGGCGGGTCCGCTCAGCCCGACCGTCTCCGCCTCGCCGGTCACCGCGACCTCGATGCGCACGATCTCACCGGCGAGCTCCGACAGGTCGTACATCCGGTCCGCCCACGCGTCGGTGGGGACCGGGCTCGCCGCCAAGAGCTCGCGCGGTTGACCCCCCTCTGGCGTCACGCGGATCGCGATCTGCGCGGAGCCCGCCGGCGCCCCGAAGCCGAGCGAGAGGCGACCGTCGGCCGGGACGTCCGCGTACCAGCGGATCGTGGTCGGCGCGCGCAGCGCCACGGAGGGCCGCGCCTGCCCGCCGACCGTCACGTCGTGGACGAGCTCGGTGTAGAGCGGCGGGTGGAGCTCACCGGTCGGCGCGGTGCCTCGGAAGATCCACAGCGAGTCGAGCTCGGCCGCCACGTCCTCGCCCTGGATCGGCTGGGTCTCCGCCGCGCGCAGCATGAGCGCGTTCTCGCCGGCGCTGACCCGCGACGCGGGGACGCGCACGTCCACGTCCTGCACGCCATCGCGCGTAAAGTCGATTTGCCCTACGCGCTGCCCGTTGAGGTAGACCACCACCGCGCGGCTCGCGAGCGGACGCCCGCGGAAGCGCATCGTGAGCGGGCCCGCTTCGTCGACGTGGAACCACGCGCGCGCGTCGGTGCCGATGCGCGTGAAGTCGCGCTCGCCCGCCGCGACGTCGCGGAGGAAGCCGGAGTGCCAGCGCCCCATCGTGTAGTGCATGCGCGCCGGCGTGCCGAAGTCGATGTAGAGGCCGTGATGATCGATGTCGGCGAGGTGGGCCGTCGCGAGCAAGTCGAAGTGCATGCGCATCTCGCCGAGCTGCTCGCGCGCGCGGGTGGACTCCTCGTCGGACGTCGCCTCGTGCGTGTCCTCCGACCCCGGCGTCTCCGTCACCGTCGTGTCGTCGCCGTCGTCGTCGTCGTCGCCGCATGAGAGCGCGAGCCCGCCGAGCGCGAGGATCAGCGCGATCGTGGCGCCGCGGCTCCCTCGCGCGAGAGGCCCGGATCGGGAGGGATCGTCGACGCGGAGCTCATCGCGCCCGCTCGCGCGAGCGGCTCGTTCGGTGCGGTCGTCAGCGCGCATGGCGCGGAGCATGGAGCACCCGCGCGGGTCGCGCCACGCCCGCTCGGGGGCCGGTCAGGGCCCGCCCGCGAGCGCCGAGAGCTCGACGGCGGAGAGAGCGCGCGCGTGGATCCTCACCTCGTCGATCGCCCCGGTGAAGAACCGCGTCTCCACGCCGAGATCGCGGTCGCATCCGACGCGGTATCGGCGCGCGGTCGAGGGCAGTGAGCAACCCGCATGGACGGAGGACAACGCGTCGGCGGAGCGCTCAGCGCAGGACCCGGTAGACGCCCCACCCGATGAGGAGGAGCCCGGCCCCGTCGAACGCGTAGTCGACGGGATCGAGGCTGCCGAGGAGCGCGCTCCCGCCGCCGAGGATGCCGATCGCGACGAGGACGGATCCGAGCAGCGCATCGCGAACGCCCGACAGCCGATTCATCTCGCGACCGTCGGGGGCTGGTGAGGGCTCGAGAGGCGAAGCGGGAACAGAACCGGAAGGCGAGAAGGAAGGGGAAGGAGAGAAGGAATCCGAATTGGATCCTGAGGTCGACTCCGATTCGACCGAGTCCGAATCCGATTCCGAATCCGAATCCGAATCCGAATCCGAATCCGAATCCGATTCCGAGTCCGAGTCCGATTCCGAGTCCGAGTCCGAGTCCGAGTCCGAGTCCGAGTCCGAGTCCGAGTCCGAGTCCGATTCCGAGTCCGAGTCCGATTCCGGTTCCGATTCCGATTCCGATTCCGATTCCGATTCCGATTCCGATTCCGATTCCGATTCCGATTCCGAGTCCGATTCCGAATCCGATTCCGAACCCACCCACTCCCCAGCTCCTACTCCCCCATCCTCATGCCTTCTCTCCTTCCGGCTCACTTCCCCGCCCCCGCCCCCGCCCTCGCCCTCGCCTTCGCGATCGGAACCCGCGTCGCGCGATCGACGCCGTCCTCGCTTCGAGCCGCCGCCACGGCGGGATCGCGTCGCGTTCATGGGCCAGCGGTAGCGTGAACCGGCCGGGGACGCACCTCGGTTGCCGCCGGGCGCCAGCGTCTTGCAGCATCCAGGCGTGCGACCGTCCGCGCGCCTCGCCGCTCCACTCGTCGGCCCGCTCGCCGTCGCGCTCACCTCGGCCGCGTTCGGCGCTCGTTACGCGCCGCGCGACCACGTCGAGGCGTGGCTCGCCCTCCTCACCCTCTCCTTCGCGGGGCTCGCGATCTCCGCGCGCGCGCTCGGGCCCATCCTCGATCGTACCTCACAACGTACCTTGCTCCTCGGCGCCGGCCTCCTCGGGGCCGCGTGCCTCGTCGCGCCGGTCTCCCTCTCCGACGACGTGGAGCGGTACGCGTGGGACGGCCACGCGCTCCTCTCGGGCCACGACCCGTACGCCTCGCGCCCCGAGGAGCTCGTGGGGGCCGCGCCCGCGCTCGACGACGCCGCCCTCGCCCGGCTCAACTCGCCCGCGTACTACACCGTCTACCCGCCGCTCGCGCAGGTCGTCTTCGCGGTCGGCGCCGCGATCGAGTCCGCAACGCACCTCGCGAGCACCCGCGCGATCCGCGCGCTGTTCCTCCTCGGCCTGCTCGCCAGCGTCGCGATCTGGCTCCGCATCGCGGCGCGGATCGGCGTCCCTCCGCCGTGGGCGGCCGCGCTCGCGTGGAACCCGCTCCTCGCCTGGGAGCTCGTCGCCGGCGGGCACACCGAAGCGCTCATGCTCCCGCTCGCGCTCCTCGCGCTCGAAGCGACGCTCGACGATCGCCCCGCGCGCGCCGCGCTCTTCCTCGGCCTCGCCGCGTCGATGAAGCTCACCGCGCTCGTCTGGCTCCCCGCCCTCGCGCTCTGGTCGCACCGACGGATCGGGCTGCGATCCGCCCCGCTCGGCCTCGCCCCGCTCGTCACCGCCGCGACGTTCCTCCCGTTCGCGTCACCGACCCTTGCGCCGCACGTGATCGAGTCGCTGCGCCTCTTCGCCGGCGCGTTCTCGTTCAACGCGCCGATCTACTACGCGGCGCGCGACGCGCTCGGCTACGTCGAGGGCCTCAGCCCGCCGGTCGACGCGCAGATCGCGCCCGCCCTCACCCTCGCGAGCGTCCTCGCGTGGGCGGTCAGCGCGATCCTCGCGCGACGCGGTCGCGAGCCCCGCGCGCTCCTCTCCGCGCTCGCGGGGGGAGGCGTCGCGATGCTCCTCCTCGGGCGCGTCTTCCACCCCTGGTACGTGCTGCCCGCGCTGGCCTGCGGCCTCCTCGTCGAGAGCCGGGCCCTCCTCTGGCTCTCGTTCGCCCTCCCCCTCAGCTACCTCCGCTATCGCGCCGGCGCGCGCGAAGAGCCCTGGGTGCTCGCGCTCGAGTTCGTCCCGTTCGCCGCGCTCGCGGCCGCTCAGTCTGCCCGAAGTAGTATCTGGAATCTCCGATCGACAGACTGGCAGCGCCGAATCCCTCCGAAGAACGCGTGATCCCGGCTGGCGCTCGTCCTGCGTCGGGTCCCTCCGCGTTTTACCGAACCCTGACCAACGCATCGGGTCACGAAGCGTCTCCTCAGGGCCACTGGAGGAATGATTCATGAGACGGACCATGCGGATGAGCCAATCGGGGCGGCGACGCCTCACCATCGCGGTAGGCGCGACGATCCTCGCGTTCGGAGCCATCGTGCTCGCGCGCGCCCAGACCTTCGCGCTCGGCGCGCCGACGCAGCCCCCGCCGATCGGCGGACCGGCCCCGGTCGGCCCGGGCACCACGCGGATCGACGTCCACACCGACGAGCTGACCGGCTTCGTCGCGCTCACCCAGGGCGCGGTGCTCGCGAACGGCGTGCGTGAGGTGTTCGGCGAGGTGCGCATCGAGGCCTCCGCGAACGGCGGGGTCACCCAGCGACGGCCCGTCGCGCTCGCGGTCGTGCTCGACACGAGCGGCTCGATGATGGGGGAGAAGATCGACTCCGCCGTCGCCGCGCTCCATCAGCTGATCGGTCGGATGCACGCCGACGACCGCGTCTCGGTGGTCGTCTACAACCACGAGGCTCACGTCCTCACCTCGAACCTCACCCCGGCCGCCGCGCTCGAGCTGCTCCGGAGCTCGGGCTACGCGCTCGGCGCCGCCGGCGGCACCAACATCCCCGCCGGGCTCCGCCTCGGGATGGCGGAGCTCGAGCGCGCGCCCGCCGACATGTCGCGCCGCCTCGTCCTGATCAGCGACGGTCTCGACGGCTCGGGCGAGCCGCTCGCGATGGTGAGCTCCGACGTACAGCGCCGCGCGCAGGGCGCGATGACCACGAGCGCGCTCGGCGTCGGCGCCGACTACGCGGAGGACTGGCTCACCACCGTCGCGGACGCGGGGCGAGGCAACTACGCGTTCCTCGCGCAGGGCGCGGCGCTGACCTCGTTCCTCCAGCGTGAGCTCGAGCAGGCCGCGACCACCGTCGCCGAGGGGACGCGGCTCGACCTCGCGCTCCCGCCCGGCTGGCGCGTCGCGAACGCGTACGGCGCCCAGATGGACGGCGCGACGCTCCCGCTCGGCAGCCTCTTCGCGTCCGAGCGGCGCCGCGTGACCCTGCGCTTCGAGGTCGACGCCGGCGCGCCGGGGGCCACCGTCGCGATGCCGGTCGCGCTCCGCTACGTCGCGGCCCGCGATCGGATGAACCGGAACCTCGACCTCGGACGTCTGTCGGTAGCCGTGGTGAACGATCCGAGCGCCGTCGCCGCCTCTCAGGACGCCACCCTCCACGCGGAGGCCGTGGCCGCGCACGTGGACGCGAGCCAGGCGCTCGCGGTGACCGCGTGGCGCGAAGGGCGCACCGAGGAAGCCGCGCGGATCTCCGACGGTAACCTGGTGAGGTTGCGGGAGCTCCGTCGCGCCGCGCCGGCCGCCGCACCGATGATCGATCAAAGGGTGCAGGCCACGACCGCCGATCTCGACAACTTCCATTCGCTCGACTCGTCGTCGGCGGCGGGTCGCGCGTGGGGCCTCAGCTCCAACTGCGACCGGCGGCAGCGCGCGGAGGCCTTCTGATGAAGGGGCGAGCCTGGCTCTTCGTCGGCGCCGCGGGGGTCTCGCTCGCCCTCATCGGTCAGCTCGACGCGCTCGGCCCGACGGCCGGCGCGACCCTCACGGTGGCGAGCTCGATCCTCCTCGCGCTCCTCGCGCACGGCGGGCTCCCGCTCGCCGGGGAGGCGGTCGCCCTCGGCGCGGGCGGGGCGCTCGCGTTCGAGGCGACCCGTCCCATCGTCCCGTTGGTGGCGAGCGGGCTCCTGCTCACCTTCATCTTCGGCACGCGCGCCATGCGCAGCCGCACCTGGCGCGAGCTGTTCGTCCACCTCGGCCTCGCGTTCGGCTCCGGCGTCGCGGCGAGCTGGATCGCGCGCACCCACGACGGGGCGGAGCTCGCGATCTTCTCGCTCGCGATCGTGATGGCCGCCCTCGTCGCCTCGATCCCGTGGCTGCTCCCGACCGACGCCGCGCGCGCGTTCGCGCTCCGCCGGCTCGCCGAGCGCGCCCGTGGACCGCTCCGCGCTCGCCTCACCCGCGCGGTGATCGCCCACGCGCAGCTCGCCGAGCTCGAGCTGCCCCGCCGCCTCGCGCGCCCGATCGATCGCGCGTTCGACGAGCTCACCCGCACCGCGGAGCACCGGCTCGATCGCGCGCCGAGCACGTCGACGCAGCCCGAGCTCAGCGCTCGGGTGGACCAGCTCGTCCGGGTCGCCCGCGCGTCACGGGCCCGCGAGCGCCTGCTCGAAGCGATCGACGCGGACGCGGGGCTCGGACCGTGCTCGGACACCCTCGAGGCCGAGGTCGCCGCGCTCCGCGAGCTCCGCTGACGGCTAACGTCCTCGCGCTGGACGCATATCCTCGGTGCTCCGGCGCGGCGCGGGGCCATGAACACTATGAGGAGCGTCCCCTTTTGACGCGGCTCCACGTGATCGGGGATGCTCCCGGCGTGGAGCCGGATGACGTCGAGCTCGTGATCGCGCTGGCGCGGGGAGACCGCGACGCGCTCGCGTCGCTCTACGACCGCCACTCGGGCGCGCTGTTCGGGCTCGGCATCAAGCTCCTGCGCGATCGCGGAGAGGCGCAAGAGCTGTTGCACGACGTATTCCTCGAGGCGTGGAAGCGCGCCGGCGACTACGACCCGAGCCGCGGCTCGGTGAAGACCTGGCTCATGCTCCGGATGCGCAGCCGCTGCCTCGATCGCATCAAGAGCGCGGGGCGCGCCCGCACCAGCGCGGTGGGGACCGACCTCTCGCGCTACGCGGGGAGCGAGGCGGCCAGCGCGGCCACCGCGGTCGACGCCGGCCGGGTCTACGCCGCGCTCACCGAGCTCCCGAACGAGCAGCGGCAGGTCCTCGAGCTCGGCTACTTCGCCGGGCTCAGCTGCTCGGAGATGGCCGACGAGCTCGACATCCCCATCGGCACCGTGAAGTCGAGGCTCCACGCGGCGATGAAGCGGCTGCGCTCGACGTTCGCGGCCCCGGAGTCACAATCGTGAGGGTGCTTCGATCCGACGGCCGCGGCCCGGCGTATGCATCTCACGAACGAATGATTCATGGGATCCCGGGCTGCCCTCGCGATGTGCACGGTGCTCGCGATGCGAACGGCGGGATCCTCCCAGACGGGAGCGTCGAGCGCGATGGAACGCCCGGCGCGGGAGCGAAGCGGTGAGCGGCTGGGAGCGCGAGCTGAGCGACGACTTCCTCGACGAGATCGAGGACGCGGACGCGCTCGTCTCGGGCTTGCCCCTCGGTGAGGCGAAACCCGATGACGACGTGCGCGCGACGCTGCTCGCGTCGGCGGTCGGCAGTCGGTTCGAGCGCTTCGCGACGGCGACCGCCGAGCTGCTCGACGTCGACGAGGACACCGCGCGCCAGCTCCTCGAGCGCATCGACGATCCGAGCGCCTGGTACGTCTCCGCGCTGCCGGTGATGAGCCTCATCGATCTGGACGGCGGCCCTCGGGTGGCCGACGCGATCCGCGGGTTCGTGCGCCTCGCGGCGGGCGTCCACTTCCCCGAGCACCAGCATCACGGCGACGAGGCCGTCCTCATCATCCAAGGCAGCCTCGAGGAGGTCGGCACCCAGCGCATCTATCGCGCGGGCGACATCGCGCGGATGCCCGCGGGCAGCACGCACAGCTTCATCGTGCGACCGGGCCCCGACATGGTGCACCTGCTGGTCGTGCAGAAGGGGCTCTCCATCGCCGGCCAGAGCTACGGGCCGGACGACCCCCGCATCTGACCGCGCGGATCACTCGCGCGGTTCGATCGGACCGTTGCGACCGCCGACCTTCTCGACGCGGAACGGGAAGTGCTCCCACTGCGAGCTGAGGCCCTCGGGCTCGTCGTAGTAGTTCGGCGGAAGGTTCGGCGCGTCGGCGTTGCGCGGCCGCGCGATGTCGCCGTCGAGGATGTGGAAGTCCGCGTCGAGGTTGATCTCGTTCGCGCTCACCACGAGCACGCCGTTCACCTCGCTCCGCGCGAACTTGAGGCGCGGCATGTTCGCGACCGTCATCAGCCCGTCGATGTTGCCGACGAAGCCCTCGAGCAACCCGCTGTCGCGGATCGCGGGGACGCTGTTGCCCGTGTTGATCAGGAGCTCCGCGAACGGGCCGCTCGACACGCTCGAGGTGACGAGCTCGAACGCGCGGTTGCCGTCCGTGTCCGCGTCGAACTCCGTCGCGTAGGCGCCGTGGATGTCCCCCGCCACGATGACGACGTTGTTCGGCCGGTAGACCTCTTCCATCAGGCGCCGCCGCCGCTCGGTGAAGCCGTCCCACTCGTCGACGTTGAGGTGGTAGCGCGTGGCGGGCAGCGCGGGCGGGAGCATCGACGCGAACGGCTCGAGGTCGATGGTGTGCGACGTGTTGCAGACCGAGCTCGCGAGGACGATCCACGTCGTCTCCGCGTCGGCGATCGTCTGGCGGAGCCACGCCTCTTGCTCGGCGCCGTACGCGTCGTCGAACGCGGTGTCGCCCTGCACCCGCGCGCGCCACGCGCAGATTAGATCGAACGGGCGCTGGATCACGAGGTAGCGCGCGCCGACCTGCCCCGTGAGGCTGCTCTTGCCGGCCATCGCGTACGAGACGCCGCGCTCGAGCGTGGTGTCCATCACGTCGATGTCCGCGAGCGCCATCAGATCCGCGGGCAGCCCCGCGCGCCCGTCGGCGAGCATCGCGTTGATCACGCCCGCGTCCACGTTGCCCTGCCCGTACTGCGCGGCGAGCTCCGCGGCGCGCGACGCCTCCACGCCCTCGGCCATGTAGCCGCCCGTCAACAACAGCCCGACCGCGCGCTTGTAGTCCGCGTTCGCCGCCGCCTCGAGGTCGATGTACGGGCGGAAGCCACCTTCCATGAACGCGGCCGTCGCGTCGGGGATGTCTCCGTCGCTCTCGAGCCGCGCGAGCGTCATCTCGGTGTCGGCCTGCGTCATCACCACGTGCCCGGGGAACGCGTCCTCCGGGATCAGGTGATCGGGCCGGTAGCTCCGGTAGTCGGTGCACACCAGCGTCAGGTGTTGCCCGAAACGGAAGCTGCGGTAGATGCGGTTGTTCGGGTACAGCGTCCCGCCGTCGACCGTCAGCTCGCCCGACGCGGAGTCGATGTCGCGCGCGACCGGCATGTACTCGAGCCACACCTGCTCGGCGTTCTGGCGCCGCTCCTCGTCGACCTCGACCTCGACCCCGTCGCTGTACGTCGCGGTGTCGCCGAACGAGTCGTCGGAGAACTCGTGGTCGTCCCAGATGCAGATGAACGGCACCTTCTCGTGCAGCTGGCGGAGCAGCGGATCGGTCCGGTAGAGCTTGTAGAGATCGCGGTAGTTGCTCACGCTCCGCGCCGCGTAATACATATTGTCGCCGCTGCCCCGCGGGATCGCCTCCTCGGGGTGGCTGAACGTCACCAGCCGATCGGCGGACGGCACCATGAACTGCGGGTCGGCCGTCGTCTCGTAGATGTAGTCGCCGAGGTGCAGCACGAACGAGAGGTCCTCGTGGTTCCCGTCGAGGAGGCGCAGGAGCGTGTTGTAGTAGCGCCCTGCGAAGTCCTGGCAGCTCAAGACGGCGAAGCGCGCCGGGATGTTCGCCGCCTCGCGATCCGGCGTCCGGAACTGCCCCACGTTGCTCCGCGAGCCGTCGTGCTCGAACCGGTAGTAGTAGCGCGTCCCGTTCTCGAGCCCGATCACCTTCGCGCGCACGCAATGATCGTGGTCGGGGCTCGCGGTGAGCTCCGGCGTATCGAGGTCGACCCGCATCGTCAGCTCCGGGTCGCGATAGAGCTCGATCTTCACCACCGCGCTCGCGGCGAGATCGAGCGGCTGGACGCGCGTCCACAACACGATCGAATCGGGCCGCGGATCGCCCGAAGCGACCGACTGCGGAAACGCCTCGTCGGCGGGGCGCACGGGCCCCCCGCACGCGATGAGCGAAGGCGAGAGGCTGGCGGCCCCCGCCGAGACGACGACGGTACGAAGAAAGCGACGGCGAGTAACCGGACGGCGAGACGGCATGCCGCCTTAAAGCACAGCCCGGGGGACCGCGCAGGGCGAAGCGGCGGGCCCCCGTGTGGCTTCGCCGAGTCGCACCGATCTCCGGACGTCGACCGGTCCGCGACCCTTCGAGGACATCGGGCCGACTCTCCAGCCAGGCGTCGATCTTCCTGTGCGCGCGTGCGCTGATGCGCGTGCGCGGTCTGCAGTACAGCCACGGAATGCACGCTGACGGGGACGACCGTGACGTGCCAACAGATCTGCGACCCAGGGCCGTTCGCATGACGCGGGGCCGGCCTGCGCTCAGCGCGACGGCGCACCCGCGAGTGGATCGTGCAAGATCGCGAGCCCTTCTTGCGAGCTCGGATCGCGGGTCAGCAGCTCGATGGCGAACGTCAGCCGTTCGATGACGTAGGCGCGCTGCGCCACGGTCAGCTCGGTCCACCGAAGGAACGGCTCGGGATCGACTGGGACGGGGCCACTACCTGGCAACACGATCACGCCGCCCCCGCCCTCCGTGACGCCGAAGAGAATGTCGGCTTCGAGGAGGGCGAGACCCGCGGGCTCGAGCGGGTCGGTGATTGGGAAGGAGAAGTAGTAAGCCGCGCCGTACTGTTCGATAGCATTGCCGGGGTGCCAACCGGGCGCCCCGACGACGAGGCCATTCGCGTCGAGGGCGAGCGACCGGCCAAAGCCCTCCGACATTCCGTTCATGTGAACGTCGCTTCCGATGAGCACCGGCGGGCTCGCGACCCACACGCCGCCGACGCGCCGGAACATGTGCGCCCCTCCGGTCCAGCCGCTGGTGTCCCCGAGCGCGATACGGTCACCGAGCACGTCGACCCACTCGAGCGTCCAGAACGTGTCGTCCGGCGCATCGAACACCGCGCTCAGGCTGAAGGCGCGGCTCCGCTGGTAGACCGACAGGAATGGGTTCGGCTCGGTGACGTTGTCTGCGATCACCGCCAGCGTACCCTGGTCGATCGCCACGCGCGCCCCGAAGCGTGCGTTGACCTGCAGAGCTGGCGCGATCGTCTGCTCGAGCGCGAACGAGCCGTTCGACTGCTTCGCGTAGATGAGGACCCGCCCGCCCTGTCCGAGGAACGGCTGGCCGATCGCGATGCGCAGACCGTCGAAATCGAGCGATTGAATCGGGCTCGCGGCGAGCGTCTGCGCGAGCGCGAACGTACCGCCGGGCGGTCGCACAAACACACGCGGCCCGGCGACTAGCGTGTCGCCCGTCAGAGAGAGCAAGCCGCGGAGTGGGAGCGGGGCATCGAGAACCTGCGACTCGACCCACCCCGTCACGCTCCGCAGAAAGACGTGCACGCTGTTGGTGTAGGGCTCGCACACCGCGAGGGTGTCACCCTCGAGCGTGACGTCACGGCCGAAGTCGGAGTACAGGGCGCCGCTCCCGGCGAGGGTCTGCTCCACGATCCAGTTCGCGCCGTCACGCTTCCAGACCACCACGTTCCCGCTCTCACCCGGCGCACCGAAGGGCGCTCCGACGGCGATCCGCAGTCCGTCGCCGTCGACGGAATGCCCGTAATCGCCCGCTGCGGTGAGGTTGCCGGGGTCGAGCTTCTGCGCAGACGCCGGCGCCGAAAAAGAAACTGCGATGACGACAAACGTTGCTGTGAGCGCGTGGCCCGGCTTCCTGGCGTGCTCATTGGACAGCATGGCGTGCGTATACCACACCGGGTGCCCACGGCCGATCTCGCGCCTTCGATCTCAGGGCGAGGATCCGTCCATGGAGGATCCGTCCGAGCTGCTCGGCCTACCCGGCGGTGAGATCGGCAGATTGACTCTGCCTCGGGGCCGCCACGTCAACTCGCACCCCTCGCCAGCAATGCGGAGGGGCGTCTCGAGCGCCGAGCATCCACCTCGATGCCCTCGATCCGCGCGACAACCTCCCCCTCTACCTACACCCCAGCAGCGGCGCCGGCACTTCGGGGCGCGCCGAGGTCGCTTCGCGTCTGTGCTCACGCAGGTGGGTCGGAGCGCCGTGGTCGACCACGTCGCCGGTCGCGGAGCTGGATCGTGCGCGCCGCACCATCGGGGCAAGCTCGGACGATCGGTGGCGTGCTTGTCGATGCGGCTCGATCGGGTCATTCTCGCTCGAGCTCGAGCACAATGAGACCCGCCTACATCGCGCTGCATGTGCGACGGTGGGTGTCCGTAATCGGCATCGCGAGCCTTGGGGCGTGTGGGTCGGGGGCACTCACCGAGCCGGATGCGTCATCCGGAGGTGCCGACGCAGGGATGGGCACCGACGCCGCGATCTCGGACGCGTCCTGCCCGGCTCGCTGCGAGGCGATGAGCACCTTCTGCGATGTCGCGACGGACTCGTGTCTCGCGTGTCTGGCGGCGGCGGACTGTGCGAGCGACGAGACGTGCCGAGATGGCGCGTGCGTCGCAAACGACTGTGAGCGCGATGTCGATTGCGGCGGCGACTCCATCTGTACCGCTTCGGGGTGCGCGGCGTGCGTGGACGATGTCGTGTCGGGGAGCGGAGAAGGCACCGTGCGCGGCGCGTGCTTCGCCGCACGGAGACCGAATGGGCGCGATCCCACAGGGGACTCGGACGGCTGCAGCGCCGAAAGCGTGGTCACGCACCTCGAATCGATCGGCTTCGACGTGCCGAGCGACGATGCCGGGCGGCGTGCGATTCGTAACAACCCTCTCGCGTTCATCACCGGCGGCATGTGCAGCGTCCCGTTCGGCAACGGGGGCCAGAGGTGGGGCGCATGCGAGCTTCACGACTATTGCTACTCGGTCTGCGGCTCGAGTCGCGCGCGCTGCGACTCGGAGTTTCTGGGTCGCCTCCTCGACACCTGTTACGCCCACTACGTCACCGGCTCCTGCCTCGCGGCGTGCGTCGGCTTTGCGACGACCTATGCGGGATACGTCGCCATCAACAACGAGGCTGCGTACCTGCACAACCAAGGGCTCGGCTGCTCTTGTTGCTCGGGGGACACGGCATGCGGCGACGGGACGTGCGAGGTCTCGGTGGGCGAGACCGTCGACAACTGTCCGGCGGATTGCCATGGCGACGAGCCCGACGGTTCCGACTGCATCACGCACAACGACTGCGCTTCCAACTACTGCAGTCTGCACGGCGAGTGTACGCCCTCGCTATGCCTGACCAACGGGGATTGCCCATCGAACCGATGCAACTGGGGCGTGTGCCTGGCGCGTGGGCTCGACGTCGGCGCGACCTGTTCGACGGATCGAGCGTGTGCAAGCGGGGCGTGCTCGGCGGGTGTCTGCCTCGAGTGCGACAGCGACGACGACTGCACCGCGGCGGAGCACTGCAATCTTCTCGGAAGCTGCATTCCCGATCTCGGAAACAACGCCGTGTGCACCGCGCACGGAGAATGCCTCTCCGGGATCTGCTCCGCGGGCTTTTGCGCGGAGTGTGTCCGCGACAGCCAGTGCCCCGCCGTCGAGCACTGTAACCTCGTCGGAGATTGCGTCGCAGACCTCGGCAACAACGCGGTTTGTACGGCGCACGGAGAGTGCCGCTCCGGCATCTGCTCCGCCGGCTTCTGCGCCGAATGCATCCGCGATAGCCAGTGCCCCTCGAGCGAGCATTGCAACGGTTCGGAGACTGCGTCGACGATCTTCCGAACTTGTCGCCCTGCACCTCCGACGCCGAGTGCCTCTCGGGCCGCTGCGTCGGCGTCTGCGTCTAGACCCCCCGAGCGCAGACGACGTCAAGGTCCGGGCCGAGCTGCGCCTCGCGCCGGCGCGCCCCGGGGCCGCCCATTTTCCGCGACCGCCGGCTCGTGGACGCTCGCCGTCGACGGGAGCTGGACGTCTTGATCGCACCCCGCATGGCCCGCGCTACATTCGCGACATGACCGCGCCTGCAACGAAGCGTCGGTACACCTACAACGAGTACCTGGTGCTCGAGCGCACGGCCAACGTGAAGCACGAGTTTCACGCGGGGGAGATCTACGGGATGGCCGGCGGGACGCGGGAGCACGCCGCGCTGGCCGCCAACGTGATCGGCGCGCTCGCGCGCCAGATCGCCGGTAAGCCCCGTCAGGTCCACAGCTCCGACCTCCGGATTCGCGTCCCTGCGACGGGCCTGGCCACCTATGCCGATGCGACGGTCGTCTGCGACCGCGCCGAGATGGATCCGGAGGACCGACACACCGTCATCAACCCCACCGTCGTGGTGGAGGTCACGAGCCCGAGCACCGAAGACTACGACCGCGAAGAGAAGCTCGAACACTACCGTCGAATCCCGAGCCTGAGGACGGTGGTGATCGTCTCCCACCGCGAGCGGTGCATCGAGATCTTCGCGCGAGGCGACGGAGATTCCTGGATGCGCTCCGAGGCGCGCGCGGGCGACGCGGCCGTGCTGGCGTCCATCGATGCGTCGTTGGCGGTCGACGAGGTGTACCGCGACGCGTTGTCTGGTGAGTGGCTTGCGTAGAGCTCCCGGGTCGATGGTCGACCGATGACGGTCGACGGCTGACGGGCGACGGCCGGCGGCTCGAGCGTCCACCATCGTTGCAGATAGACGATCGGGCGCGGCGAGCACCTGCGGAACGCCGCCCTCGGGAGCCCGGAGGCGGCTCGGGGGCGCCGGCCGTTCTGGTTCCGAAGAGGGGTCGCGCTCTTCGTCGTCGGGGTGCGCGACGCTGACGATGGTGGCCGGCGTGCGCTCGCCGACGGGCTCCATCCAGCGGGCGACGTCGAGCTCGGGGCCGCGGCGCCACGCGAGCAATGACGGCGAGGCGATGAGGGTGTTGAGGTCGGCGGCGAGATCACCTCCGAAAAGAGAGATCGTCGTCTTCATCGTCAGCCCTCTAGGGTCCCACCGCGTTGGGAGTAAACCGAAAGATCTTCCTGCGAGCCGTCCGGATTCGTCGTGATCTTCGAATGAAAGTGAACTTGTCGATCCTCCCCCAGCGTCCCGTACCGAACGATATGATTGATGCGCGGAGACTCTGACGTAAGAAGATCGAGAATGATCTCCGAGTATCCGTTTCGACTGTCCGTCACTTCGACGAGGCTCGATCTACCTTTGTCCCAATACGTTGATGATACCGTCAGATGATCTCCGGTCTCGTCGTCTCGAATGACCAACCGAGTACGGCTAATCCGATCGAGGTCGAGGCCCGTGTAGTCGGTGACATAGTCCGCCGCCTCCATCAGCTCGGGGACGGAGTCGATGTTGAACGGTTCTTGCTCAGTAAGATCAAAGTATTCATCCAACGGGACCGACAGGTCCTGCCACGATGAGGATCCGACCTCCAAGTACTTGATCAGAACGCTCACACTCTCCACCTCGGCACCTCCATCACATCGACTCTCGAGTGTGTCACCGGGAGAACCCTCGTGGTCAAGTCGTGCTCCCCGCTGAGGGTGCCGACACGATCACAGCCTACGGAAGGCTCATGGCGACCATGACCGCCGGAAGAGGACTCCGTCCGCCGGCTCACACGGGGGCGACATGCGCGTACCTCGGCCTGATCCTCGTAGACCGTCAGTCCCCTCCCCCACACGCCCGCCGAATATCCTCCGCCGTCATCGGCCCGCGCAGGTAACTCATCGCCCACCTCGGATTGAGCAACGACACCTTCGTTGTCTTCCCATCGCGCACCACGAACCACCTCGGCGGGAGCTTCTTCACCACTGCGTTGAGCGCACTGTTCTTCTTCGGCTCGCCGAGCCCGTCCATCACCCGTGCGCGGTCCGCGTCGGTCGTCAGCCTCCCGATGAACCACGTGCCCGCGTTGGAGAGGGCGCGGTAGTCGAGGTCCATCGGGTTCTGCGTCGCGAGGACGCAGCCGACGCCGTAGGCGCGGGCTTGCTTCATCAGCGCGACGATCGGGCGCTTGGTCGGTGGGCTCGCGGGGTGGGGGGGCAAGAAGCCGTACACCTCATCGAAGACGATCAGCGCCTTGAGGCGCGAGGTGCCGCGCTGGCGGCGGACCCAGGTGAGGATCTCCTCGAGCAGGACGCCGAGGACGAGGGTGCGCTCTTCGTCGTCGAGGTGGGCCACGCTGACGATGGTGGCGGGCGTGCGCTCGCCGACGGGCTCCATCCAGCGGGCGACGTCGAGCTCGGGGCCGCGGCGCCACGCGAGGAGCGAAGGTGACGCGATGAGGGTGTTGAGGTCGGCGGCGAGATCGCTGCGCGAGCGGATCGGCATGAACGTCTCGACGGGCAGCGCGCCGATGTCCTCGAGCGGCGGCTCGATGATCTCGGGCAAGAGGCTCTCGAGCGGGGCGCTCTGGCCGGCGCGCAAGCGACGCTCGGCCAAGACATAGAGGAGCGCGTGCTCACGGCTCCTTGCGGGGTCGCCGTCGCGGCCGGTGAGACGGAGGACGAGCGAGATCGCGGCGCTGAGCGCGGAGCGCGCGGCGACGAGGTCGTCGTCCCAACGCGGGGAGCGGCGCTCGAGCGCGCTGAGGAGATGGAGCGGCTCGCCCGCGTCGGAGCCGGGCGTGACGACGCGGACCATCGTGCGCTCGGCGTAGCGCGCGAGCTCGGGCTCGCCGATGCCCCACGCGGACAGGTTCTCTTGCCGTGATGCGAGCGCGGCGGCGACCTCGGGCGGATCGGCGATGCCGTCCTCGTCGCCGGGCGCGGCTTCGACCCACGGGGTCATCGCGTCGGCGTCGAAGGTGGGGAACGCGAGCGCGAGGTTCGGCAGGTCACCCTTCACGTCGATCATGAGGACGGGGACGCCTTGGCCGAGCGCTTCCTCGACCATCACGGTGAGGAGGCCCGTCTTGCCGCTGCCGGTCATGCCGACGATGACGGCGTGCGTGAGCAGCTGATGCGCGGGGAGCGCGTAGCCGCCGACGTAGCGCTTCCCATCGATCGTGCGCTGCGCGCCGAGGCTCAAGTGAGGTCGCGTCGTCATGACAGGCTCCGTTGCAGGATCGATAGAAGGAGGCGCCGGTGACCCCATCCGCGCTCGTGGTGCACGCGGATGGGGTCACGCGGCGGGTGGAGGACTACTGCTCGAACGGGTTCACGCCGGGATCGACGGGGACGCCGGGGCCGGAGGTGGGCCCGCTCATCACGGGCTCGTCGAGCACGTCCTCGATCACGTCCTCGTCGAGGTCCTCGTCCGCCCCACCGTGGCCCGCGCGGCGACCGCGCCCGGACCACAGCGACGGCGCGATGGCGTTGGCGTCGCCCTCCCAGTAGCGGAGGTAGCCGATCTGACGCGCCACCTCGCGGTACTCACGGATGAGGAGGCTGAGCGCCCGCATCCGCACCTCGTTCGCCGGCACCTGGAGGACGCCCTGATCGCGCTCGCCCTTCGTGTCCTGCATGCGCGACGCGATGGAGCTCGCCCGGTCGAGGTCGGCCTCGGTCAACGGCGTGTGCTCCTGCACCCGTCCCCAGAAGCGGCGCAGGATCGCCACCAGGATCAGCGTGCTCCGGACCGTGGCCTCGTACCCCTGAATGTCCCTTGCCTTGTCGAGCTCGGTCTCGGGGATGAAGTGCCGATTCACGAGCGCCTGCGTGTCGGTGAAGAGGAGGTCGTACTGCGTGCGCACCTCCTTGTGCATCGACGAGAGGTCGGTCGGCGCCGCCGCCGCGGCCGCGGCGATGTCCGCCTGCTGCGTCGCGCGCGCCACCTTCGGCAGCTCATCCACGCGCGTCCCCGCCGATGCTCCGAAGAGCTCCACCAGCGACGCGCGAAAGGGCAGCACCTTCTTGGCCGCGGCGGCCGCGATGGTGGCCGCGTTGGTCGGGTCGAGCTTCGGGTCGCGAAAGAGCTCGTCGCCCGGGATCGCCATCAGCCGAGGCCTCAGCTCCTCCAGCGCGTGCACGTTCGGATCCGCCGTCTCGTCCACGTGGGTTTCGTTCTCGTTGTTGCCGTGCGGCATGTCTCATCGACCTTTCCGCGGGTTGGTTTGCTGCCCGCGCCCCTCTCATCGCTCTCGCCGTGGAAGCGGTTGCGTGGGTGGACGAAGAAAAAGTGCCGTCGACAGCTTTCCGAACGATCTCGGCCGGCTCGGGCTCTCGCCGGCCGGTTCGAAACGCCGTCGCGGATACCTGGAGAGATGGTCGACGGGTTTCGAAATCGATCGGGGATATCTCGAATTAGGGTCGACCGTTTCCGTCGATCGATCCCCGATATCTCGAACTAGGGTCGACCGTTTCCGAAAGCCGCACCCCGATATCCGGAATTATGGTCGGCCGGTTTCAAAACCGGCCGGGGATATCCGGAATTATGGTCGACGGTTTTCAAAATCGTTCGGGGATAATTCCAAATATCCCGGGACGGGTCTGGGGACCCCACCTGAAGCTCGATCTCGCGCCCGAGACGAAACCTCCGCTCGCGACTGACCGAGGAGGAGGGCATGGACTACCAAGCCCTTCGCGTCGTTCCCGAGGACCGCGCCGCCGCGAAGAAAGAGAAGCGCCGCATCGCCGACGGCCTCCTCCGCCTCCGCGCCGGCCTCGACGCTCACTTCGACGCGGCGAGCAGCATCGCAAACGTATCGCCAGCGACACGCGGCTTGCGGATCGCCACCTGGAACGTCCGCGAGCTCGCCACGCGCAATAAGTATGGTCGTCGCCTCCCCGACGCCTACTGGTACATCGCCGAGATCGTCTCCCGCTTCGACGTCGTCGCCCTCCAGGAAGTGCGCGGCGATCTCGACGCCTTGCGCCGCGTCCTCGCGCACCTCGGCGACGGCTGGGACTTCCTCGCCACCGACGTCACCGAGGGCGCGCCCGGCAACGGCGAGCGCATGGTCTTCCTCTTCGATCGCCGCCGCGTCGCCTTCGGCGGCGTCGCGGGTGAGCTCACCCTCAAGGACGGCGCCGAGCTCCTCGACCCGGACGGCCTCGAGCTCTCGAGCGCCGATCCCCTCACGCTCCGCTTCGGCCTCCCCACCGCGCAGCGCCGCGACTTGCGCCTCCCGCCCGGCACCGCCACCCGCGAGAGGGACGGCCGCCTCGAGACCGCGCAAGCCGTCTACCTCGAGCTGCCCGAGGGGACCCAGCTCGAGCTCCCGCCGGGATCCCGCCTCCGCGTCCCCGTCGGTACACCTCTATATAGGGTGGGCAAGAGCGGCCTCCGCCTCGCGCGGACCGCGCGCTACCTCGCGCCGCCCGGCCACCGCCTCCAGCTCCCGCGCCCGGCGCGGGCCGACGGCGTCATGCAGTTCGCGCGGACCCCGTACTACGTCGCGTTCCAGGTGGGATGGCTCAAGCTCATCCTGTGCACCGTCCACATTTATTACGGTGAAGAGTCCGTGCGCAGCGCCGGCATGCAGCGCCGCATCGACGAGATCCACCGCCTCACCGAGCTCCTGCGCCAGCGCGCGAACGACGAGCGCGACAGCGACAGCGCCAGCCTCTTCCTCGTGCTGGGTGACTTCAACATCGTCGGCCGAGAGCACGGCACGATGACCGCGCTCCAGCGCCGAGGCTTCGTGATCCCCGACGCGATCCAGCAGATCCCCGCCGGCACCAACGTCGAGCGCACCAAGTTCTACGACCAGATCGCCTACTACGCGCGCCCCGGCGACGCGAAGGCGATCCCGCGCGTCCAGCCACTGCGCGCGGGGGTGTTCGACTTCTTCGAGCACGTCTACCGGATGGGCGGCGACGAGAAGGAGCTCACGAAGGAGATGAGGCGCGAGGGCGGGGGTGGGTGGGAGTACGCGACGTGGCGGACGTACCAGATGAGCGACCACCTGCCGATGTGGGTGGAGCTGGAGAGTGAGTTTGCGGAGGAGGTGCTCGCTGCTGACCGCGGTAACCCGCCTCGAATGAACGCGGTGTCGCGCGGGTGAGGAGATCACTGGTCGCACTCTTCGGTGCCGGCTGGATTCTGCCGCGGATCCGGCGCCGTCCGCGTGACGCCGATCGACAGTACGAGCTCGATCGTGAGGTACCAGAGGTACGGGCCCTCGATGGTGTGGAACTGGGCGTCGGTGACCATGCCGTGGGCGACCTTGTTGCGGAGGTTGCCGCCCGGCTCGACGAGGAAGCTCGTGAGGTCGAAGACCCAATCCTCGCCGAGGATCTCGGTCAGCCTCGGCTTCTTCAGAAGCTCGGAGAAGAGCTTCTCGCGTTGGGTCCCGTCCGCGTTGAGGGTGGACGTGAGCTCTTCGAGCTCTCCGAGGAGCCGGCGGATCAGGAACTCGAACTGCGGGATCAGGATGCTGGACGCAACGATCCAGTCGCCCGCGAGGCCGGCCGACAGGCCCTTGGCGACGCCAATAATTCGCTCGTGATCCACGAGGGGGCGATCCCGGAGAACCTCGATCCAGTCTTCGATGCTCCCCGCAGACTCCAGCGCAATCTGGCGCCGTGCAGGCTGGATCGTGCCAATCGTGGTGCACGACCGAAAGGTGGCGGCGTGCTCCAGCATCATTCGCTCGATCGGATCGGCGGCCGACTTGAGCTGTCGGCCCTGGCCATCGACCGCTTGGAAGGGGATGAGGGTCTGGAAAACGTGTTGCTTGGCCGAGGCTTCCGCGTACTCGCGGAAGCTCACGACCGTCCCTCGCGAGCAGCTCGCGCAGAGCGCGAGCAGTTGTTCGAGCAGGGGCTTGCCCTTAACCGCCTCGATCGCGGCCAGCGCTTGTTCGGTGAGATCGACGCTCCCGCCATTGATCCGGCCCATCTCGGACGGGATCCGCTTTTGGATATCAAGCAGGCGGCGATGGGTTGCTTCTGCTTCTTCTCGGCATCCCAGATCGCGCAAGGCCCGAACCCCACGTGAATAGCAGTCGGCAATCAGGCTTGCCTGACTGTCGGCGGCCTCCAGCGCATCACCTTGCTGAACGTGAAGCTCCGCTGCGCGCTTTCGTGCGGTGTCGGCGGCCGCAGCCTCGCCGCACGCCTTCCACGCATCGGCGACGACTCTCGCGGCGGCGCGAAGCCACTGCCAATCGCACTGAGGTGCGGCCGCCAGCGATCGATCGATCATCCCTTCGAGCAACTCCGCGATCTCGCGCGACAGCTCGTCGCCTTCCGCCGCGAAGGTCCGAGCGACGATCCACCGAGCCATCCCGGAGGACTCCTCGTCCCGCATGATCGCGAGGGCGGCTTCGCGGGCGCCTTCGTGAAGGTCCTCGCGCTTCAACTGGCGAGCGATGAACAGCGCCCTCCGGAGGTAGTTGCCGGCGCTGGGAAAGCGGTCCTCCTTGGCGCACGTCTTCGCGGCCTCGACGTATAGGCCTACGGCCTCGACGGCTCGATCCACTTGGCCCTTTCGCCGGCCCGTCCAGAGCACATCACAGAAGCGCGCGCGGAACTCCGGCGGCCCGTGCGCGGCGAGGTCGTCATGGAATGGAGCCCAGCGATCCAGCACAGGCTCCAGCTTGCCAAGCGGGGCTTTCGCGTCGTCGGTATGGAGACCAAGGTAAAGGGCCCAGCTCACCGCATCGAGGTGGCCGGTGTTTCGCCAGGCTTCGGGAGTGCTGTTGATCGCGTTCGCGAGTGCGTGAGGCGGTGTGTCGACCGGCAGCACATCGACCAGCGCCAGAAAGTCCACCCACCAGTCGGGTCGTGCGTCTTGGTCCCTCATACCCGCTCCAACCCGCCGCGGAAGCGTCGCTCGATGCGTCTCCAGCCGGACTCCGCGTCGCGAGCGCGAGCCGCTTCCAGGATCGCGTCACGGCCGACGCGCGCCGAGGTGGCGAACTTCTCGAGACGTTCGCGCCGCACGCCCGCCAGGATATTCGCCCCGGTGCCGCCGACGTCATCGAGGCGTGCGCCGCTCCAGTCTTGCAGGTCGATTCCGAGGGTGTCCCGAGGTCCGAAGACGGACGGCGACCCTCCACGCCATGCGACGAAGTCGAGAACCGACAAGACCGCTTCGGTGACCGTCGAGCGCGGCCCAGACGCGAGCACGTGCGCCGCGATGCTCTCGACGGCAAACGACTTCAGATTGGCCGTTGAGGCAAGGGAACCGTTCCACCCCTTCAGAAGACGCGTAGCCGGCTTGAACTTGCCGCCGCAGAGCGCGTTCACCTGGGTGGTGAAGGATTCGTGAACCGAAGGAGCGGAGGTGATCCACTGACCGTCGATGCGGTCGGGCACGTAGAGCCAGCCGGGTTGGTGCTCGTGCGCGACAGCAGGCACCACGTCGATGTGGAGGTGCTCCATGACGAGACCGACCGATCGCCGTTGCGTCCGAACGGACGAGCTCGGATACCGGTATCGAATCGCGTTCCCGAACGTCTGCAACACGCGGTCGGGCGAGGGCAACAACGACATGAGGCTCTGCAACGCTGTCCTCGGCCAGTGCCTCGGGTCGATCTCGAAGATCACGTCCACGTCGTCGAGGGGCCGGATCGCCGTGTGGCGTGCGTAGCTACCCGACAGATAGCTGTTCGCGATCCGCACCTCCATGTTCCCTGTGCCGAGCACGGCTCGGAGGTGGTTGTGGCTTCTGGCGGCGGCCGACGTCTGGGCGTTGGTGGGCGCGAGCTTCGAGGCGCGTTCGGCGAAGTGCGGTTCGAGGTCGGCCATGATGTCCCTTCCGGAGTCTCTGACTCCCAGACGCGCGGACCGGGCCGGAACTGACGCTTCCTCGCGGAAATCTCACGAACTCAGCGCGTTCCGGTACTCGAGGTAGTCCACCGCGGCCACGGTCCCGCGCTCCTGGAGTCGGTGGACGAGCGTGAGAAAGAACCAAGGCAAGCACACCGAGGCCTCCGAGCGCGTGAGGAGGGCCTCTCCACCGGTGGCGTAGGTCACCTCGACGGCCCCCGCTTCGAGTCCCACCACGAGGTCGAGATGGCCGCCGACCGCGGTAGCCGAAAGGGCGGCAACGCATGGGTCTCCGAAGGGCGGTGACCACTCGCTCCGCGTCGCGAGAAGGCCGCCGAGGATCGGAAACGGTGCCTTGGGTGCGAACGTGCCGCCAGCGTGGGGAATGGCAACCGAGGTCCGGTGGAGCGCACGAACTGACGCGACCTTCCTCTGAGCGGCCTCGACGTGGTCCTTGGACACCGTCTGCTTGACCTCGAAGGCGGCGTAGACGCTTTCGGCCGGGACGTATCGGGCCGCGTTGTCGTCGAAGAGCACGGTGGTGAACTGGCGGTCGCAGATCATGAGGTCCACCTGCTCGCTCTGGCGACCGAGGCGATCCACGACGAAGCCCTGGGTGACCTCGTAGCGGCGCGGGAGGTGGTCGGCGAGGAACTTCCCCCAGCCGGACTCGGTCGCGTCTCCCTTCGCGGTGGGATGGGTGTGAACGCTCGCCTTCGCCAGATCCGCGGCGAGGCCCACTCCGGCTTTCTGCAAGATCTCTTTCACTCTATCGGTCATGGTCCCACCAGCATCTCGGTCCAGGTTCGAGCCCCGAGAGCGCGTTGCGCCGCGGTCGCCACCGCTCGCCGGTCGGCGATGGTCAGATCATCCTGGAGGTTGTTGTTCGTGTTCGCCGGGTCCTCGAGACGCATGCGCTCGAAGCCGCTCGAGAAAGACTGAAGGCACGACAAGAGGTCGTTCGCCAAACCTCCGCGGAGACCGCGGCACGCCGAGATGATCGCCAGTTCGAGCGCGAACGAGGGGATCGGAACACGGTAGCGTCGGCGCCAGAGCTTCATCGCTCGGATGTGCGAGGCTCGGCCTGACTGACCGACGTACCGAATCTGCTCCACGACGTTCGTCTGGACCCAGGAACGCGCCTTACGGCGATAGAGGCTGTGCCAGACCCGGTAGCCGTCTTGGACGCGCCCCGGGACCAGGTCGATCTTGTATCCGCCGATTCGGGCTCCGATCGACACGTTCTGCTCGATGGGGGACCAGCTCATGCGGTAGGCCACATCGCGAACGTCCGCGTACACGTCGGCGAGGACTCCCGCGCCGCTCGAGAGCGAGACGAACAGATCCAGGTCCGAGTCGCCCGCGATGTTCGTGCCCTTCGCCACCGAGCCAGCAACCTCTACCGATCGAAGGGAGGACGGAAACGCGGCCCGCATGACCGTCTCGACGTGGGCGCGCGTCGCTTCGTAGCTGATCCGCGGTGCGCCGACGTTCGCCGCGACGATCTGCTCGATGAGCGCGTCGGTGCTCATGGGGTGGATGCCTTGCGGCCGCGCCGCTTTGGCTTTGACTTGTCTGTCCCGTTCGCACTCAGCCGCATCAGAAGCTCGGTCGCGGACTCAAACGAACGACCGTCACCCGCGGCGACCTCAGCTTCGGTCGGGACGAGCTGTCCAGCGAACGCCTTCGCTAGCACCGCTTGCGAAACGAGCTGGGAAGGCCGGGTGGCACTCGCAACGCGGGTCTCCAGGGTCCCGAGCAGGTCGAAGAGAGCATCCATCCGCCTCACGATCTCCGCTTGCTCTTCGACAGGTGGGAACGGGAGCCGGAAGCCCGTGAGAGCGCCCATCGAGATCCGCTGGTGGCCCGCCGAGGACTTCGAGGCTACCTCCAGTGAACGTCGGAGCAGAGGACTACCAAAGCACGCCTCGATGTACCGTCCCCACCTCGGCTCAACCAGCTTGGCGCGAACGAGGCGATCTGGATACTGAACGCGACGGCCACCAAGCGGCGGCACAACCGCGCAGTTCGCGACGTACTCGAGGCTGCCGCTCAACCTCGTGAACAGGAGATCCCCGTCGCACAGGAAGTTGTCGTCGTTCGTGCTTTCGTCTGCCTGGAGGTACTTCACGTCGTCTAGGTCGATCGTCCCCTGTCTGACACTGCTGGAGCGCAACACCGGGTACTCGGTCCGTTCGCTCGTTGGCGGAACCGTCGTGCCCATCCGCAGAGACGACACGAGGTCGCCGAGCGGCACCTCGATCCAGCCATCCGGCATCTCATCCGCACCCGTCGGCGGTCTCGTACCCAGAACGCGCGCCAGATAGTCTCCCGCCGGTTCAACCACCGAGCGCGCCCGCCAGTCCTCGGTGAGGCGGCCGGAGCAGGCGGCGGCGAGGACGGATTGGCGGAAGCGTTTGAGGATGAGGGGGACCTTGGCGAGGCGGTCGCGGGCCTTGTTCACGTCCTCGAAGAGAGCCTCGACCTTCTCGACGATGCGCTTCTGCTCGGCCAGGGGCGGGAGGCGAACCTCGATGTCGAGGAGCACATCCCTGCCGATACTCGCCTGCGAGACATGGTTGTTGCACCGGTCGCGGAAGACACCTCTTCGCCAAAGGTGGTGGAGGTAGTGAGCGCAGAAGGCCGGGTCGAGCGCCTCCGCATCACAGCGGAGTCTCGTCATGTGGTTGGAGAACGCTCGCGGCTCCGGTAGCTCGTAGAGCCCGGTCTTGCCGACCAGCTCGGGGCTGTTCGTGTTGTTGAAGAGAACATCGCCAGCCTGGAGAAGTCGTGCGTCCCGGTCCGCCTGGGAGCGTTCGATGTACTTCACGTCGCCGAGGCTGACCCTGCCGTCCTCGCTTACGTTCATGGGTCGCAAGTGCGCGATGCCATGGCTATCGCGGGAGTGCTTTCCGCACGCAAAGCCGGTCTGGATGTCGACAACGGCGCGGCGCAACGGGGCCTCGACCCACCCCTCCGGCAGATCCTCATTCACTCGCGACCTCGTCGAGGCCCGCGCCGGCGTCGCCGTTCTCGAGAAGCGCGAGGATCCGGTTCAGGTCGGCGACCGCGCCCTCCAGCTCGGTGATCGCGTCGGCCGCCAGTTCCTCTGGATCGGGTAGGTCGTCCGCGTCTTCGAGGGACTCCTCCTTCAGCCACTTGAAGCCGTCGAGCTTGAAGTCGCGCTCCTTGATCTCGGCGATCTCGAAGCGGCGCCAGCGATCCTCTTTCGAGTCGGACGGCTTTCGTTTCGCGCGGCCGTTCGGGTCCGCGCCGTAGCACTTCTCGAACTCCTTGAAATGAGCCGCCGTGAGCGGCCGCTCCTTCTTCGTGATCTGCGGGACGTTGGTCCGCGCGTCGTAGATCCACGTCTTCTCGGTGGCGTACCCCTTCGTGAAGAAGATCACGTTCGCCTTCACGCCGTGGGAGTACGGGGTGAAGGTGCCGCGCGGGAGGCGGAGGACGGTGTGGAGGTCGCAATCCTCGGCGACGATCTTCATCACCGTGCCGGCCTGGTCGGCGAAGAGCACGTTGTCCGGGAGGACCACGGCGGCGCGGCCGCCCGGCTTCAGCAACGTCAGGACGTGCTGGAGGAAGTTGAGCTGTTTGTTGCTGGTCGAGACGGTGAAGTCCTCGCGGTCGGGGGCCTGGTTCGCTCCGCGGGTCCCGAAGGGTGGGTTCGTGAGGATCACGTCGAAGCGCTGGGACATCGGCGGCTCATAGATGGCGTCGCCGAGGCGGATGTGCGGCTCGATGCCGTGGAGGTAGAGGTTCATGAGCGAGAGGCGGCGCGGTCGCGGAACGAGCTCCTCGCCGAAGTAGGTCTTCGACTTGATCCGCTTGGCATCGGAGCGCTCGAACGCGCCCTTGGTCTCGCCGACGAGCCACTCGTAGGCGGACACGAGGAAGCCACCGGACCCGACGGCGGGATCACACACCGCGAACTCGGGCTTGCCCCGCGGGTCGGGCTTCATGCACCGCACGATCGACTGGATCAGGATCCGCGGCGTGAAGAACTGACCCGCGCCTTTCTTCCCTTCGGATGCGGCCTTCTCGAGGAGGCCTTCGTACGCTTCCGCCTTCACGTCCACGTCGAGGCTCGTCCACTCGACCTCATCGATGAGGGTGACGAGCTTCTTCAGGTTCACGGGGTTGTTGAACCGAGACTGGGCGCCGGCGTAGATGTCGCCGAGGATCCCCTGGGTCTTTCCCAGCGTGCGGAGCACCTCGATGTAGTGGTCGGTGAGGTCGGTGCCGCTTCGGTCCCGGATGCTCGTCCAGGAGCACCCGTTCGGGACATCGACGGACCGCTCGTCCGCCATCTTGAGGAAGAGGAGGTAGGTGATCTGCTCGATGTAGTCGCCGTAGTCGATGCCGTCGTGGCGGAGGGTGTGGCAGAAGCCCCAGAGCTTTTGGACAACGTCGGTCATGCAGCGATCGCCTCGTTCAAGTCATCGAGAAGGGAGGCGAGCTTGTCCTCGCCGAAGACACGGACGGCGGCACCCCAGCCCCCGGCGTTGCCGAAGATCGGGATCACCTCGAAGTCCTCGCGATCGATCGAGAGGTTCTCGCGGAGGTGCTCGCGGATGCGGTCGAGCCACGCTTGCTCAGGTTCGCTGAACGTGCGGCCGGCCATGATCCGAGCGAACGCCGCTTCGACGCGCTCGGAGGCGGTGAGGAGCGGCACGGACTCGTCGGCCGCGTGCTTCACCATCGAGATGATGTCCGCCAGGGCCTTGTGCTCTCTCGCCGCGTACGCCTTCTGGAGGTTCTCGGTCGTGAAGTGCTTGGGGCTCTGAAGGAGCTTCTGGCGGAGCTCGTCGAGGACGGTGGGCCGCCAGTCGCGGGGACGGGAGAGGAGGATCTTCAGCGCCTCGATGTGGGCCTCGTTCTCTTTCACGAAGCGCTCGAAGGCGGAGAGGTAGTCCTCTGGCTTGTACTCGTTGCCCGCGAGGTCGCGGACCATGAGGACCGAGGAGACGGTATCGGTCTGCTCGTAGGCCTTCACGAACACCCGCCGAGCTCGCGGGTAGTCGAGGAGGAGGTCCTGGAAGCCTTCGTCCCGCAAGACCTTCATCGTGCCCACGAAGTCCTTCTGGAGCGCGGACGGGAGCTTGCGGGCATACGCGGCGACGTCGCCCTCGGGAACGTAGGCCGCGAAGAGCGGGCGGGCCTCACCGGCCATGGCCTTGTCGATGCGCTGGAGCCTCTTCACTAGGCACCGCGTGTTGTAGTCGCGGTCCCGGTTGGCCCAGATGTCCTCGATGATCTCGACGATCGTGCGCGTCGGCTTCACGGGTGGCACGGCTGTGATCCCCGTTGCCCCGCGGAAGTAGTCGAGGAGTGAACCGTCGAAGCAATCGAAGACGGTGAAATGGTCCTTATCGGGGAACCGCTCGCCCTTGCGCGTGCCGCGCCCGAGCATTTGTTCGAAGAGGATCCGGCTCTTCATCGCGCGGAGGAACACGATGAACTCGAGGTCGGGGATGTCCACGCCGGTTGAGAGAAGATCCACGGTCACCGCGATGCCCGGGTTCGGCCGATTGCGGAACTCGCGGATCCTCTGGAGCGGACGGTCCACTCGGCCCGTGATCTTCTCGACGAACGCGTCGCCACGCCCGAACGCGTCGCGGCAGAGGTTGACGAGCTGATCGGCGTGCGAGGTGTGCGGGAGGTCGTTCACCGCGAAGATGAGGGTCTTCGGGAAGCGACCGTAGCGCTCGAGGTGCTCGTCCGCGTAGCGCTTGATCTCCGCGACGATCCGGCGGTTGGACTCGGGGGCGGTGATGGTGGCTTCGAGGTCGCCCGTCTCGAAGTGCCGCTCGTCTTCGAGCTGGTCGAGGGTGGAGAGACCCGTCTCCGGATCGACGACCTCGACGTTCTCGCCCTCTTGCAGGAAGAGCCCCTTGAGGCGGACCTCGGAGTGGACGCGGACGGCGTCGTAGTCGACGAGGTAGCCGTCCTGGACGGCCTGCTCGTACTTGTACTCGAAGACCTTGTGCGTGAAGTAGGCGGTGGTGTGGCTCGCGGGGGTCGCGGTGAGGCCCAGCTTGATCGCGTCGAAGTGGTCGAGGGTCGAGCGCCAGGTCGACACCTCTTGCGCGGTGTAGCCGCGGTGGCACTCGTCGGCGACGATGAGGTCGAACGCGTGGATCGGGATGTCGAGGCGGTCGGCGTCGTCCTCGAGTGACTCGTCGCCGATCCCGAAGATGGCCTGGCGACCGAGCACGTTGATCGCCATCCGCTGGATCGTCGCGACGTAGACGAACGCATGGCTGGGCTTCGGGGAGACCAGGTACTCCTGCGGAAGGACGTTCGGATCGAACTTCTCCTCCTCGCCGAAGTCGCCGGTCTGGAAGCGGGAGCTGTAGACCTCGTAGATCTGGTCGAACTTCTTGCCGGGCTCCGCCTCGAACGCGGAGAACGCGCGCACCGCCTGCGCTGCCAACGCGCGCCGGTCCACGAGGAAGAGGACGCGACGAACGACACCCGCACGCATGAGGCGGTAGATCTGGTTCACGAGGGTGAACGTCTTGCCGGTGCCGGTCGCCATCGCAACGAGGAGGCTTCGCTTGCGCTCGGCGATGGCCGTCTCGACGGCGGCGTTCGCCGCGGCCTGGTACGGGCGGAGCCACGCGTGGTCGTGCGGCGCGCCGACGAGCTTTGCGCACGCTCCGTCGAAGTCGTGCCCCAGGTACTCCTCAAACGCTGCGGGGGTGTGGAAGCCAGCGACGCGCCGGGATCGATTCATCGGGTCGCGGACGTCGTGGAACCAGAAGACCTCCCCATTGGTCGAGTAGAGGAACGGGCACTTGAAGCCGTTCGGGTAGGTGTGGCTCGTGCCGCGGGCACCCCGCGAGTATCGCTGGGCTTGAGTCAGGACGTTCTGGGGACCGACCGTGACCTTTTTCGCTTCGACGACGCCCACCATCTCGTCGCCCGACCAGAGCGCGTAGTCCGCGGGGCCGTTGTCGGTCTCCTCCTCCTCAGTACGGAAGGAAGGCAGATTGCCCTTGCCCTTCGGACGCGGCCAGCCTGCGGCATCGAGCTTCGGGTCGATGCGCTTCTTGCGGGTCTTCCACTCGGCCTCCCCCGACATCTAGTACGAGGCTATTCGGTTTGGCGGAGCGTTCACAACCACCAACCCCCGCAGACATCGATCGCCGCCACTCCATCAACCGCTCCCGGAGGGGCCCGTCGATCTCAATGGCAGCCGCTCGTAGAACTCCTCGAGCGTCGCGCAGTCCCAGTCGTCCCGCATCGTCCACCACGAGCCGAAGCGATACCGGCGCCAACAGCGAACCCCGTCGATGAACACGGGGTTGTCGCCGGTGTCGTGGCTGGTCATCGTCTCCGGCTCGAGGCCGGCCGCGTTCACGGCTCTGCGATCGCAGTCCCGGCAAACCGCGTTCGGGTAGAGCGCCGACCGCTCATCCAGCGCCGAACCGCAGAGGACGCACTTCTTGTCGGTGTCGGTCATCGAGCTCCGGCGCTGTGAGGGGTGGGACGTGCACGGTGCGCGCGCGATGTGCATTGGATCGTAGTCGCGATTCTGCGCGCGGAAGCCACTCGGGCCGATCCCCTCGGGGCCCGGGCCGAACCGCGCGCGCACCTCCGACGGTTCACCTCGGTTAGTACATGAGCGCGGCTCGGATCGCCGCGCTCAGCTCGGCGAACCAGGGCTCCTCGAGGAGGAACGCGAGCTCCCCAGGATGCAAGATGTTGCCTGGGTTGCGCGTGACGGACTTTCGGAACGCCTCCCGCGCGCGGTCGCGATCCCCGCGCTGGGCGGCGTGGCGGGCGAGGCAGAGCCATGTCAAGTCGTCGTTCGCTGCGATCTGCGTGGCGCGCTCGTAGAGGGCCCGCGCGGTGTCGTGGTCGCCCGCCTCGTCCGCCGCCTCCGCTTCGTCGAGCAGGTCGCCCGCGGGATCGATGTCATCGTCCTCGCCGCCCTCCACCTCGTCCCCGAGCTCCATGTCGTCGATCTCTTCGACGTCGGTCTCGAGCGGCTGCACGGCGTCGGAGGGCTCCTCCCGCACGGGGTCGCACGGCCGTCCTTCGTGCGCGAGGCTCCACCACGGGCCGGTGCACCGAGTGATGGCGCTCGATGACGGCTCGTCGGGGTAGTGGATCGCGAGCCCGAGCTGGATGGCGTGCGCAAACGGCGGGAGGGGATCGGGGATCTCTCCGTCCGCGTAGGTGTGCCCATCGATGCTGACGATGGACGTCACGCCGGCCGGCGCGCAGCGCTCGTAGAAGAACACGTTGCTCCGGTCGTCGTGGAACGCGGTGACGAGCGCAGAGACGTGCGGGCGCATGCTCCCGACGAAGTCCGCGCGCGCGACGCCGCCCTGGCTGCGCACACGGAACCAGCGCAGCGGCAAGTCGTCGCCGCCCGGGCCGAGGCTGACCACGACGCGCGAAGCGCGGCTCAGGCGGAGCAGCTCGGGGACGCCGCGCGAGAGCGCGCGCAGGATCTCGTCATCGGGGGCGTTGGGGACCGCGAACGAGGTGACGTTGGTGCTCATCGGGCTCCTCGGGGGTGCATGGGACGCTTCTACGCGTCCGGCGCACGAAGCTACCTGCGCCACGGTTCGTCGGAGGGTGGCTGGTGCAGGGTGTCGGTGCGGCGAGGAGCGATCGTCTCGCTGAGCGGACCGGTTTGCGCTCTGTCCCCTCGCCGGCTCGAGTACCATCGGGCGTGCGCTCTCTGGCAAGGACCTTTGCGGCCATGGTCGCGCTGCTCTCGTTGTCGAGCGGATGCCGACGACCGGTCGATGTGAGCCCGGCGACGCTGGTGCGGATGGCGCCGATGGGCGACGGGGTCGAGACGGACGCTCAGTGGCGTGGTCGCGTCGCGGTGACGCGAGCCGATGGGCGTTCGTTCACGCTGTCGCGGGACTTCGACGCGCTGGTGATCCCTCGGCGGGGGCCGTCGCGACTGTTCTTGCGGCCCGTGCGCGCGCGAATCGAGGCGGGACAGCTTCATGTGCGAGGTTCCAATCGACGCGCCGCGCGCATACGCGTGGAGAATGTGGCGTCGGTGGTGATCTACCGATGAGGGTAGAGAGGCTTGCGCTCGCGGTTCTCGCGCTCGCGATGCTCGAGCCGGGCTGCGCCGCGCATCCGCCCGATCAGCGGCCGGCGGAGACCGCGGCGCGCCTCGTTCAGCGCTCGTCCGACTGTCGTGACCCGGTCGAGATCGATGAGGTCGGTCCATCGAGGTTTGCGATCTCCGGGTGCGGTCTGCTCGGGGTCTATCTGTGCCGAGCGGCGTCCGAGCTGGATGAGACCCGAGCGAGCCTCGCAGGCCGCCCGCCGAGCTGGGAGGGGTGTTTTCCGATCGCGCTCGGTCCGCGTCCGTACCGCGCCGCGGTCGGTGACTGGCTCACCGCCGGTGACGATGCGGCTCCTCGAGCGGCGCCGGCTCCTCGGCCGGTGCGTCAAGAGCCCGTTCGTGAGGCCGCGACGACCGACCGCGTGATCCGAGCTGCGCTGGACGCGCACGCGCGTGCGGTGCTCGCGTGTGCGTCGGACGATCTGTTGCCGGTGCGCGTGCGCTGGGACGCGGAGTGTCATCTCGCGTTCGAGCCGCAGCACGACGATGCCGACGTGCAGGGCTGTGTCGCGGCGGTGCTCGCGGACGTTCCGACGCCCACGTGCGATGCGGCGGGGGAGCCTGTTGCACGTCGTGCGTCGCGCGGCGGAGTGAGCGCGAGCCGCAACTCGGGTTGATGGCGCGGCTCGGGCCGTGGGTGCGTCGAGGCGACGTAAGGGATCGTCTGAGCCGAAGTCGGTCTCGAGAAAATACATTTGATTACAAAATTTGAGTGTGGCTCGTGCTAGCCTGGATGGATGCTGAACGCATGCGCAGCTGTTCCGGAGGCCGCTCCCATCGATATGGGCGCCGTGGAGGCGGAGCTCGCGACGCTCGAGGCGACGATCAATAGCGCGATTCATCGGCGGCTGGAGCTCATCCGGTTGATCGATGAGTCGGGGCATTGGGCGCAGCAGGGGTCGACGTCGTGCGCGCACTGGCTGAGTTGGCGGCTGGGGATTCAGGCGAGCACGGCGCGGGAGCAGGTGCGGGTGGCGACGAAGTTGAAGGAGCTGCCTCGGCTCGATGAGGAGCTGAAGCACGGGCGGGTGACGTACTCGCAGGTGCGGGCGATCACGCGGGGGGCGACTCCTGCGTCGGAGGAGGCGCTGATCGATTTGGCGAAGCACAGCACGGCCGCTCAGCTGGAGAAGGTGGTGCGGGGGGTGGAGCAAGCACGGGCCGCGGAGGATCCCGTCGGGGCGCAGGAGGCGATGAAGCGGTGGGTGTTTCAGCGAGCGCTCGTGGATGGGTCGCATCGGATCGAGGCGCAGCTGTCCGGGGATCAGGCGACGTTGGTGATGGAGGCGATCCGTACGGTGCAAGCGAGGATGCGGGAGGAGCAGCGGGGGGACTTGGACTCGGAGGTGGAGCTGCCTCGTCCGAGCTTGGCCGATGCGCTGGTGCGGATGGCGGAGCAGGTGGATGCGACGATCGGAGACGGGGCGGCCGGGCGGAGCGGGGCGGACCGGGCAGCCATCGTGGTGCACTTCGCGGAGGATCGGCTGGCTGCGTTGACGGCGTCGTCCGCGGAGGGCGCTTCCGCGGAAGGCCGGGAGCGTGCGGCGGGCGCGAGGGCGGAGGTCTCCGCAGGATCGGGTTCGTGCGGTGAGCGGGGGTCGAAAGCGGAGGATCGGGACAGGAGCGCTTCCGCGGAATCAGGTTCGTGCGGTGAGAGGGGGTTGCGCTCGGTGGATCGGGACGGGGGCGCCTGTGCGGAATCGGGTTCGTGCGGTGTGCAGGGTTCGCGCGCGGAGGACCGCGACGGGGACGCTTCCGCGGAATCAGGTTCGTGCGGTGAGGAGGGTTCGCGCACGGAGGATCGGGACGGGGACGCTTCCGCGGAATCAGGTTCGTGCGGTGAGGAGGGTTCGCGCACGGATGAGGGGGACGGGGGCGCTTCCGCGGAAGCGGGTTCTGCGATGCGGTGGGCGGCGATGTTGGATGACGGGTCCCGTCTTTCGGCGGAGACGTTCCGGCGGGTGGCGTGCGACTGCTCGTTGATCGGGGTGAAGGTGGATGGGGACGGGGATCCTCTCGATGTGGGTCGCAAGACGCGTAGCATTCCTCCGGCGCTCTGGCGGGCCATCGTGTTGCGGGACAAGGGGTGCGCGTTTCCGGGATGTACGCACGATCGGTATCTCGACGGGCATCACATCGAGCACTGGGCCAACGGCGGGGAGACGAAGAAAGGGAATCTGGTTTGCTTGTGCTCGATGCACCATCAGCTGGTGCATGAGGGCGGGTTCCGGGTGGAAGTGGATGCGCTCGGGCGGGCTGCGTTCTTCGATAGGTCGGGGGCGCGGTTGAGGGTGAACGGGTGGACGGGGCCCGAGCGGACGGTGGGGGAGCTGCGGTCGGCGATGCGGTCGCGTCAGGTGGCGCTCGGGATCGATGAGGAGACGAGCTATCCGATGTGGGATGGGACGGAGGGCGACTACTCGGTTTGCGTGGATGCCATTTTGGGGATCGACCGGGCGGCGCGGGGCGGCGATTCCGCGGAAGCGTTCGGGGATGTACCGAGCGCGGCGGAGTAGCGAGGGGTGACTGCGCCGGCGAGCGCGGACCGTTCGCGATCGTCAGCTTCCGGGAAAGCGATCCGGGGGGTCGAATCGGCGGCGCGGCGGCGATTCCGCGGAAGCGTTCGGGGATGTGCGGAGCGCGGCGGAGTAGCGAGGGACGTGGGTGCGCCGGGCGAGCGCGCACGGTTCGCGGGTCGTCCGCGACGGCGAGCTCGGCGGTGGATCGGTTCAGTCGGTGCCGAGGATGTCGGCGCGGACTTCTTCGAGGGCGTGGGAGCGGTAGGGCATGGCTTCGACGGTGTCGAGGGCGCGGCGGGCGTCGGCTTCGCGGCCGACGAGGTGGTAGGCGTGGGCGAGCTTCATCCAGGCTTCGCCGTTGGGGCGGATGTCGCGGTTGTTCTCGGCGAGCTGGACGGCGCGATCGGCGTCTCCCTCATGTTCGAGGAAGTGATCGAGGGCGTGGCCGAAGGCGGCGGTCGGGAAGGCGGCGATGCGGGCTTCGTGGCCTTCGTGGGCGCGGGCGTAGAGGGCACGGGCGCGGTCGGGGTCGCGGGTGGCGAGGAGGCCGGCCGCGGCGTCCATGAACTCGGGGTCGTTGGTGCGCTCGATGAGGGCGTCGTACATCGTCAACGCGGTGTCCACTTCTCCGCGCTCGGCGCGGGCCTCGGCGATGTGCTCTTCGAGGAGGTACCAGCCAGGCAGGTGGGTGAGGCCGCGCTCGTAGTGCGCGATGGCGGCGTCGTAGTCCTGCGCCTCGAGCTGGACGAGGCCGCGGGCGAGGCAGAGCCAGGCGCGGGTCATTCCGTCGGAGCCGCTCGCGAGGTCCTCGGCTTCGGTGAGGAGCGCGTCCGCCTGTTCGAGGCCGCCGGTCGCCATGTGGTAGCCGGTGAGGCCGAGCAACGCGTCTTGCTGCCGCGACTCGGCGAGGAGCGCCTCGAGCTGCTCGCGGCCCTCTTCGTAGTGGCCCGTCTGGACGGCGATGTTCGCGCGCATCATGCGGACGCCGCGGACGTTCTCGTCGCGCCGGACGGCGAAGGCTTCGATGGCTTGGAGGTCGGGCTCGATCGCGTCGAAGCGGTGGAGCGTGTAGCGGAGGTTGGCGCGCATCAGGTACGGGCCCGCGCCCTCGGGGGCGCGCTCGAACGCGCGCTCGAGCGCGGCCTCGGCGCGGCCGAAGTCGGCCCAGTCTCCCGTGAGCCGCTGGCGCTCGAGGTAGCCGCCGGCGAGGCGCTGGAGGATCATCCAGTCGTCGGCGCGGTCGTCGACGTGCTGCTCGATGTGCTCGATGCCGGCGTTGAGCCGCGCGCGGGCGGCTTCGTCGCCGGCCACGGGTCGAGGAGCGGGATCCGGCGGCGAGGCGTCGAGGCTGACGTCCAGCGGCGGCTCGGTCGCCTCGTCGTCGTGACGGGCCGATCCGAACGCCCACGCGGCGAGGAGCCCGACTACGATCAGCCCTCCCCCGATCCAGGCGCGATTCCGACTCGAACGCAGCATGCAACTCTCCTTACGACCGTCGATCCATGATCCAGAAACGAATCGAGCGCCGCCGCGACAGATCACGGCGGCGCTCTTCGAAGAGACGCGGGAGCCCTCCCCGACTACGGGGTGTTGGGCGCCGCGAGGTACGGGAACTCGGTGAGGAACGCGACGTCGTTGGCCATCGGGTTGACCCCGACGAGCGTGGTCGGGCCGCACGGCGAGCCGCCGCACGTCCCGCTGGTGAGGCGGAGGAGGATGACCGACAGCGTCACGTCGATGACCGGATCCGCGAGCTGGCGACCGTTCGGGAAGCCTGCGGCGGCACCTGGGTTGATGGTGAGCGTGTCGGGCACGACGAGGCTCGCCACGGTGACGCCAGCCGCGACCTCTTGCCCGAAGCACTCGGGCAGGCCGCCGACCAGGGTGGTCATCGAGCACGGCGTGAGGTTCATGCCGGTCAGATCGTCGTCGAGCGCGGCGTGAAGCGCGGTGTTGCTGTCGACCAGGTCCGTGAGGAAGGTACCGGCGGCGTCATCCGACGGGTTCGCGTCGTTGTACGCGTTCTTCCTCGCCGAGCCGATGAGCGCGGTCGAGACGGCGGGCATGCCCATCCGATCGACACGCGTGTACATGCTCGACGCTTCGGTACGGAAGTTGACGCTGCCGCACGTGTCCGCGCCGGACGGGCCGGCGTGCGGGCAGTGCGTGTCCGGATCGCCGGCCGCGACGCCCGCGTGGTAGATGCGGCAGTTCGTGGAGTTGCCGCTCATCGCGTTGTCCATGCCGTCCGGCCAGCCCGCGCCCATGCAGTACGCCACGCAGTCCGCGCGGTTCGTGTACTCGCTGTGCGTGCCGGTGCAGTTCGTCGTGTAGACGTCGCAGTACTCGTCACAGATGGTGGCGGGACCGCCGCCGTCCGTGCCGCCGCCGTCGGTGCCGGGACCCGCATCGGTGCGGGGGCCCGCGTCGGTGCCGGGGTTGGGACCCGCGTCGTCGCCGCCGCCGTCGTCGCAGGCCGCGAGGGAGAGCCCGCCGAGGAGGGCGAGCGCGATGCCGAAGCGCTGAGTGATGGTACGCATGTCAGGCTCCGATCCGCGAGGTGGTGCCCCAGACATCGAACGCCGCGTTGGCCGGGCTCACCGCGGAGAGCGGGAGCTCGATCACGATCGCCGAGCTGTTCTTGCCGGCGAAGAAGTCGACGTCGTTCCTGAAGCCCAAGGTGCCGGTCATGAGCGTGTCTTGGAAGCCTTCGAGGTCGAAGAAGAACGGATCCTCGCGCAGGCCGGCGAACACGCTGACCTGACCGCCGGTGAGCTCACGCTCGACGGGACCCTGGATGATCGCGCCCATCGCGCCGGGCGCGTTCTCGACCTGCACGAAGCAGTTGCCGACGTCGTCCTCACCGAAGCGCACGTCGATGTCGAAGTCCGACGTCTGATCACGATCGTTGTCGATGTGGAACGTGTAGAGCGCGTCGCGGTCGCAGGTGATCCCCTGGTCCGCGGCGGGATCGTTGGGGCCGGCGAACGTCATCACCAACGTGAGGTTCGTCCCCGCGTGCCACGCGTAGACGTCGGCGATGTCCGCCGCGCGATCGGTCCCCGGCGGCGTCGCCATCGGGTTGGTGCGGCCGGGTGGATCCAGGTGATCGGCGGCGTTCGCGGTGACGAGTCCCCAGGCTGCGGCGCCGATCGCGGCCATCCCCAGAGCTCCCGTGACCGCGTAGGTCGTCAGGCTCCGTTTCATACGTATGCTCCCCAATTCCTTATTTGAATTCACGCACGCACCGATCGGGTCGGGGCGAACTCGTGAGGGTACACGTCCCTACGAGGGAGGTGCAGGATCGGGTCGAGCCCGGATCGAGAATTCCGTGGGGCACTGCGCCACGCCGGCCAAGCACGCGTGATGGCTCCTCTTTTCTGCATCGGCGGACCGGCGCCGGGAGCTCGTCACGATCGCCGAGCGTCTCGAAGTCGGGACGCCGAGCGGGCTCAGAGGCTCTCGAGCCACGCGAAGAAGCGTCGCCCGATCACGCGCTCGAACGCGACCAACGTCGGCTCCGTCGCCGCCTCGTGCGCGGTCAGGAAGCTCGCCGCGAACCCGTGCGCCTCCGCCGCGGACAGCTCGTCGAGCCCGAAGAACGCGGGGGCGAGCCGATCGATCGCCTGCTTGGCGCGCGCGCGCGCGGTGAGGTGCTTGTCGCTCATGCGGTGCTTCTCGGTGCGCGCCGGGCCGAGGGGATCGGTCTCGCTCGCCTCGATCCGGAAGTCGCGTGGCGTGGTGCGGCGGATCCGGATCAGCTGGCCGTCCGTCGCGTCGAGCGTGATCACGAAGCGCGGCGCGATCACGCGCGGCGGCTCGCTCAGGTCTTCGTGCGGCTCGACGCGGCTGACGAGGACCGAGAAGCGCGCGTGGCCCTCGTCGCCGCCGAGGGGGATCGGCAGGCTCAACCGGACGTCGGTCGGGACGAGCGGGCGCGCGAAACGCTCCGCCGTCCGGAGCACGATCGTCACGGACTCGAGGAGGTCGCTCATCGCTCCTCCAGCCACGCGAAGAAGCGACGCCCGAGCGCGAGCTGAAACGGAAGCAAGGGAGCTTGCCCCGACCCCTCGAGCCCGGCGCGGAGCTCCGTCTCGAGCGCGCGGAGCTCCTCCACGCGCTTGTCCGCGAGGCCGAAGAACACCGGCGCGAGCTCGTCGAGGACCTCGTAGTACGCCTCGCGCTTGGCCTTCTGCTCGTCGGAGAGCCGCTCGTGCCCGGGGAGCTCGTGGCCGAGCGGGGCGTCTTCGCGGACGTCGAGCCCGAAGAACGAGGGCGGGCTGTGGCGGATGTCCAGGATCAATCCGTCGCTCGCGCGGAGGCTCATCACCGCGCGAGGCGGGAACAAGCTCGGCGGCTTGCCGCGGCGGGTCATCTCCGCCTTCGCGAGCAGGAACGCGAAGCGCGGCTCGCGCTGCTTGCCGCCGAGCGGGATCGGCAAGCTCGTGCGGTAGGCGGGTCCCAGCTCCCACGCGCCGTAGCGCTCGGCGTCCTTCGCCACGAGCGAGACGGAACGGAGCGCGCTCATCGATCAGCTCGTCGGTACGTCGTCATCATCGGGCACCAGCGACGGACGCGGCGTCACCCTCGGCTGCCCCGACTGCGAGCGCAAGAGAAACTTGTTCGAGTCGACCGCGGGCTCGATGAGGCGGGGCTCACGCGGCGCACCTCCCTCCGAGCGGAGCAACGTCTTGCGCCTCGGGTTCGGCGGCGGCGGCGTGGAGCCGGGGACGTGGGGACCCTCGTCGGGCGCGCTGCCTCCCGTGAGCCCGCGCGTCTTGCCCAGGCCCGATGCGTCCCCCTCCGCCGCGGCCGGATCGCCGCTCGGTGCGCTGGCCTCGTCGCCTCCCGACGCGGCCGGAGCGTCCGCCGCCGCCGGCGCAGCGTCGTCTCCCGCGTCTCCCGCGTCTTGCGCGTCCTGCGCCGGCTGCGCTCCCGGCTGTTCCTCCTCCGCCGCGCGCTGGGGATCGTTGAGATGGATCATCTGTCCATCGATGAACACCTTGCCCGGCTCGTCGATGAGCACCGAGCCCTCCGCGCGATGCGCGCTCTGCCACGTCGGATGGAGCTCGACGATCGACGGAGGCTTCTCCCCGTCGTCGACCTGCACGAGGATCATCGCGCTCGCGTTGAGGCGGATCACCGGCGCGTTCAGATCGATGACCGCGCCCGCGTTGAGCGTGAACGACTGTCCGACGTTGATCACCTGGTGGCCGAGCACCGTCCGGATCGCGTCCTTGTCGACCATCTGATTGTCGAAGCCGCGCACGAGGTGCGAGTGATCGTTCCCGATCCGCGTGCTCACGTCGTTCAGGATGGTCGTGTTCATGTCCTTCTGGCCGTGGAGGAAGATCTCCTCCGCGCCGGCGAGATCCTCGAAGCGCAGCTCGTTGAACCCGTTGCCCCCCGGGCTCGAGCTGCTCTTCATCGTCATCCGCGTCTTGTTGTTCGGGAAGTCGAGCGGGATCGGGTTCTCCCCGTTGAAGATCGCGCCGTACACGATCGGCTGATCCGGATCGCCGTCGAGGAACGTCACCACGACTTCCTGACCGATCCGCGGCGTGAACGTGAAGCCCCACCCCGGGCCGCCCATCGGCTGCACCACGCGGATCCAGCACGAGCTGCGATCGTCGCGCACCCCGATGCGATCCCAATGGAACTGCACCATCACCCGACCGTGCGGGTCGGTGTGGATCTCCTCGCCCGCCGGGCCCACCACCGTCGCCGTCTGCACGCCGTGGATCCGCGGTCGATCGCGCAGGCGGTCCGGACGGTACGGCACCTCGCTCGGCAAGAGGCGGAAGCGGTTCTCGTAGCTCAGGCGACCCTCGCCGCCCGTCGCCCTGCCGGTGGCCCCGCCGATAGCGGTGGTCGAGTGGAAGTGGTGCTCCACCCGCATCGCGAGGTACTCGCGGTTGAGCTCGAGCGCCGCGTGCCCGTCCAGCACGAAGCGCGCGCCGCAGCGCAGCGCCGCCGACGTCGAGCAGCCATCCACCACCGAGCGATCACGACGCTGGAGCTCCGCGAGCAGCCGCGCTTGATCGCTCACGTCGCTCCCCGCGTATCCGCTCCCCGAGAAGCCCGTCATCGTCACGTGATGACGCACCTCGTACGACTCCAGCGTCGGACCGCCGTCCGACGCGTCCACGTCGCTCTCGATCAGCATCGACGGATGCGTCCAGTCGAACGCGCGCACCGCGACCTTCGTCCCCGTCATCCGACCGATCGGCTCGAGCTGGAACACCTTCTCGGTGTGCTCGAGCGCGCCGTCGCTGCGCCGCTCGAAGGTCAGCGTCGCGCCCGTCTCCGACTCCACCTCGGGGTGCTGCGGGCCGCGGTCCGTCAGCCGGAGGACCTCCGGTCCCCCGTCGTGCTGGAAGAAGTACGCGATCCCCTCCTCCTCCATCAGCCGATGGACGAAGTCGAAGTCCGTCTCGTCGTACTGCACCGTGTACTCGCGCGCCGGATACGCGCGGCTCATCGTCAGCTCGACCTGGCGCGAGAACGGCCGCAGGTCTTCCGTCAACACCTGTTGCAGGATGTCCGGCACCGTCAGGTGCTGGAAGATCCGCGTGTCCTTCTTGTGCAGCGTCGCGACGAGCGCCGGCTCGAGCGTCAGCGTCGCGCTCGACACCTCGCCCTCCGCGAAGCTGTCGCGAACCTCGGTCACCACCCCGGCGAGGCGCTCCTCCACCCCGCGACGACGCAGCACGATCTCGGCGGACTTCCCCACCAGCCCCTGCGCGCTGGCGTCGGGGTCGGGCGTCGAGATCAGGATCGTCGCGCGGTAGGGCTCATTCAGGGTCTCGACCCAGCTCGCCTCGACCAGCTTCCACTCCGCGGCCTCGTCGCAGACGAAGTCCCCTTCGACCCTCGAGGATGAGCTCATCGGTTCTCCTTCGAACCGAGCCTACCGCTCTCGACCCCCGCGCGACGTACCGCGATGCGCCTCACCGGCGTGCCACTCATGCTGCTTCCCCGTTTCGCTCGCGGGCCGCACCTTCCGGCCCGTCGAAAGGACGTCGGTCCCCGAGCGGAGTTGACGCACGGATCCATGGAAAACCCGTCGCGCACCGAGGATGCGACATCGGGCCGCGCGCACCGACGTTCGCGCGTGGGGACCGGCGCGAACGCGAGATACGCCGCGCTCGCGTGTCGATCGGAGGCTCGCGCCACGCGCTCAGCTTTCGCGCTCGGCACGTGAGTACCGGGTACCATCGGGCCATGGAGCTCGCCGAGGGCGCCGTGTTGGCGGACCGCTACCGGCTGGGGTCGCGCATCGGCTCGGGCGGGATGGGCGAGGTGTACGCGGCGACCCAGCTCCAGCTCAACCGTCCGGTCGCGATCAAGGTGCTCCAACCCAACATCGCGAGCGACCCCGTCGCGATCGAGCGCTTCCGCCGCGAGGCGCAGGTCACGGCCGGGCTCCATCACCCGCACATCGTGGCGGTGACGGACGTGCACCTCGGCGCCGGTGGGCGCGACGTGAGCTTCTTCGTGATGGAGAAGCTCTCGGGCCGGCTCCTCCAGGAAGCGCTCCGCGAGGGACCGATGGACGTGCAGCGCGCGGTGAAGATCGCGCTCAGCGTGTTGTCGGCGCTCGACGCGGCGCACGCGGCGGGCATCGTGCATCGCGACCTCAAGCCCGCGAACGTGTTCCTCGTCCCGCTCGCCAACGGCGACGAGCTCACGAAGCTGCTCGACTTCGGCGTCGCGCATCTGCGGAGCGGCGGCGGCCCGCGGCTCACCGAGGAGGGGGAGCTCATCGGCACGCTCCGCTACGCCGCGCCCGAGCAGCTCCTCGGTCATCCGCCGGACGCCCGGACCGACGTGTTCGCGGCCGGCGGGCTCCTCTACCTCATGCTCGCCGGTCGGCCCGCCTTCGACGGTACGCAAACGGAGTTGCTGACTCAGGTGTGCGAAGCCGACCCGATGCCGCTCCGCGCGCTGAGGCCCGAGGTGCCCCCGCGGATCGTCGGCGTGATCGCGCAGGCGATGGCCAAGCGACCCGCGGATCGATTCGAGAGCGCGGCGGCGATGGCCTCGGCGCTGCGCAAGGCGTCCGAGGACATCGCCCGCCTCAGCGCGCCGCCTTCGGGTTCGAGCGCGGTGGTGCAGGACCCCACGCCGCCCACGCCGCGCGCCCGCGAGGTCGAGCCCTCCACCGTCACCGGGCAGCCGTCGCGGAAGGTCCTCTGGGGTGCGGGGGCGGCCGCCGTCGCTGCGGCGATCGCCGGGTTCGGGTTGGTGCTCTACGGCTTGCTCGGCAACGCGGGCTCCGATCGAGCGAGCGTCCACGAGTCTCCGAAGGTCCCTCCCGCCGTCCACCCGCGCGTCGTTCCCGATCGCGGCCCCGAGGAGGAAGGCGGCGCCGATGGAGAAGGCACCTCCGACGTCGTCCCGCCCGCGATCCTCGCGACGGACCCGCCGTCGGAGCTCACCGTGCCGGAGGAGCTGGCACCGGGCAGCTACGCGATCGATCCGAGCACGCTCGCGGCGGGGATGCGGGTCCTCGCCGGCTATCCCGATCGGCCGAGCGAGGCACACCCGATGTACCTCTGGGCGGCCGAGGTGGAGAGCGTCGAGGGATCCCTCGTCGCGATCCGCTGGTGCTCGGATCGCTCGGAACAGACGGTCCCCCTCGACGACCTCTTCCTCGTGTTCAGTCGCGCGATCGATCGACCGCTGCTCCGCGGGGAACGCGTCTCGTACCTCGGGCAGAGCGCGGAGTATCCGACCGAGCGCGTGGTGGGAACCGTGCAGCGCCTACGCGCCGACGGTCAGGTCGTCCTGACGCGCATCGACGGGATGGGCGAGACGGTGCCGCGCGATCGGGTGCTCGGCCCGGCTCGCGTCGAGCCCGCCGCGGTGCGCGTCGATCAGACCGTCGAGGTGATCGACGGTCCGGCGCTACGCATCGGCCGCGTCACCTCGGTGGATGGAGACACCGTTCACGTCGCCTGGCGCGTCGTCGCCACCGCCGAAGGCGATCCGTTCCCCGGGGGCTATCGCCGCGAGCCGCCGGATGCGCCGGAGCGAGACGTCGAGGTGTCCTCGATCGTCAGCGTCCTCGCGCACCCGCTGCCGTGACGATCACGGGACGCTGCGGCAGTCGGCCGCGCAGCCGTCGCCGCTCACCGTGTTGCCGTCGTCGCACACCTCGCCGGCGTCCCAGCGTCCGTCGCCGCAGCGCGGCACCGTGCAGTCGCGACGGCACATGCTCGGCGTGGAGCGCGCGGTGATGAAGACGTCTTGACTCATCGTGAGCGCGGAGAACGTCGCCGGCTCGTCGACCCAGCGCCAGCTCGAGAGGCCCATGCGGAACGTGGGATCGACGCGGACGGTCCAGTTGCCCGGGATCGGCAAGCCTTGGATGACCCCGCCGTCGGTGTTGTCCTGGAAGTTCCAGTCGCCTTGGTAGAGGCCACCGCCGATGAAGCGGAGCTCGCCACCGTCATCGCTGATCACGACCGACGTGCCGCTCGGCACGGTGCTGATCTGGAACGTGACGCTGGCGAGCGGCTGCGGGATCCCGCTCGTCGTGCGATCGATGCCGTGCACGACGAACAGGCTCACCGTCCCCGTCGAGAGGTCGCGGTACATGAACAGGTTGCTCGTGCTCGCCGCCTCGTAACCGGTGTGCGCGCTCGCGGAGACGAGGCCGTAGAACGTGGCCGCGTTGTTGAACCGCGAGACGAGCCGCGGCACGCGTGAGAACCCCGTCGGCTGGGTGACCTCGATGGCCGGGTTGTCCACGTTCGCGGCGCCGAGATCGCACGTCTCGCCCATCTCGAGGATCCCGTTGCCGCAGAAGTCGAGCTCGACCGCGCACATCGCGTCGCAACCATCGCCGTTTGCGGTGTTGCCGTCGTCGCAGCCCTCCATGCACTCGCGCCGACCGTTGCCGCACGCCTCGAGGAAGCACGTCGCGCTGCACCCGTCACACGCGACCACGTTGCCGTCGTCGCACTGCTCGCCGGGATCGACGCGGGTGTCGCCGCAGCGCGGGATCTCGATCATGCAGGTCGGGCCGCAGCCGTCGCCCGCGGTCAGGTTGCCATCGTCGCACTGCTCGATGCACTCGCGACGGCCGTTGCCGCACGCCTCGGTGCGACACATCGCGTCGCAGCCGTCGCAGGCGACCGTCGCGCCGTCGTCACACTGCTCACCGGGATCGATGCGCCCGTCGCCGCAGCGCGGGGGCGGAGGCTCGATCACGCACGTCGAGCTGCATCCGTCGCCGTTGATCGTGTTGCCGTCGTCGCACTGCTCCATGCACTCGCGCACGCCGTTGCCGCAGATCTCGCGCCGGCACATCGGATCGCATCCGTCGCACGCGACCGTGCCGCCGTCGTCGCACTGCTCGCCCGGATCGGTCCGCCCGTCGCCGCACGCGGCCGGCTCGATGGTGCAGAGGCTCGAGCAGCCATCGCCGTTCATCGTGTTGCCGTCGTCGCACTGCTCGGTGCACTCGACGCGACCGTCTCCGCAGACCTCGAGGCGGCACGTGGAGCTACACCCGTCGCACGAGAGCGTGTTGGCGTCGTCGCAGCCCTCGCCCGGATCGAGCACGCCGTCGCCGCAGAACGTGATCTCGAGGAAGCACATCGGGTCGCAGCCGTCGCCCGGGATCATGTTGCCGTCGTCGCACTGCTCGGAGCAGTCGCGCGCGCCGTTGCCGCACTCCTCGCGGCGGCAGATCGGCGAGCAGCCGTCGCACGGGAAGAGGTTGCCGTCGTCGCACTGCTCGGGCATCTGGAGCGCTCCGTCGCCGCAGCGCGTCGCCTCGACCATGCAGATGGACGAGCACCCGTCGCCGTCGATGCGGTTTCCGTCGTCGCAGCCCTCACCGCAGTCGATCAACGAGTTGCCGCAGACCTCGGGGCGGCACGACGGCGAGCAGCCATCGCACGGGAGGTTGTTGCGATCGTCGCAGCCCTCGCCGGGATCGAGCACGCCGTCGCCGCACGTCGCGACCTCGCGCGTGCACATCGAGCTGCACCCGTCGCCGTCGAACAGGTTCCCGTCGTCGCACTGCTCCGCGCAGTCGATGCGCGCGTTGCCGCACTGCTCGAGCGCGCACACCGGAGAGCACCCGTCGCACGGGTCGAGGTTGGCGTCGTCGCACTGCTCTCCGGGATCGAGCGTGCCGTTGCCGCAGCCCATCAGCTCGCGGGTGCAGAGCTCGGAGCACCCGTCGCCGTTGCGCAGGTTGCCGTCGTCGCACTCCTCCATGCACTCGATGCGCCCGTTGCCGCAGCTCTCGACGTCGCAGCTCGAGCTACAGCCGTCGCAGCCGATGCGGTTGCCGTCGTCGCACTCCTCGCCCGTGTCGAGCGAGCCGTTGCCGCACCCGGCCGTTTCGATGACGCAGCGCGAGCTACAGCCGTCGCCATCGACGCGGTTGCCGTCGTCGCACTCCTCGCCCGGGTCGACGCGACCGTTGCCGCACGCGAGCGACTCGAGCTGACATCGGAACGAGCAGCCGTCGCCCGACATCATGTTGCCGTCGTCGCACTGCTCGCCGGGATCGACGACGCCGTTGCCACACGCGCCGGTCCCCGCGTCCATCCCGGTCGTCGGCGGAGCGCCGGGATCGAGCGCGCTGCGTCCGCAGCCGACCGCGATGGGGACGACGAGGAGAAGGCACGGAAGCAAGGTGCGCTGGCGCATGGGGGCGATCATACCAGCCGTCGGCCACTCGAGCCGGCGCCGGGTGCGACGGCGCGCGGTCCGTGGGAAGATGCGCGCCGATGGAGGGAGTCGTGCGGAGCGAGGCGGAGCTCCTCGCGCGCGCCAAGCGGCTCGGCGGCCGGCGCATCGTCGAGGTCGCGGAGGCGCACGGCGTGCCGCTGCCCCCCTCCCCGTCACGCGCCAAGGGGTTCGTCGGGCGGCTCACCGAGCGCGCGCTCGGGCTCGGCGAGACGGGCCCGGTCGACGTCATGGAGCTCGGCGTGGAGGTCAAGACGCTCCCGGTCGGCGCGGCGGGGCGACCGCGCGAGAGCACGTTCGTCTGCCACGCGTCGCTCGCCGCGGCCGACGAGCGCTGGGAGACGTCGCGCGTGCGCCACAAGACGGCGCGAATCCTGTTCGTGACGGTCCGCACCGACGTCGCGCCGGGCGAGCGCGTGTTCGGCGCGTCGTGGGTGTGGTCGCCTTCGTGCGAGGAGGAAGCGATCTTGCGTACGGACTGGGAGGAGCTGACCCTCGCGATCCAGCGCGGCGACGTCGAGCGGATCGACGCGCGGATCGGCCGCGCGCTCCAGCTCCGACCGAAGGGCAACGACGCGAGCGCGCGCACCCGCGCGTACGACGCCGACGGCGCGCCGTTCCTCACCCAGCCCAAGGCGTTCTACCTGCGGCGCGGGTTCACCCAGGCGCTCGTCGAGGCGCGGGGGCTCCTCGCTCCGTCCTCCGCCACGGGGCGCGCGTGAGCGAGCGGCTGTCCGGCGGCTGCCACTGCGGGGCGGTGCGCTTCGAGGTGGAGGTCCGCCGCTTCGTCGCGCTCGAGTGCAACTGCTCGATCTGCGCGAAGAAAGGCTTTCTGCACCTCATCGTCCCTCCGGAGGACTTCGCGCTCACCTCGGGCGAGGGCGCGCTCGTCGAGTACCGCTTCCACACCGGCACCGCGGTGCACCGCCACTGCGAGACGTGCGGGGTCTCGCCGTTCTACACGCCGCGCTCGCATCCCGACCACGTCGACGTGAACGTCCGCTGCCTCGACGACGACGCGCGGACGCGGTTCCGCATCGAGCCGTTCGACGGCCAGCGCTGGGAAGACAACGTCGACTCGATCCGGTGATCCATCCGGTGATCGATCCGGTGATCGCGCCGGGGCTCGCTCGCGCTATGTTCGCCCCCCATGTCCACCACGGGTCGCATCCTCGTCACCTCCGCCCTGCCGTACGCGAACGGGCCGATCCACCTCGGGCACCTCGCGGGCGCGTACCTGCCGGCCGACGTGTTCGTCCGCTACCAGCGCCTGAGAGGCAAGGACGTCCTCTACATCTGCGGCTCCGACGAGCACGGCGCCGCGATCGTGATGCGCGCGATCAAGGACGAGACCACGCCGAAGGAGATCGCCGACCGCTACCACGCGATGGCGGAGAAGGACTTCGCCGCGTTCGGGATGAGCTTCGACTACTACGGCCGCACGAGCTCCGAGGTGCATCACGAGACCGCACAGGAGTGGTTCCGCGCGCTCGCGCCGGGGCTCACCATCAAGACCGAAGAGCAGCTCTACGATCCGAAAGCGAAGCTCTTCCTCGCGGATCGCTTCGTCAAGGGTACTTGCCCCATCTGCCAGAACCCGGACGCCTATGGCGATCAGTGCGAGCGATGCGGCAGCACGCTCAGCCCGACCGAGCTCATCGATCCGCGGAGCACCGTGAGCGACGCGGTGCCCGAGCTGCGCAAGGTCTCCCACTGGTACCTCCCGATGGGCGCGCATCAGGCGCGGCTCGAGGCGTGGATCGGCGAGAAGACGCACTGGAAGCCGAACGTGCTGGGACAGGTGAAGAGCTGGTTCGCGGCGGGGCTCGGCGACCGCGCGATGACCCGCGACCTGCCGTGGGGCGTGCCGGTGCCCGAGGACGTGGCGAAGGCGGCGGGCATCGATCCGGCCGGCAAGGTGCTCTACGTCTGGTTCGACGCGCCGATCGGCTACGTGAGCGCGACGCGCGAGTGGGCGGCGAAGAACGGCGACGCCGCGGCGTGGAAGACGTATTGGCAGTCCCCCGACACGCGGCTCTTGTTCTTCATCGGCAAGGACAACATCGTCTTCCACTGCCTCAGCTTCCCGCTGATGATGATGCTGCACGGCGATCTCGCGGAGACGTACACGCTCCCCGAGAACGTGCCGGCCAACGAGTTCCTCAACCTCGAGGGCGACAAGCTCTCGACGAGCCGCGGCTGGGCGGTGTGGCTCGGCGAGGCGCTCGAGGCGTTCGACCCGGACTACCTCCGTTACGCGCTCTTGCGCGCGCTCCCCGAGACGAAGGACAGCGACTTCTCGTGGGGCGACTTCCAGGCGCACGTGAACAACGAGCTCGCCGACAACTTCGGCAACTTCGTGAACCGCACCGTGCAGTTCGCGGTGAAGTACATGGACGGCACCGTGCCGCCGGCCGGCGAAGCGCGCGCCGACGTGACCGCGCTCGAGGCGACGCTCGCCGAGCGGAGCCAGAAGGTCGGCGCGGCGATCGACGAATGCCGCATGCGCGACGCGATCCTCGAGCTGATGGAGATCTCGCGCGCGGGGAACAAGTTCTTCAACGACGCCGAGCCGTGGCGCACGCGGCGCGAGGACGAGGCGCACTGCAACACGACGATCCGCACGTGCCTCGAGCTGTGCGCGAGCCTCTCGATCCTGGTGGAGCCGTTCCTCCCCTTCACCGCGCGCCGGCTGCGCGAGGTGCTCCGGCTCGAGGGCGTGCGCGACAGCGGGGTGCGAGGCGGAGTCGGCATCGGCTGGGACGCGGCGGCGCGGCTCGATCTCTTGCCCGACGACCACCCGCTCGGCGAGCCGACGATCCTGGTCCGCAAGGTCGAGGACGAGCAGATCGAGGCGCAGCGCGCCTTGCTCGCCACACGCGCGCAGGAGGCCGCGGCGCAGAAGGGCCCGCCGTACGAGGCGGTCAAAGACGTCATCACGTACGACGACTTCGCCAAGCTGGATCTGCGCGTCGGCAAGGTGCTGAGCGCCGAGCCGGTGAAGAAGTCCGACCGGCTCCTCTGCTGCCAGGTCGACCTCGGGTTCGAGCGGCGCCAGATCCTCGCCGGCGTCGCGAAGGTGATGAAGCCCGAGGACCTCGTCGGTAAGACGGTGGTCGTGGTCGCGAACCTCGCGCCGCGCAAGATGGTCGGCCTCGAGAGTCAAGGGATGTTGCTCATGGCGGAGGACCGCGAAGGCAAGCTGGTCCCGCTCGTCGCCGACTCCGAGCCCGGCTCCACCATCAGCTGATGACCATCGAGCGGCTCCAGGTCGAGCGGCTGGCGATCATCGGCGTCATGGGCTCGGGGGTGGACGCGCACGAGGATCTCGCGCGGCCGCTCGGGCGGTGGATCGCGCACGAGGGCCACCACCTCCTCACGGGCGGCGGCAAGGGAGTGATGACCGCGGTCTCGCGCGCGTTCACCGAGGTGACGCCGCGCCGAGGGCTCACGATCGGTGTGCTCCCCGATCCCGAGGGTCGCGAGGGCTATCCCAACCCCTACGTCGAGATCCCGATCCGCACGCACCTCCCGCTCAGCGGCGCGAACGGCACCGGACCGGACAGCCGCAACCCGATCAACGTGTTGACGGCCGACGTGGTGATCGCGCTCCCCGGCGGCCCCGGCACGCGCTCCGAGGTCGAGCTCTCGATCCGCTACGCGCGCCCGCTCCGCCTGTTCGGCCCGGCCGAGCGCTTCGCCCTCTTCGCGGCCGCCGAGCGCGTCGACACGCTCGACGAGCTCGCCGCGTTCGTGCGCGCACACGTTCCCCGCTGAGCGCGCTCAGCGCGGGAGGCAGAGTCGCCCGACCGCGAGCTCGACGGCCTCGAACGGCGGAATCCGTGCGACCGCGGTGTCATCGTAGCTTCCGATGATCACCCAACGGCCGTCGTGGAGCTCGAGCCCCTCGACGGTCCGCGCATCCACGTCCACCAGCCAGTAGTGGCGAACACCGTGTGCGGCGTAGAGGTTGAGCTTCGTCACCTTGTCGCGCGCCGCGGTGCTGGGCGAGAGCACTTCGCACACCCAATCCGGCGCGACCTCGATCGGACGCTGCTCGGCGGGGTCGAGGAGCCGCTCGCGGCGCCACCCCGCGAGGTCGGGACGGACGACGTCATGCTCGCTGAGCAAGACGTCGACCTCGACGAAGATCCACCATCCCCCCGGGCCGCCGTGGCCGTCATCGTCGTCGAACGGACCACCGATGAAGCGACGGAGCGATCCCTGCGCCTTGCTATGCTTCGGTAGCGGAGCCGGGGACGTCACCACCTCGCCGGCGAGCACCTCGGCGCGGACGTCGCCCGGGAGCTCGAGCAGGTCAGCGTAGGTCGCCCGCCTTCGCGCGATGGGAGACACGTCGCTGGACAGCGTAGCAGGGGCCGCACGTTCGCCGCTGACCCTGTGGGCGATTCGAGCTACACCCCGGCCACGGTGGCGAAGGCGCGAAAGAAGAAGGGGAAGACGAGCGGCAAGCGACGCGCGGAGCGCGCGCCGACGCCCGGCGAGAGCGCCGTCACCGCGGACGAGCGCGACGAGCCCGAAGCGCGCCCCGCCTCGCCGAAGCGCAAGCGGGAGGGCACGGTCGATGCTCCGTCGAGCCGGCCCGCGCAGCCGCCGGGGCGGCCGTACTGGATCGGCATCGTGATCGCGCTCGTGCTCGGCGCGATCGCGTATCAGCGCTTCTTCGCCGATCCGCCGGCCGACGCCGACGCGGATCATCTGAGCTCGACCGACGTCGATGGGCCGACGGAGCCGCCCGCGGCCGAGGCGTTGCGGGTGAACGTGCTCGAGCGCTTCCCCCACGACCCCGAGGCGTTCACGCAAGGCCTCTTGTGGCACGACGACAACCTCTTCGAGAGCACCGGGCTTCGCGGCGAGTCGTCGCTCCGCCACGTCGATCTCGAGAGCGGTCGCGTGCTCCAGATCCGCGAGAACGATCCGGCGCTGTTCGCCGAGGGCCTCGCGCGCGTCGGGAGCGAGCTCTTCCAGCTCACGTGGCAGGCGGGCGAGGTCCACGTGTGGAGCGTCGACAACTTCGATCACCGCCGCATGATGAGGTACGAGGGCGAGGGCTGGGGGCTCTGCTACGACGGGCGCCACCTCGTGATGAGCGACGGGAGCGATCGCCTCGCGTTCCGCGATCCGGTGACGTTCGAGATCGATCACGTCGTGCGCGTGCGCGATGGTGACGGTCCCGTCCGCAACCTCAACGAGCTCGAGTGCGTGGACGGAACGGTGTGGTCCAACGTCTGGCAGACGAATCGCATCGTGCGGATCGACCCGGTGAGCGGCCGGGTGACCGGAGACGTCGACGCGCGTGGGCTCCTGACCCCCGCCGAGCGGCGCGGCGCCGACGTGCTCAACGGGATCGCGTGGGTGCCCGAGCGGCAGCACTTCCTGATCACCGGCAAGCGCTGGCCGTGGATGTTCGAGGTCACGTTCGAGCCGGCGGCGGAGTGACCGGTGACGCGTGAGCTCGGACCCGCGGCGGGCGCGGGTCGATCGTCACGTTCGTCGTGTACGTGGACGGGCACGACGACGTGCACGTGCACGGGGACGAGCACGTGCACGATGTCGCGCGATGGCCGCCGGGGATGTGCGCGGCGAACCGCCCGTCGGACCGACGCGGTGGCGTCGTGACGTACGGCGTCGTCGTCGGCGAGCGCGGGGATGCGGCGCGCTGGCGCGACGAGGTGAGGCGGGTGCGGCGCGGTCCCGGCACGAAGGGGCGCGCGCTCGAGACGCTGCGACACCTCGTGACGCGCGATCGCGCCGACGTGCTGCGCTTCCTCGCCGCGGATCTCTCGGTCTCGCGCGTCGAGCGCCTGCGGATGCTCCGGGACGTCGCGCGGATCACGAACCGGGTGCGCGGCTACCACACGCTGGGCGAGGTCCTCGAGGTCGGCCGCGCGGTGCTCGCCCACGGACCGAGCGGCGCGCCGCGCGTCGTCGAGTGCGGGGCGGGACACGGCGGGAGCACCGCGAAGCTCAGCCGGTTCGTGCGCGCGGTCGGCGGCCGGCTCGACGTGTACGACACGTTCCGCGGCATCCCCGCCAACGACGAGCAACATCACTTGCTCGATGGCACTCCCGTGCGCTTCCTCGAGGGCGCGTTCCGCGGTCGGCGGGGTGCGGTCGAGCGGCGGGTGCGCGAGCTCGGCGCGATCGAGGTGTGCGCGTTCCACAAGGGCCTGTTCGAGGACACGCTCCCGCTCGCGGACGGCCCGGTCGACGTGGCGCTGCTCGACGTCGATCTGATCGCGTCGACGCGGACCTGCCTCCGCGCGCTCGGCCCGCGGATGCGGGACGGCGGCGTGATCTTCAGCCAGGACGGGCACCTCCGCGCGACGTGCGCGCTCGTCCGCGACGTCGCGTTCTGGCGCGAAGAGGTCGGGATGACACCACCTCGCGTGGACGTGGCGGCCGGCGAGAAGCTGCTGCGGCTTTCGTTCGAGCGCACCGCGCGGCTATAAGAGCCGGGTGGCAGAGCTTTCGAACGGAGGGCTTTCGAACGGAGAGCTTTCGAACGGAGGGCTTTCGACGGATGCGCCTTCGACGGCGCCGGCCGGTTCGCCGTCCGAGGAGCTCGCTCCGTTCGACGGACGCGCCCCCGCCCCCGGGATCGGGCGGACGACGCGGCGCCGCGCGCGCGCCATCGCGGAGGCGCTGTTCGCGCGCGAGGACGGGCCGCCGCCCGCCGAGCGGCTCGCGTGGATGGAGGACGAGCTCGGCGAGTTCTTCGGGCACATCTCGGCGCGTGGACGCTGGATCTTCATCGCGTGCGTGACGACGATCTACTTCCTCGCGCCGCTCCTCATCGGGCGGCTCGCGACCCTCGGGGCGCTCGACGTGCCGACGCGGGGCCGCGCCATCGAGGCGATCGAGCGCTCGCCGCTCTCGCTCGCGCTGTTCGGCGCCAAGGCGGTCCTCTGCATCCTCTACTTCGAGCACCCCGACGCGGCGGCCGAGATCGGATGGGACCAGGAGTGCCTGCTGTGAGCGGCCTCGTCGAAGGACGGACCCTGAACGCCCCGCTCGAGCTGAGCGCGGACGTCGTCGTGGTGGGCTCCGGCGCCGGCGGCATGGTCGCCGCGACCCTCCTCGCCGAGGCGGGCCTCGAGGTCGTCGTGGTCGAGGAAGGAAAATACGTTTCCAACCGCCAGCAAGGCCGCTTCCGACAGAGCGAGAGCGTCCGTCACCTCTGGCGCGACGGATCGATGAGCGTCGCGTTCGGCCTCGGCGGCGGCGCGCCCAGCGTGAACCTCATGGTGGGCACCGGCGTCGGCGGGAGCTCGCTGCTCACCGGCGGGGTGTGCCTCCGCGTCCCCGAGGCGATCCTCGCGCCGTGGGCGAGCGAGCTGGGCCTCACCGAGCTCACCCCGAAGGGGCTCGATCCCCACTACCGCGAGGTCGAGGAGGCGATCCACGTCGAGGAGGTCCCGGTGTCGATGCGCTCGCGCTCGACGGAGCTCTTCGGCATCGGCGCGAAGAAGCTCGGCCATCCGATCAAGCCCATCTCGCGCAACACCAAGGGGTGCCACGGTTGTGGACGGTGCAACTTCGGTTGCCCCGAAGGCGCGAAGATGAGCGTCGACGTCGCCTATCTCCCGAGGCTGCTCGCGGCGGGCGGCCAGGTGTTCAGCGACTGCCTGGTCGAGCGCGTCGTCCACGAGCGCGGCCGCGCGAGCGGGGTGCGCGGACGGCTCCTCAACCGCCCCGGACGCAAGCGCGGGGAACCCTTCACCGTGCACGCGAAGGTCGTGATGCTCGCGTGCGGCGGCCTCCACACGCCGATCCTGCTCAAGTCGAGCGGCCTCGCCCCGTTCGGGAGCCAGGTCGGCGAGAACCTCACGCTCCATCCCGGCTTCCGCGTGTTCGCGCGCTTCGACGAGGACGTCCGCGGCTGGCGGGGAGCGCTCCAGAGCGCCTACACGGACGCGTTCGAGCGCGATCACGTGACGCTGATGAGCCTCTTCGTCCCGGCTCCCGTGATCGCGGCGACGATGCCCGGCGTCGGGCCGGCCCACTACGAGCGCGCCAAGCACGCGCCCAACATCGCGATCTTCGGCGGGATGGTGCACGACGAGGGTCCGGGCCGCGTACGGCGCGGCCTCGGGCGCGAGCCGTTCGTGACGTACTCGATGACCGACAAGGATCGTCGCGCGATGTACAAGGGGATCCGAATCACCGCGGAGACGTTCTTCGCGGCGGGGGCCCGCGAGGTGTACCTGCCGATCCTCGGCTCGGACGCGCTCGACGCCGACGCGTTCGCCCGCTTCGAGCTCGAGCGCGTACCTCCGGTCCGGTTCGAGTCGGCCTCGCAGCACCCGCTCGGGAGCTGCCAGATGGGCACCACCGCGGCCGACAGCGCCGTCGATCCCGATGGGAAGCTGTGGGACACGCACAACGTGTTCCTCTGCGACGGCAGCGTGATCCCGACGAGCCTCGGGGTGAACCCGCAGCTCACGATCATGGCGATGGCGACGCGCATCGCGCACGAGCTGCGCGACGGGTTCCGCCGTCGCTTTCACTGAGCCGAGGTCTAGACCCTCGCGACGGAGATCGCGACGGGTTGCTCTGTGCCCTCGAACCCGATCTCGACCCTCGTCGCTCCTCGACGATACTCCGGCATCGCCTCGTCCCGCCGAGGGCCACTCTCGCGCCCGATCATCGACGCTGAACCCATCGCGATCTCCGTCGCGAGGGTCTAGTCGGGCTCGTCGAGCGCCTCGACGACGGCGCGGAGCTGCGCCTCCGTCTCCTTGCGCCGCCCGCTCTCGATCGCGAGCGCGATGAGATCGGCGAGCGAGCCCGCGAAGACGACCTCGTCGTCGGTCCACATGCGGGCCGCGCCCACGTGCTCGTTGCAGGTCACGCCGATCATCCGATCGCCGACGCGGATCGGCGCGTCGAGCATCGACTGGATGCCGAGCGGCGTGAGGTAGACCTCACTGAACTCCGAGGTGCGCGGATCGGTGTGCGCGTCGTGCGCGTCGATCGCGCGCTCCTCGGTGAGCGCGCGGAAGTAGCCGGGGAAGTCCTTCTGGAACAGCTCGACCCCGCTCTCGTGGGCGCGCGAGTCCCGGAGGTACAGGTCGACGCACTGGATCGCCGTCTTGTCGGCGTTGTAGAGCCACACGCTGCTCCGCGCGACGCCCAACATCTTCGAGGCGACCGCGGTGATCGCGCGGAGCGAGTCGGTGAGATCACCGGAGCTCATCGCCTCGCTGCGCGCGAGCTGCATCAGCGCGCGATGATTCTCGCGGAGCCGGTCGACCAGCTCCTCGCTCTCGCGGACGAGCCCCGCCACCGCTTCGAGATCGGCGCGGCGCTGCGGATCGTCGGCGAGCGACGCGCGGAGCCGCTCGAGGGCGTCCCGTGCCGCGATCTCCCTCGGTAGATCCGACTGCATGTTCCCTCCCATCAGCGCAGCGCGCCGAGCGCGCTCCTGAGCTTGTCGCGATCGACGGGGCGCACCAACATCGCGGCCCCCTGCGGCAGCCGATGCCTCACGAAGCCCGCCTGGACCGGGCTCACCACCACGATGGCGCGCGCATCGAGCCCCGCGGTCGAGAGCTCGGCGAGCGCGCTCAGCCCGTCCCCGCTCCCCGGCAGATCGAAGTCGACCACCACGAGATCGGGGACGATCTGACGCGCGACCTCGAGCAGGTCCTTGGCGTCCACCACCGTTCGCAGCGTGACGCTCCGGCGCAGGACGACGCGCAGCATCGTGCGCATCAAGCTCGCCTGGGTGCGGCTGGGGTCGGCCACGACGATGCGCTCGATCGACGTCTCGGCCGGCGGCCTCGCCGAGGTGCCCGAGCCGTCGACGCTCCGGATCACCCGGTGGTCCAACAGCCAGCGCAGGGCGCGCGCGGTGCGATGGCGCCCGAGGGTGGACTCCCGGATCACCTCGCTCAGCGTGCGCCCGGCGATCCGTTCGAGGAGAAACTGCTCGTCCTGCCCCAGCGCGACCGTGCTCGCGCGCAGCGCGTCGACGCTCACCGCACCGTCCAGCGACCCGAGCTCCTGCAGCTCCGCCTGCGTCATCGCCTCGCGCACCGTCTCGATCGCGCGGGTCACCTCGCGATCGTCGGGACGCGGATCGGCATAGAGGAGCGCGAGCGCTTCGCTGTAGCGCTGCTCCTTCATGAGCGCGCGCCAACCCTCCGCGCGCGCCCCCCCCGGCGATGTCCGCTGATCGCTGCCCACAGGACCGATCAGGTGTACACAACCCCGCCGGGAAATCCTATTACGGAGTGCGCGTCGAGCCGAGCCGCCGATCGACCACCTCGGGCGCCCGGATCGCCCCCGCCGACGGGCGCACCGAGATGACGCGGCTGTGCACGAGGATCGCGCGCACGGAGACCGGCACCCAGAGGAGCGCGATGAGAGCGAGGCCGCGCCCGCCCGCGGAGATCAGGAAGACCGTGGCGTAGTCGATCGCGCCGGTGCGGAGGAGCAATCCGCCGATCACCGCGCCCGCGACCTGTAGGCCTCCGGAGAGCGTGCTCGCCAGCGCGTAGAACTCGACGCGCGAGTCCTCCGGCGCGTCCGCCATCAACAGCTCGAGGCTGATGAGCTCGTAGCCCGCCCACGCGACGCCGCCGATCACCTGCGCGATCGCGAGCATCCAGGTCTCCCGCGAGGCGAACCAGAACACCGGCACGCTCGCCACCATGAGCCCGGCGAGCCCGAGCGCCCGCCGGTGACCGATCCTCGGGGCGATCCGACGCCACGGCCCGAACGCGAGTCCCTTCGCGACGATGCTCAGCGAGGTCAGCCACGCGAACTCGCGCAGGCTCATGCCGAGGTCCTCGAGCATGTACGGCGTGAAGAACGGCACCGCGATCTGCGCGCCGAACAAGAGGATCGCGCCGAACGCCGCGATGCGCCAACGACCCTTGCGGACCACATCGGACAACGCCACGCGCGGGCGTAGGAGCGGCGGATCGACGTCGCCCTTCTGCGCGATGAGCGTGGAGCCGAGGAGGCGCGCGGCGAGCGCGACCGCCTGCAGCACCGCGAAGCCGACCAGCACGCTCCCGCGCGCGTCGAAGTCGGCGAGGAGCTGACCCGAGCCGAGGAACGCGATCACGAGCACCACGTGGTAGAGCCAGAAGCGACGCGCGAAGAACCGGGCGCGCCCGTGGGTCGGCACGAGGCGCGTCATCCACGCGCTCCAGGCGGGCGCGATCATCATCCCGCTCACCCAGTACGCGACCTTCGCGAGGAGGAGCAGCGTGAGCGAGCGGCTCCCGGTGAGCGAGAGCGCGACGAACGCCGCGTGGCTCAGCGCCTGGACGGCGACGCCGAGCACCACCGCGCGGCGCTCGGTGCCGAGCGCGCGCACGAGCCGCGGGGCGAGGAGCTGCGACAGCGCGCCCGCGAAGAGCGGCACGGTGGCGAGGACCGACAGCGAGACGTCGCGATGGCCGAGCTCGACGGCGAGGGCGCCGAAGTAGCTCTCGGCCGCGCCCAGCATCACCGCGTGGAGCAGCCCCTCGGCGATCGAGAGCGTCAGCGACCGATGGATCGTCCGCTTGCGGGTCGCGAGGCTCGGTGCGGCCGCCACGGCCCGGAGCGTGCCGCCAGCGCGCATCGCGACACGCTCGGTCGCGCGACGAGCAGGCGACTCCGGTCGCGAAGCGCCGAGGCGCGACCGCCACGACACCGGCGGCGCGCGGGTGCTATGGCGTGCCCGTGCTCGAGGACAGAGTCTGGGACATCGACCCGGTCCTGATTCAGATCGACGCGATCAACACGTCGGTCACGAACGGGCCGCTGCAGATCCGGTACTACGGACTGTTCTTCGCGATCGGCCTGCTCGGCGCCGCGTGGGCGTTCCCCAACTACTTCGAGCGGTGGGGCTTCCCGCGACAGCACGGCGAGCGGCTGACCCTCTGGACGCCGATCGGGATGATCATCGGCGCCCACCTCGTCCACCTCATCTTCTACGAGCCCGAGTCGTTCTTCAGCGACCCGGACCGCATCATCCAGATCGGGTCCGGGCTCGCGAGCCACGGGGGCGGCATCGGCGCGATCCTCGCGGTGCTGTTCTTCGCGCGCTACCACCGCCAGCACGCGCTCGCGCTGATGGACCCGTCGATGTGCGCAGCGACGTTCGTCATCCCGTGGGTCCGCGTCGGCAACTTCTTCAATTCCGAGATCGTCGGCCGCGCGTGGGACGGCCCGTGGGCGATCGCGTTCCCGCGCCACTACGAGGTCGTCGACGGCCGCACCGTGTGGGACTGCGGAGGACCGCCCGGCGCCTACGACGTCGCGGACTGCATGTACCGCCATCCGTCGCAGGTGTACGAGGCGATCCTCGCGTTCGCGATGGTCGGCCTCGCGATCTATCTGCAAGCCAAGTGGCGCAACCGCCTGCGTCCCGGGGCGATCCTCTTCATCCTGCTCGGCTACTACTTCACGACGCGGTTCCTCGTCGAGTACGTGAAGGAGTTCCAGACGCTGAGCGACACGTTCTACCTCACGATGGGCCAGCGCCTGAGCCTCCCCATCGTGCTGCTGAGCGCGTACATGCTGCTCTTCAGCAAGACGAGCAACATCGTGAAGCCCATCGCGCCGGGCGAGCTGGTGAGCGGCCCGCGGCCGCTGCCCGCGACGGATCCGGCGCCCACGAAGAAGCGCGCCAAGCCGGCGACGGACGAGCCGAGCGACCGTGACGCCGCCGATGCCTCGGCGTCGAGCTCCGACGACGAGCCGCGCGCGCGCCCGAAGAAGCGCAAGAAGAAGAAGAAGAACCGATGATCGACGAGGCGCGCGCGTTCGTGCCCTTGCGCGTGGCCGTCCTCACCATCTCGGACACGCGCACCGAGCGCGACGATCGCTCGGGCGATCTGTTGGTGGAGCGGGTGGGCACGGCCGGTCACGCGCTCGCCGCCCGCACGATCGTCACGGACGACCGCGCCGCCATCGAGGCGCAGCTCCGCGCGTGGATCGCCGATCCCGAGATCGACGTCGTGCTCGCCACCGGCGGCACCGGCATCACGGCGCGCGACGTCACGCCGGAGGCGCTCGACGCGGTGATCGAGAAGGCGATCCCCGGCTTCGGCGAGCTGTTCCGTCAGCTCAGCTACCAGGTGATCGGCACGTCGACGATCCAGTCGCGCGCGTGCGCGGGCGTCGCGAACCGCACGCTCCTGTTCGCCCTCCCCGGCTCACCGAGCGCGTGCCGCGACGCGTGGGACGGCATCCTCGTCCACCAGCTGGACAGCCGGTTCCGCCCCTGCAACTTCGCGGAGCTCCTCCCGCGCATGTGAGCGCGTCAGGCTTCGCGGAAGAAGCGCAGCGCGAAATACGCGTAGACACCGACCATCGCGACCCCGACGACGAGCGCGAGCGGCCGGTACTCGAACGTCGGCCCGGTCCCCGCGTTCATCGCGTACGCGCCGTAGCCTTCGAGGCCGAGGATCACGGCGGCGCCGAGCGCTCCGGCGCCTACGCCGAGCTTGCCCGCGCCGTCCTTGATCTGCTGCATCAAGGACAGCACGCCCCACGCGTAGAGGAGGAACGGAACGAAGCAGATCACGACGGCGACGCTCGCGTTCGTCCCCTCCGAGCGCAGCATCGCGCCGAATGGATACGGCCCCGCGAGGAACGCGAAGTACGAGACGGCGTAGAGACCCACGACCATCACGAGGTTGAGGGTGCTCCGGTCGATCACGCGTCCGAGCATGCCGAGCCCGGCGCTCTGGTTCGTGTCCGGCTCCTGCTTCGCCACGGCGCGGACGCTAGCACGCACGTCACCGAGCGTCAGTCGCAGCGCACCGGGCGCGCGGAGAGTCCGCCGGACGGGTCGACCCACACGATGACGTAGCCGTCTTCCCCACGGGCCAGCGACGCGAGCCCGCTCGCCCGCGGGTCGACCACGATCGGAAGTCCGCGCGGATCGCCCGCCGCGTCGGCGCGCCGGAGGACGAGCGCGCCGCCGTCCACGTCGAGCCACGCCCGGTCCGCGTGCGCGAGCTCGCTCGGCAGCGTCGCGCCGGGCGAGAGCTCGCGCGCGACGAGGGTCCTCTCCGCGTCGAACGGCACGCGCACGAGGTGCGGACGCGAGAGCTCGAACGTCGCCACCATCGACGCGGCGTCGGGCTCCGCGCGAAGGGCGTCGATCGCGAGCGCCTCCCCGAGCGGCTCGATCGCGCGCACCCCTCGTGAGCTCACCGCGAGCACGTCGCTCGTCCGATCCTCGAGCGCGCCCTGCCGCAGCATGACGACCCAGCGCTCGCCGTCGATCGCGGTGCCCAAGAGATCGATGGGTCGCTCCGGGTCCGGCGAAGCGACGAGCGGGCCGAGATCCGAGACACGCAACCCTGCTTGCGGGTCGCGATCGACGCGGATCGCGGCCGCAGAGCCGTCGTCGAGCGCCCAAACGAGGAGCGCGGAGCGCGCGTCGGAGGCCCGACGAACGTCGCGTGGCGGACCCGGGAGCGGACGTACGATCTCTCGGTCGTCCGAGTCCGAGGTCTGCCCGTGCCTCGCCTGCGCCTGCGGCGGGCGGCCGGGAGACGAGGAGACTGGGAGACGAGGAGAGCGCGTCCGCCGTGCGGGCGCCGGGGCAAGGCGACTACCGACGTCCGATCCCGATTCCGATTCCGATGCCGTGTCCGATTCCGATTCCGATTCCGATTCCGACTCCGACTCCGATGCCGTGTCCGATTCCGTGCCCGTTCCCGATTCCGATTCCGATTCCGTGTCCGATTCCGATTCCGATTCCGATTCCGATTCCGATTCCGATTCCGAGTCCGAGTCCGAGTCCGTGTCCGATTCCGTGTCCGAGTCCGAGTCCGAGTCCGAGCCCCCCGCATCCACCCAGCGCACGATCAGCGCCGTCGCGCTCTCCCCTCGCGATCCGATCCCCGCCACGATCGCGCCGCCGTCCATCGGCGCGACCAGAACGAGCCGCGCGATGCCCACCCCCGCCATGCGGATCATCGACGACGTCGGTCGCCCCGCCGCGTCGAGCGGCGCCGCGATCAGCGCGCCGTCCTCCGCGCTGGCCGCGAGCCACACCGTCGTCCCGTTCGCGCCGAGGGCGACGCTCGTCGCGCGGAAGCCGTCGGGGAGCGGCGTCGCGACGACGTCCTCGACGACGCATGTCGGCTTGTCGGCGTGAGGCGCGCGGACCGCGACCTCCGCTCGCCGTCCGTCGCAGCCGACGCCGAGGCACAGCGCGAGCGCGACGGCGCCTCGCCGATGAAAGCCTCCGCGGGAGCTCCCCACGCGCGATCGGCACGACGTCAAGCTAGCGTGCTCAGCGCGCGTGGGCGATCAACCAGTCGATCACGGCGGGCGTGAACTCGCGGTTGACCGTCGGGATATGGCTGCCGCCCTCGATCGTCCAGAGCGACGCTTCGGCTCCCGCACACCCCGTCTCGTAATCGAGGGGCGTCGTCTCCGCCCCCGCGAGGTTCGTCTCGAAGTCGACCGGCGTTCCCATCGTGCCCGCGGCGGTGTCGCAGCTCGCGCGGTCGGCCCAGCGCAGCACCACGTCCGGCGCGCTCGGATAACCGAGGGCCACTCCGTCGTACGGGATCGTCGCGTCCATGTCGCCGTGGATCTGGAGCACGGACACCGGCTGCGACGGCACGCAGTCCGTCTCGGAGAAGAAGTCGGATCCCGCGAGGCTCGCGATCCCGCTCACCCGGTCGGCCCACTCGCACGCCATCCGGTAGCTCATGAAGCCGCCGTTGCTGTGGCCGAAGAAGTAGACGTCGGAGATCTGCGCGTACGTCTCGAGCTCCTCGACGAGGCCGCGGAGGTACGCGACGTCGTCGACCGTGGAGCCATTGAAGTTGCAGCACGCCGGCGTCGCGTTCCAGAAGTGGTTGCCGCTCGCGTCGACCGTCCCGTCCGGGATGATCCCGAACACCCCGGCCGCGCGGGTCGCGCGATCGAAGCCGAGGTAGCTGTTCTGCGCCGAGCCGCTCGCGCTGTAGCCATGGAGGAGCACCACGACGGGGTACGTCTGCGCGCTGTCGTAGCCGGGGGGCGAGACGAGCTGCGCCGGGCGCTCGCTCGGACCGAGCGTGTTGGGCAGCGCGCCCACACCGGCGTCGGCTCCGCCACCTCCGGCGTCCGTCCCGGATCCTCCGGCGTCAGCCGTCGAGCGGGAGTCGCACGCGGCGAGCGAGAGGGCGAAGACGAGCGAGGCGAAGCGACGGGTTGGCATCCGCCAACGGATAGCAAGGAACCCCGCGCGCGAAAAGCCACGGGGTCCGAGCGAACGTTCCTTGCGGTCTCGAGATCAGGCGGCCGGGCGCTGCGACTCGCGAGGGGGCTCGACGTCGGGCTGAGCGCTCGCGGCGCTCGCCGCCTTGGCCGCCGCGCGGTCCTTCTTCGCCTGGCGCCGCGCGCGATCGGCGAGCTCACGCTCGGTGCCGACGTACGGCTCGCGCGTGCCCATGAGGTGGTCCATCCACGGGCGCGTCACGCACCAGTTCGCGTCCTGGTTCGGCGCCATGTGGTGGTCGTAGTGCCACGGCAGGTGCTCGCGCGCCCACTCCGGATCTTCGTGGGCCTTCTTGTGCTTCCGGTAGTAGTTGAGCGCGGAGTAGAGGACCGTCGCGGTGAAGAACGGCGCGACCGGGAACAGCATCGAGTGCGCCACCGCGCCCACCGCGAGCGCGAACGCCTCCTTGCCCTGCGCGTGCCACCCGAATACCGAGCGCTCGTAGTCCGGATCGCGAAACTCGTTCAGCACCGCGGAGCGATGGTGCTCGCGCCAGTGGAAAGACCAGAACGAGTCCTTCCGGCGCCCTTCACCATGCAGCACGTACTTGTGGACGACCCACTCGGTCGCGTTCGCGTACGCCAACCCCAAGGGAATTCCGATCACGGGAGCCTCCTAGAAAACGGTGACCATGCAGTCATCTCATTTCTAACAGACGATCGGAGGCGATCCAAGCCCATTTTTTCGCGGGAGTTCGGGTCGAGCGAAGAATGACTACACGGTCGTGCAATTATCCGCAGAATGGTACGGGTGTCGACGAGCCACAGCTCCGATCGCGCGCCTCCCGAACGCCCCGGTCCGCCCGGGGGCAAGCGGGATCTCAACCGCAAGCGCCGCAGCGAGCAGCTGCGCCAAGCGGGGCTGAAGCTCTTCCTCGAGCGCGGGGTCGACCCGGTCACGATCGACGACATCGCGAAGGAAGCGGGGACCGCGAAGGGCAACTTCTATCGCTACTTCTCGGACAAGGTCGATCTCGTGCAAGCCATCGTGACACCGATGTCCGAGGCGGTGTTCGAGGCGTTCGATCGCTGCGAGCGCGGGCTCGAAGAGGCGCACGACGACACGTCGCTCGTCGCGGCCTACCAGTCGCTCGCGATCGGGCTCATCCCGGTGGCGGTGGGAATGCCCGACGAGGTGCGTCTCTATCTGACGGAGTGTCGTGCGCCCAACGCGGGTGCGCGCGCTCCGATCCGCGCGTTCGGCGACCAGGTTCGCGAGCGCGCGACCCTGCTCACCGAGTTCGCGGTCGACCATGGCCTCCTGCGGATCCCCGATCCGCGCATCAGCGCGCTCGCGGTCGTCGGCGCGGTCGAGCAGCTCGCGTTCTCGACGATCGTCGGCGAGCTCGACGCGCCGCCGCCGATGGTCGCGGGCACCCTCATCTCGCTGGTGCTCCAAGGCATCCGACGCTGAGCGCACGTCCATGCTGGATCTCGATCGCCTGGACCGCATCCGCCTGAGCGCCGCCCCGCGGGTCCAGCGCGCGGTCGCGTACGGGGTGCTGATCCCGAACTACGAGTGGAGCCGTCGCGTGCGCACGCGCTTCGAAGGCGAGGAGCGCATCCCCGACGAGCCGGTGGTGTTCGCGATGAACCACACCGATCGCTACAACTACTGGCCGTTCCAGCTCTACCACTACAAGCGCCACGGCCGGTTCACCGCGACGTGGGTGAAGGGGAAGTACTACGAAAACCCCGTGGTCGGCGCGTTCATGGAGCTGACCAACAACATCCCCACCGTCAGCCGCGGGTACCTGTTGACGAAGGACTTCGTCGAGGTCTTGGGTCGACGTCCCGAGCCGAGCGAATACGACGCGCTTCGCCGGTGGGTGGACGCCGAGGCGGCCGGGACGCCGAGCGATCCGCCCGACGTGCCACGCGCGCTGCTCGAGACGCCGCGCTCGATCCTCGGCCGGAGGTTCTGGCCGCACCGAGAGACCTACGCGCGCGCGATCGATCAGCTGTTCCGCGCGATGATGCGGCGCTTCGTCGAGCTCAACGAGGAGGCGCTCGCGCTCGGCCTCGACATCCTCGTCTTCCCGCAGGGCACGCGCTCGATCCGGCTCTCCAAGGGGCACGTGGGAGTCGCGCAGATCGCGATGCACCTCGATCGCACGGTGGTGCCGGTCGGCTGCAACGGGAGCGACCGCGTGTATCCGTCGAGCTCGCCGATCGCGCGGTCGGGCGACATCGTCTACCGCTTCGGCGAGCCGATCCGGCGCGCGGACGCGCCCGCCTGGGTCCCGCAAGGATCGTTCACGCCGTTCACCGCCGAGGCGGAGCGCGATCACGGCGAGGCGTTCACCCGGTACGTCGACGAGGTGATGGACCGCATCGATGGCCTCCTCGACGAGCGATACCGCTTCGGCGCGGACGAGGAGAGCGGCGGGGTGAGCGGCTCGAGCCGGTTCCTCTGATCCGGGTTGACGCATCGAACGCGAAGGACCACGACGGGGCGATGGCGCGAGACTGGAACGACAACTACGCCGAAGGCTTCCTGCCGTGGGACACCGGCAAGCCCGAGCCCGCGCTCGTCGCTCACGTCGAGCGAGGGACGCTCGATGGCCCGACGAAAGGTGGCCCGACGAAAGAGGGCCCCCGGCGCGTGCTCGAGGTGGGCTGCGGCACCGGGACGAACGCGCTCTGGCTCGCCGAGCGCGGCTTCGACGTCGTCGCGATCGACGTCGCGCCGCTCGCGGTCGAGCAGGCGCGCGCGAAGGCGGCGAGCGCGAAGGCGAAGCCGCGCTTCGAGGTGCTCGACTTCCTGAACGCCGACGTGCCGGGCGGCCCGTTCGACGCGGTGTTCGATCGCGGCGTGTTCCACGTGTTCGACGACGCCGACGTCCGCGCGCGCTTCGCGGAGCGCGTCGCGGCCGCGCTCGTACCCGACGGAACGTGGCTCAGCCTCGCCGGCAGCACCGAGGGCCCGCCGCGCGACACCGGCCCGCCACGCCGGAGCGCCCGCGACATCGTCAATGCGATCGAGCCCTCGCTCGAGCTCGTCGAGCTCAGCGGCGCGAGCTTCGACACCGACACGCCGGAGCCGAAGAAGGCGTGGGTGATCATCGCGAAGCGCCGCACGATCGAGCCGCAGCCCTCCACGAAGCGCTAGCGATCCCCGCTCGCGGCTGTACATCGATCACAACGTAAGCGCGCTCCCCCGCGGGAATTCTCGCAGTGCGCTCACCGTGATTCGGCGACGGCGTCGACATTCGTCGCGGCGCCTGCGGCAGCGCCGGGGAGACGAGGAGACAGGGAGACGAGGAGACTGCGACGGCGCGCCGGCGCGGACGATTTCGGAGTTGCGGAGGATCTTGAGCCGCTCGCGGGAGGGGCTGGCGCGGAGCGCGGGCCGAGCGTCGAAGCCGACACCACTCCACCGGCGATGGCCCTCCCCCCAACCCCCACCCGAGGGAGGGGGGCGAGCGCGGTCCACGTACGCGTACGCGTCCTCGTGCACGTGCACGTACTCGTGTCTCGTCCACGTACACGTCCCGCCGCCGCTCGCGACGCATCCGGATCGCGCTCTCACGGGCTCGCGATCGCGACGACCTCCGTCGCCGATCGTGCGCTCAACCACAGCACGTCGCCTTCCACGAACCAGCACACTCCGTCGCACCCGGCCTGCACGGTCGCCGCGTCGGCGGCGACGGGGACGTCCGCCGACGCGACCGTCACCGTCCCGATCCCGCTGAGCGCCGGCTCGGCTTCGCCGAGCTCGATCCGGTAGCGCACGTCGGTCACCCCGCTCGCGCCGGGCGTCATGCGCACCTCGAGTCCGGAGCTCGTGCGCTCGACGACGAGCGTGGGGCCTTCCTCGGTGCTCACGCTCGCGCGCCCCTCGGGGAACGACCACGCGCGCAGGTACGGCCGCTGCGACGGGGTGACGAGCGGCGCGGGCGCCTCGACGAGCGTGTCGAGATCCTCCGGTCCGAGCGGGATGAGCGCGCCGCGGCGCACGAACACCGGCGGGGTCCCGATCGGCGCGTCGACCGTGACGTCGGCCGGACCGTCGAGCGGCTCGCCGGTGAACCAGTGCACCCAGTGGCCGGGTGGAAGGTGCAAGGTTCGCGTCGTCGCGCCGGGCGTGATCACCGGCGCGACGAGGATGTCCCCGCCGAGCACGTAGATGTAGGGGTCGTCGTGGCCCGCGGTGTCGTCGGGCCAGATCATCGACGGATGCGCGAGCGGCGGGTAGCCCTCCGCGCTCGCGCGGAGCGCGTGAATGCGGAAGAACGGCACGAGATCCATGTGCGCGCGTGAGAGCGCGACGTAGATGTCGCCCGCCTCCGCGTCGTAGAGCCAGGGGTTGTGGTGCGCGCCGGCGCCGCCGAGCTGGAGGATCGGCGTAAACGCGGTGTGCTCGGCCCACCGCAGGAGCGACTCCCGATCCGGCATCCCGCCTCGATAGCCGCCGGTGTCGGAGCCGAAGCTCGGGAATCCGCTCGCCGCGAGCGTGATGAGCCCGCTGATCGCGGCCGGCAGCCCGCCGACCTCGGTCGTTCCCGCCTCGCGCAGATCGTTGTCGAGGTCGCCCGGCCATACGATGTCCGCGATGGACTGACCGCCGTACGCGGACGCGCGCACGAGCAGGAACCCGCCGTCGTCCCCGGCGCCCTCGTCGAGCGCGCGCCGATAGGGCACGTGATAGAGCGTGTTGTACACGTTGTGCAGCTCGCGCTCGGTGCGCCCGTCGGAGAACAGGAAGTGCGGACGCTCGCCGAGGAGCTCGGGGAGGATGTCCTCCGCGTAGTCGAGCTTGAACGCGCGCACCCCCATGTCGACGACCGTCCGCGCGCGGCCTTGCCAGAACGCCGTCGCGGCTTCGTCCGTGAAGTCGATCATCGCGCCCGTCGAGCCAGGGCTCGCGGGCGAGAGATAGATCTCCTCGCGGCGGCCCCCGCGCACGAGCCACCCGTTGTCGCGCGCCATCACGAACAGCGTCTCCGCCTCGTTCGTCGGCGCGGCGCCGTCGTCGACCGCGTCGAGGTACGGCGTGCTCCAGAGCAGCGGGACGAATCCGTCATCACGCATGCCGTCGAGCATCCCCTGCGGATCGGTGAACCGCGTCTCGTCGAAGACGAAGTCGTTGTAGGAGACCTGCCACGGGTTATCGATCCAGAACGTGGTGCACGGCACGTGGAGCTCGCGGATCCGCCGCGCGTCCTCCTCGAGCTCCGCGCGATCGTTCCACGCGTTGCGCCAGTGCATCGGCGCGTACGCCCAACGCGGCGGGAGGATCGGCAATCCGGTTTGCCTAGTATAGGCGGCGACGACCTCGCGCGGATCGTCGTCGAGGTAGAGATAGACGTCGAGCTCGCGCCCCTCGAACGTGGTCCAGAGCTCCGACGCGTCGGTCGCGCCGATGTCGAACGCGCCGCTCTCGCGGCTCTCGACGAACACGCCGTAGCCGTTCGACGAGGCGAAGAACGGGATCGGCACGTGCGTCTCGTTGCTCCCGCTGGCGCGCCCACCGGCCGCGATCTGCATCGGCGCGATCCAGCCGCGTCCGTCGGAGTCGTAGAAGCGCTCGCCGAGGCCTTGGTACGTCCCCGCGTCGTCGGTGAGGAGCGCGAGGCGCATCATCGCGACGTCTTCGGCGGCCGCGTCGACCGCGATCGCCATCCGGTAGGTGCCCTCGACCGGCGCGCTCAGCGCGATCGTCACCGTGCGTCCGCCCGCGTCCATCGCGGTGAGCATCGGCGCGCTCGTGGAGAGCCCGAGCTCGACCGGCGACCACGTCACCCCGCCGGGATCCGGCTGCGTGGGATCGTGGTAGCGCGCGTCCCCGCTCGGGGCGACGCCGATCCGGAGCGCCCCCTCCGCCGAGGCGAGCGCGAGCGAACCGTCGGCGCGCTCGAGCCGGATCCGCAGCGGGTCGGTGTCCACCACCAGCCGACCGCGCGCGTCGGAGATCTCGATCGACTGCGGCGTGGGGACGCGCGCGTCGAAGCCGGAGTCGGATCCCGCGTCGGTCGATCCGTCGTCGGCGCACCCCGCGAGGAGAACGAGCAGCCAAGCCAAACGAGTTCGTTTCACGCGGGCCATCATAGCCCCGCCGCGCCCCATCGACCGACCCGTCCGCGCGTCCCGGTCCACGTGCACGTGCACATCCTCGTACATCCTCGTGCACGTCCTCGTACACGAGGAGCTCCCTCGCTTTCCCGGCCGACGACGCCCGTCAACCCCGCTTGCGAGCCATCGACATCGCGAGCACCACCAGCCCGGGGAAGTGCTGCCCGATGAACGCGAACACCTTGCCGTGCGCGGTGAACACGAGCTCGGGGGTGCGGCGGTGGATCCCGCGCACCATCACGCGCGCCGCACGATCGGTCGGCCAGAGCAAGCGGTGCGGGCGCTCCTCTCGCCACTCGGGGTCGGGCCGCTCGTGCGGCTCCATCTTCGAGAGGTCGTTCTCGACGAAGCCGGGATGGAGCGTGGTGCACGTGGTGCCGCTGCCCGCGAGCTCCACCGCGAGGGTGAGCCCGATGGACCGGAGCGCCGCCTTGCTCGCGACGTACGCGCCGTTCTTCTCGATCGGCACGAACGCGGCGACCGAACCGACGAGCGCGAGCCGACCGTTCGTCTGGCGGAGGTGTCGGAGCGCGTGCTTGGCGGTGAGCGCGGCGCCGATCACGTTCGTGTCGAGCTGGCGGTGCCAATCCGCCACACCCAGATCCTCGATCCGGCCCGCCACGCCGAAGCCCGCGTTGGCCACCGCGACGTCGATGCGCCCCAGCTCCGCCGCGATCCGGTCGGCCACCCTCGACACCTCGTCCTCGTCGCGCACGTCGCACGGCAGCGCGAGCGCGCGCCGCCCGAGCGTCTCGATCTGCCTCACCGTCTCGGCGAGCGGCTCCGCCCGGCGGCCGGACACCGCCACGTCGCAGCCCTCGCGCGCGAGCTCGAGCGCGACGGCTCGCCCGATGCCGGAGCCCGCGCCGGTCACCCAGGCGATGTGTTCTGCAAACCTCGTTCGCATCCGCTCGACCGTCGACGCCACACCTCGTTCGGCGCACGGCTGTTATGCTTGCCGCTTCCTTCGTGTCCTACCGCGACTACTACCAGATCCTCGGCGTCGGACGCGATGCGACCGCGGAGGAGGTGCAGAAGAGCTATCGCTCTCTGGCGAAGCGGTACCACCCGGACGTGTCGAAGGAGCCCGACGCGGAGGCCCGGTTCAAGGAGATCGGCGAGGCGTACGAGGTGCTCAAAGACGCGGACAAGCGCCGGCTCTACGACAAGTGGGGCCCGCAATGGCGCGCGATCAGCGAGGGCCGCGCGCCGCCGCCCGGCACCGGCCGCGAGGTTCGCTACGACTTCGGCGACGCGGCGTCGGGATCCAACATCAACGATCTCGACGCGCTGTTCGAGCAGGTGTTCGGCGGCCGCGGCACCGCGCGAGGTCGCCGGACCCGGGGACGCACGCCTTCCTCTCCGTCGGTCCGTACCCCGGAGACCGTGCTGTCGCTCGGAGTGTCCGCCGCCTACCGCGGGGGGACGCGCGAGCTTTCGATCACCGATCCCGCGACCCGCGAGCGCCGTCGCCTCACCGTCAATGTCCCTGCCGGGGTACGGGACGGCCAGCGCATCCGCCTCCCCGCCACGATGAACGGCGGCGATCTCTACCTCCGCATCCAGGTCTCCTCCGACGAGCGATTCCGCCTCGTCGGTGACAACGTGTTCACCACCCTACGCATCTCGCCGTCCGAGGCGGTGCTCGGGGGGACGGCGCCGCTCGTGACGCTCGACGGCAAGGTGAACCTCAAGGTGCCGCCGGGGAGCTCGAGCGGGCGACAGATCCGGCTCAAGGGTCGCGGCTATCCGGCGTCGGGCGGAGTGCGAGGCGATCTCTTCGCCGAGATCGCGGTGTCGGTACCCGCCGAGCCGACCGACGAGGAGCGCGACCTCTACGAGCAGCTCGCGCGGGTGTCTCGTTTCGATCCACGAGGCGAGGATCCGTGAGATGACCGCGCCCTCCCCTTTGCTCCCGGCGCGCCAATTGGGGCACCATGGGCCGCCTTATGGTCGAGCGGGGTAAAGGGCCGCCGAGCTCGCCGGAGCGCCCGACGCTGCGGCCGGCTCGCGCGACGCGCACGGGACCGGCGGTGGCGCCGGAGCCCGACGTCGATCCGCTCGCGGAGCTGGAGCTCGGCGACCTCGAGCTCGACACGCTCGCCGAGCTGGTCGACGAGGCGGAGGGCGGCCTCGCGCAGCTCGACCCGGTCCTCGAGAGCGGCCGCCCGCCCGACGAGCCGCCGCGCCTCCTGCCCACGATCGGTAAGTTCGGCGACTACGCGATCGTCGGTCGCCTCGCCCTCGGCGGCATGGCGGAGATCCTGCTCGCACGCGAGGAGGCAGCCGGCGCGGGGAGCCGCTACCTCGTCATCAAGCGCATCCTCCCCGAGTACGAGAAGGACGACGCGTTCGTCCAGATGTTCCTCGACGAAGCGCGCGTGATGATGCGGCTCAAGCATCCGAACGTCGTGCACGTCTACAAGTTCGGCCGCGAGGACAGCACGCACTACATCGCGATGGAGTGGGTGAACGGCATCTCGCTCGGCAAGCTGATCCGCCGCGCGCGCGACACCGGCGGCATCCCGCTCGTCGTCGCGTGCAAGCTGATCAGCGCCGTCGCGGAGGCGCTCGAGCACGCGCACGACGCAAAGACGGAGGACGGCCGCGAGCTCGGCATCGTCCACCGCGACGTGACGCCCGACAACATCATGATCAGCTACGAGGGCAGCGTGAAGCTGCTCGACTTCGGCATCGCGAAGGCGCACACGCGGGCGCACAAGACGCAGGCCGGGGTGGTGAAAGGAAAGTTCGCGTACATGGCGCCGGAGCAGTGTCGGGCGAAGGAGCTCGACCGGCGCGTCGACGTGTTCGCGATGGGGGTCTGCCTCTACGAAGCGATCACGGGTCGGCCGTTGTATCGGCGTGCGACCGAGTTCGAGACGATGGAGGCGATCGTGCGCGGGCCCGTGCCGACGCTCTCGGAGCGCGTGAAGGCGCCGCCGGCCGAGCTCGAGGCGATCATCGCGCGCTGCCTCGCGAAGAAGCCCGACGATCGATTCAGCACCGCGGGCGAGCTCGCGGAGGCGCTCGACACGTTCGTCGCGGGCCAGGGCAAGGTCGTCAACGCGCGCCGCATCAAGGATCTCGTCGACCACCTGTTCAAGGAAGAGCAGAGCCGCGGCCCGCTCGTCGACACGACGCCGTTCGGCAGCTCGTTCAACATCGCGTCGGATCCGGCGAGCTCGAAGTTCGAGTCGGGCCCGTCGATCGCGCTGCCCGACCTCCCGCCCCCGGCCGGGCGAGATCCGATCGGCCTCGAGGGCAGCCTCACCCCGGCGTACGAGGGTCTCGCGGTCGACGACGCAGCGATCTACGGCGGGCGCGGAGCTCGGCCCGGCGCGCCGATGGATCCGACGGACAACGCGCGTCCCGGCGGCCCGAGCCTCAGCGCGCGCGCCGGCACCGCGCTCGTGCAGAACGATCCCAACGCGCCGACGCCGAGGAACCCGATCGGCTCACACGCGCCCGCGCCGGCCCCGCGACGCCCGACGCCGAGCGCCGCGCCGAGCTCGGGTGGGGGAGCGCTCAAGTGGATCGCGATCGCGGTGGTCGCGATCGGGCTCGTCGGCGGCGCAGCCTATTTTGCGATGAACATGCTGATGGGTCCGTCGGTCGACGACACCCCGCACGGGCCGGTCGCGGCGCCGGTCCTCACGGGGACGCTCACCCTCGACTCCGATCCTTCGGGCGCGGCGCTCTCGGTCGATGGACGCGCGATCGGACCGACGCCGCAGACGGTGCCGGAGCTCAGCACCGGCCGGCACACCGTCGCCGTCGCGCTCGACGGGTACGCGCCACACGAGGGCAGCGTGGAGATCCGCGCCGGTCAGACGACCACCGTGCGGCAGCCGCTCGCCTCGTTGACGCCGCCCGACGTGGCCACCCCGCCAGGCCGGTTGACCCTCACGTCCACGCCGCGGGCCATGGTGCTCCTGAACGGCGAAGAGCTCGGCCGGACCCCGCTCAACCGGGTGGAGGTCCCCTCGGGGGTGGTCGCGCTCGAGCTCGTGACCGACGACGGGGAGCACCATCGGCGCGGCGTGATGGTGCGCGCGAACGAGGACAACTCGGCGCACCTCGACTTGCGGCAGTAGAGCCTTCGCGTCAGCCGATCACGCGGACGAGGCGCTCGATCACCTCGCGGCGCGCCGCGGGATCGATCGCGAGATCCTGGCGCACCTCGATCTCGAGCGCGCGGCGCCCATAGCGCTTCGCGTGGCGGTCCACCGCGTACATCAAGCCATCGTGCCCGGAGTACGGCTCGTTCAGCGCGACGGAGAACCGATCGGAGAGCGCGTCGGCGACCTTCGCGGCGAGCGCCGCGTCGTCCGTGAACAGCACCCCGACCTCGAGCGCGCGCTTCTGCCCCTCGTACTCCGGCGTGAACGTGTGCACCGAGAAGAGGAGCTCGGCGCGGCTCGCCGCGACCTCCGCGTCGAACGCCGCGTGGTACGGGCGAAGCAGCCGCTCGATGCGACGCGCGCGCTCCGCGTCGTCGAGGAGCGCGGTGTTCACGTGCACGGGCCGACCTTCGGCGACGTCGCGGAACAGGGTGGACGAGTCCTCGGGGCGGTTCGGATCGATCCAGAGCCGCGAGAACCGCGATCGCAACACGCTCGCCGAGAGCGCCTGACCGAGCTCGTCGGCCAGCTCGGCCGCGCCGAGATCGAACGCCCAGTGCGTCCCGAGGAGCCATGCGTCTTGCTCGGGCCAGGCAAAGCCGTCCGGTGAGCGCTGCGACGCGTGCTCGCAGCTCACGAACACGCGCGCGTCGGGATCTCGGCGCACGCGATCGTACGCCTCGTCGATCGAGGCACCGCTCATGGCGCGACCTCGATCCCGAGCGAGCCGCTCACCATCGGCACCTCGATCCACACCCACTTCGACGCCGCGTCGTAGGCCCAGCCCTCGCCGGCGGCGAACAGGGCGGCGCGGTCCGCCACCATGCTGAGCGGGGTGCCGCCGACCGAGACGGCCGATGGCGCCGCGTCCGCGCGCATGCGGACGATCACCGGCTCGGTGGTGCGCGACATCGAGAGCGTCACGTCGCCGGCCGCGCCGCGCGTGAGCTGGATGGTCGTCGTGATGTCGTCCGGCTCGTGGAGCCGGAACGACGTGGACTCGGTGCTCGGCCACACGAGGAGCGTGAGGTGCCCGGCGGAAGAGGCGTCGCCGAGCCCCGTCGCGTCGTTGTCCACGTGGACCGGCACGATCGCGCCCTCGCGCACGAACAGCGGGATGCGCCCCGTCGCGCTCGCGTCGTACGCGGTGAGGGTGGTGCCTCCGTCGAGCGCGTCGCCGGACGGGTCGTACCAGTCGTACCAGCGCTCGTCGGCGGGCAGCGCGACGTCGCGGACGCCGCCGTTGTCGAGGATGGGCGCGACGAGGAACGCCTCTCCGATCACGTAGCGGTAGTCTCCGGCCCACGCGGCGCGCTCGCCCTGAGGACGCAAGACGATGTCGCTCGTCCCATACGCCTCCTCGGTGATCGAGTACCAGTAGTCCACCATCTCGTGGTGGAGCGTCGCCCAGTAGCGATAGCTGGCCACGGTGGCGTCGACGTCGCCCTCCACCGTCCACGGCGCGAGGTTCGCGCGGCCGTGGAGCTGCATGAACGGCATCATCGCGCCGACCGCGACCCAGCGCTGGAAGACCTCGAGGTCGAACGGGATCGTCTGCGTCAGGTTGTCTTGATCGCGGTCGAGGTAGCCGCCCATGTCCGAGCCGAGCACCACGTACCCGGCGTCGGCGGAGAGGAAGATCTCGTCGAGCGCGTCGATCAACCCCGTCCAATCGCGGTGGTTGTCGCCGACCCACGCGACCGGCGAGTGCTCGGGCCGCGCGTGGAAGCGCCCGATGCGGTCGTACGAGACGTCGTAGGGCCGCACCATCGTCACGAACTCGCGCCCGCGGCGGAAGCGTCCGTACGCGAGGTAATCGCGGTAGTACTCCTCGGAGTACTGCTGGTGCGGGATCGGCCCGGAGAACGTCGACAGCGTCTGGTCGGCCTCCATGTACGACTCGCCGAAGTCGAGCTTCCAGCCGTCGATCCCCATGTCCAGCAAGTCGTCCTGCTGCCGGTGCCACCAGATGCGCGCGTTCGGGTTGAAGAAGTCGACGCCCGAGCCGTTGCCCTTCCACCAGTTGTAGAGCTTGCAGTCCTCGACGAAGTACCCGCACGCGCAGCCCTGATTGTAGTTCGACGCGCGGCCCCGGTACGTGTCGCCGCCGGTCTCCGCGTCGAACGAGCTGACGTTCGTCATCTGCGTCACCCACATCACGACGCGCACGCCGCGATCGTGCATGTCGCTCACCATCGCGCCGAACTCGGGGTAGCGATCGGGGTTGGGCTGGAACGTCGTGTAGTTCACGTCCCACGGCGAATCGAGGACGAGCACGCCGACCGGGATGTCGCGGCTCATGAACCCGTCGACGAACGCGTAGCTGTCGTCGCGATCGCTGATGTCCTTGCTGATCCACGGCTCGAACGCCCAGCGCGGCGTGTAGACCTCGGGCTCGGGGATGTCCTCGGGCGCACCGGGATCGAAGTCGCAGGCGGGAGGCGCCGCGTCGGTCGAGCTCGCGTCGACGCCCGCGTCACCGCCTCCGTCGCCGTCACAGCCGATCGGAAGGAGGAGCGCGAGGGTGAAGGCGACCGACGCGCGCCGGCGTACTGCGAAAGACATGGGCGCAGTCTAGCAGCCTGCGACGGCGCGCCGCGCGCGCCGCGACCCCGCCGCGTCGCCTGTCGAGAGGCCACGACGAGCACGTCGAGGTCGTGCCCCCGCGAGACCGCGCGGTCGACGGACTCTGTCCAGATGACACCGACCGGCGCCGCGCGCTCGACGTCGTCCGCGTGTTGGACTTCGCAATCTATATTGCAGCACACGGATCGGAGAGCGTCGGCGCGATCGGACGGACGTCACGCGCGTCGCGCTCACGTCCCGCGACAGAGCTCCCAGGTCACGCCGTCGGCGACGAGCCGGCCCTCCTGGATCGCCGCGGTCGCACCGAGCCGCTCGACGGGGAGGTGACCGACGGTCGCGAGGTATCCGCCGGCGGGCGCGTGGACCATCGTGACGCCGTAGTGCAGGTCGGACACGACCAGGAGGTTTTCACCCGACACCAGGACATCGGTGATCGACCGGCTCAGGCTCTCCGCGCTGAGGATCTGCGGGTTCGATGGATCACGGACGTCGATCTCGGAGAGCCGCGCGTAGCCGTCGTCGGGCGATGGCGGCGAGCCCGCGAACAGGCGACCCTCGTGAACGAAGAAGAGCCGCTCGACGCCGAGCGGCAGCGCGAGGTGGCCGACGCGTCGCCCCGCGCCGTCGACGGTGTCGATGCCGGCGGGGCTCGCGACCCATTCGTGGCCGGCGAGCCGGACGGAGTCCCGCGCATCGGGGATGCTCGCCGTCGCCGTCGCCGACGCGGCGTGCGCGGCGGGAGCCGGCGCGCTCGCGCCACCCATCGAGACCACCCGCGGGCTGACGTCGAAGTCGCGCGGGTCGTAGATGCGGCCGCTCACGTACAGCAGGCCGTCGCGAGCCGCGAGGGTCATCGTCGGAGCCTCGATCGCGACGACGGTCAGCACGCGAAGGGGCAGGTCGGCGCCCGCGTACTCGAGCACCTCGAGCGCGGTTCCCGTCCCGACGAGGACATGGCGCCCCTCGACCAGCATGCCCCCGCGGACTCCGAGCGGCAGCCGGGTGCGCGCGACCTCGCGCGGCGCGCTGGGCCGTGAGACATCATACGCGATCACGGCGCGGCCGCTGCCGAGGAGGAGCCGCCCGCCCGGATCGAACACGAGCCGTCCGTCGAGCGGGGGTCGCGACTCGGGGATCGGAGTCTCCGACGTGGTTTGCGGTCGGCGCGGGTCGTGGACGTCGATGACGGTGAGCCGGTGGAACCCATAGACGTACGCGAGCCCGTCGCGCACCGCGAGCGAGGCGCCCCACTCGACCGGATGCGAGGCGACGAGCGTCGGCCGGGTCGGCGTCGACGCGTCGAGGAGGTCGAGCCCGTGCTGGCCCAGCACGAGGAGGAGCGCGCCGCTGCGCACCATCGTGCGCGGGCCCGTCGACGGAAGCGGCACGCGCGTGCGCGCCCGGAGGCGAGTCCCGGAGAGGGTGTACACGTCGATGCGATCCGCCGTCGCGACGTAAACCGTGTTGCCGATGCTCTCGACGCCGTAGCCCTCCCGATCTCCGAGGCTGTGCGTCACCGCCCGCCCCGGCTGGTCGAGCGCGCGCATGTCGTGGACGACGACCTGACGGTCCCGCACGAGGATCCCCATGTCGCCGACGAAGTGGATCCCGCGCGGGTTGATGGCGTCGGGGATCTCCGCGCGAGCGGTGGGGAGCTCCACGCGGCAGACCTGCGCGCGCGCTGGACCGACGAGCGTCGCCCCGGCGAGAACGAGACCGAGAGACCACCGAGCGAGGTTGCGCATGGTGGCTGGACGGCGCCGCGCGAGGAGGATTCACGGCGGGCACGAAGAACCACCGCGCCGGGGCCGTCTACGGTGCGCGGCAGCTACCGGGGCCGTCGCAGTCGTCGCACACGTCGCAGCTGCCGACGCACGACGCGACGCAACCCTCGGGGCAGTCGCTCATCGTGTGCGCATCGCAGTCGGCGGGGCCGTCGGACGGCTCGGGCTCGGAGGACGGCTCGGGCTCGGCGGACGGACCCGGTCCGTCGGAGGGGGGCTCCTCGGGGGAAGTCGACGCACCGGCGCACGCGGCGCTCAGGAGCCCGCAGGCGAAGAGGATGACGATCAGACGTTGGACGTGCATGGGGGCCTTTCGACGGTCGAGGGGCGCAGCGGGTCTCGATCCTACACCGTCGACCTCGGGCGCTACCGCGCGCTGCGCGCGGCGATCTCGCAGCGCTGTCGGTAGGCCACGCCGAGCGAGTCGAGGTTGCGCCCGCCCTCCGGGTGATCGAGGAGGTAGCGCTCGATCATCGCGACGCGCGCCTCGGTGGACGCGGCGCGCGCGGCGGGCTCGAAGTCGTAGCGGCTCGGCTCGAGCTGGAGCCGCTCGCGGAGCTCGACCTCGACGGCGTACCCGCGCGCCTCGCGCGCCATCGCCTCGGCGAGCATCGCGTCGCAGTCGGGGTTCGGCGGGAGCGTCTCGGGGAACGGCAGGCCGTGCACCGCGTGGTCGAGGAGGTGCCCCACCCGCGCGGCGAGCTCGGCATCGTCGGCCGATGCATCGAGCAAGAGGAGCTGCGAGCCCTGGATCGACGGGCGCTCGATCTCACCGAAGCAATACCGCACCGGGCGATCCTCCAGCGCGGCGAGCAACCCGGTCCCCACCGCGGTCGAGCCGAGGAGCGTCTCGATGCGCTCCGCGCGCACCGGCAGATCGAGGTAGCGCTCGGGACACGGCGGCGCCTCTCGAGGCGCGCTCGGCTCGCTCGGCGACGCGGTCCACGAGGCGTACGCGAGCCAGCCGAGGAGCGCGACGGTGACGCCCGCGATCGCGATCCGCAACCGCTTCGTCTCGACGCTCACGCGACCAAGGTAGGGCGCGCGAAGCTGACGAGGCGGTAGCGCCCGTGACCGTCGGCGTCGATCCGCGTGAGCGAGCAGTTGTCGATCCACCGGTAGCGCACCGCGCCGCCAACCGCGAGCGCGGTGAGGAGGATGAAGTAGCCGTGGCTCACCACCACGATGCGCGAGCTGTCGAGTCGGTCGAGGCGCCGGAGCACCTCGGCGACGCGATCGATGACCGGGCCGGGGTCGTAGACGCCGTCGCGCGCGCGACCCGCCACGTGGTGCTCGAGCGCCCGCGCCGCGCGATAGCCCTCGAGGAACGGCCAGCGCCGGTCGTGAGCCGCGCGACGGAGCGTGCGAGGGTGGATCTCGTTGAGCTCCGGCCAGCGATGCTCATAGGGCAGCGCGCCGCGCTCGACGATCGGCTGCGCGGTGGCGATCGCGCGCGCGAGGCAGCTCGTGACGACGCGCTCGACGCCGTGCACCAACACCTGGCTCGCCGCGCGATGCGCCTGGATCTGTCCGTGCGGCGCGAGCGGCCAGTCGGTGCCGCGAGGGTAATCGGTCTTGTTGAACCCGCGGTCCTGGTACACCGCGCGCGCGTGGCGAAGGAAGTAGTACGAGCGCCTCATCGGAGCGCCTCGCGGTACGCGTCGATGATCGCGGGGTAGCCGTCGCGGTAGCTCGGGTATGCGAGGGAGTACCCGCTCGCGCGGAGTCGCGCGTTCAGGCAACGTTTGTTTCCTCCTCGACCTTCGCCGACCGCGCCCTCCGCCGGCGCGGCGACGCCGAGGTGGTCGGCGACGAAGCGGTACGTCTCCGCGAGCGGCGCGGGATCGTCGTCGACCCCGACGTAACAGGGCGCGACGGCGGGCAGACCCAGGAGATGCTCGATCGCCCCCGCGCAGTCGTCGCGATGGATGCGGTTGCCGTAGCGCGGAGGGCCCTCGTGATCGGCGGGCTCGACGCGCGCCTCTCGGGACGCGACCTGCCGGATCAAGAACGTGCGGCCCGGCCCGTAGATCCCGGCGAGGCGGAGCACCGTCGCGTCGAGCCCCGACGTGCGCGCGAGCTCCTCGCCTTCGAGAAGCGCGGCGGCGGAGAACGACGACGCGTCGGTCTCGCTCGCCTCGTCGACCCAGCCGCCGTCGGATTCGGAGAAGACGGCCGTGCTCGACACGAAGACGAGCCGCCTCGCGGCCGAGCCCTGGAGCTCGGAAAGCACATTGCGGAGCCCGTCGACATAGGCCGCGCGGTACGCCCCGGGCGTCCGAGCCGACGCGCCGACGCAATAGACGACGCGGTCGACGTCGGTCGGGAGCGCGCCGAGAGTGGCCGGATCGGTGACGTCGGCGGCGACGGCAGCGAGGAACGAGGGCAGCGCGGAGGGATCGCGGCGGACCGCCCACACGTCGTGACCGCCGTGCGCGAGGCGCTCGGCGAGCCGGGCTCCCACGTAGCCGGCGCCGACGACGAGCACGCGCATCGGGGCGGTCACGCGGGGAGGCTAGCAGGTGCGAGGGAACGGTGACGGGTGACGAGCGACGGGTGACGGTGAACGGGGTGACGGTGAACGGGGTGACGGTGAACGGGGTGACGGTGAACGGGGTGACGGTGAACGGGAGAAACGGGCCGTCAGCCTCGGTCCGCGCGTCACGGCGAACGCGATCACGTGCACGCGAGCTTGAACGTGCACGTGATCGAGCTTTGCCTCGTCTACCTCACCACGTACTCGCAGTGGCCCTCGCCGTTCCAGTGGCCCATCGTCGTCGACGCCGCGAGCATCATGTACAGCAGCGTCGGCTCCGGAAGCGCGAACGATCCCGGATCGTAGACGAGCGGCTCGCCCATCTCGTCCGTGAGCGGCTCGCCCTCCGCGTCTCGCAGATCGGCGAGGCGCTGGGTGTCGAGCTCGTCGAACGTGATCGCGCCGTCCGCACCTGCCACCGCGGCCATCGCGTCGAAGCGCATCACCGCGTCGTCGAGCCGCAGCGTGTCGAAGAACAAGTGATCGAGGTGATACGTGATCTGCGCCTCGGTGATGGCGCCCGCCGCGACCACCACGCCCTCCGTGCCATCGCCGCCGATGCAGTCCTCGTTGAGGATGTCGTTGTCGAAGCCCCACTCGATCGTGCGCGTCTCCGCGCCCTTGGTGAAGGTCGCCGAGATGTACATCGACCAGCCGTTGTCGATCATCCGCTGACGGATCGCGGCGTCCACCGTGCCCACGTCGACCGACGCCGCGGTGGCCGGGGTGGTGGTGTACCGGACGTCCTCCCAGCGGCGCGCTCCGATCGCGGGGAGCTCGAAGAGCGTCTGCTCGCCCTGATGGAGATCGACGATCACCGGGTCGACGTCGATGCTCGCCTGCTCTCCGTCGGCGCCGTGGAGCTCGAACGTCCCGATGCTCACCACCACCGCGTGCACGTCGGTCTCCCAGCCGTCGACGAACGCGATCGCCCCGTCGTCCGCCGGATAGCCGGTCTCCGCCGCCTCCTCGCCGCTGATCGCGACCTGCAACGTCCCTGTCTCCGTCCCGCAGCCCGCCGAGAGCGCGGCCAGCACAGCCGCCATCCCCATCGCGATCCGAATCGAGTCTCTGTTCATGGTGTCGGTCCTTCCATCGTTCGCGCCGCATACGCGGCTGAAGTCCTCGCCCCGAGCCGCCACGCGCGATGCGGTTGGCTCTCGGGATCGATCACGACCGCGTCGCCACCCTCGGCGAGCGCGGTGAAGTCGGCTTCGGCGAGCCAGAGCGTGGGATCGACGCCGACGACGAGCGTGGCGCCGTCGTTCAGCGCGGGTCCGTCGACTCCGATCCCGTCCACGCGACGCGTCAGGTCCACGTCCTCGAGATCGAGGCCGCCCTCGAACGAGATCGTCCGGTCCTCGCGCGTCGCCGTCCCGTGGACCCAGAGGTGGTGAGCATGGGTCGGCCCGCTCGCGAGCTCGTTCGCGTCGAGGGGCGCGTCGAGGACCACCGACAGCTCGTCGACCGCGCCGAGGAGGCCGTCGATCTCGCCCACCGTCACCACGTCGGGAGAGAGCGCGTCGAACGCGAATTGCTCGAGATACTCCGCCCGCACGATCCGGTGCATCAGCGGATCGAAGCCGCCGTGAGCGCGCGCGATCGGCGGCGCGAGGATCCGGCGCGCCGAGCCGGTCAGCGCGGCCATGCCCTCCTCGATCGGCGCGTACGCGTAGATGGGGCCGAGCAGGACGACGGCCTCGTCGAGGTGGACGTCCCAGCCGGTCGGCGTGGTGACGTCGGCGACGCTCAGCGACTCGAGCGCGAGGGTCAGACGGATGGGCACCCCCGCCGTCGCGTTGCACGCGGCGAACGAGATGCAGCTCAGCGCGACGCCCAAGGCGAGCGTCGGGATCACACGTCGACTCATGGTTCCTCCGTATCGGGTTCGCCCCGCAGCCACGCGAGCGGCGTGAGGTGGAGCGTGAGGGTGACGAAGAACATGAACGGGGCGCCGGCGGCGTAGTGGGTGGCCGGCGTCATCGAGGCGGCTCGATCGAGATCGAAGCGCGACACGTACGAGAACAGCGCGCGCTGGTAGCGCGCATCGAACAGGTTCTGGGCCATCACGCCGAGCTCGACGAAGCGCCACGAGACGTGCGCCGACGCGTCGACCACCGCGTAGGCGTCGCCCTCCGCGCCGTTCGGCAACGGGCGCGGGCCGAGCCAAGTCACGCCGGCCGCCGCGCCGGCGCCGAACGGCTCACCGAACAAACGGAATCGCTCGCGGCCCGCCACGTCGGCGCGCCCCATCACGCGCGGCACGTACGGCACGCGATCGCCGGCCGTGAGATCGAAGTAGCGCGCGGATGGAGACAAGTTTGCTTCCGTCCACGCCACGCTCAGCGACGCGTCGAGCCAGCGCTCGAACCGGAACCGCGCGTACGCGTAGGCGCCGTACCGATTGGACGCGCCGGCCGAGACGTTGCGTCCGCGCGTCGCGTCGAAGATCAGCTCGTCGTCGACGTACGTGTGGAACACGCCCGCGTTCGCGTCGAAGTCGTACTTGCGCTCCTCTTCCAGCCCCAGCTGGAGACCGGACTCGAGCGCGATCGCGCGCGCGAACGGGCTGCGCTCACCCTCCGAGAGCGCGGTGGCGTCGCTCGATCGCGTGCCCACCCCCGCGCTGGTGATCCAGTGCAGCGCCTGCGCGCCCTCGTTCTCGGAGACGAGGGTCACGCGCACGGTGCCGCGCGGCTGAACCGAGAGGCCGAACGCGTCGGCGCTCATCACGGGCAGGCGGTCGCCGTCGCGATCCGACGTCGGCAGGCCATGGTCGGTGACCGAATATTGGAGGGCGTCGACCCGCAAGCCCGCTTGCACGAACAACCACGACTGGATCGCGAGCTCGCCGACCGCCCACGCGCCGATGTCCGTGATGTGGATCGATGAGTCGAACAGCGTCGCGTACGGGATCGCGCGCTCGCGTCGGATCCGGAGCGAGCTCGTGTCGCCCGCGTCGTGCCGCGCCATCGCGCCGACCTCGACGTAGTGATCGCGCCCGTCCCACGGGATGCGCACGCGGTAGTTGGCGCGGAGGCCCGCCGTCCCGGTCTCGTAGCGCTCGTCGAGCCCGTCTCCCTGCGGATCGAGGTACTGGCCCGTGAAGTCCTCGCGGATCCGGAGCTGCCGGAGATTGCCCCAGAGCGTGACCTCCACCCGCTCGATCGGGCGCTCGTAGCGAAGTCCGAGCGCCACGAGATAGCGGCTCGCGGAGCCGCCCTGGTTCGGGTCCGCCACGCAGAAGAACGCCTCGGTGTCCCCGCAGGTGAGCCGACCCGCGGAGACGTCGTCCTCGCGGACCACCCCCGCGCTGTCGAACTGCGCGCTCTGTACCGCGCCGAGGACGAACGCGCGCAGCCCGCGCTCGAACCGATGCTCGTAGCGGCCGAGCACCGCGGCGCCGAAGTGCGCGCGGTTGGGGCCGAAGCCCGCGCCGTCGCGCAGCTCCGCGCCGACGAACGTCCCCTCCTCCGCGTCCTCGGGCCCCCACGCGAGGACGAGGCGCCGCTCGTCGTAGCTCCCGTACTCGCCGCGCGCGAGGATCCCTCGCGGCAATCCCAGTCGGTAGTCGATCGAGCCTGCGACCGCGAAGTCACCTTGTCGCGGATCGAACGGTCCCTGCATCACGCGGACGGAGCGCATGAGCTCGGGGATCACGAAGCGCGGGTCCGCGTAGCCGTGTCCGTGCGCGTTGCTCGGCTCGTTGATCGGGATCCCGTCGACCATCATCTCGACGTCCTGGCCCTCGCCCGCGTTGAACCCGCGCAGGAAGAGGGTCGGCGCGTGCCCTACCCCGTTGTGGTTCGCGGTCAGCACCCCGGGCGCGAGCGTCAACATCTCGTCCGCGCTCCGACGCGGCACGTCGCGGAGGATCCCCGGCTCGATGTCGAGCGTGCTGGCCGCGGCGGGGGCGGGATCGCGCGGGTGCGGCGCCTCGATGACGGCGGTGACCCCCAGCTCGCCGTCCTCGTCCTCGTGGTCGTGCGCGTGAGTGTGGGTATGCGCGTGGGTGTGCGCATGATCCGCGCCGTCCTCGCCCGGATCGACATCGGAAGGCTCATGGACGGGAGGCTCGGCGTCGCGTTCGGCGGCGCGCTCGTCGTCCTGCGGCTCCTCCTCGGACGGGGGCGGATCGGATGGAGTCGGCTCGGATGGGGTCTCTTCAGCCGGCGGTCCCGCGGGGGCGTCCTCACCGGGTGGCTCGGGCGGCGCGGGCTCGCCGCACGCGTCGCCGACGCACGGAGGCGGACGAGGCGCGTCCGGCGGAGCGCCCCCATCGACCGGCGGCGGAGTCGGCACGCCACCGTCGGGCGTCCCTCCGTCCTCTGCGGACGCGGGGCTCGCGGCGAGCCATGCGAGACACGCGAGCGCGCGAGCGGCTCGGAGCGACGTGCTCCGAGACGTCGCGGATCGCCGAATCGAGATTCGGACCACGGGAGTCTCCTTGACGAGCGAATGGCGGAGGTGTGGATGTCGGCGTCACGACGCGGATGCGTGTCGATCGCCGAGGCCGCCGACGCGGCCGTCTCGTCACGCACGCGCGACGAGGACCGCGGATCGGACGGGCGCGTCAGGTCGCGCGAGGGCGACCGACGGCGTCTCCATGGGAGCGAGCGCTCAGACCGGCGGAGCCCGCGCGCGCGGCCGCTCGCGTGGAGCGAGGTCGGGCGCGCGCGACGGTCGCGACGCCTCGAGCGGGCCGGCCTCGTCGGGCGGAGGCAGCGGAGGCAGCCCGATCGGGATCGCGAAGGCGGCGACCCCGCGATGCGCGAGGGAGTGCGCCCCGTGCGACGGAGTCGGCGCGTGAGCTCGGCGCGGCGCGCTCCGCTTGCGACCGGCCCGCGCTGGCGCGTCGTGCGTGTGCTCGGAGGACGCGTGCGAGCGCCAACCGTCGGCGCCGACCGCGTGCGTGTGCTCCTCGCCATCATGGTGATGGGCGGCGAGCCGATCGTGGAACGCGACGTGGACGAACGGTCCGACCTCGAACCCTGCGATCCAGATCGCGAGCGCGCCGACCGCGAGCGCGGGCAAGCGAGGAGCGCGGGTGTCGGTGCGAAGCGGGTTCATCCGGGGGTCGCGGGCGTACTCTCGCACGGCGCGCGCCCATCGGTACGCACCAACCGCCCCCGCGGATCGCGCGGTGTCCGCGGGCCGGGACATCGCGGCGCGAGGAACGCGAAACCACGGAGCGCGTATGCTCAGCCACCATGACGCGCGAACAGGCCCTGGCCGAGCTCCGAAAGAAGTCGAAACGCTATCTCCTCGGCTTCTACCTCGGCATCCCCATGACGCCCGTCGCGGTGCTCCTCCTCCAAGGCCTCGCGGCCCTCGTGAAGCCCGGCCTCGTGAACGAGTGGACGGATCTCTTGCCGGGCCAGCTCTTCTGGACGCCCGTCACGTGGGTCGCGATCGTGATCTCGACGACGCTCCTCTACCTGCGCGCGAGCAAGATCCAGAAGCGCATCGCGCCCGTCATCGAGCAGGGCACCGAGGTGCAGGGCACCATCGCGTCGGCGCGGAGCTCACAGCGTCAGGCGCGCGGCGTGACGATGCTCGCGCTCGAGGTGACGATGCAGACCGAAGACGGCCGGACCCTCACCGCCAAGGCGGAGGAGCCGGTCGGCACGCCGCTCCCCAACGCGGGCGTGGGGATGCGCGCGGTGGCGTGGGTCGCGCCGCCGTCGGTGGTCGTCGCGGCGGGCGGGGGCCTCCTCGAGGGCAGCGTCGCCTGACGCGCGACCGTAGACATCAACCCAAGTTGGCGCGGTAGCGGGCGATCACCGCGGCGTCGAACGTCGCGAGGAAGCCGTCGAGCTCGATCGCGGCGCGCTCCTCGAGCGTCTCACCCCGCCACGCCTCGAGGAGGCCGCGCCAGAGATCGACGTGGAGCCGCGGGTCGGAGTACATCGCGCGCACCGCGTTCGGTTCCGACAGATAGACCAAGGAAACGGAGTTGAGCACCGCGGTCACCGCTGAGTTGCCAACCGCGAGCGTGAGCTCCCGGAACGCGGCGAGCTCCGCCGTCGCCAGGGCGAGCGGGTCCTCGTCGTGCGCCACCAACAGCGCGAAGCGCTCCACCGCGCGCTCGACCCCGTCGCTCCGGTAGCGCCGCGGCTCGCGCGCGATCGCGCGCACCTGATCGACGACCACGGTGCGACGGAGCGCCAGGAGATCAGCAAAGATCTTTGCGGCGCGATCCGGGAGCTGCTGAGCGAAGCGGAAGATGTGGCTCCACACCTCGATGCCACCGTCGCGCTCCACGTCGCGCACGAGGAAGCCGACGCCGCGCCGCGCCTCGACGAAGCCGAGCGACGCGAGCCGCGCGAGCACGACCTGCACGGTGCTCGGGTTGATCGCGAGGACCTCGCTGAGGCGGCGCACCGACGGGAGCCGGTCGCCCGGTCGGTAGGCGCCGGCCGCGATCTGCAGCGCGAGCCGATCCGCGGCCTCCTCGGACGGAGAAACTTGGGTCTCAGCGTGTGCCACTTGCAGTACCATCGCGTGTACCATACAGTCCGCTCCGTGCCTGGCGCAAGCGAGACGTTGGATGCCATCGTGGTCGGCGCCGGGTTCTCCGGCATTGGCGCGGGCGTGCGGCTGCTGGAGGCGGGGCTCGACCGCTTCGAGATCCTCGAGCGCGAGCCGGACCTCGGAGGCACGTGGCGCGACGCGACCTACCCGGGCGTCGCGGTCGACATCCCGTCGTTCACCTACTCGTACTCGTTCGAGCCGAACCCGGACTGGTCGCGGGTCTACGCGCCGGGCGAGGAGCTCCGCGCCTACGCGCACCACGTCGCGGAGAAGTACGGCGTACGGCCGCACATGCGCTTCGACACCGAGGTGGAGCGCGCAACGTTCGATGCGCGGCGCGACGTGTGGCGCGTGCGCACGCGGGACGGGGTCGAGCGAGAGGCGCGGTACCTGATCAGCGCCACGGGCGGCCTCACCCGCGAGAAGCGACCGCGCATCGACGGACTCGAAGAATTCGCTGGGCCGACGCTCCACACCGCGCGCTGGGATCACACCATCGATCTGCGCGGCAAGCGCGTGGCGGTGATCGGCACCGGCGCGAGCGCGGTGCAGGTCGTGCCGAGCATCGCGCCCGACGCCGCGCACGTGAGCGTCTTCCAGCGCACGCCGATCTGGGTGCTACCCCGACCGGACCGCGCGATCACGGATGGGGAGCGGGCCCTCTTCCGGCACGTGCCGCTCGCGCAACGTACCGTGCGTGCGTGGACGAGCGCGCTCGCCGAGGCGGTGATGGTCCTCGGGATCATCCACTACCGCGAGACGCCACAGCTCGTCCGCGCGATCGAGCGCCAGAGCCTCGCCCACCTCGCGCGGCAGGTGAGCGACCCTCTGCTGCGTGAGAAGCTCACGCCGCGCTACGGGTTCGGCTGCAAGCGCCCGGCGTTCTCGAACGACTATTGGCGCGCGTTCGAGCGCGACGACGTAGAGCTGGTGACCGACGCGATCACCCGCGTCGAGCGGGACGGCGTCCGCACGAGCGACGGGACGCTCCACGAGGTCGACGTGCTGATCCTCGCGACCGGCTATCAGATCTGGGAGCCGGGCAACATCCCGCCCTACGAGGTGCGCGGGCTCGGCGACCTCGAGCTCGGCGCGTTCTGGCGACGACATCGCTTCCAGGCCTACCAGGGCGCGACCATCCCGGGCTTCCCGAACTTCTTCCTGGTGCTCGGCCCCTACAGCGCGTCGGGCGCGAGCTGGTTCACCATGGTCGAGGCGCAGACGCGCCACGCGCTCCGCGCGATCCACGAAGCGGAGCGCCGCGGCGCGACCCGCGTGGAGGTCCGCCGGGACGTCAACGAGGCGTACTTCGATGACATCCTGCGTCGGCAGCGCAGCACCGTGTTCTTCAACCACCGCTGCGACGGCGCGAACAGCTACTACTTCGACCCGCACGGCGACGCGCCCTTCCTGCGTCCGTCCTCGGGGCTCGAGATGATCCTCGCGTCCCGCTTCTTCCCGCTTTCGGCGTACCGGTACACCACCGCGCGCCCGTCCGAGGAGACACCGATGCCGATCTTCGAAGCCGATCTCGCCGTCACCGAGCGCGTGCGCGCGCCCCTCGCGCTCGTGTTCGAGCGCCTGTCCGATCACGAAGCGATGAACGACTGGCCGGGCCTGGGCGAGGTGCGCCTCCTCCGAGAGGGCACGCCGAGGAACGGGCTCGGCGCGGTGCGTCGCGTCCGCGCGCGCGGCCTCGCGCTCGACGAAGAGGTCGTGCACTGGGATCCGCCGCACGCGTTCCACTACTCGATCATCAAGGGCCTCCCGATCGATCACTTGGGTCGGGTGATGCTGCGGACCGAGGGCGACGCCACGCTCATCGAGTGGCGCGTCCGTATGAAGAGCAAGGTCCCGTTCCTCGCCGCGCTCGCCGCCTCGCAGCTTCGCGCCGGGCTCCCGAAGGCGCTCGCGTACTTCAAGCGGATCACCGAGGCGGCGGCGAAGGACGGAGGCGTCGCGTGCGCGGCCGAGTAGCCCTCGTTACGGGAGGCGCGTCGGGGATCGGCGCCGCGCTGGGCGAGGTCATGGCCCGCGACGGAGCGACCGTGGTGCTCGCGGACCGGCAAGCCTCGTTGGCCGAGGAGGTCGCGGCGAAGCTCGTCCGCGCCGGCGGTCGCGCGGAGGGCGTCGAGCTCGACGTGCGTGACAGAGAGACGTTCGTCGAGGTCGCGCGCGCGGTCCAGCGACGGCACGGGAGGATCGACTATCTCTTCAACAACGCGGGCATCGCGATCGGCGGCGAGGTCTCCGACTACCAGCCGACCACGTGGGACACCGTGTTCGACGTGAACCTCCGCGGCGTCGCGTACGGGGTAGATGCGGTCTACCCGATCATGCGCGCTCAGCGCTCGGGCCACATCGTCAACACCGCGTCGATGGCGGGGCTGCTCCCGCTCGCCGGCGGCGCGAGCTACACGGCGACGAAGCACGCGGTGGTCGGCCTCAGCAAGGTGCTCCGCGTCGAGGCAGCGCAACACGACGTGCGGGTGTCCGCGCTGTGCCCCGGCGCGATCCAGACCCCGATCCTCCGCGGCGGCGTGTTCGGCGGCATCGTCGGCCGCGCGGTGAGCGGCGAGGACGCGGACCGCTTCTGGCAGCAGATGCGCCCGATGGACCCGATCCGGTTCGCCGAGCTCGTGCTCGAGGACGTCGAGCGCAACGAGCCTTACATCATCGTCCCGCGGTTCTGGAAGCTCGCCTGGTACCTCGAGCGCCTCGCCCCGCGCCTGACCCTCGAGATCGCGCGCCGCTTCCACGACAAGACGATGCGCGAGCTAGTACTTTCGGGTGGTGCGTACTAGACCCTCGCGACGGCGATCGCGACGGGTTGATCGACGCCCTCGAACCCGATCTCGACCCTCGTCACTCCTCGACGATACTCCGGCATCGCCTCGTCCCGCCGAGGGCCAATCTCGCGCCCGATCATCGACGCTGAACCCATCGCGATCGCCGTCGCGAGGGTCTAGACCCTCGAAACTCGGATCGAGCGTCGGAGCGCCTGTACGGGTCGCCCGAGGGACCGCTTACCCGGCGGCGTCCCGCTCCGACGCCCGACCCGAGCAGACGAGTCCGCGTCGAGACCGGGAGCTGATCGAGACCGCGTCAGGCGCCGCTGCGCGCCCGGACGACCGGCACCGCGCCACCGATCGTCCCCGGATGGAACACCAGGTCGCCGGCCGCAACGGCTGCGTCGAGCTCAGCCGCCGAGCCATGAAACGGCGTGCCGTCCGCTCGCAGAACCGCCTTCCCGATCTGTTCCACCGGCAAGCGATCCACGATGTGGCGCGCTTGGGAAAGGGCGGCACGCCACGTCATCGTGAGCGTCGCGCGATCGGGCGGGGGGCCTTCGAACTCGAGCGAGTCGAGCTCGACCGCCGGGTAGTGCGCGGTGCGTGCGGCCTCCTCGAGGATGAAGAGCGGGTTGAGGCCTGGGTCCTTTCCCGATGCCGCCCAGGCGAGACAACCCAGCGGCGAGAGTCGCTCGTGGCACGTCAAGATATCGATCCAATCGCGCGCCGCGACGCGACCGACCAGCGCTAGCACCTTGTTCGTCGCGAGGTCGAACGGATGCAGGATCAGACCGAGGTCTGGCGTGAGCACGAGTGGGAAGAAGCGGAACGCGCTGTCGCGCACCCACTGGACCTCCACCGTGTCGCCGATCTCATCCCGGACCGTGACGTCGACGAAGCCGCGGACGCGACGCCCCTCGACCACCGACAAACCGGCCACCCGGAGCGCGTCGATGTCTGCGCGGGAAGCAGCCTCGAGGGCCTCCTCCGTATCATGGAAAAGGTCGATGTCGCGCGACACCCGAGCGCCTCCGAGCGCATCGTTCAGCGCGACGCCTCCCGCCACGTACCGCTCTTGGCCCGCCGAGACGCGACGGTCGGCTAGGAGCCGGCAGACACGTCGCTGGAGCGCGGTGAGAGCCACCGCTTGAGGATAGCCGCCCTCGCGAACGCCGCGCGATCGCAATTCCGTTGGATCTGGCCGAGCGCCCAGCGCCTCTCGTCGTCGTCGCTCGGTGCGAAATCATGGCGCACGAACCACAGACAGCGCGCGCGATGCGCCTCGATGAACGCATCGATCTCTTCCCGGGTCACGCCGTCATCCACGCCCCGCAGCGTACGCCACGCGCGCGTCGGGTACACGACGCCACGACGCGGGCGACGGCCGCCTCGGGTCACAAGAGGGTCGGCTCAGGGCGACGGGCTGTCGGTCTCGACGGACGCGCTCGCGGGCTTCTTGGCCTTGGGCTCGCTCGCCTCGGCCGGCGCGTCGCTCTCGGTCGACTTCTTCGCGCTCTTCTTGGCGCTCTTCTTGGTCGCCTTCTTCTTCGCGCCCGCCTTCTTGGCGGCCTTCTTCGCCGGCGCCTTCTTGGCGGCCTTCTTCGCGCCCGCCTTCTTCTTGCCCTTCTTACCCTTCGACGGGCCGCGCGCGCGGCGCTCGGCGAGGAGCTCGGACGCGCGCTCGACGGTGATGCCCTCCACCGTGTCGCCCTTGCGGAGCGACGCGTTGGTCTCGCCGTCGGTCACGTAGGGTCCGAAGCGCCCCTCCTTGACCGTGATCTCGGCCTGGCTCACCGCGTCGGGCCCGAGCGTGCGCAGCGGCGCCGCCGCCTGACGACGACCGCGCACCTTCGGCGCCGCGAGGAGCTTCTTCGCCTCCTCGACCGTGACCGTGAAGATCTGCTCCTCGTTCTCGAGCGAGCGCGTCTCCTTGACGTGCTGGATGTACGGCCCATAGCGACCGTTGAGCGCGAGGATCGGCTCGCCGTCGTCGTTCTTCCCGATCTCGCGCGGCAGGCTCAAGAGCCGCAGCGCTTGCTCGAGCGTGATCGTGTCGAGCGACATCGTCTTGAACAAGGAAGACGTCTTCGGCCGCTCCTTGCGGTCCCCCGACGCCTCGCCGAGCTGCACGTACGGACCGAAGCGGCCCGCGCGCGCGAGCACCGGCTCGCCGGTCTCCGGATCCTTGCCGAGCTCGCGATCGCCGCTCGGCGCGGCGAGGATCTCGACCGCCTTCTCGAGCGTCAGCTCGTCGGGCGGCATGTCCTCCGGCACGCTCGCGCGATCCTCACCTCGCTCGAGGTACGGACCGAACCGACCGACGCGGAGCACCACGAGCTCACCGTTCTCGTCGTCCCCGATCGGGAGGCTGTTGATCTCGCGCGCGTCGATCTCGCTCAGGCGGTCGGAGACCATCTCCTTGAGGCCGAGGCCGAGCTGCCCGGTGCCGTTCGCCTTCGCGTGTCCGTTCGCGCCGAGATAGAAGCGCTTGAGCCACGGCACGCTCGACTCGTGGCCGGCCGCGATCTCGTCGAGCTCGTCCTCCATCTTCGCGGTGAAGGCGTAGTCGACGAGCTGCGGGAAGTGCTTCTCGAGGAGCGTCACCACCGCGAACGCGGTGAACGACGGCACGAGCGCGCTGCCCTTCTTCCACACGTATCCGCGATCGACGATCGTCCCCATGATCGACGCGTAGGTCGACGGGCGGCCGACCCCGAGCTCCTCGAGCGCGCGCACGAGCGACGCCTCGGTGAAGCGCGCCGGCGGCTGCGTCTCGTGACCCTCGGGCGCCATGCCCTTCGGGTTGAGCTTCTCGCCTTCCTTCAGCGGCGGGAGGTGCTTCTCGCGGTTCTCGAGCTCGGCGTCCGGATCGTCGCTGCTCTCGACGTACGCGCGGAGGAACCCGGGGAACGAGATGGTCCGCCCGCTCACGCTGAGCTCGGCCACGCGACCGGCCGCGCGCCCCTCGATGCGCACGCTCAGCGTCTCGCCGCGCGCGTCCTCCATCTGACAGGAGACGGTGCGCGTCCAGATCAGCTCGTAGAGCGCGGCCTCGTCGCCGCCGACCTCGCGCGCCACCTCGGCCGGCATCTTCCAGCGGTCGCCGGCCGGGCGGATCGCCTCGTGGGCCTCCTGCGCGTTCTTCACCTTGTTCGCGTACGTGCGCGGCGCCGGCGTCACGTACTCCGCGCCGTAGAGCTCGGTGATCTGCCGACGCGCGGCGCTCACCGCGGCCTCCGACAGCGTCGTCGAGTCCGTGCGCATGTAGGTGATGAAGCCGTTCTCGTAGAGCCGCTGCGCCGCGCGCATCGCTCGCTGTGCACCGAAACGGAGCTTGCGGGACGCCTCCTGCTGGAGCGTCGAGGTCATGAACGGCGCGGCCGGGCTGCGCCGATACGGTTTGCGCTCGACCGACTTCACGTCGAACGCGCCGGTCTCGAGCGCCTTCGCGAGCTGCCTGGCGCCGGCCTCGTCGAGCACCGCGACGTCGCGGGTGAGCTTGCCGTCCTCGCCGAAGTCCTTGCCCGTCGCGAGGCGCTTGCCGTCGAGGCCGGTGAGCCGCGCGGTCAGCTCGGCGCCGTCCTGTTTGGCGAGCGTCGCCTCGAGGTCCCAGTACTTCGCGGCGCGGAAGCGGATCCGCGCGCGCTCGCGCTCGACCACGATGCGGGTCGCCACGCTCTGCACGCGACCGGCCGAGAGCCGCGGCATCACCTTCTTCCAGAGGACCGGCGAGACCTCGTAGCCGTACAGCCGATCGAGGATGCGCCGCGCCTCCTGCGCGTCGACGAGCCGCCGATCGATGTCGCGCGGGTTGTCGATCGCCTTCTTGATCGCGGTCTTGGTGATCTCGTGGAACACCATCCGCTTCACCGGCACGCGCGGTTCGAGCACCTCGAGGAGGTGCCACGCGATGGACTCCCCCTCGCGATCTTCGTCGGTCGCGAGGAAGAGCTCGTCCGACTCCTTGAGCAGCTTCTTCAGCTTCCCGATGTGCTGCTTCTTGTCGGGGTCGATGATGTAGAGAGGGCGAAAGTCGTTGTCGACGTCGACGCCGAGGCGAGCCCAGCTGGACTTCTTGTACTCGGCCGGAACGTCGCTCGCGCGACGCGGCAGATCACGGATGTGGCCGATCGACGATTCGACGACGAAGCCGTCCCCGAGGTAGCCGGCGATGGTGCGGGCCTTGGCGGGGGACTCGACGATGACGAGCGACTGCTTGGACACGGGCGGGGGTTTTGAGGGAGGAGGTCGGCTCTTGTCAACCGGGCTACTGTCCCCATCGTGGGACACCGATCGCCACCAGGCCCAGAACTCAGCCAAAAACGGCCCTCGGACGCCGCTCATGGTACATCCCGCGCGGTGTGCGATCCGTCCCGGCCGGGCTCCCGATGAGACGGGGCCCCCTCGCCCCGCTCGTCTTGAGCGGGCTCGCGCTGATCGTGTCCCTCGTCGCGCTGGGGCTCACCGTGGCCCGCGATCGCGAGGCGCCGCCTCCCGAGGCCCCGAGCCGCGCCGAGCCGGCGGCCGAGCTCGCGCTCGACCCGGCGGACGTGGTCGCGCGCTGCCTCCCTTCGGTGGTGAACATCTCGACGCGGCGAGTGGAGCCGGACCCGCTGGCCGGCAATCCGTTCTTCGATCTGCTGCGCCCCTACCTCGGCGGCGGCGGACCCGAGGAGTCGCAGAGCCTCGGGTCCGGCGTGATCGTCGACCCGAGCGGCGTGATCCTCACCAACCACCACGTCGTCGCCGACGCGACCGAGATCCGCGTCGTCTTGTGGGACGGGCGCGAGCTCGAGGGGCGCGCGGTGGGGAGCGACCCCGAGAGCGATCTCGCGGTGCTTCGCGTCTCCCCGCCGGACCGGACCTCGCTCCAACTCCCCGCCCTCGCGTACGGCGACGCCACCGCGATGCGCCAAGGCGATCGCGTGCTCGCGATCGGCAACCCGTTCGGGGTCGGCCTCACCGTCACGATGGGGATCGTCAGCGCGACGGGCCGCGCCGCGATGGGGATCACCGACTACGAGGACTTCATCCAGACCGACGCCGCGATCAACCCGGGCAACTCCGGGGGTGCGCTCGTCAACCTGCGCGGCGAGCTGATCGGGATCAACACCGCGATCCTCAGCCGCACCGGCGGCAGCCATGGGATCGGCTTCGCCATCCCGAGCAACATGGCCGAGCCGGTCGCGGCGGCCCTCCTGCGCGACGGGCGGGTCACCCGCGGCTGGCTCGGCGTGGCGCTGCAAGATCTCGATCCGCAGCTCGCACGACGGCTCGGGATCTCGGGCGTCACCGGAGCGGTGGTGATGGACGTCGATCCGAGCGGACCCGCGTCGGGGGTCGACTTGCGCCGGGGCGACGTGATCGTCGGCCTCGACGCGGAGCCCATCCGGAGCGGTCGCCAGCTCCGCAATCTGATCGCGACGCGCGGAGCGGGGAGCGAGGTGCGCCTCTCCCGCGAGCGCGGTGGTGCGAGCGCGGAGCTCACGGTGAGGCTCGCCGCGCGGCCCGGCGTCACGGGCCCGCCCCTCCGACCCTGACGCGGCTGCGACCGTTCGGTCGCGCCGGCGGGGAGACGGACCGGCGGGGAGTCGCGCGGGTCGTCCGATCCTCGGCCGTGCGGCGCACCAGGGTGCGACGCGGGAGCCGCAGCGCGTGCGAGCGGCGCAGCGAGCCGACGCTGGCCCTCCGGTTGCACATGCGCGAGCCGGGAGGTGACGGTGGGCGGGACGAGCTGGGGCGGTGTGAGCTGGGTCGGCGCGTTGTGTGCGGTCATGGTCGGCGGATGTGCGCCCTCCTTCCACGCGGTCTACGTCGAGCTGAGCGCGCTCGAGCTGCCGCGCGAGTCGCACGACGTCGAGGTCGAGCTCAGCCCGGACCGACCCGTCGACCCGCTGGCCCGCTACGTCGGCGGTCGTGAGCTCGAGGCGACGGACGCGCCCGTGCACGCGCTCCGCATCGCCGAGCTGCCGCGCGTCCCCAGCGGCCTCGGGCGGTTGACGCTGCGCGTGCGCGATGGCGCCGGAGCGGAGATCGCGTCGACCAGCATGCGCGTCGAGGTGAGGGAAGCGTCGAGCTTCGTCTTCCGCCTCGAGCCCGAGTGCGCGCACGTGTCGTGCGGGGAAGTCGCGATGTGCCAGCTCGGCGAGTGCGTCCCGCTCGACGAGGACCCCCCACCGGCGCGCGAGGCGCCGGACGCCGGGATGGAGGAGGACGCCGGAGCGTGGGGCGACGCGGGGGAGACGGGCGACGACGCCGGGGCGACGGAGGCGGGTCCGATCGTCGAGGTGGACGCAGGGAGCATGCCCTCGGACGCCGGGGCGTCGCCGGTCGCGCACGCCTACCAGAGCGGACCCGTCCTCATCGTGACCGGCAACGACGCGGGAGGGATGGACGCCGGAGCGCCGGACGCGGGGTCATCGCCTCGCCGCGACGCGGGGACGCGACGATAGCCGCGAATCAACACAGTACATTGTCATGGATGCGACGGATGAGAGCGGACGGAAAGGCGACGACCGGACCGCGTGGCGCGGCCCGGCCGTCTCGGGGTGGAGATCGAAAAGAAAGGTGTCCTACGGACCGCAGTGACCGCTCGCGCGGTCGGCGACCCGCTGGAGGATGGCGTCGACCACCGGCGTGAAGTCCGACTGGCAGATCGACTGCACCGTCGCGTGGCTGAAGCCGGCCGCGACGTCGACGAGGCGGCGCGGCGGGAACGCGAGGCCGGTGCCCGGGGTGTTGCACGACTCGATCAGGCGGGTCGGGTTTGCGGGATCGACCATCTCCTGCATGCGCGGGTCGGCGTTGATGGTCGCCGGGTCAGCCCCCGCGAGATCCACCGGGATGCCGGCGATGAGACCGAACACCACGTCGTTCGGGTTGCTGCGCGTGGCGCGCAGACCATCGATGTAGCGGCTCGGGTCGTAGAGCGCCGAGGGGTTGGCGAAGCAGCGCAGGTTGGGATCGGCCGTGTAGACGGAGCTCGACATGTTGTAGAGCTCGCCGTCGCTGGCCGAGCAGTCGTTCTCGTCGGTGAGCACCACCGTGGCGAGGATCGAGTCGGGGCGGAGGAAGCCCGCGTTCGGACCGTCCGCCTGGCCGGAGGTGCCCATGAAGAACGTCAGCGGCGACGAGGAGGGGGTCACCGCCTTCAGCATCGACTCGAGCGACTGCTCGAATCCGCATCCGCCCGTGCCGAGGATCGCCGTGCACTGCACCTGCTCGACGAACGCGTCGACCTCGGCCGAGGTCGGGCCGCTTCCGAGCGAGGCGAACGGAGTGTACGTGCCGGCGCAGCCCATCATCGCGGTGTCGCCCGCGCTCCGCAGGATCGCGTCGTCGCCGAACTGGGCGTTCGCGCAGGTGGGGACGTTGAAGCCCGCCGTGCCCATGTCGGAGCCGACCGAGCCCATGTGGATGCTGGTCAGCGCGGGGAAGTCCTGCACGCCGTCGTCGTCGAGGTCACCGGTCGCGAAGACGCGCGCCATGCGCGGGATCTGCACCGCCAACGACGCCTGCTCCTCGGCCATGGAATTCGAGTTGTCGACCATGAGGAGCACGTCGAGCTCGCCGCGGCCGCGGTCACAGCAGTCCGGACCGGTGCACGCGGTGCCGACGAACGCGCGGCTGAAGTGCGCGACCTCCGCGACCGCGAGGCCGTCCTCGATCCGGGTGTCGAGCGCCGCGTAGGTCTGCCCGTCCTCGGTCGTCCAGAAGATCGTGGCGGTCTCAGGGTCCCCTTCGAACGGGAGCCGGATCGTCGCGGGCGCGTCGAACACGAGCCCGGCCGGCGCGAACTCGAACACCGGCGAGAACGCGGTGAAGAACGCGGGCAGCGTCTCCTCGATCACGGTGACCGAGATCTCCGTCTCCGCGTCGAGCGAGGCCGCCGGCACGCCGAGCGAGAGCGCCTCCAGCGTCAGCTCGCCTCCCGCCGCCCCGATGGTGGCGCTCGCGGTGTCCCCCACCTCCGGGGGTGGCAGCACCTGGTGGTGGCTGTCCGGCAAGCACCCGAACGCCCCCAACCCCAAGACCAATACGATCGCCGCGCGCGTCGCGCGCCCGCTCATCCCACGCATAGTTGACCCTCCAAAGAAGCGCTCGACCGGCCGCTTCCGTCGTTCCTCGAGGGTCGGTCGACGGGGGCCGCGCGGATTTCCAACCCGGCGTGTCGTTCTCGTTCGAACGAAGGCCGAAACGCTCGACGGCGGGGTCAGCCGGCGAGGAACGCGCGGACCGGATCGAACACGTCCTGCTCCGCGAACCGACCGATCGCGAGGTCGCCGTGCCCGTAGTCGGCTGCCGCGCCGCCCTCGATCCCGACGACGCGAAACGCTTTGTCGACGCCCTCGACTTCCTCTCCCCACGCGTCGTAGGCGAGCCGCACGGTGTGCGGCGGCGCGAGACGGTCGGCCGCGCCGGCCACGAAGAACACCGGCGTCGACACCGCGCGCAGGCCGTCGATCACCTTCTCCCCGCCGTAGCGGACCGCTCCGTCGCTCGCGGCCCAGCGCACGAACTCCGAGGCGAGCGGGTAAGGGATATTGACGAAGCCGTTCACCATCGCGTACGGCGCCATCCCGCGATCGACGTTGTCGACCTGGTAGATCCAGTGATGGATCGGGGTCTTGAACCACTCGCTCATGAACGCGAGCATCCTCCCGACGAGCCGCAGCCGGAGCGTCGGCACGAGCCAGTGCGGGACGAAGCGCGCGATCTTCGAGAGGATCGCGAAGGGAGCCTCGATCTTCGCGGGCGATCCGATGATCGCGACCCGACGGAGGTGCTCCGCCGGTACGGTGCGGCCGATCGCGGCGTAAAGGAGGATTCCACCCATCGAGAAGCCGACGTAGTCGAGCTGCCGCGCCCCCGTCCGCTCGAGCACCGCCTCGATGCCCGCGGCGAGGTCGTAGCGCGCCATCCGCTCGAAGGAGACGAGGCGCTCCTCGCGCCACGGGAGGTCGTCGCGCCCGCAGCGCAGGGTGAGCAGCCAGACGTCGCGGCCCGAGCGCCCGAGGGCGCGGCCGAGCGAGATGTCCTCGGTGAGGTCGTTGTTGCGGTGGTTCAGCGCGATGCCGTGGACGAGGAGCACCGGCGGTCGATCGTCCTCGCTCTCGTCGCTCCCCTCGTCGACGAGCTCGCGCGGCGCGACGCTCGGCAACCGTCGCAGCTCGACGAACGATCCGTCCCCCGTCGGGATCCGCTCGACGGACTCGTACGGGACGTCGAGCGTGAAGCGCCGGACCCAGTAGCCGTAGTGGAGCCAGGACGCGACGAGCCCGATCGCGACGGCCGCCACCGCGAGGGCGGCGAAGAGCGCGAGCCCGCTCATGCCTGCCTCCGGAACGCCGCCACCACCGTCGCGCTCGGGTTCACGCGGACCACCGCCGCGTCCGCGTCGACGAGCACGCGGTCGCCGCTCCGCGCCCACGCGAACAGGCCGCCGACCCGATCGACGAGCGGGAGCGACGCGGCCTTTGCGATCTCCACCGACGGCGCGCCCTCCGCGAGCGGCGTGCTCACCGCGATCGCCGCGACGCGGCTCACCACCGCGTGGAGCGCGAACAGCGCGCCGAGGCCCTCGGGGAGCGCGAGCACCGCGCCGGGCATCGGTGAGCGCAGATCGAGCGCGAGCAACGTGGCCACGAGACAGAGCGTCTCCACCTCGCGGGTTCGCGCGCGCGAGCTCGGATCCGCCGCGCCGCTCGCCCCGTACGCGGCCCGCGCATAGACGCGCGCCACGTCGCGCAGCACGGCGGCGGGGTTCGCCTCCGCCGCCGCCCGCTCGCGCACCGTGTCGCGCAGGCGCTCGTCGTCCCAGAGCACGAACAGGCCGTGAAGGTGTGCCGACACCGCGGGCGGCAGCCCCGCCTCGACGAGCCGGAAGCCGCGCATGAAGTCACGACCCGCGCTGTCGAGCGCGGACATCACGCGCGCGATGCGGCGCTCGGGATCGGACTCATCGGCGAGCCCGCGCGCGCGCGCGACCGCCGCCAAGCCTTCGAAGGTGGGCAGCGTCTCGAGGCGACCGAGCGCCGCGCCCGACGATCGCGCGCGCCCCGCCAGGTGCGCGTGCCGCGGCACCGCGTCGTCGCCGTGCTCCTCGCGGGCCCGCGCGCGCTCGAGCGCGTACGCGAACGACGTCGCGAGCGCCGTCGCGAGCACCACCTCGTCGAGCTCGTAAGGGTCACGGCGCCGTTGGAGCACGAGCACCGCCTCGGCGCGGCGGCCGACCAGGATCGGGAGCGCGAGGAACACGGGGAACTCCTCCTCCCCGAGGCCGGGCACCGCCTTCCACCGCTCGTCCTCGTGCGCGGTGAACACGGTCACCGGGCGCATGCACTCCGCCGCGAACCCGGTGATCCCTTCGCCGACGGAGAGCCGCACCTTGCCGATCGCGCCGCCGGGGAAGCCGACGTTGGCGCGCATCACCAGCGTCTCGTCGTCGTCCTCGTCGCGCACGTAGATCGACGCGACGTCCGAGTGCGCGATGGCCGCGACCTCCGAGCAGAGGACGCCGAGGACCTCCTCGAGCGGGCGTGGGCGTGCGGCCTCGTCGATGAGATCGAGGATGCGCTCGATGCGCGGATCGTCGTCTTCGTGGACCCGCACCTCGACCGATCCAAGGGTCGGCTCCTCGACGTCGCTCATCGGAGGCGCAGTATAGCGAGCGCCCCGGCCTCGCCACCTCGCATCGACCTCGGCGGTCGTTCGCGCGATCAGCCCTCGGAGGGCAGGGTCGTCACGTCGAACGTGTACGTCCGCATCCCGTTCGTGATCGTGACGGTGATCGTGTTCGAGTCGGCGCGGTCGAACCCGAGGCTCAGCACCTTGTCTGCCGGCGTGGTCAGCGTGTACGCGCCGGACTGCGGCACCGGATCGACCCAACGCATCTCGACGTCGGCGATGTCGAGCGTGTACGTGCCGCTCTCGCCCATCCACGAGCGCGAGCCGTCCTCCGAGAACCCGGTGAGGATCCCGCCCTCGAGCGGACGCTGGATGCGATCGCCGCTGCCCGTCCCGGTGCGCCCATCGCTCAGACGCGTCCACGTGAGCTCGTGCACCACGTGGCGCGAGGGATCCGCGACGCTCCAGGTGACCATCGCGCTCCCGCTCACCGTCACGGTCTCGTTGTGGAAGTCCATCCACGAGTGGCTCACCACCACGTCGTTCATCTCGTTGCGCATCACCGTGATCTGGTGGACGCCGCCGTACGTCTGGCCGCGATACGTGCACGAGCCGGGGTTGGCGCCGTACTCGACCGTCAACGTCGCGTTCTCGACCGTGATCGCCGCGCACGGAAGCTGGCTCTCGATGAACGAGCGGAGCTCCATCGCCGCGTCCTCGACCGCCATCCCGATCGTGAAGCTCGTCGAGATCTCGACGCTGCTGGACGCGAGCGCGCTCGCCTGGGCGGCGATCTCCGCTTCTTCGAGCGCCTCCGACGCCTCCGCCTGGGTCAGCGCCTGACACCCCACCCCGAGCAGGAGCGCCAAACCGAACACCGAACCGATCGTCGCCAGCCGTCGAGCCCGCATACTACCGTCCTCTCGCCGCAGTGATAGCCCCATCACCCACTCAGATGATAGATGCATCACCCAGGATCAGATTTCAAGCTGGTACGCTCGTTTTTCGTGGGCAATCCACCGCGATACGCGAATCGCCCCGCGATTTCGCGATCCCGATACCTCTCTCGCTCGTGCTAGACCTCCGCGATGTCGGACCCGCCCCCGCGCAAGCGTAAGCGCAGCCGCGAGCAGACCCGCGATCGGATGCTGGAGGCGGCCGTCGAGCTGTTGCGCAACGAGGGCCTGCCCGCGCTCACGACGGTGCGCGTCACAAAGGAGGCCGGCATCGTGCAGTCCGGCTTTTACGCGCACTTCAAGAACCCGGAGCACCTCCAGCAGGAGCTCGCCGACCGGGTCGGCCGCGAGCTGCGCGAGCAGATCGCCGAGTGGATGGCGGCCCTGCGCGTCGGTCCCGACGATCGTGCGTCGCTCGCCGCGCGCTACGAGGAGATGCTCACCCTCTTCCGCGAGGAGCGCGAGGTCATCGACCTGTTCCTGCGCTACCGGCGCAGCCCGTCCCAGCTCGGCCAGGTGCTCGGCCATCTCCACACCCAGCTCCGCGCGGACTTCTTCCAGTACCTACGCGAGCGCGCGGGCGCGCCGGACGTCATCCGAGCGCACCTCGGCACGATCGGCATGCACGCCGACACCCTCGTTGCGGCCCTGCTCGGCGTGGCGGAGGGCGTGGTCGACGGAAGGATCGCGGACCTCACGACGGCGGCCAACGAGCTCGCCGTGATCACGCTCGACCCGCTGCGTCAGCTCGTCGTGTGATCGCCACCCTCCGGGGTCTGAACAGCCGCCCCCGTTTGGTCAGAACAGCCGCGCCCCGTTTTGGTCCGAGCAGCCGCCCGCCCGGTCCGAGCAGCCGCCCGCCCGAGGTGCTCGGAAGCCCGGTCCGAGCAGCCGCCCGCCCGAGAAGTCCGGTCCGAGCAGCCGCCCGCCCGAGGTGCTCGGAAGTCCGCCCAATCTGACCCGGCGGCCGCGCTCACCTCCAAGCAGCCGAGCAGCCGCCCGCCCGGCGGCCGGCAGCCGAGCAGCCGCCCGCCCCCGAGCAGCCGCCCGCCCGAGGTGCTCGGAAGTCCGCCGCCCGCCCCCGAGCAGCCGCCCGCCCCCGAGCAGCCGCCCGCCCGAGGTGCTCGGAAGTCCGCCGCCCCCCCCCGAGCAGCCGCCCGCCCCAGGTGCTCGGAAGTCCGCCCCAACAGACCCGGCGGCCGCGCCCACCACCAATCAGCCCCCCACCCACCCCCGCGCCACCCAGCAGCCCCCCCAGGG